>NZ_JBFBMP010000004.1:119760-297229 GCF_040687125.1 Microbacterium sp. NPDC076911 | reverse complement strand
TGCGGGTGTGCCTGTTCTTTTGAGCCGTTCGACTGCGCTTCCGGCGGAGATCATTTCGGAGTTGGCTCGTCTGCGGCCGGAGAAGATCGTTGTGCTGGGCGGTGAGAATACGATCTCTGACTCGGTCTTGACCGGCATCGCTGCATTCCTCAACGACTAAATCGACTTGGAATTGCGTCGGCCCGCGCCAAACGATGCTGTCGGTTACGCGGGCAGTGAGATGTCTGCCACGGTCGCGTCGTAGGACGCTATGAGCGCGTCCGCCTGTACGAACAGACTGTAGCCGTGCACGCCAGCTCCCATCGCGATCTTTTTGCCTACAATGCGCCGATCAGCGTAGATGGGCCAGGCCGTGGCGCTTCCAATGGGCACGATTGTTCCGCGTTCGTAGCCGGTGGCAGCAAGCGCCAGACTCGCGTGTGGCATTTGTAGCTTGTTGACACCCACCACAGTGCGCAACTTCGGCCAAGAGATCGATCGATCCCCGGGCACGAGCGCAAACAAGTACGTGTCGTTGCTGCGCTTGACCACTAGCGTCTTGACAATGCGAGACGGGTGCATACCGAGCAACTCAGCGGCCTCCAAAAGACTATTCGCCGCCGGGCGCTCACGAATCTCAATCTCGAGATTGTGAGCGGCCGCGGCAGCGAATACGCGCTCAAGCGCAGAGGTGCGCTCAAACGGCGACATGTTTTCAGGCGTCGGGTGCGCGCAGCGGGTCGTCTGCAACCCAAAGCTCGTCGTCGGCACGCAGCGTCTGCCAGGCTGCGTAGAGCACGCCCAGCGCGGCGGCGACACCGAGGATGACGGCGATCGTGCCGCCCACACCCATGCGCTTCTTCTCGGGCTCCAAAAGAGCCAGCTTTGCGGCCAGCTTCTTGGTGGCGTCCTTCGAGTACTTGTCGGCCTTCTTGGCGTATGCCGCCGAGTCGACCTTTCCGAGACCCTTACCGTCGGCGAGTCGCAACCGAGTGTCGTTGGCAGCATCCCATACCGAAAGGGCGGAGCCCACAACGGCGCCGGCCGCGGGAACAACGCGATCGGACAAGAGTTGCTTTGAATAGTCGACGCTCTTCGCGTAGCCGGCCTGCACCTGCGGTGCAACCTGCTCGCGACGATAGTGATTGAGCTGACGACTTGCTTCGCGTGCAATGTCAGCGGCTTCACCCACCAACGTCTGCTGCGACTCCCACAGGTTGTTCGCCTGTGACTGAAGCTTCTTGAGTTCCTTCGTGCGCTTACGGCTGAGGCTCACAATGCCCTCCCTGTCTTGGGGATGTCTGTCTCCCTATCTTGCCAGATCGTCAGCCTATCGGCAGAGCGTGACGCGAACTCTGAGAGAATGGCACAATGACGATTCACACTGCTGTCGCAACGTTCCACACCAATCACGGCGACATTGTTGTCAACCTCTTCGGTGACCATGCACCTCGCACCGTCCAGAACTTCATCGGTCTCGCCGATGGAACAGGTTCTTGGACTGATCCCGCCACTGGAAAGCCAGGTGAAGGAGCGCTCTACAACGGCGTCGTCTTCCACCGCATCATTCCGGGTTTCATGATCCAGGGCGGCGACCCTCTCGGTCAGGGAGTGGGTGGCCCTGGATACAACTTCAATGACGAGATTCACGGTGAGCTGACCTTCACGGATCCGTACAAGCTTGCGATGGCAAACGCTGGTCTTCGCCGCAACGCCATCACTGGTCAGGCGGAAGGAACCAACGGTTCGCAGTTCTTCATCACCGTTCCCGGCCAGGGTGGTCGGGGCCCCGAGTGGCTGCAGGGGAAGCACTCGATTTTCGGTGAAGTAGCCGACGATGCCTCAAAGGCTGTAGTCGACGCGATCAGCGAGGTACGCACGGGTGCTGGCGACCGTCCGGTGGAGCCGGTGGTCATCGAGTCGATCGACATCGTCGCTGCTTAACACCGGCGCACAAGCGAAAACGTGAGCACGAACGAGTTCCAGCGCAACCGCGACAATTTCTGCTACCGGCACCCTGATCGCCAGAGCTTTGTGCTCTGCCAACGATGCCTGAGAACCGTCTGCGCGGAATGCCAGACGCCTGCTGCGGTTGGTGTGGTGTGCCCGGAGTGCTTGCGCGATCAGCAGAAGGCCCAGACACCGGCGCAGCGCACCGCGCAGCGCCGGTGGTCTCGATCTCGCTCGGTCGTCGCTGACTCACGTCCGCTTGCGACATACGCGATCGTCGGCATTACGGCGCTGTCGTTTCTGTTGCAGCTGATCCCTGGATTCGGCTCCAACATCTACGAGCCCGCGATGCTGTTCTGGGCGCCGTATCTCTATCCGGGAATCTCAGGAACGTTTGAACCTTGGCGACTGTTCACCGTCGCCCTGGTGCATTCAGGACTGTGGCACCTCGGCTTGAACATGCTGGCGTTGTTCATGATTGGACGAACCCTTGAGCCGATATTGGGACGCGCACGTTTTGTCACGCTCTACCTCCTGAGCACGCTCGGCGGTTCGGTTGCGGTCGCATTGCTGTCATTCGGAACGCCCGTCGTGGGAGCCTCTGGCGCGATCTTTGGCCTCTTTGGTGCTTTGCTCATCATCGGGCGTCATCTTGGCGCGAATGTGATGAGCATCGCCATCATCCTCGGAATCAACCTTGTCATCGGGTTTCTGCCCGGCTACAACGTCTCGTGGCAGGCGCATGTCGGCGGCCTGCTCACCGGCCTACTCGTCGCATTCATCTTCACCCGCACCCGAATGGCCAGCCAGCGCAGAACCCAGATCTGGTTGCTCGCCGCGGTCGGCGCGGGGCTGGTCGGTCTGCTCTTCGTGCCGCTGTTCCTCTACGGCTAGATAGTTATCCACAGATTCATCCACAGCTGGGGATGAATCACACGAGTGTAATTCGCCGATCTCGGGCAGCTTTGAACACGCAAAAGAGCTGCTCCGCCTAGGCGGGCAGCTCAGTGCTCAAGAGTGGTGTGCGCTAGCGCCAGCGCGTCGTCATCAAGAAGCCGATAAAAGCGATCCCGAAGCCGATCACGAGATTCCACGCGCCAATATCGGGAATCGGACCAACCGAGCCGCTCAAGTAGAAGACAAGCACCCAGACGAGGCCCAAGAGCATCAGGCCAAGCATGATGGGCTTGAACCACACTGGGTTGGGTGCCGCTTCGCCTTCTGCGCGCTCGATCAACGAGTCGTCGTCTTTGCCGGATCTTGCCATTGGCACAGTCTAACTGCCAGGGAGAGCACAGTGTTGCCCCCCTAGAATCTCCATGTGAGTGAAGCGGTCTCGTTGGACACGGACGCCAGTGCGAATGCCCTGCGCGATAGATCTCGTCGTACGCCCAAAGAACGCCCACGGGCCACCTTTTTGGGCATTGTGGGTGAGCTGCTGATCACCCTTGGCGCAGTGACATTGCTGTTCGTAGCGTGGCAATTGTGGATCGGCGACATCATCTATGGCGCCGAGCGCAATGCTGCGGGGCAGGAGCTGTCAGAACAATGGGCACAGGAGTACGAACCGCCCGTGACGACACCCACCCCTAGCGAGGACGGAGACGCAGGTCCCGCGACGGCAGATCCGGTCATTCTTGCTGAGCCTGCCGACGGTGAGATCTTCGCAAACATGTACGTTCCGCGGTTCGGTGATGACTACGTCGTGCCGATCGCTGGAGGAGTGACGCGAGAGACAACGCTCGATCCAATCGGCATCGGTCACTACCCCGGTACGTCGATGCCCGGTGAAGAAGGAAACTTCGCAGTCGCCGCACACCGAACCACCTACGGCGCACCCTTCAATGCGATCGCAGATCTGCACGTCGGCGACGCCATCGTGGTTGAGGTGCAAGAAGGCTGGTACACCTATCGCTTTCGCACCCTTGAGTACGTGACGCCCAGCGAAGTGGAAGTGTTGCTGCCCGTGCCGCAAGCACCCGATGTTCCTGCCGGCGGCAACTACATCACGATGACGAGCTGCAGCCCGATGTATTCGCTGGCAGAGAGGATCGTCGGCTACGGCCTCTTCGAGTCGTTTACGCCACGCTCTGAGGGGCCACCCACTTCACTGACGGAAGGCGTCTGATGTACGCAGCGCTATGGCGTGTTCTGCCCGGCCCTTGGTGGTTGCGGGTCTTCTTCTTGCTCATCCTGGCGGCCTCGGTCGTGTACGGGCTCTTCTTCTACGTCTTTCCGTGGGTGAGTCCGTTCATCGTTCCGCAAGAAGTCACTGTTGGCTGACGCTTCGGCCCCCCTCGCGTCAGTTCTCGTGGTCGACAACCACGACAGTTTTGTTCACACTCTTGTGGGCTATATTCACGAACTCGGCGTCGACACCGCCCTCGTGGAAGCAGATTCTGTCGACGATCCCGCAAACCTGATCGCACAGTACCGAGGCATCATTATCTCCCCGGGACCCGGGGCTCCCATCGACGCGGGAGCGTCGATCGCCGTCGTGCACGCAGCAGCAACTGCCAGCATCCCGCTTCTTGGTGTCTGTTTGGGCCACCAGGCGATCGCAGAAGCCTTCGGCGCAACCGTCGAGCGCGCGCCCGAACTCATGCACGGCATGACGTCGATCGTGCACCACGATGGCGACCCGCTCTACGCTGGACTGCCCGACCCTTTTCTTGCGACGCGATACCACTCGTTGGCCATCGTGCCCCGATCGCTGCCGCACGAACTCGTCGTGACCAGTCGAACCGAGGATGGGGTCATCATGGGCATCGCGCACATGACCGCACCCCTGCAGGGCGTGCAATTTCACCCTGAGAGTGTGCTCACTCAAGGCGGGTATCAGTTGTTGGGTAACTGGCTCGCGTCGATCGGCTTCGTGAATGCTGCGGCGCGCGGAGCGACATTGCGACCCCACCGCTGAGGCTCGCTACGTGCCGGTGCAGTACACCAGTGTGATCTCGGAATGAATAGGCACATCTCCCGGAGCCAAGGACTGCGAGGCGACGATCGGGTCCGCGTTGGATGACGGGCACGAGTTGTCTTCTTGCGTGAGAACTGCGAGCTCGAGTGCTTCAAGATCGCGAGTGGCTGCGTCAACCGTGTAGCCCGTCACGTCGGTGATGGTGACTCGACCCGAGGCGACTTCGAGGTTCACCGTTGAGCCGATCGGGACGACGGCGCCCTCAGGTTGGTCGGCTGAAATCACGGTGCCACCGGGCAACGAAGGATCATTGCGTTGAGTGACAATTCCCAATACCAGTCCCACACCCTCGAGCGCAGATGTTGCGGCGTCTTGACCAAGACCGTCGAGCGTAGGGACGGTGACCGTCTCTTTGCCCTCGGACACATAGACACGTACTTCCGAATCGGGCACGAGCGTTTCGCCTGCGTCGGGGTCAGTACGGATCACGTTGCCCTCAGCCACTTGGGCATTCTCTTCGTTGATACGCACAGCGAGCAGCTCAGCGTCGGCCAACGTTTCGTCTGCCCGTTCGTACGTCATGCCCGTGACATCGGGCACGGTGCTTGCCAAGGTTGGCGGCGCTTCATCTGGGCGAATTGAGAACACCCAGAAGGCGATGGAAATGAGCAGCACCGCAAGAATTCCGACGCCGGTCCAGATCCATGCCACCGGCGGACCCGCCTGGGTGCGGGTCATCGTGGTGTCAGTGCTCAGCTGTCGAAGAGAGCGCGCAGTCTCAGCTGCCTGACGCGGGTTGGGGCCGTAGAGCTCGCTGGTGAGAGTGCTGACCTGGCGCTTCGATGGCGAACGCCCATCGACCGTGGCATCCACGGCGTCGCGGAACGATGCGGCGTCTTGGTAGCGCTGATAAGGATCCTTTGCCAGTGCTCGCAGAGCGACAGCGTCGAGCGATCGCGGCACTGTGTCGTTCACTTCAGAGGGGGCGATCGGCGCTTCGCTCACATGCTGGTAAGCAACCGCCACCGGCGTCTCGCCGCGGAAGGGCGGGCGGCCGACGAGCAGCTCATACAGCACCACGCCTGTGGAGTAGACGTCGGCGCGTGCATCCACCGGTTCGCCCTTGGCCTGTTCGGGAGAAAAGTACGAGGCTGTGCCGATGATCGCTGTCGTTTCGGCAACCGTGGACGACCCGTCTGAGACGGCTCGAGCGATCCCGAAGTCCATCACTTTCACGCCGCCGGCCTCAGTGACCATGACATTGCCGGGCTTGATGTCGCGGTGGATCACACCGGCGCGGTGGGAGTATTCGAGAGCTTCGAGGATGCCATCGATGTAACGCACTGTGTCAGCGACGGGGACCGGTCCGGCCGCGATGATGTCCTTGAGCAACCTGCCCTTGACGAGTTCCATCACAATGTACGGAACCGGGCGGGTTACGCCGTCATCACCGACGGCAGCATCTTCACCCGCGTCATAGACACGCACGATGGTGGGGTGCGCCATGCGCGACGCAGCTTGCGCTTCCAGCCGAAAACGTGTGCGAAACGCATTGTCGCTCGCGAGGTCGCGGTCAAGTATTTTGATTGCGACCTCGCGGCCCAGGGTCAGGTCTTCGCCGCGGAACACCGTCGCCATGCCGCCGCGACCGATGACTTCATCGATGCGGTAGCGGCCCGACAGCACACGTGGTTCGGTGGTCACGGTGTAGGCGTGGGCGTTGGGTCTGGTGCTGGCGCGGTGATCGTAGCTTGAGCCTGGGTGGAAGCCTCAGAATTACGGCTCGTTCCGTTGCCGGTGCACGACACTGTGTAAGTGACGAAGAGTGATTGCCCGGCTTGATTGGCAACCACGAGATCAACTGGGCGATCGGTCGGAGAGAACGATGCTTCTGACCCACCGGTGGTCGAGAACGTGCCGTTCACGGCCTTGAGGTTGTAGGCGCTCACCGTGCCAGTGCCAGACGGGCAGGTGAACGCGCTCCAATTGACCTGCACGGTGGCGCCGGCCTCCACTGATCCAGCGGCTGAGCCGCCCACCTCGATGGTGGGCGCACCGGGCGCGCCGATAGCTGTCAGCGGGCCGTAATACGTCAGAACGAGTTCACGTTCCTTCGGAACATTGCCCTGGGGTTCGAAGGAGTAGACGGTGTCGACTTGATCTTCGGATGTCGCGGCATTGCCTTCGGTGCACGTCACGGTCTCGATACCAGCATCGAGTGCGGTGGTGCGGGCATCGTCGCAACTCATGCCGTTGAGCCCGAGAGCATTGACGTCGACCGTTTCGGAGGTGGGGGTCGGTGTCGCGGTCGGGGTTTGGCTCTGAGTGGGGGTCGGTGTCGCCGTCGTCGTGCTCGCTGACGGCGTTGGCTCAGCGTCGCCGCCACCAGCGACAAGTGCCCATACCGTGCCACCAAGCACCAGCAAGAGCAATACGATCAGCGCGATGAGCGGCCAGGTCCATGGGCTGCGCTTCTTCTTCTCTGCTTCGGCGTCAGCATCGACAGGAAGATCTGTTGCGGATAGCAGCTGTGTGGTAGCGGAGGTCTGGCCCGAGGCAGTCAAGAGCTTCGTCGAGTCGTCGAGGCCCCCCGCGATTGCGGGAATCGCGACGATGGCCGCTGCGACATCGCCACGTCTGAGTGCGGCCGCACCGTTGGCCACTGCGGCCGACGACGCAGGACGATCTTCGGGCTTCTTGGCGATCATCGCCATCACGAGGTTCTGCACGGGTTCCGCGACCGTGGCCGGAAGCGGTGGTGGCTGCTCGTTGATCTGCGCCATGGCTATGGCGACTTGCGATTCTCCCGTGAACGGGCGTCTGCCCGCAAGGATCTCGTACGCGACGATTCCCAGCGAATAGGTGTCGGTAGCTGGGGACGCGGGGTGTCCAGACGCCTGTTCAGGCGACAGGTACTGCACCGTTCCCATGACCTGTCCGGTAGCCGTCAACGGCACCTGGTCGGCAATTCGCGCAATGCCGAAGTCAGTGATCTTCACTCGGCCGTCTGGCGTGATCAGAAGGTTTCCGGGCTTGATATCACGGTGCACGAGACCTGCGGCGTGGGCAGCCTGCAGGGCCGCCGCCGTCTGCGCCACAATGTCGAGCGTCTTGTCAGTCGACAATGCGCCCTCACGCTCAAGAATGGTCGACAGCGCTTCGCCAGGAACGAGTTCCATGACCAAGAATGCGCTACCCGCTTCTTCGCCGTAGTCAAAGACACTGGCGATGCCTTCGTGGTTGACGAGCGCCGCGTGACGAGCCTCGGCGCGGAAGCGCTCAAGGAAGCCTGGGTCGCCCATGTACTCGTCTTTGAGGATCTTGATGGCGACAGTGCGCCCGATCACATGATCGGTTGCTTCCCAGACCTCGCCCATACCGCCAATCGCGATTCGGGAATCAAGCTCATAGCGGCCACCGAAGGTCACACCTTGCGTTGGTCTCATTTGCTTAGCACCGCCTCCATGACCTTCTTCGCGATGGGCGATGCGATGGAGTTACCGCTGCCCGTTTGTCCCTGCCCGCCACCATCTTCGATGACAACGGCCACGGCTACCTGCGGGTCGTCAGCCGGAGCAAATCCGGTGAACCACAGAGTGTACGGATCATCCGCACCATTCTCTGACGTTCCCGTCTTACCGCCCACCTCGACCCCGTCTATTCTTGCACCCGACGCAGCGCCATCATTGACATTCGCGACCATCATCGCGACCATTTCTTCTGCAACATCAGCTTCCAATGCTTGAGCGAACTCGGTGCTTTCGAATGTCTCTTGCGAGGTGAGATCGGGCCCGATGACGCGTGAGAGCATCCTGGGCGTCATCACGACACCTTCGTTCGCGATTCCTGCTGAGACCATGGCCATTTGAATCGGAGTCGCCGTCACCTGACCTTGACCGAATCCGGTGAGCGCTGTTTGAGCGTCGTCGAGTGCTCGCGGATACACCGACGGGGTAGAAACCAGCGGAATCTCGACCGAGGAGTTGAAGCCGTACTTCTCAGCCTCTTCGCGAATGACGTCATCGCCGAGTTCGACGGCGAGCTCAGCAAAGGGAATGTTGCAACTGAGGCGAAGGGCGTCTGCGATGGTCACTTCGTCGCCATCGCCGCAGGTGCCCCGACTTGCGTTGTAGACCACGCTGGTGGACTGCGGCAAGGTGTAGGTCGAAGGATTGGGCAATGTGGATTCGGGGGTGTAATCGCCCGATGACAGCGCAGCTGATGCGACCACGAGCTTGAAGGTGGACCCGGGAGGGTTGAGGTCGCCAGCGATTGCGCGGTTGTACAACGGATTGGACGGATCAGCGATGAGGGAGTCGTAGTACTCGTTCGTGGCATCTGCATCGTGCAGCGCCAGCAGGTTGGTGTCAAACGAGGGACTCGAGACCATTGCGATCACGGCGCCAGTCTCGGGGTTCAACGCGATCACGGCGCCTTCCAAGTCGCCCAGAGCTTCGTATGCAACCTGTTGCACAGTGGCATCCAGGGTGAGCACCACGTTGGAGCCGCGCGGCGGCTGACCGGTGAAGATGCGTTCGACTCGCGAAAAGAACTGAGATCCTGCCGTGCCGCTGAGTACCTGGTTCATCGACTGCTCGATGCCGGTGGCAGACCCCAGCACCGGGTTGATCCAGCCGGTGACACTCGCCCACATTTCTGCGTCTGGGTACACGCGCTGCCAGCTGTATACGTCGTCGGTGCTGACCGAAGAGGCGATCGCCGAGCCGCTCGCGATGATTGAACCTCGTTGCACCTCGTACGAGTCGTAGAGTGCGCGCTTGTTCTCGGGATTCTCGGCGAGAGAGTCGGCATCGATGACCTGAATCCAACTCGTCGAGGCGAAAAGGGCGATCACCATGGCAAGGAGTACCAAGCTCACCCGGCGCAGTTCTTTTGTCATCTAGCCGATCACCACCCGAGGTCGACTACGTACGGCATCTGAAATGCGCAGCAAGATGGCCACGATGATCCAGTTTGCAACCAGCGACGATCCGCCCGCCGCGAGGAAGGGCGTCGTCAGACCCGTCAACGGAATCACTCGTGTCACGCCGCCCACCATGATGAATACCTGCAAGCCGATCGTGAACGACAGCCCGGTCGCGAGGAGCTTGCCGAAGTCATCTTGTCCTGCGAGTCCGATGCGAATGCCTCGACTCGTGAAGATGATGTAGAGGCACAGGATCGCGAACGCGCCGATCAAACCAAGCTCCTCCCCGAGGCTGGGAAAGATGTAGTCGCTCTCGGCAACCGGTGTGAGGTACGGGCGCCCCTGGCCCAGACCTGTGCCGAGCAGTCCGCCGTTGGCCATGCCAAAGATCCCCTGCACCAGCTGATAGCTCCCGCCCGGTGCTTCGATCACGGCCGGATCGAACGCGTGAATCCAGTTCTCAAACCGACTGCGCACATAGGGCAGTAGCTGCGTTGCGACGAAGGCTGCTGCGGCGACGAGCACAAGGCCCATCAGCACCCAGCTGGTCTTGCCGGTCGCGACGTAAAGCATGGCAACGAACATGCCGAAGATGAGCACCCCGGTGCCGAGGTCGCGTTGCAGCACGATGATGCCGAGCGAAATCAACCAGACCACCATCAGAGGGCCGAGCTCGCGGGCCCGCGGCCACGTGAGTCCGAGGAACTTAGTTCCCACTGAGGTGAGGCTCTCGCGGGTCCGCACGAGATACCCGGCGAAGAAGATCGCTAACGCGATCTTCGCGAGCTCGCCTGGCTGAAATGAGAAGACACCGACCGATATCCACACATTTGCGTTGGCATTTGTGGTGAGGAAAGGGATGAACGGCAGTAGGAGCAACGCGATTCCCACGAAGCCGAAGATGTACGTATAGCGAAAGAGAACACGATAGTTGCGCAACGCAAAAGCCACGACGAGCGCGCAACCGAGCGCGATTCCCGCCCAAACGAGCTGACGGGTAGAGAACGAATCCCACCCGTGTCGGTCCCAATAGATGTCGAGGCGATAGATCTCAGCGATGCCGAGCCCCGTGAGCAATGTCGCAATTGGCACAACGAACGGATCCGCGTCGCGGGCGCGCAGGCGCAGCAGGATGTGCAGAGCCAACACGATCGCCGTGAGCGAGCCGCAGTAGATCAGGAAGGTCCAGTCGATGGCATCTGTGGCACCGAGTTGCACCAGAGCGACGGCGGCACCGTTGATCACGAAGACAAAGAGAAGCAGTCCTAGTTCGCGATTGCGTTGTGTCTGAGGTGCGCGGATGCTGCGAAGGGCGCGGATGACTGCCGTGTCAGTGGAGACGTCGCCAGCGGGTTTGGTGATGTTACTCATTCGCCGCCTCCCGCGATCTCGCTGATTGAAGTGACGATACGGCGTGCGTCTGTGAGAGAACTCGCTGAAATGGTCTGCTCAACAGTTGCCAATGCAAAGTCGGAGAGCGAATCCAACGGAATCTCCGTGTCTTCGTACGGGGTCGACAACGAAATCGGACCGATGTTTTGTTGCACCCCTTGGAAGATCACCACGGAATCTTCGTCTGCGCCCACGAAGTACCGAGTCTGGGTCCATTCGTAGCTGAACCAGAGGGCAGTGCCGATCATGCCGATCACGAGAATCACACCCACGATCCAGCCGATACGCCGCCGGCGATTACGGCGTTTGTCTTCCTCGATGAGTTCTTCGAGAAATTCGGGCGCGGGTTCGAAGTGAGTGGGTTCGTTGGCGGCCTGGCGATTCGGGTGGAACCAGCTGGTGCGACTTGGCCTGGCTGCGGGAACCTCGATGCCGGTCGGGTTCGAAGCGGATCCCACGATGGTGGGTGTGCCTGAGAACAGTGGATGCTGCCCGCCGACGTCGACGATTACGATCGTGACGTTGTCTGGAGCGCCGCCGTCGAGGGCCTGCTTGAGCAGATTATCGGCGGTGCGTCCGGGCGCGAGCCCCAGCGCGAGCGTCTTGCTCGTATGAGGATCGTCGACGACACCGGTGAGCCCGTCTGAACACAGCAACCATCGATCACCCGGCTGAGTCGGCATGATGAAGGTGTCGAGCTCGGGATTCGGATCCATGTCGCCAAGCACGCGCATGAGCACGGATCGGCGGGGGTGATAGCGCGCCTCTTCGGGAGTGATGCGTCCAGAGTCGACCAGCCGCTGCACGAAGGTGTGGTCCGTGGTGATCTGGGTGAGATTGCCGTCCCGAAACAAATAGATACGCGAGTCGCCGATGTGAGCGATGACTGCGTATTCGTCGACCATGAGCAGTGCGCTCACCGTCGTTCCCATGCCAGCCAGTTCGGGGCGCACGTGCACAGTGTCGATCAGATCGGTTGCTGATTCGGTAATTGCGTCTTGTAGCGCGCGTTCGGCGGCCGTCGTCGTCTCGAAGGGCTCGTCGAGCTGCTGAAGCCGCGACACGGCGAGGCTTGATGCCACATCGCCGCCTGCGTGACCGCCCATGCCGTCGGCAACCACGAACAGATTCGAGCCGGCATAGCCGGAGTCCTGGTTGTTCGAGCGCACCTTCCCGGTGTGCGAGATGGCGGTGCTAGAGCCTTGAAAGACCATATGGGTGGGCCCGCCCCGCTACTTTCTCAACTCGAAAGTAGTCGCGCCAACCTTGATCGGGGCCCCCACGATCACCGGCACGGGCGTCGTTACCCGAGTTCCGTTGTGCCACGACCCGTTCGTCGAATCGAGATCTTGCAGCATCCACTGTTCGCCCCACAGCACCAGACGGGCGTGATGGCTCGACGTGTAGTCATCGCGGATCACAAGGCCAGATTCGCTGGAGCGCCCAATGGTGAGAGGCTCACGACCTAGCGGCAACTCCAAACCCGCCTTGGGTCCGCTGGTGATGACGATGCGCTCTACGGATGTGGTCGTTGCCGGGCCAGCCTTTGAAGGCGGTGTAGCCGCTGGTGGTGCGACGGGAGCGGTTTTGTTGGAAGGAGCTGATTTTTGCGGATCCGGAGATGCGGCAGGTGCGGCGTCTGGCATCCGCCGCACCTTTACGCCGAACAAATCCGCGCGAAGCGAGTAGACGACCGCGAACACGAAAGCCCACAGCAACACCAGAAATCCGATGCGCAGCAGCAGCAGAGTGAGTTCACTCATGCGAGGGGACCACCATCTCGAAGGTTGTAGGCGCGAGTTGCGTCGTCGGCTGAGAGCTTTGGTTTCGGAGGGGAGGAGTGTGCCACCACGCGAAAGACGATCGCGGTACGACCGATTGTCACTGTGGAGTCAGGCGGCAACGCAGCATCTGTGATCTTACGGCCGTCGAGCATTGTGCCATTGGTCGAGTTGAGGTCGCGGACCATCGCGCGCTCCCCGTCCCAGAGAATTTCGACGTGCTTGCGGCTGGTTCCAGCGTCGGAGATCGTGATGTCTGCGTCGCTGCCTCGCCCGATCACGGTTCGGGCCTTGACCAGTGGATGCCGTTCGCCTTCAACATCGACCACGCCACGCCACGCCACTGCGCCACCTTGGGCAGTAGAAGAATCCACTCGCAGCGTGCCGGTTGCAACCTGCTCATCACCCGTCAGGGTGATACTGACGCCGCCTGCGAACGAATACCCCTGCGATGTCGCGTGCTTGTTCACCAGGGTGAGCAGTTCGTCGTTGAGGGCGTTGCCAAGTGACGCCATGTTCGCATCATCGGTGGGCGAGAGCCTCACGGTAAAAGCGTTCGGAGCCAGGATGCGGTCGCGAGAGACGACGGCAGCCTTCTTATCGAGCTCGCTGCGCAGTGCAGAGGCGATTTCGACGGGCTGAATGCCGCTGCGGAAGGTCTTCGCGAACGCGCTGTTTACGGCGCGCTCAAGACCTTTCTCGAAACTGTCAAGTAGTCCCACGGAGCTCCTCGGACGGGGGGTGCGGTTGTAACATGCTAGTTGCAGAGTCTGAGTCGGCGAAGAAGCCTCTTATGTGGCCGGGCGCATACCCCACCGGTTCGAGGCTAGTGCAGGAGGCGTGATATCCTCGGCAAGTTGAGTTCAAGGGTCTCTTAGGCCCCGTCAATATGCGCGGGTGGCGGAATAGGTAGACGCGCTGGCTTCAGGTGCCAGTGCCCGCAAGGGCGTGGGGGTTCAAGTCCCCCCTCGCGCACAGATCGTCCTGAGTTGCGACATCGTTTGAGAACGAGTCACCGCTCAGGACTTTTTTGTGCTCGTCGTGGGGTGGGCTGGCTGTGGATTTCGCGCCATGCCGCGATCCTTTGGCTTGTCGAGTTGCGGTCGATTTGGCCCCTGGTCACTGGTTTGGATGCCAATACCTCGGTACGATGTGGGTGTCACGCCTGGCGTGACCTATCCGGGGGGATCCGTCGACGTCCGGGCTTCGAGCTCGCTCAGCCCGGACGTCCGATGGTTAAGGCGTTTGATCGCACGCTAGTAGTACGGCTGTGCAACATTTGGGTCACAACGAGTAATTTCCTCGCGATCGCGGCGTCAGTTATATAGCGTGGAAGTGATTGGCGCACGGGGCGCTGACACACCAAAGAACGGCAAGTAATGAGCACGCAGGGTACCGTCAAGTGGTTCAACTCGGAGAAGGGCTTCGGCTTCATCGCTCCGGATGAAGGCGGCGCAGACGTCTTCGCCCACTACACAGCGATCACCGCGAGTGGATACCGCTCGCTCGAAGAGAACCAGCGCGTCGAGTTTGAAATCGCGCAGGGCCCGAAGGGCCTTCAGGCGGAAGACATCCGCCCCCTCTGATTCTCGCTGCGCGGACAATGTCCACGCACTCAACAAAGCCGCAGTGCCAACCCTTCGGGAAGACCTGCGGCTTTGTTGTTTCCCGCTGTCGCCAGCGGCTAGCTAGCTAGCTCTTGTCGCCTCGCACGAGATCGAGGCCGGCGCCAGCGAACTGCCGCAGCGTGGCGTCAGGCAAGAACGCACGGGTGAGGGCGCCGCCGACACGGGTGAGGTCGGCTTCGTCGCGGAAGAGCAGATACATCGTTTCGTAGCGGGGGTGGAACTTCTGCTTGAAGCGGTGCAACGATGCGAAGCCATAGACCGGTTCGAGAGCGTCGGCGAGCTTTTGGCTCAGCGCGGCAATCATCCCTGCATCTGCCGGGTAGTCATGGGCGAGCGGTGCTCCCGACAGCGACATGATCTGGGCCCCCTCTTCAGAGAAGAGCTTCGCGGAAGAGCCGATGAGAAACTCCATCACCGGGGCAAAACCACCTTCGCGCCGCCGCATCAGATCGAGTGTCCAGCCGTGCGCCTCACCATCGGGCCCGTACACCGGCAACCAAGAGAGGAATCCGTCAACATCTCCCTCGGGTGTCAGCGCGAGGGCTAGGCGCACCTCGGGGTCGGCTGCCTCGTCGAGTGTGCCGAGGGTGAAACCCATCTCAGGAAGGCCCTTGTCACCGACCCACATCTCAGATATCGCGCGTAATTGTTGACGAACGCCCCACGTCTCTTCGCTCAGGGTTGTCATTCGAAATGTCATATCCTCGCGCCCCGCGCGGTTGAGCGACGTGCGCACTGAACTCCACCGCTTTCCGGTGAAGGCGAGTCCTTCGAGATCGACGATGGTGTCATCGGCAACGACGATGTTGCGCCAGGTTGAGGGCACGGCGTTCTTGGTTTCCTCGTCTGAACTGAAGAAACACGGCACGAGGCCGGCCTGCTCGGCCATGCTGATGAAATCAGTCACTGCCTTGTTTCGAGACTCGGCCGGCCCGATCGGATCAGCGAGAACCAGGGCGACACCGTTGCGCCTTTGGTAGGTCAGGATGCTGTCGCCCACTCGCGCATATTCGTTGCCGTCCCACGTGCTCATCCACGAGAGCGTGCCGCCACCGTGCGCGTGAAGCGCCGCTTTCACCTCCGACAGCGCGGGCGCCGGTTGATCACCCAGCGGAGACTTGCGTCGTGAGCGGAATGCTCCGCCGACTCGTACGAGGTAGATGGCAAACGCCGTCCACAGCACCGAACTTGCCACAGCAAGTTCGGTTTCGCTGTCGAGAATTCCTTCGACGACCGACTCCGACACCAGCACGACGAAGATCACCACGACGATGCCCGAGAGCAGGTTGATGATCGCAAGGATGAGACTGACAACCCAAGCCCAGCGGCGTCCTCGCAGTAGTCCGCGAGCAATGAGGATGAGTACAACAAGGTCGATCGCAACATCGAAGAACCCACCGTCGGTGGGTTCTGTGGGTCCGAACATGCCATCGGTGGGCACCAACAGCGTGATGATCTCGAGTGCCACGAGAAAGGTGATTCCGACCACAGCGAGCAGACGCTGTTCGCGCACAGTGGTGCGACGAACTTGGAGCGACCGGTCGACCGAGAGCACGAGCACAACGGCAAGCAGATGCTCGATATCGGCAAGTTCTCCCCAGTACAGAACCGCAATTCCCACGAACACCAGCAGCACAAGCCACGCGCGCACTCGCCAGGGCTGTCTCAGCAACCCGATTGCGGCCGCCAAGCAGGCCATCGTTCCGCCGGAGGCCCCGACATCCAGGGCCGCCGCTTCGGTGATCGCCCAGTTCCATGGCAGTCGCGCGAGCACCAGGAAGAGCAGAGACGAGGCTAGTACCGCAAACAGCTGTCCGATGGTGAAGTATGCCAGCGCTACACGCCAGCCACGACGCCATTCGAGGTAAGCCATTCCCGCAAAGCTGAGGATCGTCGGAATGTACACCCAGGGCAGCACTACAAAGAAGGTTCCGGTGACCGGGGTCCACCAGCGGCCAGCCTCGAGGGCAGGGAGGCCATAGGCAACGATCTCGAACGTCGGGCTTTGCTCGAATGGCGAGAAAAGACCGCCCCAGACGACGCCGGCCACGAGGATTACGCCGATAAGCGAGATCGTTGCCGGAATGTGCGCGACGAACGCGACAAAGCCGGGCCGCTGACGCGGCGCCACCTCGTCGGGTACTGCCGTGGTACCTGTCATGGCATCTTCTTTCTTTGCTGATCGGAGTCGTATTCAGCTAGGGCGCTCGCGTCTTCGGCGTGCAACCGCGCTCGCCGTGCGGCATCGAGAGCGGCGACCGGATCGCTCACCTGACGCGCGTCAGCCAGCGCTGCTTGAGCCACAATCAAGCGAGACCGTGCGTCTGCGCTCGTAGACGAATGACCGAGGGATGTTTCAGCGTGCGCGATAGCAATGCGCGCGGCAGCCAGAGTGCCCGGCAGAGCGGTGCGCGCACCTCGAATGCGCTGCTGAGCAGTGTTGGCATCACCCACTGCCAAATCGAGGCGATCGCGTACTCGCGCGATCTGGTTCACCGCTTGGGTGGGGCGACGGGCAGCATCCACCTCGATCTTGTTCAGCTCGGCGTCGCACGCCCGAATCTCGCTGCCCAAGCGTTCGCCTGCTTCGGCACCGAGATGCTCACGCACCACGATCGCTTGGCGCACGGCGGTGCGCGCCGCGGCGAGTTCATCACTGAGTGCAGCTGACGCCTGTGCCGCGAGGCGGTGCGACTCTTCGAGTGCTCGGGCATCGACTTGAGCGCTGCGAAGGCTGCGTTCTGCGGCGGCAAGTTCTGGCAACGCAGTGCGTGAAGGGTCCGCTGCTAATTCGATCGCCGCGGTGAGGTGCCGCTCGGCTTCGGCGACGGCGGCAAGGGCTCCGCGGGCAGCGCGGGCCGCTGGCTTCCACTCGTCGTCGTCGTAGCGCGCGGCCATCGAAGATACGAGCGCGTCTGGGTCGCCCATCGATTCACGAAGCTCGCACAGCCGCTGCTCGGCGGCTTCGGTCTGGTCAGATGCCGACACGTTCGCTGCCATCCACTCGGCATGCTCAGCGCGGGCGCTTTCGATTGCGGCAAGTGCGGTTTCGGCCTGGGTCTCGATGCGGTTGGCTACTCGTCTGATTTCAGCGGGGTGAACGTACTTTGCGCTGACTGTTTCGAACTGAGCAAAGGCATCATCGCGAACGCGTTGGGCGTTCAGTCTCGTCCGCCGCAGCGATGTCGGGGCGTGGCCGCCATAGAGCGCACCTGAGAGAGCGACTTCAAGCTCGAGATCGTCGACGGCATCGTCTAGGCGCACCAATGCGATGCCGGCGCGTGCGCGCACTTGCTCGGCTCCGGCGCGAGCACGAGGCGAGCGACGCGCCCGCTTTATTGCCCAAATGGCCACGGCAATCACAATCGCGGTGGCGACGAAGACGACGACCGCAGGAACAACCCACTCGAGAATTGCGGGGGTGGTCTCATCCATTTGGCGCCCCGCCCCTTAGCTATCGGTGTCGTTGATCAACAGCAGCTCGCGCAGTTCGTCTACGGAATTGACCGCTGCGATCGCCCCGTCAGCCTCGTGGGGCCAGCTGAATCCCCATCGCACGAAGATAACGGGCACGCCGTGTTCAGCACCACCCTCGACATCGTGATGGCGGTCGCCGATGAGCACCGGTTGGTCGGTGTCGACCCCCGCAACGCGCAGTCGCCGAAGCGCTTCAGCGACGATGTCTGCCTTTGCGCTCAGCGTTTTTTCGTCGGGGCTGGCCCCCGCCATCGTCGTGAGCGAGGGTGATAGCCCGAAGTGCTCCATGAGGGCCACTACTTGAATTTCAGGCTTCGAGCTCGCCGTGGCCTGGGGAATCCCGGCAGCGGCAATCTCGTGGATCAGTTCCTCGATGCCCGGAAAGAGCTTTGCGCCCGTAGTGTAACCGTCGGCTTTGCCGTGCACTCGGTAGTACGCCACTGCTTCAGCAGCTTCGTCCGGAGTCATGCCAGCGCTCGCCTGGAAGGACTCGAACATTGGCGGTCCGATCCAGTGCACGAGCTCGGCGCGAGTCGGCGCTCGCTTTCCGAAATGCTCAAGCGTCACGGTAAGACGCCGAAGGATGCCGTCAGAGGCATCCACGATCGTTCCGTCGACGTCCCAGAGAATGCATGTCCAGCGAGAGCGAGTTGTCACGCGACAACGCTATCGTTCGAAAGCATCAGAACAGGCGCGGTGCCCCAGACTCGGTGCCTTTCATGCCGTCATAGTCGAGCGTGACGCAACGGATGCCGCGGTCTGTCGCGAGTATTTTCGCCTGCGGTTTGATCTCTTGAGCGGCAAAAACCCCGGCTACCGGTGCCAGATGGGGGTCGCGTCCGAGTAATTCGAGATAGCGGGTGAGTTGCTCGACACCGTCGATATCGCCGCGCCGCTTTACCTCCACGGCAATGGTGCCGCCCTCGGGATTGCGAAGCAGCAGGTCGACCGGACCAATTGCGGTAGGAAACTCGCGCCGAACCAGGGTCAGCCCATCGCCAATCACCTCCACCTGCTCAGCAAGCAGGCGTTGCAGATCAGCCTCAACCCCGTGTTTCTGCAGGCCAGGATCAACGCCGAGCTCGTGGTTGGAGTCATGGAGCACTTCATAGATGCGCACTAGCAGCGAGTCGCCGGTCTTGGCGTGAGTTACGCGCCAGTATTCGATGACTCCGACTGACGCAGACTCCTCATCGGGCTCCTCGACCTCGAGGCGGCATGGCGGGCTCATCCAGTTCAAAGGCTTGTAGCTCAGCGAGTCGCTGTGAACCAGCAGGCTCCCGTCGCTCTTATGAACGAGCAAGCGCGTGGCCAACGGCAGATGGGCCGTCAACCGTCCGGTGTAGTCGACAGAACAACGAGCAATAACGAGGCGCACTCGACGAGCCTAGTCGGGTCAGTGCTCGTGGCCCGCGCCAACCTTTGAGCCGGCAATGGGCTTCGCGGCAGACGAGGCCAGACCCGAGGCGATGGTCAATGCCACGAGGATGTACAGCGTGTTCAACAGGCCAACTTGCTCGCTGATGAAGCCGAGAATCGGTGGGCCGCACAGGAAAGCCACATAGCCAATCGTCGCCGCGGCGCTGACTCGAGCGGCGGCCCTGGCGGGATCGTCCGCGGCGGCCGACATGCCCAGCGGAAAACCGAGCGACGTGCCAGCGCCCCATAGGGCCGCTCCGACGAACACGAGTGGCAGAGTGGGGGCGAGGATGAACAACAGCAGACCGGCCGCTGCCAGGCCGCTCAGTACTCGCAATGTGGTGACGCGGCCGAACCGATCCACCAGTGGTCCACCGAATACGCGAACGACGGTCATGCTGACAGAGAAGACTGCCAACCCCAGCGCACCCAGCGCCGGGGTGGCGTTGTGTCCGTCGACCATTCCGAGAGCAAGCCAGTCGTTGGCGCCACCCTCGGCGAATGCCATGCCGAGGATGATGATGCCCAGCGCGTAGGTGCGTGGCTCACGCCACGCCTCCATTGCGGTGTGCACGCGTGCGCGCCAGTGAGGTTTGTCGTGCACGGCGGCAGTGTCACCCGTAATCTCACGCACCGGCACATTCGCGTAGGAGACCACTGCGATGAGGATGATGATCGTGGTCACGAAGAGGGTGTGCAGCAAGACGTTGACCTGCCACGCGGCGGCCAATGCCCCGATTCCTGCGCCGATTACCGTGCCAAAGCTGAAAAACCCGTGAAACAGCGGGAGGATCGTCTTGCCGGTGTGCTTTTCGATCGCGGCGCCTTCGACGTTCATCATCACGTCGACCGCTCCGTTACCGAGCCCGAATAGCGCCAAGCCTGCAATGACGACGATGTATGAACCGAGCAGATCGGTGCCAATGCCGATGACAGCAACGCCAGTGGCGAAGGTGATAATCGCGACCAACATTCCCTTGCGGGCCCCGAACCGTGCCAGCACAGGCGTCGCAAGCGAGAGGCCGATGATGGACGTGACGCCAGCCCCCAACAGCATCAAGCCGATCTGGGTGTTGTCGACGTCCAGGGTCGCCTTGATCGCGGGGACGCGAGACGCCCACGTGGCGATGCTGAGCCCACTTGCCAGAAAGATCGCAAAAATGGCGGTGCGCCAGCGCACGAGCTCGGAGCGGGTAAGGGCGAGTTCCATGGTCGCAACATTAGCGACTCGATTGTCCACATTCGAATCGATTCGACCCCGCGACTGGCTCCGTCTATGATCGAAGCGATATGAGCACGCGTCGGGCGACCATCTCTGACGTCGCGCGCGAGGCAGGCGTCTCGCCGTCGACGGCATCTGTGGTGTTCAGCGGCAAAGCACCGGTGTCTGAGTCCACCCGCGTGAGAGTGACTCAGGCGGCCGAGGCCCTGGGATATACCGGTCCAGACCCGCGCGCTGCTTCTTTGCGCAGTGGCCGCTCGGGAATCGTCGGTGTGGTGTTTGAAGAGCATCTTGGGGCAGTTTTTCTCGACCCGGTGCAGACGCTGATGATGGACGGGCTGGCTGACGGCGTTGCTGCGCTCGGGGCTGGCTTGCTCTTGCTTCGCGACGCTCCGCACGCAGACGCGCATCGCGCGGCTACTCTCACTACCGCGCCAGTGGATGCGGCCGTGTTGATTGGTTGCAGCGGCAATCTCCGTGAATCCCTGGATGTGGTGAAGGCCCGTGGCATTCCCGTGGTGGTCATCGAGGGCGATGCCGGTGCTGGCGTTCCTCGGATCGGGCTCGACAACCGAGAAGCGCAGCGCCAAGCAGCTAGCCATCTCAGATCACTCGGTCACCGACGAGTAGCCATCGCCGCGTTGCCGGTGCGTTCGGGATGGAAGGGAGCGTGGCTTGATGATGCGACTGAGATTCGCATCGATGTCACTCGGGACCGGCTGGTTGGCGCCCGCGATGTCTTCTCAGACGCACCGGTCTTCGCCGCCGCCGGAAGCTTCATCGACGAGGGATTGATCGCCGGTCGCGCCATCTTCTCGGGCGCGATACCCCGACCCACCGCCGTGATCGCGCAGAGCGATCTGCTTGCGGCCGGAGTTATTCGCGCAGCGCAGGAAGCTGGGCTGCGCGTGCCTGAGGACGTCAGCGTGACAGGCTTCGACGGCATCGTCGTCGACGGTCTCGCGCCATTCGAGTTGACCACGTTGGTGCAGCCAGCCACGGAAAAGGGCCGGGCTGCAGGGCGTGCTGTCACCGCCATGCTCGAGGGCGACCCCGCCGCGAGTGTCAACTTCACCTGCGAATTCCGCGAGGGGAATACAACGGCTGCGGCACCGGACTTGCTTGCCGCACGGGTAGACTGATTCTGACACCCTGATCGCCAGCACCGAGGCTTCGCCGCGGTCGACGACCACGAGGAGGAAGCTTCATGCTCCTCCTGCTTGGCGCGTTTGCTGTCATGCCGATGCTGCTGCCATGGTTGGCGGCTCGCCTCGGTTCACGTGCGTTCCTGGTAGCGGCAGTGCTTCCGCTCATCGCTTTCGCGCAAGCACTGATGATGACTCCGACAGTCGTCGCCGGCGGCGTGCCGTTCGAGTCCTACGCGTGGATACCCAGCCTCGATATCGCGCTGTCCATGCGCATGGACACCCTGTCGTGGCTGATGACCCTCGTCGTCACCGGTGTTGGCGCGCTCGTAATGATCTATTGCCGCTGGTACTTCGATGACAACGCCGAGGGGCTGGGACAGTTCTCGGCGGTGTTGCTTGCTTTTGCAGGCGCGATGTACGGGCTTGTGCTGACCGACGACCTCGTTGTGCTGGTGATGTTCTGGGAGATCACTAGCGTGTTGTCGTACCTACTCATCGGCTATTACCACCGCAGAGCGGCAAGCAGACGAGCGGCCCTTCAAGCGTTGCTCGTCACCACCCTTGGCGGGCTTGTCATGCTCATCGGCGTGGTGTTGATGGTGGTCGAGTCAGGTACCTCGAGCATCTCGCTGATTCTTGCGGAGGCGCCGACGGGAGCGGTTGTCAACACCGCGCTTGTGCTCCTACTCGTGGGAGCGTTGAGCAAGTCGGCAATCTTCCCGTTCCACTTCTGGCTTCCCGGCGCAATGGCGGCGCCGACACCCGTCAGCGCGTACTTGCATGCCGCCGCCATGGTGAAGGCCGGCATCTATCTGATCGCTCTTCTGGCGCCCGTGTTCGCCTTCACCCCCGTGTGGCGACCCATCGTGATCACGCTTGGCGTCTTCACGATGCTGCTGGGCGGCTTTCAAGCACTGCGCGAAAGTGACCTCAAAAGAATCCTCGCCTTCGGCACGGTCAGCCAGCTCGGCATGCTTGCCGTTGCGCTTGGCTATGGCACGCGTGACGCCGCGCTCGCGGGGATCACTTTGCTGCTGGGCCACGCACTGTTCAAATCTGCGCTGTTCCTCATCGTTGGTGTGATCGATCGACAGGTCGGAACCCGAGATATCGGTGAACTGTCGGGTATCGGACGACAAGCTCCTCTGCTCGCGACCGCGGCCTTCGTCTCAATCGCTTCGATGGCCGGAGTCATTCCCACAATCGGTTTCGTGGCGAAAGAAGCAACGCTTACTGCCCTGCTCGACGAAGCCGTGCAGGGCGAGGTGTGGGGGATCATCGCCCTCGTGGGAATTGCCGCCGGTGCAGTGCTGACCGCGGGATACGGCATCAGGTTTCTGTGGGGCGCATTCTGGACCAAACCAGGTGTCGACGGCGATCCGGCTCCAGCCACCACTTGGCCTAAGACGTCAATCGGCTTCGTGAGCGCGCCGCTGATTCTGTCGACGCTCACTATCCTGGGGGGTCTGTTCGCTGCGGCTCTTGACGCACCGCTGGCAGGCTACGCTGACCAGTCTCCGTTGTCGTCGCCCGGCATCGCGGCCCCGGAGGAGGTCGCTCACCTGGCGCTGTGGCACGGGTTTGAGGCGGCGTTATGGATTTCGCTTGGCACTCTCGTTCTGGGCGGCCTAGCATTCTGGATCACGGCGAAGCGTGATCTCACCACACGTGTGCTCCCCTTCACCGCGAGCGACGTGTACAACCTCACGCTGCGCGGCATTGCGCGCTTGTCAGTCGTGACCACCAGCCTTACCCAGCGCGGTTCGCTGCCGGTGTACGTCGGCACCATCTTCGTGGTGCTCGTCGCTGCTGAAGGAACAGCGCTACTGGCGGGCTCGGACTGGCAGTCAGAGCTTGATCTGTACCAGACACCGATGCAACTGCTCGTTGCGCCGATCATGATCATCGCTGGCATCATCGCGGTGCGAGCCCGCAAGCGCTACACGGGTGTGGTGCTGGTCTCGGTGACCGGACTCGGAATGGTGCTGCTGTTCGCAAGCAGCGGAGCACCCGACCTCGCACTCACTCAGATTCTGGTCGAGACCGTCACGCTCGTGGCATTCGCACTGGTGCTCAGGCGCATTCCCTCGCGACTCGGTGATCACAACCAGTCTGTCGCGCCGCTGTTTCGTGCGCTGCTTGGTGCCGCCGTGGGCATCACAATGGCGATTGTGGCCATCGTCGCCACCGCGGCACGAAATACGCCGCCGATCTCTGAGCAGTTTCCTGAACTCGCCTACACGCTCGGGCACGGCAAGAATGTGGTGAATGTCGCACTGGTCGACATTCGTGGTTGGGACACGATGGGCGAGCTGTCGGTGCTCATTCTCGCTGCAACCGGTGTCGCATCCCTGGTCTTCGTGACGCACCGCTCCGACACTCTTTCGCAGGTGCAGTCGATTCCCGACAGATTCGGGCGCAGCCGCACACCGCTCGTCGAGACACCCGATGGAATGCAGCCGCGCACCGCTGGGGGCGGCAGCACACGCACCGCGTGGTTGGTTGGCGGGCAGAAGATCCGGCCTGAGAACCGGTCGATTCTGCTCGAAGTCATTGTCCGGGTGCTGTTTCACACGATCATCCTGGTGTCGCTGTACCTCTTGTTCGCCGGGCACAACCTTCCTGGCGGCGGCTTTGCGGGTGGGTTGGTCGCTGGCATGGCCCTCGTGATGCGGTACGTGGCGGGTGGCCGCTATGAGCTCGGCGCGGCGGCGCCCACCGATGCGGGGCGTCTGCTGGGTGTTGGAATGAGCATTGCCGTCGCCTGTGCGATCGTTCCGCTTTTCTGGGGCGCGGCCCCGTTGACGAGCGCGGTGTTCGAGGCCGAGATCCCCGTGCTCGGACACATCGAATTCGTCACCTCCACCATTTTTGACATCGGCGTCTATCTCGTCGTCATTGGTCTGGTACTCGACGTCTTGCGCAGCTTGGGCGCCGAGGTTGATCGCCAATCGATGGATGCTGCTGGCACGACGACGCGCGAGGTGAACATCCGATGAGCGTGTCACTCGTATTGATCATCATCATGGCGGTGCTCTTTGCTTGCGGCGTCTACGCCATGCTTGAACGCAGCCTTACGCGCGTGCTGATCGGTTTCTTGCTGTTGGGCAATGCAGCGAACCTCCTGCTCCTCATCGTGATGGGCCAGCCGGGTGAAGCTGCCTTTTACGGATCCGCCGAAGTCGAAGACATGTCGGATCCGCTCCCCCAGGCGCTGACATTGACTGCCATCGTGATCACGTTTGCCATTTCCGCTTTCCTGCTCGCCCTGATCTACCGCTCGTGGCAGCTAGGTCAGGCAGACACCGTCACCGACGATGAAGCAGATATTGCCGTGCGCCGCGGCACCAGCGATGTCGATGAAGCGATTGATGTCGAGACCGAGATCGAAGACGACGACGAGGGAGCTCGCTCCGACTTTGTCGGGCTAGACACCTCCCCGATCAGGGTGCTCGGCACCAAGGACTACTCGCGACTCAACGACGACGCCGGTGTCGACCGACCGCGCGACGACGAGTCTGCTTCGGGTGGTGAGCGATGAACCAGTTCTTTTTGACGATTTCGCCGCAACTCGTGCCGCTACTGGTCACCTTGCCATTGCTGGGCGCGGCACTGGCTCTGATCGCCGGCCGACACCGCCGCGCGCAGATCGTCGTTTCGGTCACGACGTTGACCTTTGTCACGGCCATTGCCGCGGTGCTGCTGGCGACAGTGGATTCGAGCAACAACGCCATCGCTGTATCGGTTGGCGGCTGGCCGATTCCTTTCGGCATCGTGCTCTACGTCGACCGTCTTGCGGCGCTGCTGGTCATGGTGTCGAGCATCGTATTGCTCGCGGTGTTGCTGTTCTCGGTAGGTCAAGGCGCAGCAGACAACGACGATGACACTCCAGTGTCGATCTTCCACCCGTCGTATCTGATTCTCGCCGCTGGTATCTTCACCGCCTTCATCGCAGGCGACCTGTTCAACCTCTACGTCGGCTTCGAAATCCTCCTTGTGGCGTCTTACGTGTTGATCACTCTCGGCTCAACCGAGTCGCGCATCCGTACCGGCGTCGTATACATCGTTGTTTCGCTGGTGTCGTCGATCCTCTTCCTGGCAGCGATAGCCATGATCTACGGAGCGCTGGGCACCGTGAACATGGTGCAGATCTCTGAACGCATGGGGGCGCTACCGGAGCAGACGCAGTATGTGCTGCACGTCATGCTTCTGCTCGCCTTTGCGATCAAGGCCGCCGTGTTCCCGCTGTCTTTTTGGTTGCCTGACTCGTATCCCACCGCACCGGCACCGGTCACCGCCGTGTTCGCGGGATTGCTCACGAAGGTCGGCGTGTACGCCATCATCCGTACCGAAACCGAGATGTTTCTCGACAATGACATCAACGACGTGTTGCTCTGGGTCGCGTTGGCGACCATGGTCGTCGGGGTCTTGGGCGCAGTCGCCCAGGCGGAGCTGAAGCGAATTCTCTCGTTCACTCTCGTAAGTCACGTCGGCTACATGATCTTTGGGCTTGCGATTGCGACGCCTGCGGCAATCGGCGCCACGATCTACTACATGGTTCACCACATTGTGGTGCAGACCACGCTCTTCTTGGCGGTAGGTCTTGTGGAACGGCGCGCGGGAGGCACATCGATTCTGCGGGTGAAAGGCCTGATGAAGGCCGCTCCGGTGATTGCAGTCTTGTATTTCATCCCCGCCATCAACCTGGGTGGATTGCCGCCGTTCTCAGGGTTCATCGGCAAGTACGCTCTCTTCGACGCGGCCGCCGAAGAAGGCACCTGGTTGATGATGGTGCTCATTGTCGGTGGCATCGTCACCAGCTTGCTCACCCTCTATGCGCTGATGCGCGCGTGGAACCTCGCCTTTTGGCGTGAAGACGACGACTCCGCCGAAACCGAAGCACGCATCTCATATCTTGGTGCGTCTCCCTCCGGCGTTGACACCGAACGCCGCGCGATCCCGAAGATCATGACCGCAGCAACCGCGGGAATGGTGGCGGTGACCGTTGCGTTGACGATCTTCGCTGGGCCGCTCTACGCGATCTGCACTCGTATTGGCGATGCGCTGCTACAGCCGGTGACACTCGTGCAGCTTGAAGTAGAGAATGAGATCAGCACGGGAGACCAAGAGAAGGAGCCAGAGGAATGAGCCCGCAACCGCTCGCCGTACAGCTCTGGCGCCAGCTGCCCTTCTTTGCCTGGTTGGTCGCGGTGTGGATGCTGCTGTGGGGCCAGTTCACATGGCTCGCGTTCCTTACCGGTGTGATCATGGCGCTGCTTGTGACCCGCGTGTTCCGACTCCCGCCGGTTGAACTGTCAGGACGGCTCAACTTTTGGTACGGCTTCATCTTCGTGGGCGAGTTTCTTGCCTCGCTTGTTGCTGGTTCGCTCACTGTCGCGTGGCAGGCGCTTGATTTTCGCAGGCAGCCGGGGGCGGCGATCATCGCGGTACAGCTCTTGACCGATGACGACCTGATCATGACCCACGTCGGCGTGACCGTATCGCTGATCCCTGGTTCGCTTGTCTTAGAGGCCGATCGTGAGCGACGCATTCTTTACTTGCATGTGATCGGCGTGCGTAGCGCTGCTGATGTCGAGAAGCATCGCCGCAGCACTCAGCGTTGGGAACGCCGCATTGTGCGTGCCGTCGGGTCGCGTCACCAGGTTGATCAAGTACGTGCCGGTGTTCAGCGAGCAAGGGAGGGTGCCGCATGAACGTCATGTTGATGGTGATCTACGCCGTGTTCACGGTTGCGGCGTTGCTCACCCTGTGGCGCATCATCATCGGACCGTCGATTCTCGATAGAGCGGTCGCCTCCGATGTGTTGCTCACCGAGATCATGTGCGTGATGGGCGCCGAGATGGCGATCAACCACCACACCCGCTCGCTTCCTGTGATGTTGATCATCGCGGCGGTCGGGGTGTTCGGCTCTATCTCGATCGCACGTTTCGTGGCACGGAGGGACAACGCATGAGTCTGGATGTCGTTCTCGACGCTACCTCGATGGTGTTGATTCTCGCTGGCGCTTTACTGTGCCTGGTCGCTGCTATCGGTCTGCTACGGTTTCGCGACGTACCGTCGCGACTGCACGCTGCTACCAAGCCACAGGTGCTGGGCTTGATTCTCATCTGCCTCGCGATTGCCCTGTCCCTTCGGTCATGGCCAGTGGTGGCGTTTCTCGTTCCGATTGTGTTGATTCAGCTCGCGACCGCTCCGCTTTCAGCGCACATGATCGGGCGACAGGCCTATCGCAACGGCACGATCGACCGCAGCCACCTCTATGCTGACGAGCTCGACGATTCACAGCGCACCCCGCCTGCCGCTGGCGGCTAGGCACACGCAGTTCTGCTTGCGTCCGTCGCGTCGGCTACTCGTCGGGCGTGAGCGTCAGGGTGTGGGTTGTGGTGTCGTCAATTGCTTGGCGCGTGAACGGCCAGGTGGTGAGCTCCGCGTTCTGCCATGACTCGGTTTGGTCGACATAATTCGGGTGATACGTGTGGCCACTCGCGCCGGTCAGGTTGTTCCACCCTGACGCATCCAGGTCTGACAAATCCACGACCATGCGCATCGAGGGAACGGTGATCGTCTCGAAGCTGTTGCCGACGACCCAGCCTGTGGCGTTGACCACCGAGCTGCCGCCGCCTACCGGGTACGGACCGCGGTTGAAGAGGTACTCGATCGGCGCGATCCCTGACGTGCCGAACGAGTCGTTCGTCAGCGTCAACGCGTGCAGGTTTCCCCAGCGCCATGCCGTTGGATTGCTTCCCGCGAGATCGACGAGGGTGTCGTAGGCGTTCTGGGCGCTCAGCTCGAGCATCTCTTGCTGGTTCGACACGTCGAGTTCGTCGTTCGTCCACCAAGGTGAAGCGGGGTCTGCGAGAAGCTCATCGGCGACCAGGAACATGCGCGCCTGATCTGACAGGGGCGCGGGGTTCTCGCGTCCTCGGATGAACAGGTTCTGTGCGAGTTCATCCCACAAGACGTTCGCGTAGGCAGCTGCTGGCGAGTCGGCCGCATTTTGTGCGTCCCACTGCTCCAACAGGGCGAGCGCAGCATCCGGACCCTCTTCACCGACTGAGACATCAAGGTAGGCAGCGATCAGACGTTTTCCGATCCAGAGCTCGTTGTCAGCCATGATCGCGCGCATGCTTTCGGCGGTGAGTGGCCCTTCGGCGATCTTGCGATCAAGCAGGTCGGTGATGCGTGCTGCACGCCAGCCGTAGTCCCAGTCGCTGGTGAGGAAGTACTCGTAGTCTTCGCCAACGATCGCGTTGTTTGCGGTCACGATGTAGCCCTCGTCAGGGTTGTACGACACTGGCAGTTCTTCGAACGGGATATAGCCCTGCCAGTCAAAGGCAGAGTCCCAACCGGGCTGCGGCATCGAACCGTCGGCGGCACCGCGAATCGGAAGCCGACCGGGAGTCTGGTAGCCGATGTTGCCGTCGACGTCTGCATAGATCAAGTTCTGCGCGGGCACGTCGAACTGCTCGGCGGCGGCGCGGAAGTCTTCGAAATTCTGGGCCAGGTTGAGCGAGAAGATTGCTGCTGCGGTCGTGCCGGGCTCGAGCGCCGTCCAGCGCAGACTGACTGCGTAATCGCCTGCGGGTGCATCAATCGGCTCGGTGATCGTGCCATCAGTGCCCACATAGGGAGCGGCTGCGATCACCGTGAAGTCGTCGGTGAGTCCCGAGACGATCGGGCCGTTGTCTGTGGTCTGGATGTTCAACTGCACATCGTCGCCACCGGCAACCTTGATCGTTTCGGTGCGTGTGTCAAGCGGCACGAGCTCGTCATCTCGCCAGTACGAGTCGTCTTCGATCTTTTGAAGGTAAAGGTCGGTGACATCGGTGGTCAGGTTCGTGAAGCCCCAAGCGACGCGATCGTTGTGTCCGATGACCACGCCTGGCAGGCCCGAGAAGCTGAAACCCGACACGTTGAACGGACAGGCCTCGCTGACCGTCGTGCACTTGAGGCCGACCTGATACCAGACGCTGGGGAGCGCGGCACCGAGGTGGGGGTCATTCGACAGCAGCGGCAGACCAGACTCGGTGGTTGTGCCCGACACTACCCAGGAGTTCGAGCCGATGCCCTCACCAGCATCGCCAATGAGGGCAGAGACGGCTTCGATCACGCCGTCGACCTCAGTCCACTCGACGGATGCTGCGCTGCTGACGTCGCTGCCCGCAGAGACCGCAGTCGATGCGGCGGCGGTTGCGGGAGCGTCAGAGATCTGCGGAACGATCACCGGGTTCTCGTCGAACGGATACCCGGGGTAGAGCTCGTCGATCTCGTCAGACGAGAGCGTCGACGCGAGAAGGGCTCGTTCCGTTTCGTCGCCGATGTTTGTGCGAAGATCCCAGGCCATCGCCTTCAGCCAGGCGACGGAGTCGGTTGCCGTCCAGGGCTCAATCTCGTAGTCAGCATTCTGCAACGCCAACACGGCGTATTCGAATGAGGCATCGGCACCGTCGTTCTCAGCGAGGTACGCGTTGACGCCCATCGCGTAGGCCTCGTAGTACGAGCGGGTCGTCTCATCGAGAGCAGCCACTTCTTGCTCCGCGATGTCATGCCAACCGAGGGTGCGCAAGAACTTGTCGGTACTGAGTTGCGACTCTCCGAAGAGTTCCGACAAGCGACCGCTCGTCACGTGGCGACGAAAGTCCATCTCCCAGAAACGGTCCTGTGCATGCACATAGCCTTCGGCGTAGAAGAGGTCATCCGTCGTCGGTGCGGTGATCGTGGGGACGCCGAGCACATCCCGTTGCACGGTGACGTCACTTTCCAGGCCTTGCAGCTCGATGGTGCCCTCAAGTTGCGGGAACGATCGTTGCACGTTGTAAACGAGCACGCTCGCTGCGATCAACGCAATCACGGTGACGGTGGCCACAACGCTGAATAGGGTGATGCCGATCGTGCGGCCCACCGAACGGCGCGGCGTGTTTTCGTCGACTATCTCGGAGTCTGTCGGCATCGACATGGAAGAGCTTTCGTTGTGGTGCATGGGCTGCGCGGCGACGTCGTGCGCGCCAGGGTGTCGACGGGCTGGATCCATCGACAAGATTCGAATCTAGTCGCGCACTCGCCCAGAATCGAATCTGGTGTGGGAGTTCCACTGCGCCGCCGAGGATCAGCCGATCAGGCTGGGCTGAAGATCTCGCAACGTGCGGAAGTGTGTCATCCGTGTCACGCCGATCGCCGCAAGCAACACGCCCCCGACCATCCACAGGGCGAGCACCATCAGATCGACTCCGACACGCTCCATGTTCCCGCCGTACATCACTTGTCTCATGGCATCGACCACGTAACCCATCGGCAGCACATGGTGCAGGGCGGCGAGAGGGGCAGGCAGGGTCTGCCACGGAAAGGTTCCGCCAGCGGTTACGAGCTGCAGCACCATCAGCACAAGTCCAAGAAACTGCCCGACCGAACCAAGCCAGACGTTGAGAGCAAGCACGATGGCAGCGTAGGTGGCGCTGGCGAACACGAGAATGCCGAGCGTGCCGAGCGGATTCGCGAATTGGAACCCCAGCGTGATCGCTAGTACTCCGAAGAGACCGATCATCTGCAGCCCACCGAGCAGTGCGGGAGTCGCCCACCCTGCGAGCGTGATCCGAATCGGTGAGTGCAACGCCGTAATCGCGCGCTTGGAGATTGGCTTGACGATCAGAAAGAGCGCATAGATGCCGATCCAGCCGGCAAGGGCAGCAAAGAAGGGGGCGAGGCCCGCACCATAGTTCTGGGCTTGGGTGAGAGAGGTCTGTTCCGTGCTCACCGGGGAGCTGAGCGCGTCAGCTTGACCTTCGCGTGTGGCCTCGTCAGAGTCGGGAATTTCGTCCACTCCCGCGGCAAGACCATCACTCAGAGTGAGCGCGCCGTCGGCGAGCTGGGCGATTCCGTCTTGCAACGCGCTGGCACCACCGACAAGCTCATCGGATCCCTCGGCAGCGGATGCCATACCCGTTGCCAGAGCCGAGGCGCCCGTGGCAACCGCGTGTGCTCCTTCGTCGAGCTCATCGATCTCAGCCACAACAGCTTGTATGTGCGTGTTGACTTCTTCGGCGCGCTCGCCAACGGGGTCCAGTTCGCTGAGTACCTCATCAATCTGCGTTTGGTTCAGTCCCGCGTCAGTCAGCGCCGCGGTGATGGCGTCGCGAGCCTGCGGCAGGGCGTCTATGACAGCGAAGGATGCTGCACCCACCTGGTCAGCGACGTCATCGATCTCGCGGGTGCCGTCGGCAACTTGTGAAGCACCCTCGGCCACTGTGGTGGCGCCCGCTTCGAGTTGCGTAATGCCGTCGGCAAGAGTTTCGACACCTGAGTGCAGTTGCAGCGCGCCATCATCGGCGCTCCCCAGGCCATCGACCAGCTCACCGGCACCGGCGGCAGCATCCACCAAGCCCACACGAATCTCGTGCATTCCGTCGAGCAAGGTAAGTCCGGCTTCGCTGACGATCTTCTCTGTGACCGTCTGCTGAATCTGCGCAACCGCCTGTGCGCCAATGGTCGAGGCGAGATAGTTGTTCGCATCGTTGGTGTGTAGCAGGATCTCAGCTTGGTAAGGGGCGTCGCTCGTGAGCGATGCGACAGCCGCAGAGAAGTCCGCCGGGATCTCTACCGCGAAGTCGAAGGATCCATCATCGAGGCCCGCGTCGGCACCCGCGAGCGACACGAGGTGCCACTCAAAGGTGCCGTCTGCGATCAGTTCGTCGGCGACTTCATCACCGAGCTTGCGCTGGGTGTCATCGATGAGAGCACCTTCGTCGGCCACGACGAGTGCCACAGGCACCTGAGAGAGCTGTGCATACGGGTCGCGATTGGCCCATAGGTACAAGCCCGCGTACACGATCGGCACGACCAGAAGCGCTACGAGAGCAATCAGGGCCATCCGAGTGGAGATCAACCGACGCAGTTCGGCAGTGATCATCTGTGGAATCTTCATCGGGTTTTCCCCCCGATCATGCGGCGTAGCCGCATCCCACTGGGCGAGGGTGCGCGTGATGCGTAGCGGCGCGAGCTGGGCGATTCGTCGATCACCGCGTGAGATGCGCGGCCTGCGATGACGAGCACGCCAAGGCCGCGGGCTGCGAGCTCTTGAGCAAGGTTCCACCACACCGCCGGTTCGCCTCCGTGGCGATCGGGTGAGACGAGCACGATGGCGTCCGTGCCCCTGCGAAGGAGTGCGAGCTCGCAGAGCATGCGAAGTCGCTCACGGGGTGCAACGTTGCTGATGGGGAGTGCAACCAGCGACTCAAGTCCATGCTGGGCGAGCCACGTGCGAACTGCGAAGGGGTCAGAGCGTCGACCCGCAAACATGAGTTCTTCGGCGACCACGCCGCCCACCTGCACGTTGGCTTCGGGTTCTGACACCCCGGGGGCGTCAACGAGAGCCACCAGGCGCCGCATTGCGCGGGGGTTCTTGCGGGAATCGAGTGTGACGGTGCCGGTGTCGGGCTTCATTCGACCTGTGGCGATCAGACCCAGAACCGTCGGGCGCTGTTCGGTCTCTGCGCACATCAGGGTAGCGCGACCCGATTCGTACGATCCTGAGATCTCGGGCAACGCACGTTGCTTGCGGCCTTTGCTGACGCCGTTCAAACAGACTTTCATGATTGCGTCGCCACCAGGTCGGGGTGAGCGGCGAGCAACGCTTGTGCTTCACGCCATGACAGCCCTGAGATGCTGAGCACAGCGCGCACCGCAAGGCTGAGTGCATCGGGAGAAGCAGCATCCATGCGGGTGATGACGGTTCGTGCTGTCTCTTCAATCAAGCGAGCGAGCGTAACTGCGGGCACGTCGTTGCGCAGCGATCCAGCTGCCTGGCCCTCGCGGACGAGATCGACCACCCGTCGGCGTAACGGCGCCAAGGCCTCTGCTGTGGACGAGACGTGCTGCTCGTCGAGGGCGATCGAAGCGGCTACCTGAACGTGGGCAGCCTCGTTCCACAGCATGGCGGTGAGACGGCCGAGTGCAACCCGCGGATCAGTGTCGTCAATGCGCAGCGCGATGTCATTGAAGCGTGAGGCTCCGTTGGCGATCAGTTCACGCACAAGGGTGTCGCGGTCTTCGAAGTGTCCGTAGAGCGCGCGGCGCGACAGCCCGGCACCACGCGCGATCGTGTCGATCGAAGCGTGCGGATCAACTGAAAGTGCGGTCGTCGCAGCAGACAGAATGCTTTCGCGGTTCGCTCGGGCATCACGGCGCGGCGCTCTCACTGGGGGTGTTGTCACTTCCCCAGTGTAAAAACTTGCACAGTTATGTGCAAGTTAATGACGGTCAATCGGTGCCGAAGTCAAAAGCCGAACCCTCGGATGCTTCGTCAACAGCATCTGCGAGTTCTTCGCGCTCAGCGCTCAGTGGTGTTGCGTGCTCGGTGATTTCGCTCGCCGCACCCGCGGTCACACGGCCAACGAGCTCACCTGTGGGCCCACCGATAAGTCCGGCCGCGGCGTAGTACTCGAGTCGTGCCCGTGAGTCAGCAATGTCGAGGTTGCGCATCGTCAGCTGCCCGATCCGGTCGGTCGGTCCGAAGGCCGCGTCGCCCACGCGCTCCATCGAGAGCTTCTCGGGGGAGTACGACATTCCGGCAGCCACGGTGTCGAGAATTGTGTAGTCCTCGGCGCGGCGCAGGCGTAGCGTGACCGTGCCGCTGATCGTCGAGCCCACCCACTTCTGGATCGACTCGCGAAGCATGAGTGACTGCGGCTCGAGCCAGCGTCCCTCGTACATCAGTCGGCCGAGGCGTCGACCCTGCTCGTGATAGGTGGCAAGAGTGTCTTCGTTCAGGATGCTGTTGACTAGACGTTCGTACGCGATGAAGAGCAGAGCCATTCCCGGCGCCTCATAGATGCCACGTGACTTGGCCTCGATGATGCGGTTCTCGATCTGGTCGCTCATGCCGAGCCCGTGGCGTCCGCCAATGCGGTTCGCTTCGAAGACCAGGGCAACCGGGTCGGTGAACTCCTGACCGTTGAGCGCCACAGGGCGTCCGCTGTCGAACGTGATGCTGACGTCTTCGGTCTTGATCTCGACGCTCGGGTCCCAGAACTTCACGCCCATGATCGGCTCCACGGTCTCAAGCGAGACGTTGAGGTGTTCAAGAGTCTTGGCCTCGTGGGTGGCGCCCCAGATATTGGCGTCGGTCGAATAGGCCTTTTCAGCTGAGTCGCGGTAGGGGAAGCCGCGCTCAACAAGCCATTCGCTCATTTCTTGGCGGCCACCGAGCTCGGTGACGAAGTCGGCGTCGAGCCAGGGCTTGTAAATGCGAAGCGCGGGGTTTGCCAGTAGGCCGTAGCGGTAGAACCGCTCGATGTCGTTGCCCTTGTAAGTGGAGCCGTCGCCCCAGATGTCGACACCATCATCCTTCATGGCACGAACCAGCAGAGTGCCGGTCACCGCGCGACCGAGCGGGGTGGTGTTGAAGTAGGTGCGGCCACCCGAGCGAATGTGGAAGGCGCCGCACGCGAGTGCGCCGAAGCCCTCTTCGACAAGGGCTGTCTTGCAGTCGACAAGGCGTGAGATCTCGGCGCCGTATTCAAGCGCGCGGTCAGGGATCGCCGCGATGTCGTCTTCGTCTGGCTGGCCGAGGTCGCCGGTATAGGTGCAGGGGACGGCGCCCTTTTCGCGCATCCACGCGACCGCTACGGAGGTGTCGAGACCTCCAGAGAAGGCGATGCCGACGCGTTCGCCGACGGGCAGGGACTGAAGGACCTTGGACATGCGGTTAAGACTATCTGTCATAGCGTCGAGTGCTTGCTGGGCTAGCAGACCGCGGTATCTGGCACACCCTGGATAGGATGGGGTGTAACCGTTTCGACTACGGGGGGAAGACCTATGCCAGGCATTGTGATCGTCGGTGTGCAGTGGGGTGACGAGGGCAAGGGCAAGGCCACTGATCTTCTCGGTGACCGAACCGATTGGGTCGTCAAGTTCAACGGCGGCAATAACGCCGGCCACACGGTTGTGATCGGCGACAAGAAGTATGCGCTGCACCTGTTGCCGAGCGGTATTCTCTCGCCGGGAGTGAACGCGGTGATCGGCAACGGCGTGGTTGTTGACCCCGAAGTGCTCTTCGCCGAACTCGATGCGCTGAACGCTCGTGGCCTCGACACTTCGCGCCTGCGGGTGAGTGCAAACGCTCACCTCATCACGCAGTATCACCGCACCCTTGACCGCGTGACAGAGCGCTTCTTGGGAAAACGTCAGATCGGAACCACCGGTCGGGGCATCGGCCCGGCCTACGCCGACAAGATCAACCGCGTCGGCATTCGAGTGCAAGACATCTTCGACGAGAACATTCTTCGTCAGAAGGTCGAGGGCGCGCTCGATCAGAAGAACCACCTCTTGGTGAAGCTGTTCAACCGCCGCGCCATCACGGCCGACGAGGTCGTTGACGAGCTGTTGTCGTACGCGCCACGGCTGAAGCCGATGGTTGCTGACACTGGCTTGATGCTCGATAACGCGCTCTCAAACGGCGACGTTGTCGTTTTCGAGGGTGGTCAGGCCACGATGCTCGACGTTGACCACGGCACGTACCCGTTTGTCACCTCATCGTCTGCGACGGCCGGCGGAGCATCCACTGGCTCTGGCGTTGGCCCCAACCGCCTCGACCGCATCGTCGGCATCGTGAAGGCGTACACAACTCGCGTCGGATCAGGCCCATTCCCGACCGAACTCTTCGATGAGAACGGTGAGTTTCTTCGCTCGCGCGGATTCGAGTTCGGCACTACGACCGGCCGTCCTCGCCGGGTGGGTTGGTACGACGCCCCGATCACTCGGTACGCGACCCGTATCAATGGCATCACCGACCTGGTGCTCACCAAGCTAGACATTCTGAGCGGGCTTGAGCAGATTCCGGTGTGCGTCGCGTATGACGTCGATGGTCAGCGCTTCGATGAGGTGCCGGTGAATCAATCAGACTTCCACCACGCGACTCCGATTCTTGAGTACCACCCGGGCTGGCAGGGAGATATCTCGGGCGCACGCACGTTTGAGGATCTGCCGATCGAAGCTCAGAACTATGTGCTCGCACTTGAGGCTATGAGCGGCACGCGAATTTCGGTTATCGGCGTTGGTCCGGCACGCGATGCAGTCATCGTGCGCCACGATCTCGTCGACTGATGGCGCGGTTCTGGCTCGGCGGCTACGCGGCTGGCGCGGGAGGTATCGCGGCTGGAATCAGCACACTGGTCGCGGGTGACGTCGACTCCGAGTCGGCCGGTGGGCCGCTCTCGTTTGGCGGTGACGTCGCGGCCGCGCCGGGATCGCCGTCATGGATCAGCGCGCACCCGACACTCGAGGTTGTTTATGCCGCGCTCGAGGGTGCAGGCACCGTGCAGGCGTTTCGTCGCACCGGCGAGACCTCGTTCGCGCCCCTGGGCCCTGCAGTTGAGGCGGGCGAGAGCGTGTGCCACGTCGCCGTCGCGCCGAACGGCTCGTCGCTGATCGCCAGCTGCTGGAGCGATGGCCGGGTCGTTCGTATGAATGTGGATGCTGCGGGTCGCCCGTCGACGCCGACCTTGGGCGCATCGGCCGTAGACCCTTACGCTCCCGCAGCTTCGGGGGAACCGCAAGCCGATGCTGGTATCGACCTTGCGCAGGCCACCCGTGCACTGCGCGAGGCGGCCGGAGCTGAATTCGCCCACCTCATTCCCGACCACGATGAGCACATCGATGAGTCGGCTGCTTTGCAGACGGTCTCTACCGACGCTCAAGAGGTAGCGGCATCCCGACCCTCGCGCACCCACCAGGCCGCGTTTGTGCGTGATGGCCTGATCGCGACCACAGACATGGGGCTTGACCTCGTGAGATTCTGGCGCATGGTCGATTCGCGACTGCAGTTCGTGCAGCAGGTACTGCTGCCTCTGGGCAGCGGCCCGAGACACATGGTGTGGCACCCCAGTGGCCACCTCTACGTGGTCGCAGAGCTCAGCTGCGAAGTTTTCGCGCTTGCTCCCGACATCACGGGCAAGTGGCGACTGGTCGCTGGCACCCCGCTCGGTGCGGGAACGCTGCCCGGCGATACCGCCGCTGAACTTGCGCCCTCGCGTGACGGCGAGTTTCTCTACGCCGGGGTGCGCGGCAGCAACACCCTCGCGACGATCCGCGTGCGCGGTGCGGGCGATGCGCTAGCCCCAGTCGCTGTGGTTGACGCGGGTGTCAACTGGCCGCGACACCACGTGGTCGCACGTGACACGCTGCTTGTCGCTGGTCAGTTCTCGAATGACGTTGCTTCGCTCACCCTCGACACACGCACTGGCGTGCCCTCTCGGATACAACAGCGGGTCGAAGCGCCTTCGCCGACCTGCGTTCTCGCGGCGCGGTAGCGCTAGCAGGCCGCTAGACCTTCGCGTCTTGACGCGGAATCAGCACCTGCTTGATAATCAGCAGAATCGATGCCGTGACCGGAACAGCCACGAGCGCTCCGAGAAGGCCGAGCAGCGTTCCGCCGATCAACGCACCGATGACGACGAGTGCTCCGGGAATCTCGATCGCCTTGCTCATGACCTTTGGCGTGATGACGTAGGCCTCGATCTGGATGTAGACGAGGTAGCAGATCGCGAAGATCAACGCCGCGATCGGGCTGGTGAACACCGCGAGCACCGACGCGGTGATCCAGTAGAGCACCGGTCCGACGAGCGGGATGATCGTGATGCAGAATGCGAGCACGCCCATCAGCAACGGGAAGGGCAAGCCCAGCACCAGGTGCAGCGTGAACGCGACCAGCGAGTTGAAGAAGGCAAGTACCACCATGCCCATGAGGTAGTCGCCGACCGAGTCGGTGATCTCATTGGTCATTGCAGTGACCTTGGGACGGTTGCGCGCGGGAGCGAACCGGGCGAGTGCTTCTTTCATCGGCTCGAGTGAGACAACGAAGTACAGCGTCAATACGACCACAATGAGCAGACCCGAAATGCCGGTTGCGATGCTGACACCCACCTGCAGCGCCCCACCACCAATCTTTGCGATGTTCGACGGGTTGGTGAGGAAGGTCTCGGCTTCAGTGAGGAGCCCAGACAGACCAGTGCCGAAAATCCCTTCAAGCCAGTGGAAGAAGTCGGAGTTCTGGAAATTCGCGAGCGTGGTGGGAAAGTCGGTCACAAATTGAGTGATCTGCTGCACCAGCGTGGGGATGATGAGCCACAAGATGCCCACGAAGGCGACGGTGAAAGTGAGGAACACGATCGTCACTCCCCAGCCTCGGGCGACGTTGTGGCGCTCAAGGCGCTTCAGGATCGGGTCGATGCCCAGTGCGGCGAACAGCGCGAACGCGATGTAGATGATGATCGTGACGAGGTTTGAGATTGCGAGGCCCAACACCACGGCGGCAAGCCCACCGAGGGTGAGCAAGAAGCCGACACCAAAGGGGCCGTCTAGCCTCGCCCAGAATCGGGCAGTCGGTGCTTCCGGGTAGGTCGACAGGGCGTGTGAGCCCGCGTCGGCACCCGCGCTTGCGGTCGCGCTTCCTGTCCCCGCGGCGGCAGTCGCAGCGAGAGGGGTCGACTCAGGGGTGCCATCACTCATGGTTTTACCTTAGTGGGCACTCGGCTTACGCTCAGGTATCCTCGACACTCGAGGAGAATCAATTGATGAATGAAGACCCGACGCTCACGCTGAAGCGCCTTCGCGGCAGCATCGACAATGTTGACGCCGCGTTGATGTATCTCCTCGCCGAGCGCTTCAAAGCGACCAAGCAGGTGGGGGTCTTGAAGGCTGAGCACGGGATGCCGCCATCTGACCCTGCTCGCGAAGAGCAACAGCTTGCCCGCCTGCGGCAACTCGCTCTCGATGCCGAGCTAGATCCCGAGTTCGCCGAGAAGTGGTTCAACTTCGTGGTGGCCGAGGTAATTCGTCACCACACCGAAGCGGCCGACGGCCTCTGAGTGTGCTCAAAGGCCGCCGGCGCAGTGCTGTTCCCCGCTAGGGGGTCGCTCGCCGCAGTGTCACAAAGGCGAGCAGCGAAGTAACCGCGAGCAGCAACACTCCCCACAGCGATAGCCCCACCGCGCCCAACTCGGCGACCCACGCGAATACCGCCGCCCAGGCATCGAGCTGTCCAATCAGGAACATGGCGAACACGATGACGACCGCCACACCTACGAGGGCCACGGTCAAGCCGAGTGCGCGGAAGCGTCGATACACGGTGGCAAACCACAGTCCGGTGACGAAGAACAGCATTGCGGCGACGAAGTAGACGAATGCCGCGCCCAGCGGACCGCTCTCCCACACCCAGTCGAGATAGAAGAACCAGCCGTTGAGACCCCAGCCGTCGGTGGCGAGCTCGATGAGTCCACCGACGACGAACACCGCAGCGAGGGCGAGGGAGGCGATCATGGCGGCGAGCAGTGTGCCGACCAAGAACTCGCGCCTGGTCACACTCATCGCCTGCGAGAAGGGAAAGCTCATCGTAAGAGCTTGAATGCCCACCGCAAAGAAGTACCACAGGGGCGCCTGCGCGCCACCGCCGATCTTCGGGCCATCGACTCCCGCAGCGATGAGGATGCCATAGATTGCGAAGGTAATGGCAAAAGCGCTCGCAAGAATGATCAGTGGGATCCAGACGTAAGTCTGTTTGTTGATGAACTGCATTCGAACGACGTTCACGGTGCGGTTCATCGCATTGCTCCTTCGTCGCGGGCGGTCTGTTCACCGGTGTTGTCGCTGGCGTGCTGGGTCATCCGAACGATCAGCTGCTGCAGCGAAACGGGCGCTACATCGAGGCCTGTCGTTGCAATACGCGAACGATCTTCGCTGGTCAGAGCGCCCAGCACTGTCACCGAAGCAACGCGGCCAAGGCTCTCGCGGTGGATCACCTCGCGTTCGCCGATGAAGGCATCGACCGCGACGGCATCGCCGACGATGTTTGCCGCCCGGTCACGCGTATCATCCGTGCTCTCGTCCATGATGATCTTGCCCTTGTCGATGACGAGTACGCGCTCGATCAGGTGCGACACTTCGTCGATCAGGTGACTCGACAGAATCACGGTTCGTGGATGTTCGGCGTAGTCCTCGAGGAGGCGATCGTAGAAGATCTGACGAGCGACAGCATCCAGGCCCAGGTAGGGCTCGTCGAAGAAAGTGATCTCTGCGCGCGACGCGAGTCCGATGATCACGCCGACCGCCGACAGCTGTCCGCGCGAGAGCTTCTTGATGCGCGTCTTCTTTGGGAGTTGGAAGTCTTCGACCAGCCGGTCGGCTAGCTCTTGGTTCCAATGCGGAAAGAACAGTGCTGCCATGCGGAATGCATGAGAGGGAAGCGCATCGTCTGGGTACTTCTGGCTTTCGCGAACGAAGCACATCCGCTTGAGCACTTCAGCGTTCTCGTAGGGCTCCTCGCCAAAGACCTTGACGCTGCCCGACGTGCGAAAGTTCTGTGCGGTGAGGATCGACATCACCGTTGTCTTTCCGGCGCCGTTTCGGCCGAGGAGGCCGTAGATCGTGTCTTTCTCGAGGGTGAAGCTGACATTGTCAACCGCGGTGACTTCGCGGTATCGCTTGGTGAGGTCGGTGACCTCGATGACTGCGGTCATCGTGCGGGTCCTTCCTGGGTTGAGTCGGATATCGGTGTGGCTGCAGTGGCTGCACGGGACTGAATGAGTGCGGCAAGGTCGTCGCCGCTCAGGCCGAGCTTGCGCGCTTCGCCGATGAGCGGGTCGATGAAGCGCAGCGCGAAGCGCGCTCGGCGCTCGTCGAGAAGCAGGGGGCGTGCGTTCGCCGCGACGAACATTCCGATTCCTCGACGCTTGTAGAGAATGCCCTTGTCAACGAGCAGCGCAATGCCCTTTGCCGCCGTCGCGGGGTTGATTCGGTGAAAGGCGGCGAGTTCGTTCGTCGACGGAGCCTGTGCTTCTGGGGCAAGGCTCCCGTCGATGATCGAGTCTTCGACGCTCTCTGCGATCTGCACAAAGAGTGCACGGCCATCTTCGATCACAGCGCCTCCGTTTGTTGGTTACTTACTTGACTAACTAACCGTGTAACACAGACTTGCCCGCTGTCAACCCTGAAGGGCGAACTCGGCTCGGTATGGATCGATAGAAGCGACGTATAACGGCAGCGGAATACGCGAGACAACGAGCGGCGCTCGTGTTTCACTTTGACGCGCAGGGTCGCGCGGGTTAGCGGTGGGGAGGCTTTTGGCCTCTGACGACCAGTCCGCGGTTGTCGCATCAGAGGGACCCTGGGGGTTCATGTGCGACGAGCGTATGGTCGGCGGTCTTAGCGATGAACCCGATGTTGCATCGCCAGATGCGCTGCCACGTCATCCGTGAGGTGACGTGTGTGTGGCGCCAATGATCGTCACCCGGGCGTAACTGAGAGTGACCGCGCTTTGCGCGGCACCCAGGTGAAGCAATTGACCGTCGAAAACGCCCTCGAGGCACGCAATTTATACAAAGTATTTGGCCGCAATCCTAAAGATGCAGTAAAACGACTGAAGGCTGGCGCTACCCGCGCTGACGTCGCGAACTCCGGAACAGCTGCTGTCATCGACGCCAGCTTTACGGTGAAGCCAGGTGAGATTTTCGTCATCATGGGCCTCTCGGGCTCCGGAAAATCCACGGTCATCCGCATGCTCAACGGGCTGCTTGAGCCCACGTCAGGTGACGTGCTGGTGCAGGGTCGCAGCGTCGGCACCGCGTCAGCGAAAGACCTGCGCGACACTCGCCGATCGTCGATCTCCATGGTGTTTCAGCACTTCGCGCTCCTTCCACACCGCACGGTGTTGGAAAATGCCGCATACGCCCTCGAAATCCAGGGAGTCGCCGCAGACGAGCGCAATGCGCGTGCTCGCGAGATCCTCGAAAAGGTGAGCCTCGGCGACCGCGCGGACGCAATGCCGAGCGAGCTGTCGGGCGGAATGCAACAGCGCGTGGGCCTTGCCCGTGCGCTGACCGCTGGCACCGACATCCTGCTGATGGACGAAGCCTTCTCGGCACTCGACCCCCTCATCCGTCGTGAGATGCAGGAACAGCTGATCGAGCTGCAGCAAGAGCTCGGCAAGACGATCATCTTCATCACCCACGACTTGAACGAAGCGATGTTCCTCGGAGATCGCATTGCCGTGATGCGCGATGGCCGCATCGTGCAACAGGGCACAGCAGAGGAGATCCTCACCGATCCCGCAGATGACTACGTCGCACAGTTTGTCGCTGACGTCGACCGTGCTCGGGTGCTGTCAGCATCCAATGTGATGGACAAAGCTCGCGCCGTCATGAGCGCAAGCGCAGGCCCCCGCGCAGCGCTCGCTCTGATGCGCGATATGCAGACCTCGCTTGTCTATGTCGTCGGAGGCGGCCGCAGGCTGCTCGGTGTGGTTCACGATCGTGATGTCATGCGCCTCGTCAAGAAGGGCATCACCACGCTGGACTCGGTCATCCGCACCGACTACCCGGTGGTGGCACCCGATCAGGTGCTCAGCGACCTGTTCGAGAGCGCAGTCGAGTCTGACCTGCCGCTCGCGGTGGTTGATGACCAGCAGCGTCTGCTCGGTGTGGTTCCGCGTGTCACTCTGCTCGCGGCACTCGGCAACATCACCAGCGACACCGGAGAGATGCCCGTTGTTGAGCTTCCCCCCACCACGATCACGATGGACATGTTCGACGAGACCTTGCACGAGACTGTGGATGACGCCGCGACGCCTGCCGTTGCACCGACCGAGGAGGTCGCACGATGAATGACTTCCGTCTCCCGATCGGCAACTGGGTTGAAGCGTTCATCGACGTTCTCACCGAGGTGCTTAGCGGTTTCTTCGCTGTTGTACGCGCAGTGTTCCTCGGCTTCTATGACGCCGTTGACTTCGTTCTTTCGACCCCTGCCTACTGGATCATCATTCCCCTGATCGCTTTGCTCGCATGGTGGGTCAAGGGGTGGAAGCTTGCCCTTGGCAGTGTCATCGGGTTGCTCTTGATCGTCAGCGTCGGCCAGTGGGAGAACGCGATGGACACCCTCGCGCTCGTGCTGGTCGCCAGCACGATCGCGGTCGTCATTTCGGTGCCCGTCGGCATCCTCGGCGCCCGCAATGACCTCGCATCGCGCATCATCCGCCCGATCCTCGACTTCATGTAGACGATGCCCGCCTTCGTCTACCTGATCCCGGCGCTGATTCTGTTCCGCGTTGGCGTCGTGCCCGGAATCGTCGCCACGATCGTCTTCGCCATGGCCCCCGGCGTGCGCTTGACCGAACTCGGCATTCGCGGAGTAGACAAAGAAGTGGTTGAAGCTGGTCAGGCATTCGGCGCGTCACCGGGCCGCATCCTGCGACAGATTCAGTTGCCTTTCGCAATGCCCTCGATCATGGCTGGTGTCAACCAGGTGATCATGCTCTCGCTTTCGATGGTCGTTATCGCCGGAATGGTCGGCGCGGGCGGGCTCGGTGGCGAGGTTGTCGCCGCACTGAACCGAATCAACGTCGGGCTCGGTTTTGAAGCAGGCCTTGCCGTGGTGATTCTCGCGATCATTCTTGACCGCATCACAGGTGCGTTTGCCGCCGGTCGGACGAAGCGTTCTTTCATCAGTGCCGATAAGGCGTCTGACAAGACCGCTCAGCAGAAGCTTGAGGGCAACGCGCCGTCGCGTGTAAGCAACGTGACGGCAGCCTGATTTACAAACTTCGACTGGAGACCTCCAGTCGACGAGACCGGGTAGACGCCGCCTGCAACGGCATTCGTCCACCCACCTGATCGTGCAGATAGCGCGAGCCTCCCCACACCCGTGCCACAGCACACGGGAGGAAAGGAAACAGCAATAAAGAAGCGCAACATCACCGGAGCCCTCGCACTGGGCGCAGCAGCGACCATGGTTCTCGCAGGTTGCTCGGCAAGCTCTGACGACACGTCGGCAGAAGGCGGCCTTGACAACGGAGACCAGCAGGATCTCACCATCGCCGTGTTCAACGGCTGGGATGAAGGCATGGCAGCGAGCGAGCTGTGGAAGGCCATTCTCGAAGAGAAGGGCTACAGCGTCGAGCTCGAATACGCCGACGTCGCACCCGTCTACCAGGGCCTGAGCGACGACGACTACGACGTCGTGCTCGACACCTGGCTGCCGATCACCCACGCTGACTACATCGCCGAGTACGGCGACGAGATGGTTGACCTCGGCGCATGGAACGAAGAAGCCAAGCTCACCATCGCCGTGAACGAAGACGCTCCGATCGACTCGCTCGATGAGCTCGCTGACAACGCTGACCTGTTCGACAACCGCCTTGTCGGCATCGAGCCTGGCTCGGGCCTGAACCGCGTCACCGAAGAGGTCGTCATTCCTGGTTACGGCCTGGAAGACATGGACTACCTGACCTCGTCGACTCCCGCCATGCTCGCAGAGCTGACCGCGGCTACCGAGGCCGGCGAGAACATCGCTGTGACCCTGTGGAGCCCGCACTGGGCGTACGACGCGTTCCCCATCAAGAACCTTGAAGACCCCGAAGGCGCACTGGGCGACGTCGAGGGCATCCACTCGTTCGGCGGCAAGAGCTTCGAGAGCAACTTCCCGACGCTCGCCGGTTGGTTGATGAACTTCGAGATGGACAGCGAACTGCTGTACTCGCTTGAGAACGTCATGTTCAACGCAGACGAAGACATCGAAGACTACTCGCCGATCGTCGAGCAGTGGATCTCAGAGAACCAGGAGTGGGTCGACTCACTCACCTCCTGATCTTGATCAGCAACGAAGGGCGTCGGCTTCGGTCGGCGCCCTTCGTCGATTGTCACCTAGACGTGATTGGACAGTGCTTTGGTCAAGCGATAATTTAGATACGGGGAGGTTGCGAAAAGCGATCCCCGTGCGGGTGCGAGCGACAGGCTTGTGCCCTGACCTTGTCCGTCGTCGATCGACCCGATCGCGCGCAACGAATCAGGCGTTGCGCTTCCCCCATACCCAAGGGGAGACGATGACCGAAGCTTCGACCGCCGCCAGAACTGCCCGCACCCCGGTAGCTTCGCGACGCAACAGGGCTAAGGCTCGGCGCTCTTCGGCGCTTCGAATGCGAATTGTCGCGTTCGCGCTTTCGTCGGCCCTCATCCTCGGGGGGGCCGCATGGTTCGCCCCAGCTGCGACTGCCGCCGCTATCCCAGCCCCTACGGCTTCGTTGTCGCTTCAACCTACCGGCGGCACGTACGGTGACGCCGATGAGAAGGCGTTCATCTTGGCTGGCGAAGATGCCACCTTCGATGTGTCCCTGCAGAACTCGTCTAGTACGCCCGGCTTTAACACCTCGTTCACCGCACTTGTTCCGGTAGGAATCGACTTCGTATCGTCGGGCGGTATGGGGCAACCTGTGGTCTTCAACAGCGGCGATGAGCTGCCGAACAGCGCGAAAATCGAGACCGGAAGCGCGCTGAGCACCGTGCCCGCCGGCTACCAGCTGTGGGTCTTTCAGGACGTTTCTGATCTGCCCGCCACCGCTGAGTTCGCATCGACCATCACTGTGCGCCCCGACGCAACCGTCTTTCCTGTAGGGGCATCGCCTGACATCGTGCTTCAGGGCTACGTATCGAGCAGCCCGGGCACCGTTCCCGTGTTCGACGGATCCACCGGCGCCGGCGGAGTAACTGCTGCAGAGAACACTTCGAGCGATGACGCTTCGGCTTCGGCTCCGGTGCAAGCGCTGCGCCTCACCAAGCACGAGCCGAGCCCAGAGATCGAGCTGTTGCGGGGTGTACACGATCACCAAACGGTCTACACGTTGACGGTTGAGAACACTCCCCAGGGTGAGACCTCGGGCGTGACGGTAGTGGACTATCTGCCTGCAGGCCTCGAATTCTTGGGCTGTGCGCAGGTAGACAACACGCAACCCTCTGAGCTCCTCTTCGACACCTCTGGTGCACCGGGCGGAACTCTTGAGTATCCCGGAGCGAGCTCTATCGTCGGCGCGGGTCCGGGTTCAGACTGCATCACGCCGACTTCGGTCGAGACCGTGGATTCGGGAACTCCGGCTTCCCTCGGCGCTGGCGTCTACACCAAGGTCACCTGGGATCTTCCGGCGTTGACGACGGGCACAGCCCAGAGCGCTGATCTCACGACCGCAGGCACTCCGGGCACATACGTCATCACGTATTCCGCCGCGGTGCCGCTCTTTGAGAACACCATGAATTTTGAGACGTCAGCCGGGGACGCAACGCCTGGCGCTGCGACGCTTGGCCAAGCGTCGAATCTCAACAACAACAACGGTGCCTCGACCCGTCAGGGCCAGGGCGAAGGTTTCGGCGACGGAATTCTCTACGAGAACCTGGCGACGGTGGCAGGTACCTACGCCGGCCAGATTGTGTCGGGCACTGCCACTACCGTGACGGACACAGACGCCGAGCAGATTCAAGCGATGGACCTTCGCATTCTCAAGAGCGTCACGACCGACGATGGCGGGAAACTCGTCACTGGGGCCCTTGCCACCTACACTCTCGACATCGCAACGAGCGAGTACACGAGCGCGGATCAGATTGAAATCACCGACACTCTGAGCAACGGGCTCTGCCCCGCGTTGCCGGAGCCAGCGGCAGGCACACCCGACCCGATCATTACTGGAACGCCTTTTCCCGCTGATTGCTCTGAGTACTCCACTCAAGCCGGAACGATGCTTACCGGCGCAACAGTTTCTGCGATCGACTACGCGGCAGATACGGGATCTTTCACCGTCACGTACGTGCTAGACCCGAGCGCGATGGCAGCAAATGACAGCCACGAGATCGTATACACCGCAAGGATGCGCGCTACCTATGACGATGACGATCCTCTGGGAGGTGAGATCAGTTCGGGCGACGAACTCGACAACACTGTGGACATGTCGGGTTGGACCTCGTCGGTCGATGCTCTCGATGGCGTCACCAACGGCAATGGTGTTGCGGCCTACGGTGAAGAAGACGTCTCGGATGACTCGAGCGCGGTGCTGCTGTCCAACTACTCGGCAATTTCAAAGCGGGTATTGCCGCGTAGTGATGTCGTGCCAGGCGATATCACGGCAGCGGATTCATGTGCAGTGGCACCAGCGGGCGGCTGGAGCCAGAATCAGATCGAAGACAGCGACGAGCCGTTTCACGCGGGTGACGTTGTTTGCTACGAGCTGACGGTCAACTTTGCCCAAGGCGTAGATGTACGAAACCCCGTCGTCTCTGACTTTCTCCCGGTCGGTGTTTCTTACCTCGACTGGTCGCTATACAGCGGCACAGGCATCGACGTTGCGACACCCACCGTTGACGGGCAGCGGCTCGAATGGTTGGTCGGCACCCAAAGCGGCGAAGACCGCTTTGTGACCGGGGGAAGCACCCTAATTCTTCACGTCCTCGCCGAGGTCACGTCGAATTCTGCCGCGGATGCAGAAGCGTTGTACAAGCCGCAGAACCTTATGAAATACCAGCAGGAAGACGTGCTCGGCAACGTGTTCTTCCTTCGAGACGCTTCTGAAATCCTTCAAGGCACGGGCCCAACTCTGCTCAAAGGAGTAGAGGACGTGGATGGCGACTCGACGCGAGCGGCTGCGTCGCAGAATGACCCTGACGGCACCGTCTTCAACTCAGACCGCGACGGAATTTCAGTGGCCGCTGGTGATGTCGTAACCTACCGAATCGATCTTTCGGGAGGGGACTTTGCCACTGAGAATCTTGTGGTGTGGGACGCGCTTCCAGAGGGAATCGTCGCCAGCGACGTGACGCCCGAGAGTGAGTTCACCGCGTACGATCCAGAGGACGCCGGATATCCGGCCGATCTTGAGAGCGCGTACTCCGGGCGTTCTGTAATCGTGTGGGACGGTGTCAGCGTGGGCATCACCCCTGCAACGAAGACCCTCACCTACGACGTGCTGGTACCGGCGAGTGTTCTTGCCGCGACGGCATTTGAAAACACCGCGTCAATCACCCAGTTTCAGGTCACCTCCAACACCGGGGAAGCTCTGACGCAATTTCCTGATGACTCGCTCGATGCGAGCGACCGGCCCGAGGGCAGCGTGGTCGATGGTGCTCTCATGCGCGATGACTCGGAGGTGTTCACACCCGAACCTGAGATAACGAAGTCTCTCGTCGAGACTGAAATTGCGCCCAGCGGAACTGAAGTCACCGACGCGAACAATGCCATAAACGAGGCGGTTGAAGGCGAGATCATCACCTGGGAGTACAAGGTGGTCGTGCCAGCAAACACCAGTGTTGCAAACGGTGTGCTCGCTGACCGTGGCGATCTGCGCCCCGGGCGGGTGGAATACACGATCTATGAGGAGCCATCGTGGGAAGCCTCGGCTCTGACCGGAGCAACGGCCGATGATTTCACTCTCTCGGCCGATGGTGAACTTGAGTTTCCGGAGCTCTACACGAATGCCTCGGACGATGATCAGACATTCACGGTCACGTTAAAGGTCTACCTTGGCGATGTCGGCGACCACGACACCCGCTTGACCAACCGTGCCACATTCGCGAGCGACTCCTGGAGCGGTGGAAACAACGCCGCAGTGTTCTACATCGAACCGAACCCAACGATCACAAAGTCCGCGGACCCAAGTACAGACGTAGCCATCGACGAAGAGATCACCTATTCGCTGACAGTGTCGAACGGGCCGGATCTACCCATTTCTTATGACAACACCGTCGTAGACACCGTTCCGGACGGCATCCTTGTCGATGAAAGCACGATCTCGCATTCCGGAACTCTGGCGGGAGCTGATCCCAATACGGGCGGTGGCACGATCACCTGGGTGGTGTCGGAGTTGCCCGAAACCGTCGAGCTGACGTACAAGGCGAAGATCGAACCTGGTTCTGGGGCACGCGAGGAGTATGTCAACACGGCAGTTGTCACCGGGTACACGCTGCCCGAAGATGTCGACCCAGACCACGATCGTGCGGGTGAGCACGATGATGATGCGGCCGCAACTGTTACGACTGTCGACGCAGCCATCGCCAAAGGCGTGCGCGATGCCGATACTGACGGCGAATTCACCGATGACGTCACGGCGCCCGTGGGTGACACCGTTGAATACCAGGTTGTGGTCACACTCGAGCCCGGCATCAACTATTTTGACCCGGTGATCACCGATGCTCTGCCTGACGGTGCCGTTGTCCAACAGGACAGCATCGTGGGGCCCACTGCGGTTCCTGCCACGGGCGTCTCTGGCGGGTGGGACTACGAGCCCGCGTCGGCCAATAGCGCTGCAACGTGGACCTACCTTGATGGGGCGTCGAACGACATTCCATCGGCAGATGTGGAGCGAGTGCTCACTCTGACGTACCAGGTTTTGCTTGACGGGGCAGATATTGCGTCCACGACGTCGGACCTCAAGAACACCGCTGCCTTTGCGTGGAACGTGGACGACGGCGACCCCGCGTCTGGCCTCACCATAGATGATTCTGCAACCGTCACGCTGCTCGATCCCGCGCTGTCTATTGAGAAGTCGGTCTCGAATGCCGTCCCCAACCCCGGCGATGTGTTCACGTACACACTGTCGGTGACAAACACAGGCGACAGCGCTGCATACAACATGCTCGTTACCGACGCCGTTCCAGAGGGCGTAGTAGTCGACGAAAGCTCAATCTCTCAGGACGGCATGCTCAGCGGGTCAACGATTACCTGGGATGCTGCAGACCTCCCCGGACCGCTCGCCCCGGCCGACTCGATTGAACTCACGTATGAGGCAACACTCGCCTCAAGCGCGACGATCGGCGACGGCCAGAGTTTTGTCAACATCGCGTCCGTCGATCATTTCGAATCGTTCCCCGACAACGGGCGCGAATTTGACCCGACCGATATTGACGACACAGCGACAGTCAGCCCACCGTTTCCGTTCGTCGAGCTGTCGAAGGGTGTCAGCGGAACCGACATCGCGTATGCGGGTACACCGCTGAGCTGGACGCTGACGGCGACGAATACCGGAGACGGGCCAGCGCAGACCGTCACTTTGACCGACGTTTTGCCCGAGAACTGGACCTACACTGCCGTAGAAAGTGTCACCGTCGCTGGATCAGCGTGGTCAGGTGACACCACCCCAACGCTCAGTGGCAGCGGAACGACCGGCGACCCCCAGACGCTGCAATGGACGTTCGGCACGGATGCGCCGGATGCGCCTGTGTTGGCGCCCGACCAGAGCATTGTGATCAAGTTCAGCGCGACGCCAAGCGCGGTCGCACTTGAAGACGCGGGTGCAACCGAAGCGGACGGCACGCGTGTTCCTCATGTGAATGAACTCGCTGCGGTGACCACCGACACCTCGGGTGCCGACGGGAACGCAGATGGCGCGTACACGGGTTCGGACTCGTTTGCCAGTGCCTACATTGAGCGCGCTGACTTGAAGCTTGTCAAGGCCGCAATCGGCGGTGACAAGATGACGGTCGATTGGATTCCCGGTCACACGATCGGCGATGGCTATGAACAGCCGCAGTGGCAAATCACCGTGACCAACCAGGGTCCAGACGCTGCGAAGGGTGAGTTCACGTTCATCGACACTGTCACACAGCCCGATGGTGTGACGATGGGGGCGTTCACCGCCCGCTACTTTGCTGACGGTGACTCAACGGGTGTTGAGCTGAGCGTCGCGGGTGCCGGTACTGCAGAGAACCCACTCGTCGTCGGCGATCCGACAACCTCGCTCGCCCCCGATGGCAGTGATCGGATCGTGCTTGTGGCTGATGTGATGATTTCTGCTTCGGCGACTGGACTCGTGGAGAATCAGGCCAGTGTGCTCGGCCGCACTTGGGAGACACCCGACGACGTCGAGAAAGATAACGAAGACTCGGACGAGCAAAGCCTGACTCCTCTAGCCGATCTGGAGATTGAGAAGGAAGCGACCACGGCTGAGCCGAACGCGGGTGAGCCACTCACCTGGCAACTGGCCGTCACCAACAACGGCCCGTCAGCGTCGGTTAGCTCGGAAGAGTCGCCCATCACGGTGAGCGACACGGTTCCGACGGGTATTTCGCAGGTAGCGGACCCCTCGAACGATCAGTGGCAGGCAGCAACGACTGGCGGTTTTCCGGCAACCGCAGGTGATGAAATCACGTGGACCTACATCGGGTCGACCTTCGCTGTAGGACCGTCCACACTGATTGAGGTCACAGGAACCGTCGATTCGTCTTGGGAGGCCGGCGCGGAGATCGAAAACACCGCGACCGTTGCTCCCGGTGTCACGATTGATCCTGACCCCGACAACAACGACGACTCGGTATCGGTAGCTCCGGGTGCCGACACCATGCTGGCGATCGACAAGACGCGCCAGGTATGGGATGGCAGCGAATGGAAGGCCGCGACATCTTCGGACCTTGCCGTTCCCGGTACGACAGTCACCTACCTCATTGAGGTGGCAAACACCGGAACTGCGGATGCGCGCAATGTTGTGGTGCGCGACAGCGTCGAGAGCTACTTCACATATGACTCCTACGAGTCCGTTGATGGAAGCTGGGCGCGCACATCAACAACGGCAGCGCCGGGCGACGATCAGGAGTTCACGCTGGACGGCACGCTTGCCGCTGGCGATAGTGCCGCTCTGCGCGTGACGCTGCTTCTCGACGCGGCATTTGAGTCGGGGGACCCCGTCGACAACACCGTCACGGCCAGCGCAGACAACGCAACCAACGAGCCGGTTGACACTGACACGACCGGATCGGAACGTTCGGCTGATCTCACGATCGATAAGACCCACGCCGAGGAGGCGACCGCAGGATCAACGGTGGCGTACTCGCTTGTCGCCACCAACTTGGGTCCTTCGTTCTCTTCGGGGCCGATCGAGATCGTCGACACTTTGCCTGTTGGCTTCTCATACGCCGTTTCTACGGCCACGCTTGCGATCGCGGGCGGCTCGCCTGTCGCGGTTGAGCCCGAGATAGACGGACAGAAGTTGACATGGACGGTCGGTGACGCAACGTTCAGCTTGGCGAAGGACGCAACAATTGCTGTGTCGTTTACCGCGATGCTCGATGCGCAACTTCTCGCAGGTTCGTACACCAACGAAGCAGATGTCGCGGGCCCTGACGATGAGAACCCGCTGAACAATCATGACGAGGACCCGACGTCCGTCGCGACTTTGACAAATCTGTCGATTGAAAAAGACGTGGCTGATGGGCCGTACCTTGCGGGAGCGAGCACCGAGTACACGATTACCGTGAACAACGAGGGCCCGTCGGTCGCACGGGATGTCGTTGTCACCGACACCGCCCCTTCTGGGATGACGATCACGGCGATATCGGGCGATGGTTGGGACTGTGTCGTGGAGACTTTCAGTTGCGAGAGTGACGTGCTTGCTCTGGGTACCTCAACCATCACGGTTCAGACCGAGATTGATTCCTCGATTGCCGATGGTGCGGACCTGACCAACACCGCGTCAGTGGCTACAGCAACGCCGGAAACGACGACCAGCGACAACGAGTCAGACGAGACGATCACGGTCACTGCTCAAGCTGATCTCGGCATCACAAAGACAGCTGTGGACGAGGCTGGCACTGAGATCGCGCAGGTTGACGCGGGCGCCGAGGTGCGGTTCCTCCTCGAGGTTCACAACTATGGACCCTCCGATGCGGTCGGCCCGTTGACAGTCACCGATGTTCTACCAGACGGCTTGTCGTTTGTTGCACTCGAGCCAGCCTCGAGCGAATGGACCTGCGTGACCGATGTGGATGACAGCCAAGTTGTTGTGTGCGAGACTGCATCCGGCCTGGTAGCGGACACTGACGCGAGCGCGCTCGTGCTCATCGTGGCGATCGATCCAGCTGCGCCGGAGGGCTCGGTGACGAACACCGCGACGGTCCAGTCGCCAACGACGGAGCCATCCCCTGATCCTCACGCCAATACTGACGACGCTACTCTCGCAATTGTGCGCGCCGTCGATGTATCGATTGTGAAGTCACATGCCGCTGAGGACGTGCGCATCGGCGACGAACTCACCTTCGATCTGGCCGTGCGCAACGAAGGCCCCTCGACGGCAACAGAGGTTACGGTCATTGATACGATTCCGGCCGGGTTGACATTTGTCGACGCCGCGCTGAGCGCTGCAGGCTGGACCGTGACGGTACAACCCGCCGACGGTGAAGAAGACGCCATCGTGACCGCGGTGCTCACGGGGTCACTGGCACCGGATACAGCTGCGCCACGCTTGGCCTTGACGGTCGAGGTTGCTGCGGAGGCGTATGAGACAGTGACGAACATTGCCACCGTGTCGAGTGTCGAACCTGACACAAATCCTGGTGACAACGTAAGCGAAGACACCGTGATCGTGCCGCCGCAATCCTCGCTCGTGGTTACCAAGGAACTTGTGACTAGCCTGCAGGTGGGGTCCCAAGCGTCTTATGTCATCACTGTGACGAACCTCGGTCCTACTGAGGACCCGGGCGAGATCTCAGTAACTGACGCGTTGCCTGCCGGGCTCTCGTATGTCTCAGCGACCGGTGACGGTGTCTCGTGCGAAGCGAGCGGAGAGACAGTCACTTGCCTTCTCGTCGGCGCGCTAGGCGTCGGTGAGTCTGCGAAGATCACGCTCACTGTGGATGTCGGTACGGCGGCCTATCCTGAGGTGACCAATATCGCGACCGTGACTACGCCGACTGAACAGGTTTCCGGCGGTGAGATCACAGCGACCGCGACGGACGCGGTGGCGCAAGATCCGCTCGCCGCGACCGGTAGTTCGATGACCGCGGGACTGTTGCTGGCTGCGCTGCTGGTGCTGATCGTCGGCGGTGGTCTCGTCGCTATTCGACGCCGGGTGTCGTGACTAGTGAGGAGTGGGAGGGGGCAGTTGCAGTGCGACTTTTTTCTGCAGCCCCTCGATCGCATCGTCTGATAGCGAAAGCAGGCCATCAAGCTCTTCACGCACCCGACGATAGGCGAGCTGACGCTCAGCAGGCGTCGCAGCTTGGTCGATGGCAACTCCGAGCAGCTGCTTTGCCGTCGCCAGGCGCTTGCGTTCTAGCTCGGTGAAGTTTGAGTCTTTGATGCGCCGAGCGTCTCTCTCAGCGACGTCAAAGGCAACCTCGAAGTCGGTGACGGCACTGCGATAGTCAGCCAACTGCTCTTTGGTAACGCGTGCCTTCGTTGACGCGGGCCGCAGGCCGTCAGCGACGCGCTTTGCACGAAGAAAAGCGGCGGTCAGGGGCTGGCGGCCATCACTCATCGCCGGAAAGGCGATGACCTTGGAGACGTCAAGTTCATAGTCAAGCCAGCGCGCGGAAACCTCATCGTGCTCGGCGAACAAGCGTTCAAGTTGCCCGGCGATGGTCCCCTCATGCGCGGACTTCTCCGGCACGGCCTGATTGACGCCCGTGTCGGCTGGCTGCGCCGCTGCGCCGTGCGAGGCTGCCTTCAACGATGCCTTCGCTTGAAGAACTTCTAGGCGTCGCTTGTGACGGCGGCGAGCATTCCTTTCCCAGGCACTACCCACTGAGGCCAGCACCCCGAACAGCGGAAATGCGAGCCACCAGTAGCTTGAGAGGAACGTAAAGAACTCACCCACCCCAACATGCTAGCTGGGTGGGGTGGTGCCCGTTCGGGGGATCTCCGCCCGCGCTGCACGACCGGCGTCTCGTTCGGCCGCCAACAGGGTGGATTCGGCTTCACGCACCGCGATGCGGTATGCCGCATATTGCTCTGGGGTTACTCGATCTCGTGAGGCGACATCGGGCCGCTGCGCATTCGCTCGTTGGTGAGCGCGGAGAAAGGCAAGGGTGACGGGATGCTGCGCGTTCAGCATCTGCGGAAACGTGAGCGCAAGTGAGGGATCGGTCTCATATGAAAGCCAGCGTGCGGTGACTGCATCATGGCGAGCGAGCAACGTTTCGATCGGCAACGCAGACCCGGCGGGCGTGGTGCTGTACTGAGTCATTGCGGCTTTGACGCGAGCGCGTTGAGCCCGTAGCTGTAGCGACGACGCGCGCTCTTGTTGTTTCGCGGACTGCAGTAGCCGCTTGGCGTCGTACAACGAGGGAGCTCCCGCGGCGGGGGCGCCGCGGCGCGCCTTTGCGGCCAGCACATCGGCGTGCGCTGCGCGGGTGTTGGCCCGAGAGGTCTGCAGCGCCCGGTAGGCGAGCGCTTCTTCGTGGCGAGCGGCGTCGAGTTCAAGCCGTCGCGCGCGGCGAGGCCGCGTGGTCAGGGCACCATAGGCCATCGCACCGGCGCCCGCGACTACCGGAGCGATCCACCACCAGGTGCCCGCAAAAAGGAGGAATGGCTCCACCCGTACATGCTAACCGCGCCTGCGGTCAGTCCGGCAGGGAGCTACGCAAACAGCAGGGCGAAGACCGTGGCGCCACCGGCAACAAGAATCAGCGCGACAATCGTCACCCACGCGACGATCTTCATGCGCCGCTGCCTACCGTCGTTGAAGCCGGCGTACTCGTCGTCGTCCACGGCGTTTCCCATAGTTCGTCTCCTCGCGGTTCTCAGACTGCGGTTTCAGTGATTGTCGCCCCGAACGCATCGGGCAGCGTCGCGGTCGACAGGTCGCGCAGCTCAACGAGGGGCAGTGTGAACAGCCCCTGTACTTCAAGCGCCGGGTCGTCACCGTCGGCGGCAGAGTCAGTGACTCCAATACGCAACACCGGGTAACCGCGGCCTTCGCAGAGCCCGCGGAACTTGACGTCGTCTTCGCGGGGCACGGTCACGAGTACGCGACCGGTGGACTCCGAGAACAGCGCGGTGGCAGCATCCACACCATCACGGTCCATAATTTCGTTCAGCCAAACCCGCGCACCGACGCCGAAGCGCATGACCGACTCAGCGAGTGACTGGGCGAGTCCGCCCGATGAGAGATCGTGCGCTGAAGAGATCAGCGACTGCAGAGAGCCAGCGTGAATCAGCTCGGCGAGCTTGCGCTCTTGGCCAAGGTCGACAGCCGGAGGGCGCCCGCCGAGGTGACCGTGAATGGTGCCCGCCCACTGTGAGCCAGAGAGCTCATTCGAGGTGACGCCGAGCAGATAGATATTCTCGCCGGCGTCTTGCCATCCCGAAGGAATACGCCGCGCCACGTCATCGATGATGCCGAGCACGCCGACTACCGGGGTTGGGAAGATCGGCTGGTCACCGGTCTGGTTGTAGAACGACACGTTTCCGCCGGTGACGGGAATGCCAAGCTCGAGGCACCCGTCGCTCAGACCGTCGACGGCCTGCGAGAACTGCCACATCACTTCTGGGTTCTCGGGGCTGCCGAAGTTGAGGCAGTCGGTCACTGCGGTGGGAATCGCACCGGTGACGGCGACATTGCGATACGCCTCGGCGAGAGCCAGCTTGGCGCCCTGATACGGGTCGAGCTGACAGTAACGACCGTTGCAGTCCGTGGCAATGGCGAACCCAAGCCCCGACTGCTCGTCAACGCGAATCATGCCGGCGTCATCGGGAAAGCTCAGGGCGGTGTTGCCACCGACGTAGTAGTCGTACTGGTTCGTCACCCAGGCGGTGTCGGCCAGGTTGGGGCTCGCGACGAGCTGCGTGAACTGCGCGCGCAGAGTATCTGCGTCAACCGAACGGGGCAGAGCCGCGGCTGAATCGTCACGCAGGGCATCGATCCAGGTCGGGTACGCCACGGGACGCTCATAAACGGGTCCATCGACCGCCACTGTTGACGGGTCGACGTTCACGATCTCTTCGCCGTGCCAGAAGATCTGCAGTCGGCCGTCGCCAGTCACTTCTCCGAGCACGCTCGTCTCGACATCCCACTTGCCAACGACTTCGAGAAAACGCTCAAGCTTCTCAGGAGCCACGATAGCCATCATGCGCTCCTGGCTCTCGCTCATCAGGATCTCTTCGGGGGTAAGGGTGGGGTCGCGCAACAACACGTTCTCGAGGTCGACGCGCATTCCCGAACCGCCGTTAGCTGCGAGCTCACTGGTTGCACACGAGATGCCTGCGGCACCCAGGTCTTGGATCGCCTCTACGAGGTTGTCTTTGTAGAGCTCGAGGCAGCACTCGATGAGCACCTTCTCGGCGAAGGGGTCACCTACCTGCACTGCGGGGCGCTTGGTCGGGCCGGTCGAATCGAACGAGTCAGAGGCGAGAATGGATGCTCCACCGATGCCGTCGCCGCCCGTGCGTGCGCCAAAAAGCACGACCTGATTGCCCGCGCCGGTGGCGTTGGCAAGCTTGATGTCTTCATGGCGCATCACGCCGACGGCCAGTGCGTTCACGAGCGGGTTGCCCTGATAGACCGAATCGAACACGGTCTCGCCGCCGATGTTGGGCAGGCCCAGGCAGTTGCCGTAGAACGAGATGCCGCTCACAACGCCATGCACCACGCGAGCGGTGTCAGGGTCATCGATTGCGCCGAAGCGCAGTTGGTCCATGATCGCGACCGGGCGCGCGCCCATCGAGATGATGTCGCGCACGATGCCGCCGACGCCGGTGGCTGCGCCCTGGAAAGGCTCGATGTAGCTGGGGTGATTGTGCGACTCGACTTTGAAGGTGACCGCCCAGCCTTCGCCGATGTCGACGACGCCAGCGTTCTGGCCCATGCCGACCATCAGGCGCTCGCGCATCTCGTCAGAGACCTTGTCGCCGAACTTGCGCAGGTAGATCTTGCTCGATTTGTAAGAGCAGTGCTCCGACCACATCACCGAGTACATCGCGAGCTCGCCCGAGGTGGGGCGGCGACCGAGAATCTCGCGAATCGAAGCGTACTCATCGCTCTTCAGCCCGAGTGCGCCATAAGGCTGATCTTTCTCGGGGGTAGCGATGGCGTTCTCGACGGTGTCGGCCACCGGGCGTGATGCTGCGGCGGAAGGCGTCAGGGAAGGGGTAGTCACGCGGCTGAACTCCTGGATCGAGGGATGCCGGACTCGTCCATTCTAGTTGGGGAACGCCGTCGCTATCTCGCAGCACTCATCGTCCGTACGATGGGGCCGTGGACTTCTCTCTTGCCTTCACCCCTGACCTGATCGCGGTGTTCGTCACGCTGTTCGTGCTTGAGATCGTGCTCGGCGTTGACAACGTCATTTTCATCTCGATTCTTGCGTCGAAATTGCCCAAAGAGCAGCAAGCCAAAGCCCGCAACCTCGGGTTGACCTTGGCGATGCTGATGCGCGTGATTCTGGTGTTATTCGCGGGCTGGATTATCACTCTGAAAGATGACATCTTCACCATCTGGGGGATGGGGTTCTCCTGGAAAGACATCATCCTGATTGCCGGTGGGCTGTTCCTGGTCTACAAAGCGGTGACCGAAATCCACCACAAGCTCGAGGGCTTGGAAGAAGATGGCCACGCTGGCGGCAAAGTGGCTACGGCGACCTTCGGTTCGGTGATTGCACAGATTCTGCTTCTCGACCTAGTCTTCTCGCTTGACTCGGTGATCACCGCGGTGGGCATGACCGAGAATCTGGTCATCATCATCACTGTCGTGGTGCTGTCGTTCGGCATCATGCTGTTCGCTTCGCGCTTCATCTTCACGTTCGTGAACAAGCACCCGACGGTGAAGATGCTCGCGCTGTCGTTCCTCCTGCTGATCGGTGTGTTCCTGATTGCAGAGGGCTTCGGAGCCTACATCGACAAGGCCTTCATTTATGGACCGATGGCCTTCGCGATTCTGGTTGAAGCGCTCAACCTGACTTACGCCGCCCGAAAGGCGAAGCGCGAACAGAAGAAGGCCATCCCGGTGCAGCTGCGCGCGCAATATGCCGACGTTGATGAATCTGTGGCGGTCGACGCCGCGCTGTCAGGAGCTCCAGGCTCGGGATCCGTAGGTCTTTCAAGCAAGCCTGTTACAGGTGACCGCTTGGGAACCGACGAACGCGCCGGCCTCGGCTAGCGCCGGGCCCAGCGAAAGAGGCTACGCGCGGCTGAGGTCGTCTTCGAGGGCGACCCAGGCCAGCATGGCGCACTTCACGCGGGCGGAGAACTTCGAGACTCCCGAGAGGGCAGCCGCGTCAGAGAACACCTCTTCATCGAGAGGGATCTTTCCGCGGGAGCGCAGCGCCTCGCGAAAACCGTCGATCAGTGCGGTGGCCTGCTCTTTCGGCAGGCCATCTTCGTCGCTGTCTTCGTCAATAAGCGACACGAGCATTGACGCCGACGCCTGCGAGATCGAGCAGCCAACACCGTCCCAGGTAACCTCACGAACCGCCGAGCCGTCGTCGGTGAGGTGTACGCGCAAGGTGATTTCATCGCCGCAGACCGGATTGCGCTGATGCGACGTCGCCGTGCGCCCTTCTTCGCTGCCCAGGCCCTTGCCGTGCGGGCGCTTGGAGTGTTCCAGGATCAATTCTTGGTAAAGGGATTCGAGGCTCATGAGCTCACTCCAAAGAAGGAACGGATGCCGCCAACGCCTTCGAGGAAAGCGTCGATGTCGGCGTCAGTGTTGTAGAGGGCGGCGCTGGCACGCACCGAAGCGGTCATGCCGAAACGGCGGTGCAGTGGCTGGGCGCAGTGGTGTCCGACGCGCACCGCGATGCCGCGCGAATCGAGAAACTGCCCGGCGTCATGGGCGTGCACGCCCTCGACGTCGAACGCCGCTATTCCCACGCGAGAGCCCAGATCGGTGTCGCCGAGCATTCTCACTCCGTCGATCGAGCGCAGTCCATCGCGCATCCGCTGCTCGAGGCGCTCTTCGTGCGCGTGGATCGCCGGCATTCCGACACCGTCGAGGTAACGCACGGCCGCCGCAAGGCCAATAGCCTGCGAGACCGGCTGGGTGCCCGCCTCGAACCGCTGTGGCGGCGGAAGGTAGTCAGCCTCTTCGAGCGTCACTGTCGTGATCATCGAGCCACCCGTAAGAAACGGCGGTAGCGCCTCAAGCACTTCGGCCCGACCGTACAGCCCGCCGATGGCATAAGGACCCATCATCTTGTGGCCAGAGAAGACGGCCAGATCGACTCCGAGTGCGGGGAGGTCAAGCGGCATATGCGGTGCCGACTGGCACGCATCCATCACGGTGAGTGCTCCGACAGCTTTGGCCATCGCGACAATCTCATCGACGGGGTTGATGATTCCGAGCACGTTCGAGACGTGGGTGAAAGCGACCACACGGGTGCGCTCGGTGATGAGGGCTGCCGCAGCATCCATATCGAGAGTGCCGTCATCGTGCACCGGAATGTGCTTCAGCACAGCGCCCGTGCGCGCGGCGAGCTCTTGCCACGGAATCAGATTCGCGTGGTGCTCGGTTTCGGTGAGAACGATCTCGTCGCCGCTTCGCAGTGCAAAAGGTGCGCTGGCAGGAGCGCCGCGACCGATCGAGGCGTTGCTTAGTGAGTAAGCGACCAGGTTGAGTCCGGCTGTTGCCCCACTGGTCCAGACCAGCTGTTCGGGTTGCGCGCCGACGAAGGCTGCGACGGTTTCGCGGGCGTCTTCAAAAAGATCGGTGGCGTCAGCGGCCATGGTGTGGGCGCCACGGTGAACGGCCGCATTGGTCGTGGTGAGAAACTCCACCTCGGCGTCGATGACGGCTTGCGGCTTCTGGCTCGTCGCGCCCGAGTCAAGGTAGATCAGCGGGTTGTCATCGCCACGAGCGGCCAACAGCGGAAAGTCGGCGCGAAGCGCGGCGGCATCGAGTGCCTCGTGGGCAGGAGCAGGCGCGGCGGAATTCACTCTTCTAGGCTACGCCGCGCGCCTGTGCAGTGGGTCGGTGTGACCGCGCCGGACGATCTCGCGCCTACGAGCCGAGAAACTCTCGCGCAGCGACGACGAGGTTTGCGACGCCGTTCGACAGTGTCGGCTGCAGCATCGGTGCGAAGTAGGGCGAATGATTGGTGGGAATATCGCGTTCGACTGTGCCCGCCGCTGAGGCCTCAGCGAACTTCTGCGCGTCAATTCCGCCCCAGAACCAGTAGACGAGCGGCACGCCAGCTTCGCGCGCAAACCATGACACGTCTTCACTGCCCGTGAACATGCCGGGGTCGACGACCGTGCCCGCTCCGAATGCCGCGTCAAAGGCGGTGCGCAGTCGTGCGGTCGCGCCGGCGTCGTTGATCGTGGGAGGAAGAGTGTGATCGATCGTGATCGTGGGGGCTTGTTCGGCTCCGGATGCTGCCGCTTCGGCATTGATGATGCGCTCGACCTTGGTCATGACGCGCTCGCGCGCCTCATCGTCGGGATAGCGCAGGCTGAGCTCCAGCGTGGCATCGGGCGGAATGATGTTGTTTTTCAGTCCCGAGTGGATCGAGCCCACTGTGACGACCGCCACATCACGCGGGTCTACTTCGCGCGACACGATCGTCTGCAACCGCATGATCGTCGCGGCTGCCATCACCACCGGGTCGATCGTCGAATGCGGCCGCGAGCCATGCCCGCCTCGCCCATGCAATACAACGCGCAGACCGTCAGATGCAGCCATCTGCGTGCCGCTGCGCACGCCGATGGTGCCCGCGGGCAACGGGGTGACGTGTTGACCCAGCACGATGTCTGGCTTCGGGAAACGTTCGAGCACGCCGTCGGCGATCATTGCCTGCGCGCCCGCGCCGTACTCTTCGGCGGGTTGGAAGACGACCACGAGGGTGCCCGACCATTCGTCTTTCGTTTGCAAGAGCTGCTCGAGCGCACCGATCATGGCCGAGATGTGCATATCGTGCCCGCACGCGTGCATCACTGGCACATCGGTTCCGGCCGGATCTACCCCGCGCACCGTGCTGGCGTACTCAAGCCCGGTGGCTTCTTCTACGGGAAGGCCGTCGGTGTCAGCCCGCAGCCACACGACCGGACCATCGCCGTTGCGAATCGCCGCAGCGATACCGGTTTTGCCGATTCCCTCTTCGTACTCGATACCCAGTTCGTCGAGCTTCTGCGTGATGACGCCGGCCGTTCTCGTCTCTTGGAACGAGAGCTCAGGGTGGCGGTGCAGGTCGATGTAGAGCGCGTCGAGATCGATAGCCATGACCCGAGCCTACGACGAGCGAGCCTTCGACGTGGGTGACGTCTCGTTGAATCGGGCCGTTGACCCTCTCACGATGAGTTCATATGGAAGGCTCGTCGGCTCTTGCAACGGCGTCTCGCACGCCGAGGGTTCAAGCTCGCTCAGTAGCGCCTCGGCGGCGCGCTCCCCCTGACCGAGCGGAAATTGGTCGACCGTGGTGAGGTTGAAGAACTCGCCCAGATCGTGCCCGTCGATGCCTACTACCGAAAGGTCGTCGGGCACTCGATAGCCGAGCTCGCGCGCGGCGAGCAGCGCTCCGATCGCCATCTCGTCGGAGGCGGCGAAAATGGCGGATGGGCTGACGCCGGGCTTTCCCAGCAGCTGTTTGGCCGCACGAAAACCGCCCTCGATTGTGAAGTCAGCGGGTTCGTAGAGGGCTGCCTCCGCGGCGATACCGGCGTCGGCAAGCGCGTGTTCGAACCCCAAGCGGCGTTTGGTGGGCACGTGAAAGTCGATGTCGAACTCGGGGTTCGCGCCGATATGAGCGATCTCTCGGTGCCCCAGCGTCAACAGATGTTCGGTCGCAAGGCGCGCTACCGCGACGTCGTCCACAGTGAGCGTCGTGAGCTGTGGGTTGGGCCCGCCGATCGCGATAACCGGAAGGTTCAGCTGCCGCAATAACTCTGTCTCGGTCGCATCCAACTCGATTGAGATCGCCACAATGGCGTCGACCCGCTGGCGGCGCAGGAACGTCTGGAACACGTCACGCCGCTCGGCGCGATCCGCGGTGAGGTTGTACAGCGTGATGTCATAGCCACGGCGCATGAGCGCGGTGGCTATGCCGCTCAGCACGGTGGAGAAGAACCAGCGGTCAATGTAGGGAACCAGCACGCCGATGTTGCGCATGCGTCCTGACGCGAGACTAGACGCAGAGGCAGACACCACGTATCCCAGCTGCGATGCCGCCGTTTCGACTCGCTCGCGTGTGGGCGCGGAGACATTCCCGCGTCCACTGAGCGCGCGTGAGACCGTGGCGGTTGAGACACCGGCGCGCCGGGCAACCTCGTCAATGCTCACCATCTTGTACGTCCCCCGTCGCTGCGCCCGCCGTTTTCGCTAGGAGCCGACGAGCCAGACCGTTGTGTCGCCCGGAATCTCTCCGGAGACAACTGGCCCGCTGCTCGCGATGATGGTGCCGTGAGGCAGCTTGATGGCAGAGGAGCCGGTGTTGCCGATCACTGTGATGTCACCGTTGCGAAAGGCCACCGTGTTCTCGCCGAAGCCATCGAGCCACTCGACCGACCCCTCGCCGAGCTGGTGAGCACGGCGCTGCTCGAGCAAGGTGCGATAAAGCGTGAGCGTTGACGACGGATCCCCTTGCTGTTGATCGCGCGCCAGCGCCTTCCACTCGGCCGGTTGCGGCAACCAGGAATCTCCGGATTCACTGAAGCCGTATGCGCGGCCGTCGGCAGTCCACGGAATCGGAACACGGCACCCATCCCGGCCATAGCGCTCGCCGTTTGTGCGGAACCAGGTGGGATCTTGGCGTGCTTCGCCGGGAATGTCGATCACTTCAGGAAGGCCCAGCTCTTCGCCCTGGTAGAGGTATGACGATCCCGGAAGGGCCAGCATGAGTGTCGTGGCGGCTCTCGCGCGGGCTAGGCCCACGACCGGGTCGGGAAGACCGGGAGAGTCGGGGCCGATGCCAACGCCCTGTGGATTTTCGGCCGTGAGCGCGAGGCGTGACGCATGACGCACGACGTCGTGGTTTGACAGCACCCAGGTGCTCGGCGCGCCGACGGCGCCGTAAGCCTTGAGGGAGCGGTCAATGACTGCGCGCAGAGCTGCGGCGTCCCATGCGGTCTCGAGATAGGCGAAGTTGAACGCCTGGTGCATCTCGTCCGGGCGCACCCACAACGCCGTTTTCTCTGGTGTGGGCATCCATGCTTCGGCGCATAGCGCACGGTCGCCCTCGTACTCGGCGACAACCTGGTGCCAGTCGCGGTAGATGTCGTGCACGCCGTCTTGGCCCCAGTAGGGAACGTCGGCCGCTTCGCCACCCATCGACCCTGCCTCGGGGTCAGGGGTGTAGTCGGGCAGTCCGTCGGCCTTGATCATGCCGTGCGCAACATCCACACGGAAGCCGTCGACACCACGGTCGAGCCAGAAACGCAAGATATCGCGGAACTCTTCGCGCACGACCTCGTTTGTCCAGTCAAAGTCGGGCTGCGACGAGTCGAAGAGGTGCAGGTACCACTGGCCGTCGCTGCCGTCGGCCTCCTCGATGCGCGTCCACGCGGGGCCGCCGAAGACGGAGTCCCAGTTGTTGGGCGGCAGTTCACCATTGGCGCCTTTGCCGTCTCGGAACATGTACCGCGCGCGTTCTGCACTGCCTGGAGCAGCCGCGAGAGCTTGCTGAAACCAGACGTGCTGGTCAGACGAGTGGTTGGGAACAAGATCCACGATGATCCGGATGCTGCGCTCGTGCGCGGCGGCAAGCATGTCGTCGAAGTCGTCTAGCGTGCCAAAGAGCGGGTCAACATCGCAGTAGTCCGACACGTCGTAGCCGGCGTCTTTTTGAGGAGACCGTTGGAACGGGCTCAACCAAACGGCATCGACGCCCAGATCAGACAGGTCGCTCATGTGTGAGGTGATTCCGGGCAGGTCGCCAATCCCGTTGCCCGTGGCATCAGCGAACGAACGCGGGTAGATCTGGTAGATCACCGCTGTGCGCCACCACTCGTTGCCAACGCGGCCTTTGGATTCTGCGGGGAGCGTGCTTGGAACGGGAGGAGTCATTTCATCAGCGTAATGCAAGCGCTTACATCCTGTGAGGTTGAAGGTCAGGTGGTCGTGCTGTCGCTCAGTCGGGCGTGCGACGCGGGGTATCGTGGGCGAGTGAACGCAGCCCTAGAGCGCGCCCAGTCGCTGATCCGCACCATACCCGACTATCCCGAAGCGGGTGTGATGTTTCGCGACATCACCCCCCTGCTGGCTGATGCCGCGGCGCACCGAGCGGTGATCGATTCGATGATCGAACCCTTCGCGGGTGAGTTCGACATCGTGGCGGGGGTTGAAGCGCGCGGCTTCTTGCTTGCTGGCGCGATCGCCGTGGCGGCGAATGTCGGACTCGTGCCCATTCGCAAGGCGGGCAAGCTACCTCGACCTGCCGCCGCAGTGTCGTACACGCTTGAGTACGGCACCGCGACTATTGAGGCCCACGACGACATGGCGCCCGGTTCCAGGGTGCTGCTGGTTGACGATGTGCTCGCCACCGGAGGCACACTGGTCGCCGCCCACGATCTGGTCTCAAGACTCGGTGGCACCGTCGTAGGCACTTCCGTGCTTATGGAGCTTGAGGCGCTAGGCGGGCGCTCCGCGGTCGGCGACGTGCACGCTGTCTTCGCCGCCTGACCTGCCCCCGGCGGGAGTCGTTTCCCCTCGGTGGTGGTGCCGGAACACCCCTGGCAATAGCCTGTTCGAATGACCTGCGATCGTCTTCGCTAGGTGGACAGGAGCATTCTGCAATGGACGATAAGTCGGCAACCCCCACGATTGAAGCGCAACATGCCGAAGCGCTGAGAGAGCTGCCATTCTCTGACACACGCGACCTTGAAGATGCCCAGCGCGGCTTCATCGCCGCGTTAGAGCCAGGAATCGTGCGCAAGGCAGACGGCACCGTCGTCTGGGACAACGACAGCTACGCTTTTTTGCAGGGTGAGGCACCCACGACGGTTCATCCGAGCCTTTGGCGCCAGTCGAAACTCGTTGCGACGCAGGGCCTGTTCGAGGTGACGGAAGGCATCTATCAGGTGCGCGGTCTTGACCTGGCGAATATGACGATCGTCGAATCAGAAACTGGCATCATCGTCATCGACCCGCTTATTTCGACCGAGACTGCTGCAGCAGCGATCGCTTTGTATCGCCAGCACCGCGGCGAACGCGCCGTTGTCGCAGTGATCCATACTCACTCGCATATTGATCATTTCGGAGGCATTTTCGGAGTGACGTCGCAGGCCGAGGTGGACTCTGGTGCTGTGCAGATCATCGCGCCCGAAGGCTTCGTCGAAGAGGCCGTGTCGGAGAACGTCTATGCGGGCACTGCAATGGCGCGTCGCGCCGGTTATATGTATGGGCAGGCACTGGAGCGCGGCCCTCGGGGCGCGGTTGGCGCCGGGCTCGGCCAGACCACCTCGACCGGTGAGGTTGCGATTATTGCTCCTACGCTCGAGATCACCACCACGGGTGAGGCGCACACGATCGACGGGGTTGAGATCGAGTTTCAGATGGCGCCCGGCACCGAAGCGCCGGCAGAGATGCACTTCTATTTTCCCAAGCACCGCGCGCTCTGTATGGCTGAGAATGCCACGCACACGCTGCACAACTTGCTGACCTTGCGCGGCGCACTTGTTCGTGACCCTCACGTATGGGCGCAGTACCTCACCGAGGCGATCGACACCTTTGCTGGTCGCGCCGATGTGGTGTTCGCTTCGCACCACTGGCCCACATGGGGTGAAGAGCGCATCGTCGAGTTCATGTCGACGCAGCGTGACCTTTACGCCTACCTGCACGACCAGACGTTGCGCTTGATCAACAGCGGCTACACCGGCTCTGAGGCCGCAGAGGCGTTCGTGCTGCCGCCCGCGCTCGAAAATGCGTGGAACGCACGCGGCTACTACGGCTCGGTGAGTCACAACGTCAAGGCAATCGTGCAGCGCTACCTCGGCTGGTTCGACGGCAACCCAGCACGCCTGTGGGCACACACGCCCACCGAGATCTCAGCGCGCTACGTCGACGCGATCGGTGGCGTTGACCGTGTCGTCGAGATTGCGCAGACCGCCTTCGACGGTGGCGACTTCCGCTGGGCGGCCACCCTGCTCGACCACGCGATCTTCGTGGATGAAAACCACGCAGCCGCACGCACGCTTTACGCTGACACGCTCGAGCAGTTGGGCTACGGCTCGGAGAACGGCACGTGGCGCAACTTCTTTCTGTCGGGTGCAACGGAGTTGCGCGGCGAGAATTTCGGAACGCCCACCAAAACCAACGCGCCGACGCTTCTGGCTCAGCTTTCGCCTGAGCAGCTGCTTGACTCGATCGCGATCCGCATCGACGGACCCAAGGCGTGGAAGCTTGATCTCGCTTTCGCGTTCGAGTTCACCGACCTGGGTCGGCGGTTCTTCATCACCGTGAAAAACGGGGTCTTGGTGTACCGCGAGACCGCAGACGGCGAAGTGGGCCTCACGGTCAAGCTTGCCAAGCTGCGCTTGCTCGCCATGCTGGCGGGCGACTCTGAGTCACCGGGTGTCGAGTTCGTGGGTGACGCCGAAATTCTGCAGCAGTTGCTCGCAGTACTCGACCAGGGCAACGACGCGTTCAACATCGTTACGCCGTAGCTTTTGATTCGAAGACCCGTCGCATGCCTGAAGGTCGGGCCTGCGGCGGGTTCTTAGTGGGTGGGGTCGTGATTCTGGCTGGGCTGTCGGTGTGACCCACGTACGCTCGAGGTGTGGAAACCCTCGCAGCTATCGCCCTGTTCGCAAACGCCGTCTTCAACGCCGTGGTGTGGCCGCGTTTCTACCCCCGAATCGCAAACGACACCCGCGCTGGTGAGCCGGGTGCGCGCACCGCGTTTTACCGCGTTCATGTCGTGCTGATCACGATCGCCTTGGTGTTCGCGGCGGCTTCCCTCGTCATTGGCGTGCTGCTTCTGATCTAAGTGCCTGGTCGTACCAGCGTGTTGCGGGTCTGTTTCGCCCCGTGAAATCCGCGAGAAGTGTGCGCCGTTGCTGTATCGGCGAGCATGGTGGGGCTCTACGGTCTTGATCACAGCGACGGGGCGACACTCCGTGTGCGCGCCGCGATAGATGGGAGCGTGCCATGACGAAGACCGACGAACCACCCGTCGACAAGAAAGCCGCCCGCAAAGCGCGAGCTCAGTCGAACACAGTTGATTCCGTGCCAATGATGGGCCGGTTGTTTCCGTTAGGGCTGCAGCACGTTCTGGCGATGTATGCCGGTGCCGTCGCGGTGCCGCTCATCGTGGGTGGCGCGCTCGGCTATTCGTCAGAGGACATGGCCTTCCTCATCAGCGCCGATCTGTTTGTCGCCGGTATCGCCACGATCATCCAGTCGGTGGGCTTCTGGAAGTTCGGTGTGCGGTTGCCCCTGATGCAGGGTGTGACCTTTGCTGCTGTCGGCCCGATGATCGCGATCGGTCAGAGCGAAGGCATCCAGGCAATTTTCGGGGCTACCATCGCCTGCGGCCTGTTCATGATTCTTGTGGCACCGTTCTTTGCGCAACTGCTGAGATTCTTCCCGCCGATCGTGACCGGCACGGTGATCCTCATCATCGGTCTGTCGTTGATGCGCGTCGCGGCCGGCTGGATAGTCGACGGTTCCGAAGATGGCGCGCCACCCATAAACGTCGCTTTTGCCTTCGGCACGCTGCTGTTCATCATCCTGATCGAGCGCTTCGCGCCACCGGCGTTGCAGCGAGTGTCGGTGCTGCTCGGTCTCGTGCTTGGCACGATCGCCGCGCTCTTCGTTCCCGGTATGGTCAACTGGTCGGCCGTTGACGGCGCCCAATGGTTCGCCGTGGTGACCCCGTTCCACTTCGGGTTGCCGACTTTCCAAGTCGCATCCATCGTCTCGATGCTCATTGTGGGTCTCGTGATCATGACCGAAACGACCGGCGATATGATCGCCGTCGGCGAGATCGTTGAGAAGCCGGTCGGTCGTAAGCAACTTGCTGACGGTCTTCGCGCTGATGGTCTGGGCACCGTGATCGGCGGTGTGTTCAACACGTTCCCCTACACCGCATTCGCCCAGAATGTCGGCTTGGTTTCTCTCACGGGTGTGCGCTCGCGCTACGTCGCGACGGCAGCCGGTGTGATTCTGGTGGCGCTGGGTCTCATCCCGAAGGTTTCGGCCGTGGTCGAGGGGGTGCCGCGCGCCGTACTCGGTGGGGCGGGCATCGCACTGTTCGGCATGGTCGCCGCATCGGGAATCCGCACTCTGACGAAGGTCAAGTTCAACAACAAGAACGTGCTCATCGTCGCGATCTCGGTTGGCGTGGCGCTGCTGCCGACCGTGACGCCGACGATCTATGACCAGTTTCCTGAGTGGTTCACTTTGATCTTCGACTCGGGCATCAGCGCAGGCGCCATCACTGCGATCTTGTTGAATCTGCTGCTCAACTCTGAAGAGATGCGGGCAGCCAAGATGAGTGACCCGAGTATCGGGTCTTATGACGCCGTGCGTGGCCCCGCCGCTGCCGCGCTCGTGCACCCCGACGCTCGGGGAACGGGCCTGATTCCCACTCAGCTTCTCGAAGACAAGCCAGAAGTGGATGCTGCGCCCGGCGCCATCGCCGAGCCTGCGCCACCCGCTAGCAAAGACTGACGTTTCCAGCACCCGGTGGCGCGGCGCTGCCCGACGCAGGCGCCGCGCCACCTATTGGATCAGCTGACGAGCGGCGCGAGCCGCCTCGCTGCGGGCCGGAGCGAGGCCAGCACGTTTTCTGGATTGCTGATGCGATGCACAGGGCCGGAGAAGCCAAGGGCGCCGGCGAGAGCACCGCGTTCATCGCGGATGCCGACCGCAAGGCAGCCGTAGCCCGAGATGAGCTCATTCATCTGGCGCGCGGCCGCGTACCTCGCCACATCGGCGATCGTGTCGGGTGAGAGCGCGCTGGCGGGTTCAGATTGTTCCGCAAGCAGGAGACGGCCCAACGCATACCGTTGTGGTTCACGTCCTAGGCGAACCGGATCACTGAACGGAAAGTCTGGATCTGAGTCCACCACTGAGATACGTGCATCGGTGTACATCACTACCTGAACTCCCCCGCGTACCGAACGGCGCACTTCGGTCAACAGTTGACGCGCAGCCGTGGATAAGCGCACGGGGGCTGCGGCTGAGGCGAGGTGTACGACCTTTGCTCCGAGCGCGAAGCCCGTGAGATCAGGGGTGCGTACAAGGAACTCGTCCTGCACCAGCAGGTTCAGCAGTCGATACGCCGTAGCCCGGGGTAGCCCGAGGGCGGTGGAGATTTCGCGCGCAGTGGCACCGGGCCCAAGTTCAGCGACGGCTTCGAGCACCGTGAGTGCACTGTGAATGGCCCGAGGTTGCCGAGCACCTAGATCTGCTGCTGCACCAGGCATCACGAGAGTCGCCTCAGACACCGGGCGAGCTGTCGGAGGCGTCTCGTGCTGGCGGCCTGCCTCGGTGGGCGTCATTGACCCCACCGAGCACGTGGGCTGCGATGGGCTCGTCGTACGTGCCGATGCCTGCAAGCGAGGCAGCCCCGCGCCGCAGGCGCCACGCTACGAGGCACGCCGCAATTGCCGCAACGACAAGGGCTACCGTCACACCCAGGTTTCCGCGCATGCCCTCGTAAGCCAGGTAGATCAAGAGTCCGCCGGCTAGAGCGATAGTCGAAACGATCGCAATCAGCGTCGAAGCGAAGGTGTTCTCGCCGATGCGGCGCAAGAAAACCGGGGCAGCAATGCAGACAAGAGCGTAGGCGACGATGTAGCCGGTCGCTGAAATCGCGATGACCGATTGCATGGCCTCCCACGGGCTGTTGCCGGTCAGTACCGCCAAAACTGATCCCAATGTGACTAAGGGAACGGCGACACCGATGGCGACGATGGGGGTTCGATGGCGGGCGTGAACCTTTCCGAACGCCCGGGGCGCAACGCCGTCGCGACCCATCGAGAAAAGTAACCGGGTGAGCGCGGTGGTCGAAGCAATCGCGCACGCGAGAAACGATCCGGTGATGCCGAGATCGATCAGCACGCCCAGCTGCGCCGCGCCGAAAGCGCCGGCGAGATCGTTCACCGGCGATGTCGACTGGGCAAAAGACTGCCCGAGAGCGGCGAACCCCGCGATCTGGGTGTACGCGGCGAGCACGTAGAGCACCGCGGAGACAAGAACTGTGCCCACGATCGCACGCGGGATGTTGCGCAGCGGCGATCGCGCCTCGACACCCAGCGTCGCCGCGCTTTCGAAGCCGACGAAAGCTGTCAACGCCAGCACCGCGCCTGCGGCCAGACCAGCCGCCGAGAGATCATCCAGCGCAACGATCGCACTGAGATCGATCGGGCCAATCTGCACGAGTAAGGCGATGAACAGCGCCACGATGATCGCGACAGACACGAGTTCGACCACCAAAGCCAAACGTGATGACAGGCGAATTCCACGCACCAGCACGATCGCAAGCACTGCGGCCTGACCCGCGAGGGTCGCAGTGGTGGCTAGCGGTCCCCCGAATGATGGCCACAAGGCACTAATGAGCAATGTCAGATAGTGGGCTCCCCCAAGTAGTGCGAACACAGAGATGAAACCGTAGCCGATCATGATCGCTGCTCCTGCGACGACGGCAGCACCAGAGCCCAGACCTTTGGAGACGAACGTGTAAATCGAGCCAGCCGTGGCCATGCGCTTGGCGAACTGGTTGATGGTCGATGCGATCAGCAAAGCGAGCACTCCCGCGACGGCGACGGCAAGGACTGCCGCTGAACCCGCGACGCCAGCGACCAACAACACCACGGTTGTTGCAGCAGCAGACGGAGCGACGGCAGCGACAGATTGAGCGAGCACGTCTGCGAAGCCGACGCTTCTACGGTCGAGGCCGTCGAGCGGTGAACGTGAGCCAAACCCGTGCACTGGTTGCGGCCGTGCAATCGCGCGTTCGAGTGCGGACATGAGCTCCTCCGAGGGTTGCCGCCAGGTTAGGCGCTGACCGTTGCTCCATCGCGTCCCGCGTGTTTCCGGTGTGTGACGCCGAATGAGACATCTGAGACGGCACGTCTCAGATGCCGTGGTTGAGGCTTCACGCTGCTGAGACAGCGGGGCAACTCGAGTCAGTCATTGTCGATCTATCTGCACCATCTGCCGCGGCTAGCTCCCGCACATCACCCCTACACAGAAACGGGCACGACATGACTCAACTGCAATCTCAGGGAGTCGAGGATTCCGCGAAACGCGGCCTCACTGGTTCTCTCGGCGTCACGGCGATCGTCTTCATGGTCGTTGCCGCTGCCTCTCCTCTTACTGTCATCGGTGGAGCGGCGCCCCTCGGCATCCTGATCGGAAACGGAATCGGCTTCCCTTCGCTGTACGCGATCAGCGCCGTCATCTTGCTCTTGTTTTCGGTCGGTCTTGCGGCCATGACGCGTCACGTTCCCAAGCCGGGAGCATTCTTCACCTATGTGGGCTACGGCTTAGGTCGCTCGACCGGACTCGCCAGCGCATGGCTGGCCATGCTCACCTACACGACCATCCAGGTCTCGGTTCATGCCTATGTCGGCTACATTCTGTCGATCACGCTCGAGTCGCTCGGCGGACCGGTTGTGCCGTGGTGGGTCTTCTCCCTCACCGTGATCGCGCTGGTCGGCATTCTTGGGTTTCGTCACATCGACCTGTCGAGCAAGGTGCTTGGCGTTCTGCTCATTGCCGAAGTTGGCATCGTGATCGCGCTGGTGATCGCAGTTGTGGCCACGGGCGGCGAGGAGGGCCTGAGCCTTGCACCGTTCGAGCCCGCCAACGTCGTCAGCGGCTCACCCGGAGTCGGTCTGATGTTCGCGATCGCCGCTTTCATTGGTTTCGAAGCCACCGCAATCTTCCGTGACGAGGCAAAGGACCCCGACAAGACAATCCCGCGCGCGACGTACGCTGCGGTCATCGGCATCGGCATCTTCTACACCGTGTCATCGTGGGCGCTCATCATGGCGTGGGGCCCGAACGGCGTCATTGACGTTGTGGCTGAAGATCCGGGCACGTTCATCATCACCACCATGGCGCGCTATCTCGGCGTTATTGGTGAAGTGGGCGTCAATATCTTGCTGATCACAGCGATGTTTGCATGCGTACTGTCGTTCCACAACGTCGTCACGCGCTACCAGCACTCCATGGCCAACGCTGGCGTGCTGCCCGATCGCCTGGCGAACGTACACGCTAAGCATCTGTCACCCCATGTGTCCTCGCTCGTCCAGACGGTGACGGCAGCGGTGCTCATCATCATCTTCGCGTCGCTGGGGCTCGACCCCGTGCTGCAGGTATTCACCTGGTTCGCAGGAGTCGCGACGCTGGCGATTGCAGTGCTGATGGCTATCACTTCGCTCGCTGTCATCGTCTACTTCGCCAAGACGAAGAGCGATCGCCGCGTCTGGAACACGGTCATCGCTCCCGCCCTTGGCTTCATTGGACTTGTGACGGCGGCCGCACTAATCATTGCGTACTTCCCGATCATGGTCGGCGACGCAGATGCCGAGGGTGCGCCGGTGTTCGGTGGCGTGAGCTGGTTCCTGTTGTCACTGATCGTGATCTTCCCTGCGATCGGCTACATCCAAGCGAGCTGGATCAAGAACAAGCGGCCTGCCGCCTATGTGAAGCTGACCGACTCGATCGCCGGCTGACTGAAACAAATATGTACGGCCGCCGCCGACCTCATCCCGGCGGCGGTCGTCCTCGTTCCGATTGAAGGAGAAATCCATGACCATTCTTGATTCCGCGACTGACTCTGCCTACACCGCCCCTGCCGCCCCGGTTCATCCCCTCGCCTCGCTGAGCTCTGCCGAGATCGAGGCTGTGCGACTCTTGGTTCTCGGCTTCGAAGACTTCACGGAGACAACCCGATTCGCATACGTCGGCCTCGAAGAGCCGCTCAAGAACGAAGTTCTTGCCTGGGAGGCAGAGAGTGGTGCGCTGCCGGATCGCCGTGCTCGGGTACAGCTGCTCGATATGGCTACGGCGCGATCGACTGACAGCGTCATCTCGATCACGACCGGAGCCGCAATTTCGCACGATGTTCTTGATGGGTCAAACGGACAGCTCGCCATTCTTGATGCTGAGTTCGAAGACGTCGGTGTGATTCTCGCCGCAGACGAGGCATGGGTAGCGGCGCTTGCGACTCGTGGTCTCACGATGGACCAGGTCGTCGCCGTGCCGCTGTCGCCAGGCAACTATGGCTTTGCCAATGAGGAAGGCCGGCGAATCCTGCGTTCGTTCGTGTTCCGCATGGACCACGAAGCAGACCACCCGTGGGCACACCCCGTTGCCGGACTCACCGCCTACGTCGACACGGCCAGCCGTTCGGTCATCGAGATCATCGATACCCCCGGCTACGACGTGCCTGAGACGTCAGGAAACTTCGATGACCCTGCCATGCAGGGCGCTCCCCTCGAGGGCTTGAAGCCGATCGTGATCACTCAGCCGGAGGGTCCGAGCTTCAATGTCGACGGTGAGCACGTCACCTGGGGCAACTGGAAGCTGCGCGTGGGCTTCGACATGCGCGAGGGTCTCATCATGCGCGAGTTGAGCTTCGCCGACCAGGGCGTTGACCGCCCAGTGATGTATCGCGGTTCGGTGAGCGAGATGCTGGTGCCATACGCCGAGCCGAACCCGAACCGCTTCTGGCAGAACTATTTCGATACCGGCGAGTACATGTTCGGTCGCTACACGAACTCGCTTGCGCTCGGGTGCGACTGCGTGGGTGAGATCAAGTACTTCGACGCTGTGTTCGCGGACGAACTGGGCATGCCGCGAACCGTCTCCAACGGCATCTGCATGCACGAAGAAGACTTTGGCACCCTGTGGAAGCACACCGACATCTTCACGGAATCTCAAGAAGTGCGTCGTGCGCGGCGCCTGGTGATCTCATTCTTCACGACTGTGGGCAACTACGACTACGGCTTCTATTGGTACCTGTATCTCGACGGCACGATCGAGTGTGAAGCGAAGCTCACCGGAGTTCTGTTCACATCTGCCTATCCCGGAGACGCCGAAGACGGCACGCCGTACCCCTACGCCTCTGAGGTGGCTCCTGGACTAGCAGCGCCTTATCACCAGCACCTGTTCAACATGCGCCTCGATATGACAGTGGATGGTGTGGCGAATGTCGTCAACGAGATTGATGCCGTCCGGTTGCCTATCTCCGAAACGAACCCGGTCGGCAACGCCTTCACCAAGAAGGTGACGCCTATTGAATCTGAGGCCGTCTCGGGTCGCGTCGCTGACGGACAGGTAAACCGGGTGTGGCAGATCGCCTCGACCGAAAAGACCAGTGGCATGGGCCAGCCCACGTCATACATGTTGTTTCCCACTGAGACACCCACGTTGATGGCGGCGAGCGATTCAGTGATCGCCAAGCGGGCCGATTTTGCGACAAAGAACCTCTATGTGACCAAGTACGACCACTCCGAGCGATACGCCGCGGGTGACTTCGTCAACCAGCATCCTGGCGGCGGCGGGATTCCCGAGTTCATCGCGGGAGACGAGCCCCTCGTGGGTGAAGATCTCGTACTTTGGCACACCTTCGGCTTGACGCACTTCCCGCGCAATGAGGACTGGCCAGTCATGCCGACGGACTACGCCAAGTTCACTCTCAAGCCATACAACTTCTTCGACCGCAACCCCACGCTCAACGTGCCACCGCCTGTCAGCGCCCACTGCGCGGCCGGCAATCCCGCTGATGAAAAGCCCGAGGCTGCCGCCCAGGATTCCTGCTGCCACTGACTCGGATCGGACTCAGCATATGGGAGAGATCTTCCACGTGGGGGCGCTCGTTCCCGCCGCGATCGGCACGTGTTGCATCGCTGCCGACCGTCGGTGGGTGCGGGCGCCCGAACTCTTGGCCTCGCTGATCATGCTGACGGCGATGCTCGATGTAATGTTCTGGTCGTTGATCGCTCCAGTCTTCTGGAGCGCTGCACTTATCGCGTTCGCGCTGCTCATGGTGGCGGCGCGCGGCCTCGGGCGCGGCGCACGAAGCGAGCCAGGATCGGCGCGCATGATGGGGGCGCACTCAGCCCTCGGCATGGTCGTGATGGCCGTTATCGTGATGGCGATGGCACCCGCCGGTTCATCGGTGGATTTGCCTGCTGGGGGGCATCAGCATGCCAGCACCGCAGTGTCGTTCTTGATTTTTTGTGTCGCGGTCTCAGTGGGCTACGGCGCGTGGTCGCTGGCGTCGGCGATGCGCCCGCATGGACGTTTCTCACGCCTGGCGAAACTGGAGATTGGCGCCATGGGAGTCTCGACAGCAGTCATGGGCGCCGCGCTGATTCTGTGAGTTGCACAAGAATGAGCGCGCGTCCGTAACCCATCGGCAACAGAATTCAGGGATGCTTGATCCATGTCGATCAAGGTCGCTCTCGAGCATTACACGAGCTATGAGTTCTCCGAGCCGGTAACGGTGCACCCACACGTGATCAGGCTGCGACCCGCGCCACACGCGCGGACTCCTATCGAGGCGTACTCGCTTGAGATCAGCCCGAAGAACCACTTCATCAACTGGCAGCAAGATCCCTTTGGCAACTGGGCCGCCCGCATCGTGTTCCCAGAGAAGGTCAGCAAGCTCGAAATCACGGTAGGCCTCGTCGCCGACATGATGGTGATCAACCCATTCGACTTCTTCATCGAGGAGTACGCCGAACAGTTCCCCTTCACCTATCGCCCAGAACTTGCTGCCGACCTCGCGCCCTACCGCGCGCCCGTCGATGACAGCACCGATGCCGAACGGTGGAAGAGCGAGCTGGCCGAGCTGCCCGAGAGCGGCATGGCAACTGTTTCATTCTTGGCGAGCCTGAACTCTGCGGTGAATCGCGCTGTCGCCTACGACGTGCGCATGGAACCGGGCGTGCAGTCACCAGACGAGACCTTGCGCATTGGCATCGGCTCTTGCCGCGACTCCGCGTGGCTGCTGGTGAGCCTGCTGCGCAAGTACGGCCTCGCGGCACGCTTCGTCTCGGGCTATCTCGTGCAACTTGCGGCAGATCAGAAGTCGCTCGATGGCCCCAGTGGCCCAACCGCCGACTTCACCGACCTTCACGCCTGGGCCGAGGTCTTCATTCCCGGTGCTGGGTGGGTGGGCATGGACCCCACGAGCGCGCTGTTCGCGGGCGAGGGTCACATTCCCCTCAGCGCGACCCCGCACCCGAGCACCGCGGCTCCGATCGAAGGATCGACGGGCCGCACACAGGTCACTTTCGGGTTCCACAACGAAGTGCGCCGCATTCACGAAGATCCTCGCACCACGAAGCCGTACACCACCCAGCAGTGGGAGCGCATCGACTTGCTCGGTGAAGCTGTCGACGAGCGGTTGCGCCAACAGGATGTGCGCTTGACGATGGGCGGTGAGCCAACGTTCGTCGCGTTGGACGACGCCACGGCCGCCGAGTGGAACACGGATGCTGATGGCCCGCAGAAGCGCGAGCGCGCAACGATCCTCGCCGAACGGCTGCGCGAGCAGTACGCACAGGGCGGGGTCGTGCACCGCGGAGACGGCAAGTGGTACCCGGGCGAACCGCTCCCGCGCTGGAACATCGCACTTCAGTGGCGCACCGACGGGGTGCGCATGTGGAGCGACCCCGCGCTATTCGCCGACCCCTGGAACGGCGACGCTGCGCCCGACGCCAAAGTGAAGGCCGAAGCGCTCGCGCGTCGAATGACTGAGCTGCTTGGCCTTCCTGCTGGCCAGCTGTTGGCGGCGTACGAAGACCCGCTCGCTGATGTTGCCGCCGAGATGCGTAAGCCAGCGGGCCCCCGCCTCGACGCAGACGAACTTGCTGAGGCTGACATCGCCGAGCTCGATGAGTCGGTCAATGAAGCTACGGGTTGGGTACTGCCCATCACCACAGAAGACGAATGGACGAGCCCCGCGTGGACATTCCGGCGCGGCCGCTTAGTGCTATTGCCCGGCACGAGTGCGGTCGGGCTGCGCCTGCCGCTCGACGCGATCGCGTGGACCGATCCCGAGCACCCGGGCGAACCCAGCTACCTTGAAGCTGGCCCTTCGCTCTTGCCAGGAATCCCCAAGGTCACTGTTGTCGAGCCCGACACCGCTCAGCGCACCGCGCTCGCCATCGAGGCCCGCTCGGGTCACGTGCACGTGTTCTTTCCGCCGACCACCACACTCGAGGCATATGCCGACCTGTTGGTGCTTATCGAGACAGCAGCGCGCGAAAGTAAGACGACGGTGGTGCTTGAGGGCTACGGCCCACCGCCCGACGCCCGCATCAGCCAGCTCGTGGTGACCCCAGATCCTGGCGTTATCGAAGTGAACGTGCAGCCGACATCATCGTGGGCCGAGCAGCGAGATCTGACTCAGTCGCTCTACGAGCACGCACGACAGAGCCGGCTTGCCACCGAGAAGTTCGATCTCGATGGCCTGCACACCGGCACCGGTGGCGGAAACCACATCACCCTCGGCGGCACACAGCCAATTGACTCGCCGCTGCTGCGTCGCCCCGACCTGTTGGCAAGCCTTGTCGCGTACTGGCAGCGGCATCCCTCGCTGTCTTACTTGTTCTCAGGGCGCTTCATCGGGCCAACGAGCCAGGCACCTCGCTTCGACGAGGGGCGCCCTGAGGCCGTGTATGAGATGGAGATCGCGCTGCAAGAAGTGCTGCGCCTATCGAAAGATCCTGACGACGAAGACGCCACCAACCTGCCGTGGCTCGTTGACAGAGCGCTTCGCCATCTGCTGACCGACCTCACCGGCAACACACATCGCGCCGAGTTCTGCATTGACAAGCTCTATTCGCCCGACAGCAGCCGCGGGCGACTGGGCTTGCTTGAGCTGCGCGGATTCGAGATGCCGCCGCATCCCGAACTTGCTCTCGTGCAGGCACTTCTGGTGCGCAGTCTGGTGGCGATGTTCTGGGAGAAGCCCTACACGGCACCACTGGTGCGGTGGGGTACTCGCCTGCATGAAGACTTCTTGCTGCCGCAGGGAGCTCGAGCAGACATCGCCGAGGTCGTCGCTGATCTGCGTGCACACGGCATTGCCTTTGAAGAGAGCTGGCTCGACCCGTTCGTCGAGTTCCGTTTTCCTCGCATTGGCATCACGCGAATCGGAGGCGCTAACAACGGCATCGAACTCGAGCTGCGCCAGGCAATTGAACCCTGGCACGTGCTGGGTGAAGAGGCAACAGCTGGCGGTACTGCACGCTATGTCGACTCCTCGGTGGAACGAATTCAGGTGCGCGTTCGCGGACTCGATAGCGATCGGCACCTCGTGACGTGCCAGGGTATACCTGTGCCACTTACTCCGACCGAGCACATGGGCGAGTACTACGCCGGTGTGCGCTACCGCGCTTGGCAGCCGTGGTCTGCGCTTCACCCGTCTATCGAGGTGCATGCCCCACTCACGTTCGAGGTCGTCGACATTGAGTCGTCAGTGAGTTTGGGCGGTGCGACCTATCACGTCGTTCACCCCGGTGGCCGTTCGTACGATCACCCTCCGATTAACGCGAACGAAGCCGAGGCTCGCCGCGCGAGTCGATTCGAGCAGCGCGGGTTCTCGGCCGGTGAGTTGGATATCGCGGCGATGCAGGATGCTGCGCGCAACGCTGCCACGAGCGACTACCCCCGCACACTCGACCTTCGGAGGGTTCCTCCGAAGTGAGCGTGCTCCACGAATATGCGGCAGAGCTGACGCGGGCGACATTGCCACTCACTGCCGCTGACGAGCGTGCTTCCGAGGCGCGTTACGACGAAGTTATCGCGCCCGAGGGCACGCTTCGTGCTGCCTGGAAGACTCTTGCTGCCGCGGCGGTCACGCTGACCTCAGCCGAAGTCGACCGCCTCGACGAAGAGATCGCGCAAGCGCTCGCCGATGATGGCGTCACCTACGCGCACCCGGGCGACGGAGCCAGGCCGTGGAAGCTCGATCCGTTGCCACTGGTTTTTGACGCAGAGTCGTGGACAGCGCTCGAGGTCGGTTTGGTGCAACGGGCCGAGCTGCTGAACGCGATCATGGCTGATATCTACGGCGAGCAGAAACTCCTTTCGGAGGGCATCATCCCTGCCGCGGTGGTTACCGCTCACCCCGGTTTCGTCCGCGCGATCGCACGCCCGAGTGTTCCCCAGGCTCACCCACTCTTGATGTCGGCGACCGATCTTGGTCGCGATGAGAACGGCGAATGGCGGGTGCTGGCCGATCGCGTACAGGCGCCTTCCGGGCTCGGGTATGCGATGGAGAACCGTCTTGTGATCTCGCGGCTGTTGCCGGATCTCTACCAAGAGGCAGACCTGCACCGCATGGATCCTTACTTCGCGATCCTTCGCGACGCGCTGCTGCAGTGCGCAGCGAGTGACGATACCGACCCCCGAGTGGTGGTGCTCTCGCCGGGAACGCACTCTGAAACGGCTTATGATCAGGCATTTATCGCCAACACTTTGGGGTTTCCGCTTGTGCAGGGCAACGACCTCATCGTGAGCGATGGATGCGTCTGGATTAAGCCGGCGCGTTGGCCGAACACCGTACCAGTTGACCGCGTTGATGTCATTCTGCGCCGTGTTGATTCTCAGTGGTGCGATCCACTTGAACTGCGCGGAGACTCGCAACTCGGGGTGACTGGACTCGTCGAAGCGGTGCGTCGTGGCACCGTGCAGGTGGTCAACTCTCTCGGCTCAGGCGTGCTTGAGAACCCGGCGTTGCTGCCTTTCATGGCTGCCGCGTGCGAGCGACTGCTCGGCGAGCAACTGCGACTGCCGGCGACTCCCGCTTGGTGGTGCGGCGAAGCGACGGGCCTCGCAGAAGTGCTTTACCGCCTGCGCAATGACCCGGAAGGCGTCATCGTGCGCACGCTCGATGGCGACCTCGCGGGTGACGGGGTGCCCGTCGAAGACTTGATCAGCCAGATCGAGACCCATCCCTATCGCTATGTGGGTCTCGCCCGGCTGCCGCTGTCGCAAGCGCCCTCGTGGGGACGCAACGGGGCTGCCTTGCCGCAACCTCTCGTGTTGCGAGGGTTTACCGTGCGCTATGGCTCGTCGTACCGCACCCTAGCTGGTGGCATGGCGACGGCACGTGATGACGACGGTGCTCCGCTGACCAAAGACGTGTGGGTTCTCAAGGCTGACCCTGACGATCCTGATCAGGGTTTGGCGTTGACGATGCCGCGCACGCTGATCCCTTCTATTCCCGCTCTCGCGCCGCGTGCGCTCGAAGACATGTATTGGGCAGGCCGTTACGCAGAACGTGCCGAAGACATGCTGCGCCTCGTTCTGGCGGCGCAAACCGATCTTGAACGCAAACGCGCCCCACGAACCAGTGCCGAGTCGGTACTTCTGGGCGTTATCCATTCGCTCGCAGGTACCAGGTTCTCGCAACCAAACGAAGAGTTGCGTTCGCTGTTGGTAGACGCACATCGCCCGGGGTCTGCGGCACATGCGCTTTCGCGTATGCGAGGTTCGCTTGAGGGCGTACGCGACCAGCTTTCGGGCGATGTGTGGCGCGTATTCGGTGCTGCCGATCGCGCCATGGCGGTTGCGCGCACGACGGCGCACAGCCCGCAGATCGCAGAGTCCGCGGGACGCATGCTGACCGGCGTGCTTTCGCTGCACGGTGTCACGGCCAACATGATTCGTGACTCGGGCTGGCACATGATTGAGGCCGGACGCTACATCGAGCGCTCGATGCAGCTGTGCGCGTTGCTCACGGCAACCACCTCGGCACACCCGGTGCGCGCCACTGATCGAGGGATTCTCGACGGCGTCTTGCTCGCTGCCGAGAGTCTCGTGACGCATCGCCGCCGGTATCGCGGGTACGGCCGCACGCGAAGCGTCTTCGAACTGCTGCTGAAAGACCTCGACAATCCGCGTTCGCTCGCATTCGCGCTTGAGCAGTTGCACACCCACCTGGCGGCACTTCATGAGTCGACGGGTTCGACCAGGCCTGAGCGGCTGCGGTTCGAGTTGGCCGACATGCTCGACTCTGCAGACGCCGCGACGCTCTCGCAAGAGATTGATGGCTATCGGCCCGCACTCGCCGAGATGCTTGAGGAGATGTCACAGGGGCTTCGGCAACTGTCAGATGCGGTCGGCGATGTGCACTTCGCGGGCGGTCCGCCGTCGATGGAGATGTCGTCGCTCTCGCTGATTGAAGAGATCGGGCGCGCATGAAATACCTGCTCTCTCACAGCACCGAGTACCGCTATGACAAGCAGGTGCGCAACAGTCTCGGTGTGCACCATCTGCGGCCGCGGTCACTGCCATGGCAAGAGGTATCATCCCACACGGTGGTGCTTGACCCGGTGCCTACCGACACGTCTCGTGACGTGGACTATTACGGCAATGCGGTTACCTATTACCACCTTCTCGAGCCCCATACGCGCCTCGAAATTGCGGCAACGAGCGAGGTGACGGTCTCCGTACCCAGCTATGACAAGTCAGCGCTTGCGATGCCGTGGGAGAACGCTCGACCTTTGCTCGGTGATACCGGACCCCACGGATGGAGCGCCACCGAGTTCGCCCTCGAGTCGCCCCGGGTGAAGCACACGCCCGAAGCAGCCGAGTACGGCGCCGAGTCTTTGACTCCCGGCCGAGCGCTCGGCGAGGCTGCGACTGATCTGATGAAACGCATCTATCGCGACTTCGACTACGACACCAAAGCAACGACCGTTACGAGCACGGTCGCCGACGCGATGCGAAAGCGCGCCGGGGTTTGCCAAGACTTCGCTCATGTGGCTCTGGCCTGTCTTCGCAGCCACGGCCTTGCTGCGCGCTATGTCAGCGGATATCTCGCCACCCAGCCACCTCCCGGCAAAGAACGCGTTTTCGGTGCCGATGCCTCTCACGCCTGGCTTGCGGTGTGGTTGCCCGCGTCAAATGAGTGGCTGGCGATCGACCCGACGAACAATCAATGGGCCAACGATCGGTACATCACGGTGGCTTGGGGGCGTGACTATGGTGATGTTGCCCCGGTTCGTGGCATCATCTGGTCGAAGGCTAGGCGATCAACGCTCAATGTCTCGGTGGATGTGGCTCCTGTGGAGGCGTAAAGCATGAAGTCGTTTCGTTGTCGTGTATGCGGTGCACAGCTGTTCTTTGAGAACTCGGTCTGCGTGTCTTGTGGCACCGCCCTGGGTTATTCGCGCGATGAGCACGACATCGTTCCGCTCAACAAGTCGGGGCAGTACGTCGACTCCGACGGCATGGTTTGGTATATATGCCGAAATTTGAATTTATCTGGATGCACGTGGCTCGCGCGCATCAAGGGCGAGCAGTGTGACAGCTGTGCGTTGACGCGTGTGCGCCCGAACGACGCTGATCTTGAAGGCCTCGAGAACTTCGTGTCGGCCGAGCGCGCGCAACGTCAGCTGGTGGTCGAGATCGACCGCCTGGGTTTACCTCTTCGCAACCGAGCCGATGAACCCATCGAAGGACTCTGCTTCGACCTGCTATCGAGTGTGTCGCAGTCGGTGACAATTGGGCATGCCGATGGCGTGATCACGATCGACCTTGCCGAGAGCGACGACGTCTATCGCGAGCGAGTGCGTGACCGGCTCGACGAGCCGTACCGCACAATGCTCGGGCACTTCCGGCACGAAGTAGGTCACTACTACCAATGGCAGCTCGTGCGTTCAGCCGACGAGTCCGCCCGCTTTCGTTCGCTGTTTGGCGACGAGAGGGCCGACTATCAGGCTGCAATCGACGAGCACTACGCGAATGGTGCGCCGGCGGGTTGGCGGCAGTCCTACATCTCCCAGTACGCGACCATGCACCCCCACGAAGATTTCGCCGAGACCTGGGCGCACTTCCTTCACATTCGCGACACTATCGACACCGCTGTGTCGTTCGGACTCATCTCGGCCCCGCCCGCGGGCCAGCAGTTTCGAGAGCAGGTCGTGAAGGTGTGGATGCCGCTGGCTGCTGCCCTCAACGGGGTCAACCGTTCGATGGGCAAAGAGGATCTCTACCCATTCGTCATCGCCAGCGACGTGCTCGACAAGCTCGACTATGTCGCTGACCTGGTGGCAGACTTCGTGCTCTGAAGGCGTTAGCGCGACCCTTCGCATGCCGGATGTTGTTGGTGATGCGGGCCGTCGCCACGACACCGCACGGGTGACACAGGGTGACACCCGCCACTTTTGAAGACAGTAAACTGCACTTTCGTAACGTTTTGGCGATGCATACCGATGACACCGCCCCGGCTCTCCTCACGAGGCCGCACGTTTCTTTCGCGCCACCTCAGCTAAGAGCTTGCTCCGCGAATAGGTCGTTATTGTGTCAGTTCTTCTTGGCGCACACCCCACGCTCCACCCAAGACGAAGGACACATCGTGCGAGATGCTTTCACCCGTGGCGCCATACTTTTGGGGCTCGTCGTGGCCAGCCTCGCTATTGGATTACCTTTGCAGACAGCTGGTTTGTCGAGCGCAACACTCTTCGCGGGTCTCGCGATCGGTGCCGCCGTGGCGCTCGCGACATCACAGGTGCGCGTGTTCCCCAAGCCAGTCGTGCGCGCCGCTCACGGCGGAGTCGGCGTTGTCGTCGCGAGTAGCGTCTCGTACACGGCGCTCGACTCATTCACGACGACCTGGTCGTTTGTGTTGGTTGCGGTGACTGTGACTTTGCTTCTCGGATTTCTGGGTGCCTGGCTCTTCTTCGTCGTGACCAAGTCGTCTGACGTCACCTCGTTGCTCGCAATGCTCCCCGGGGGAGCGGCGGGTGTGTCTGCGCTGAGTTCAGAGCTCGGCGCAGACGATCGTGTGGTGTCGGTCTCTCAGTACACACGCCTGTTGATCGTCGTGCTCTCACTGCCGCTCATCGCCACACCCCTGGGGGCGGTCGCTTCGGCGGGCGACGGCCCGGCTTTTGACCTTTTGGCCCCGATCGATCCGACCGGACTGGCGCTCGTCGTGGTGACGATCCTTGTGGGCGGATGGGGCGCGAGCAAGTTGAAGATTCCCGCGAGTTGGCTTCTCGGTCCGCTCATCGTCGGCGTCATGTTCGCCGCATTTCTGCCCGGTCTTTGGTCGCCTCCCGCGCAGCTCACCCCGATCGTGTTCGCGATTGTCGGTCTTGTCATCGGCTTGACGTTCGATCGTGCATCTTTCAAGGCTGTCGCGGCGGTGGTGCCCTGGGTGGCGGCGATTGCTGTCGTATTGATTGCCGCCACTTTTCTCGCATCGACCCTCGCCGCCGATATCTGGGGGATCGACCGACTCGATGCATACCTCGCAACGGCGCCGGGCGGCGTCTATGCGGTTGCCGCCTACGCAGCGACGTCTGCGGATGATTCGGCGCTTGTGATGGCCACTCAAACCGCCCGCTTGCTCGCTGTGCTCGCGCTTACGCCGCTGTTGGCATGGGGATTGCGCCAGCGACGACGCCCGCGATAACGATCAATCGAATACGCCCGAGACGATCTCGCCGGCGTACAGCTGCTCAAGGACGGGGCAATCATGGAGGTACGGGCAGCAGTCGCTCGCGAGGCGCGACAACCGCTCCAACTGATGACGTTGCAGCTCGACGAGCCGCGAGCGAACGAGGTACGCGTGAAGATGGTCGCTGCGGGTGTCTGTCACACCGACGCGAGTGTTCGCGATCAGTTGCTCCCGACCCCGTTGCCTGTCGTCTTAGGCCATGAGGGCGCCGGAATCGTCGTTGAGGTGGGCGCGGCTGTGCGAGCGGTCGAAGTAGGGGATCACGTTGTTCTGGGCTCGACGTCTTGCGGGTTCTGTAAGTGGTGCCTCGTCGGGTATCCAGCCGACTGCGTGAACGCCGGTGTCTACAAATGGTCTGCGAAGCGTTCCGACCGCACCACCGCGTATGCCGATGGCGCAGAGGCTATCGGGAGCCACTTTTTCGGGCAGTCGAGCTTCTCCACGTATGCCAACGTTGATGCTCGGACTGTCATCAAGGTGCCCAAATCCACGCCCTTGCGCCATGCCGCAGCCCTCGGCTGCGGCATGGCGACGGGTGCGGGCACTGTCTTCAACGTGCTTCGGCCAGAGCCTGGTTCTTCCATTGCAGTTTTCGGAACAGGCGCCGTCGGGTGTGCCGCCATGCTGGCCGCGGTCGTTGCCCATTGCTCGACGATCATCATGGTGGACGTTGTCGACAGCCGGCTGCAACGGGCTATGGAGCTGGGCGCGACTCATGTCGTCAACGGTTCGCGGGAGGACAGCGTTGCTGTGATCCGAGAGATCACAGGAGACGGTGTGCAATTTGCGGTCGACACGACGAGTAGCGCTCAGGTGTTTCGCCAAATGCTCGACTCCCTTGCAACGAGAGGTCACGCCACCCGTCTCGGGGAAGCTGCGCCCGGCGACAACGCGGTCATCGACCACGGCAAGATAATGAAGCGCTCCCAGCGCATAACGGGCGTCCGCCAGGGCGACGCGGTACCACAAGTGATCGTTCCTCAACTGCTCGAACTGCATTCTGCTGGTCGCTTCGCCTTCACAGAACTGATCGAAGTTTTTCCGTTCGAGCAGATCAATGACGCTTTTGACGCGTCTGCGTGCGGCAGAACCATAAAGCCGATCGTTGTCTTCTGATGTCGAACGTGCCCAGGCGCGCACGGCGGGGGCTGTGCTCGCTGTCACTGTGATGCCACAATCTGTGTCTCTGTGTCGCACTCGGTAACGGGGTCAGGAGCGTCGTCGTAACAGGCATGTAAAACCCGGTGAGATCGATCATCTCGCGTTGTTTCTCGACCGATCCGGCACGTAGCGTCAGATGACGAGAGGAACACGTGCGAATCATGACTATCTGCGCTCGCCAAGAGGTTGAAACCGCTTTTTCGGGTTTCCCGTCGGGCGTGGCTGCTCTCACCGCAGTGATCGACGGCGAGCCGGTCGGTTTCGTGTCTACGTCGTTCACCGTGGGAATATCGTTCGACCCGCCGCAGGTGCTGTTCTCCGTCAAACAGAGCTCTCGAACGTGGCCCGTTCTGCGCCGTGCCGAGCGAATCGGAGTTTCGGTGCTGGCCAGCGGGCAAGAAGAGACATGCCGGCAGCTGGCATCGCGTTCGCGCGATCGCTTCGCGGGGCTTGACGTGCTGGCAGGTGATGGTGGCGCGCTGTTCGTTGCGGGGTCGGCACTCAGGTTGGAATGCCGCGTTCACGCGGAACACGAGAGCGGGGATCACATCCTGGTCGTTCTTGGTGTGGAACGCATGGAATCCATCGCTGACGCCGAGCCCCTCGTGTACCACCGCCGAACATTTCGCCAGATGCTGGCGGCCCCGCAGCGCAACATCGCGTAGGGCTCCGCGGCACCCCCTCATGGGGTAGGTCAGATTTGCCCGATCCTGTGTCTGGGACCTGCTCTCAGCGGCTCAAGCCTGCGGCTGCCGTCTTGCAACGCGGTTGGGCCACCGAATGCGCGCGCCGGCTCTTTGAAATCGATAGCCATCACGGGTTCTTTCTGTGACGCACCCGCATCAATCTGTCTCTCTGTGCCTGGGTCTGTAACGAGGTCAGGAGCACCGCATAAAAGGCATGTAAAACCCTGTGATTTCGGCGATTTCGCTTTGTTGGACGGGAGATCTGGCACGTAGCTTCAAGAGTGCGCAGAGACAGAGGCGCAAAACGCAGCGGCGTGAGGAGCAATTTTATGGTGACCGCACTCACCGATACGAAACCGATTATCTCGTTTCGAGACATCGGTATGTCGTTCGGAGATGTCCCTGTCTTCGAGGGTTTCGACCTTGACGTCAGCCCAGGGGAATTCGTGTCGATCATCGGTCCCTCCGGCTGCGGCAAGTCAACGGTTCTGCGGCTCGGCTCAGGGCTGCAGGAGCCGACCGAGGGCGACGTGTCTCGTACGACCGACAACATCGGATACGTCTTTCAGGATGCAACTTTGATGCCCTGGCATACGGTTCGCAAGAATGTCGAACTGCTGGGCAAACTCGACAAGTTTTCAGCGGCAGAACTCAACAAACGAGTTGATGACGCGCTCGAGAAGGTCGGGCTGACCCAGTATGCGGATCTCTTGCCTCGTCAGCTATCGGGTGGCATGAAGATGCGCGCATCGCTTGCGCGAGCGTTGGTCGTCCAGCCGGAGCTCTTCTTCTTCGATGAGCCATTCGGCGCACTCGATGAAATCACGCGGGTTCGGCTGAACCAAGAACTGATGACCTTGTTCGCCGAGCGGCGGTTCGCTGGCCTCTTCATCACCCACTCTGTCGATGAGTCCATCTTCTTGTCGACGAAAGTGCTTGTGATGTCGCCTCGACCTGGGCGCGTTGTCGCATCCTTCGACGTTCCCTTCGCCTTCCCTCGCCCAGTGGAGATCAAATTCACTCCCGAGTTCGCCCAGCTAGAGCAAGCCGTTGCAACGGCGCTTGGCGAGGTTTCCTAATGCTCAAAACCGACCCGCAACTCTCAGGAGACAAAAGGGGCACCCCCAAAGCGCCTTCGCGCACGAGCACCTCAAGAGGCCGAGGAACGAAATGGAAGAAGAGCGCACCCGCGATCATCTTCTTCCTCTTGATCATGGCCTCGTGGTATCTCGTCTCCTATGTGATCCTCGAACCCGGCAAGCAGTTCTTGCTTCCACCTCCACATCAAGTCATCATCGACGGCTTTGTCGCGCAAGAAGCGCGACAAGACATCATGTTGGCCGCTTGGGAATCCTTCAAGGTGGCCATCGTCGGCCTGACCATCGCTTTTGTGCTTGGGATGACGCAAGCGATCTTGATGAGTCAGGCCAAGTGGGTAGAGAACATGCTCTATCCGTATGCCGTATTTCTGCAGACCATTCCCACACTTGCGATCATCCCGGTGATCGGCTTCTGGTTTGGATACGAGTTCAACGCACGGGTGGTTGTCTGCGTGATCATCGCGCTATTCCCGCTGGTCATCAATCCCCTCAAAGGACTTCTGAGCGCAGATCGCGGGCTTCATGACCTGTTCACCATGAAGAAGGCCAGTCGTATGACGCGACTACTACGTCTTCAGCTACCCGCCGCGCTTCCCGATATCTTCACGGGTTTGCAAACCGCCGCCGGCCTCGCCGTTGTCGGGGCAGTCGTTGGCGACTATTTCTTCGGGCGGGGGGCGATCGGGTTGGGCTTGCTTATCTCCCGGTACAGCTCTCGCCTCGCGGCGTCCGAGATGTTAGCGACGGTGCTTGCTGCCTGCGCGCTCGGCGTATTGATGTTCTGGTTCTTCGGCATGCTCGGGCGCCGAGTTGTCGGGAAGTGGTCAGATGCGTGGTCTCGTTGACCGCGCTTGCCCTCTCGTCATGTCCCACCCCTCCCCGAGCAACACTCCCTGCACCACCATCTTGCGGTAGCCACGGCGCCGTCCCTACGAAAGGACCAATCATGAAGGCACAGCAGAGAACAGTGCGCGCAGCGAGCGCAGTGGCTGCCATCGGCGGGCTCGTATTGCTGGCCTCGTGCTCGGCAACCCTCGAGACCGAGACCGAGACCGAGACAGCAGATGTCGCAGCTTCCGGCGTACTCACCGACATCTGCCCCGCAGATGTCGTTATCCAGGCTGACTGGGAACCAGAGTCTGAGCACGGCGGCATCTACGAGCTTGTCGGCGATGACTACGTCATTGATGCTGACAGCAAGTCAGTCACCGGAACGCTGATGGACGGCGATGAAGAGACCGGCGTGAACGTCGAGATCCGTATCGGCGGGTCCCCGGTTGGGTATCAGCCCGTGCAGTCGTTGCTCTATCAGGACGACGACATTCTCATGGGCTACGGACGGGTCACCGAGACCATTCCGGCCGCCGACACCAACGCAGTGGTGGGCATCATGTCGACACTGGAGGCAAGCCCGTACTCGATCTACTGGGACCCCGCCACGTACCCGGATGTTGAATCCGTCGCTGACCTGAAAGACTACGACGTCACGATTCTCATGGGATCCGACGCGACCGTGTGGCAGGACTACCTGCTGGGCACTGGCGTCATCGAGGCAAGCCAGATTGACCAGTCCGATGCTCCCAAGCCGGCAACATTCATCGCGGCCGACGGAGCAGATGCTGAGGCGGGCTTTGCGTCAGCGGAACCGTACCTCTATGAAGTAGAAGCGACCGAGTGGGGCAAGCCGGTAGAGATTGGCCTCATTCATGACCTGGGCTTCCCGGAATACTTCCAGTCAATGATCGTGCGTTCGGCTGATGTGACGGAGCAGGCCGAGTGCCTTACCGAACTCGTTCCGATTCTGCAGCGCGCAGAAGTGGCATACATCGAAGACCCAGCTGCGACGAATGAACTCATCGTCGAGCTGGTTGAAGAGTACGACACCGGCTGGATCTACACAGCTGATCAGGCGGAGTGGTCGATCGAGAAGCAGAAAGAGCTCGGTCTTGTCGGCAACAATGCAGAAGGCGTATTGGGCGGCTACGACATCGAGCGCGTGCAGGAACTGATTGATCTCGTTGGTGAGTACACCGACTACGACGTCAGCGAAATCACTCCTGACACCCTCGTGACGAACCAGTTCATCGATACCAGCATTGGTTTGCAGGGCTAGAGAAAACAGAGCGACGGGCCCCACACCATCAGGTGTGGGGCCCGTCGCTCTGTCTAGCGCAGAGCAGCTGGTTTTGTTACCGAGCGGCCAACGACGCGAGTACCTCCCGCATCGAGATGCCGAAGCGTTCGCCATCTCCGCGGCGAACCACGAAGGCGTTCGCGGGCTTGTTCAGATGCCCGCGCCAGTCGGCGATGGTCTCACCGTCGGTCATTGCACCGCCCAGCTGAACGTCGACCACTGTTTCCTCCGCGTCGATCAGGGTCGGGTCCAGGGCCGCACCAACAACGAACGGGTCGTGAATGTGGGCGCCATAGAAACCGTCGGCTTCTTGATGAAACTCGAAGTAAAAACGCAGGCTGTTTCTCACCAGGTCGAGCACAGGATTGCCGAGAGGAGTAGCCATGATGCTGACGTCATCAGTGCGCTCACATTCGAGACCGGCCGCCTGCGCTATCTCGACGATGTGCGGCGCCTTGATGATGGAAGTTTCCGTGACATCGAGACCCATGATCGTAATCGGGCGCGCACCGCGCGGCGCAGCAACACTCCACTGATGAAAGACGACTCGTGCGGCCTCGGGGTCCACATGGATGTTCCATTCCACCCGAGGCGCCGCATTTCCGGCTTGAAAGAAAGTGCCACCCATGACAAAAACGTCTCGCAAGAGCAGCGGGAGATTGGGCTCGCGAAGCACAGCCGCAGCGAGGTTGGTGAGGGGGCCGAGGGTGACGAGGGTGATCTCCCCAGGCCGACTGCGTGCCGACTCGACAATCAAATCCACCGCCGAGCGTTCAGATTCTGCGCGAGGGGGAGACACCTCGGCATACCCGATTCCGTGGGGACCGTGGGTCTCGGGGGTTGTCTCAAGCGGTCGAGCGATAGGGCCCGCTGCGCCTCGAGCAACCTCGACATCGTCGCAGCCAGCAATGTGCAAGACACCGAGCGTATTGTGCACGACGTCGCCAATGTCCACGTTGCCCGCGACGGTGCTTACCCCGACGAGTTCGATTTCGGGGTGAGCACCAGCATAGAGAAGCGCCAGAGTGTCATCGATGCCAGTGTCTGCATCGATGATCATTGGCATTGGACCACTCGGTCGAACTGAGGAACGTGCAGGCAGGTCTCGAATGTGGCGCATGGTTACTTTCAGTAGGCGGTCGTGATGGTTAGGTGATGTGGTCGGATGAGGTTGTGGAATGCAGACCAGAATCGATAGTCGATTTGTGGGTTGATGAGGTCTGGACCTGGGCGTCGCGCATTCAGCGCTTCGGTGAGCACACCGCACGCGTAGATGGTCTGCATCCGGATTTCGTTTTCCCAATCCGACCCGGCAGGAATGATCTGCCCGGTGTCGACCGCTTCTGCGAGCGGAGGCGAATAGCTCAATACGTTCATCGCACGCAGGGCGGCGGGCACAATATAGTCGGCGAACACCGCAAGCGAGTCGACATCTTCGAGATGAACCAACCCCAACCGGTGCAACGTCCATACGCCCAGCTGCGCGAGTTTGAGAATCGTCACGGGCTCCCCGTGCAGCACTGACGAGTCGTCGAACGGAGAAAACTCGGCAACGAGCCGCTCGACCAGCCCATTGCCATCAGCGAACGCTCGTGGGTCGCAGCTTTCAACGAATCGCCAGAATCGACCTTCGTAGTGCTCGACGAGCACAGCGCCGATCGTGCGCAACACCGCAGCCCGTTCCGCGAGCAACGGGATCTCGCGTGGTCCATGAAGCACCGCGCCGAGTTGCTCTGTGCCGACCTGAGCCAGCCATGCTCCATCAAGTACCGGAATGCCCGCGGCATGGGCTTGTTCAAACCGTGCGAACATCGCGTCGGCATCGATGAGCTCGACGCCCTCGACCGACACGGACCACGGAATCTGGGTTTCGAAGTCGGTGTAGGCGAAGTTGATTGCCACAGTAACCAGAGTGAAATCGATTTGCTGCTGAGGGCTAGCCAATGACGGCCGCGCGGGATCTGACGCGACCGACTCGAGCGAGGCGAACTCTTCAAACCGCATCCAATCGGCGACAGCCGCAAGTTTCGCTCGGTCCAGCAGCACATCGCGACAGAGTGGATGAACAACAGCGGCACTGGCGAGAACCGGGTGTGCCCATGCGGCGCTTTGTGCGGGGGATTCAACAGATGACGCCACGGACTATTCCTCTGATCTTCGATAGGTAATGCCAACGGATGCTGGCGGTCGGAGAGTGCGGTGCGCGCCCAGTAGTACCAGCAGTGTCACGAGGTACGGCGCGATGCTCACGAGCTCCGTAGGCACGCCATCTCCGTAGAAGAACCACAGCAACACGGGGACTCCGAACGCGAGGTACCAAAACGACTCGCGGTGCCTGCCAGCTGCGAACAGCCAGATGAAGCGAGCGAGCAGGAGGACGGCTCCCAAAAGCAACAGCGCGCCAACCGAGGCTTCTTGTCTTGTGCGGAGCGCATCCGTGAAGCCGAATAGAAGGCTTCCCGTGAGCACGCCCCCCGGGTGCCAGTTGCCGAAGATCACGGTGGCCAGACCGATGAACCCTCGTCCACCAATCTGTCCTTCCCGGTACAGCGAGCTAGCCGCAACCACCATGTATGCGCCGCCAAGCCCTGCGAGCCCTCCTGAGATCGCCTGTGTGATGTAGTGAATTCGGTAGGGGGAAACTCCCAGCGAGTCCGCGGCGGCGGGGTTCTCACCCGTTGCCCGCACCCGCAACCCGAAGCGGGTTCTTGTCAGGATCCACCAGGTCAGCGGCACGAGCGAAAACGCGATGAGGGTTCCGTACGACACATTGGTGAGCAAGCCGAGAGTGATGTTCGCGGCGTCCGAGAGGAAGAGAATGCCGGCGCTCGAGAGTGGTTCGAGGACTTGTTCGGCACCGGGAAAAGTGAGTAGGGGCAGTTGCTCAAGCGTGGGTGACTGACTGATGCTGCCGCCCGGCTCGTTGGCGAACGTCACCGACGAAAGAAACCGCACGATGCCGATGGCCATCATGTTGATGACGATGCCTGAGATTGCCTGGTCGATACCAAAAGTCTGGGTAAGAAGTCCTTGGAACAGGCCCGAGAGAGTGCCGCCGATCACACCGCCCAGCAGCGCTGCCCAGGGGCCATATGAGAGCCCTACCCATGCTCCTGTCCAGGAGCCAATAATCATCATTCCGTCGAGGCCGATGTTGAGCGTTCCACCGCGCTCCGCCCACAATCCGCCCAACCCTGCGAGCAGAATGGGCACCGTGAATCGCAGGGTTGCGCTGGCAAGCCCCTCGGAGGTGAGGTCGGGAGTCTCTGCCCACACTGCGATGAGGGGCATTGACATGGCGATCAGAACAACCCAGACCCAGCGAGGAACGCGCCGGGACTTTGTTCGCACTGGTGAGGCATGCAATGTCGTCGTCATGCCGTGGGCTCCTTCGCGGCAGCAAACAATGCGGCTCGTTTTCGTTCGCGTGCCGCAGAGTAACGGTGAACCAATTCATAGGAGGTGACCACGGCGAGCAGAACGACGGCCTGTACCACCTGAATCACCTCTTTTGGCACCCCGATGAGGTCTAGCGGAAGCGCACATCGCTCGAGAAATGCCCACAAGAGTGCGGCGAAAGCTACGCCGATGGGGTGGTTTCTGCCCACGATGGCGATTGATAGCCCCGCCCACGCCAGCCCCGCCGGAAAACTGATGCCGTAGCGGTGCGTGGAGCCGAGAAGCTCGGGAAGACCGCACAGTCCGGCGATAACGCCCGAGACCACCATCGTGAGCAGAATCATGCGCTTCGGATTGATTCCCGCCAACAGTGATGCCCGAGGGGCCGAACCGACTGCGATGAGTTGGAAACCGAACCTGGTGCGTGTCGTGAGGTACCAATAGCCGAAGCCGACCGCGATGGCGATCACGGTGAACCCGTAGATGTCGCCAGCGCCCGGCACGGTAATGGCGGGGAGCCAGCCGGATTCGGGGATGAGTGCTGTTTGGATGTTGTTGCTGCCCTCATCCTGAACGCCGAGTTGTGACGGGGAGATCAAGAAGGCGATGATGCCCGTAGCGATGGCGTTCAGCATGATGGTGCTGATCACTTCTGAGACACCGCGCTGCGCTTTCAAGTAACCCGCGATTGCTGCGTACGCGCCAGCCACGCAGGCGGCGACGGCGATCATGATCGGAATGTGCAAGAACCACGGGAGCGAGAGCCAGCCGCCGATGACCGCGGCAAAGAACACTCCGAGTCGGTACTGCCCATCGATACCGATGTTGAACAGGTACATCCGGAACCCGATCGCGGCCGCAAGGCCCGCAATGTAATAGGTCGTGCCCTTGTTGACGATCGCGATGGTGCCCTCAGGGGTGAGTGCGTACTGACCAACGACCGATACGACAGCGAGTGGGCTTGTTCCGTAGAGCGCGAGCACGACGCCCAAGAGCGCCATGGCGAAGATCAGCGAGAGACCGACCGCGACGATGTGCAGTGAGCTTGTGGCGAGACGCGGACTGTTCACGGTGCGGCGCAAGAAACTCGTGACGCCGAGAATGAATGGGTGGCTATTGATCTTCATTCGGACCCTGCCGTCATGGATTGGCCGATCGCTGCGCGTGTGGCCGTGTCGGGATCAAACTGGGCGGTAATGCGACCGCGCGATATCACGGCGATGCGGTCAGAGAGAGTGGTGAGCTCGTCCATGTCGGTGCTAACGAGCAATACCGCCATTCCTGATTCGGCGGCATCAATCAGGCGCGACCAGATCTGCCGCTGCGCACCGATATCGACACCGCGCGTTGGCTGCGCGGCGATCAGTACGGTGGGATTTGCGTCAAGCTCTCGCCCCACAATGAACTTCTGCTGGTTTCCCCCCGACAGGGCGGAGGCAAGCACATTGATCGAGGGTGTGCGCACATCTGAGGTGTCGACGACGTGTTGCGCTGCCGCGCGGACGTTGCGCACCCGAACATGACCGCGGCGACTCAGCGCGGGATCGTGGGTGTGGCCGAGCAACCGCGATAGCCAGAGGGGCTGGTCTGTCAGGAGGCCTTCGCGTTGACGGTCTTGGGGAATGCAACCGAGACCTCCCGCACGCCGATCCAGGGCAGAAACGCCGACCATGTCATTGCCATCGATCAGAACCTGCCCAGAACTCAACGGCATAACGCCGAGGACGGCTTCGATGAGTTCGTCTTGCCCGTTGCCCTCAACTCCGGCAACGCCGACAATCTCTCCGCGACCCACATGCAGATCGATACCGCGGAGGCGAACACCGTTCTCAGCGATCCCATGTGCATCGCGTATTTCGAGCGCTATGGCGCGGTCGGCCTGGGATGGCCGGCGCGGAAGTTCGAGCGGCGCTGAACCCACCATGAGCACGGCAAGTTCAGTGGCGGCAACGTCTCCTGGAACGACATCGGCGACGACGCGGCCCGATCGCATGACTGTGACGTGGTCGCTGGAGGCAAGCACCTCGTCGAGGTGGTGGGAGATAAAGATGACGGTGAGTCCGTTTGCGCACATCTCGCGGAGTCGCCGTAACAGGTCTTCTGCTTCTTGCACCGTCAAAAGAGCGGTTGGCTCATCAAGGATGAGGATGCGAGCGCCACGGTAGAGCACTTTGATCAACTCAATACGCTGGCGAACTCCGACGCCTAAATCGCGCACCATCGCATCGGGATCTATTGCGAGACCGTAGGTGTCACAGATCTCGAGAATCTTTGCGCGTGCAGCCGCGCGGTCAACGACCCCGCGCCGCAGGGGTTCTGCGCCAAGGATGATGTTTTCGAGCGCGGAGATGTTCTCGGCAAGCTTGAAATGCTGAAAGACCATGCCGATCCCAGCGGCGATGGCATCCGCGGGTGAGCCGAAGTTCTTCAGCTCACCCGCGACGCGCAGCGTGCCGCTGTCGGGCTGGGTCGCCCCGTAGAGCACCTTCATCAGCGTGGACTTCCCGGCGCCGTTTTCGCCTACGATCGCATGCACAGTGTGCGCGGCGACCGAGATGCTGACATCGGCATTCGCGATGACACCGGGGTAAGTCTTCGTGATGGAGGTGAGTTCTACTGCGGGCTGATCCATGATGAAGCGGACTCTCTGTCGCGGCCTACTCGACGGTCGTCGGCACGACGATCTCGCCCGCGCTGATCTGCGCGGAGAAGTCGTCGATGGCAGCGATGGTTTCAGATGAGAGGAAGTCGCCGCTGGTGGAATAGCTGACGCCGCCCGTGGACAGATCGAAGAGCGTTGTACCTGCGGTGGCCGTGCCATCAAGAACACCCGTGATGAAGGACTCAACACCGACATCGACGCGCTTGAGCATCGAAGTCAGGACGACCTCGTTGAGAGGCGTGTCGGTCGTCTCGTACTGGTCGCTGTCCACGCCGATTGCCCACGCGCCTGCAGTTTCAGCAGATTCGAAAACTCCGAGACCCGATCCACCTGCTGCGGCGAAGATGACGTCGACTCCCGAGTCGTACATGCCGTTTGCTGCTTCGGCGCCGCGCTGGGGGTCGTTGAAGCCGTTGAAGTCCGGCGGCTCCGAGAGGTAGGTCGCCGACAACTCGACGTCTGGATTCGCGGCGAGTGCGCCCGCATCGAAACCGGCCTGGAACTCGTTGATCAGCGGGATATTGACGCCACCGATGAACCCGACCTTGCCTGTCGTGGATTCCATCGCTGCCGCGACGCCGACCAGGAACGAGCCTTCGTTCGCCGAGAACATCAGAGAAGCGACGTTGGGCTGGTCGACTGTGTCGTCGTCCACGATTGCGAACCAGGTGTCGGGGTAGTCGGGAGCAACCTCACTGAGCGCGGTGGCATAGAGATAGCCGACGGCGATGATGGGGTTGGCGCCACCCTGCGCCATCAGGTCGAGGCGCGCGGTGCGATCAGCGTCGGTGTCTTCTGCACGTGCCGTAGATTCGAGCACCTCGCCGCCGGAGGCTTCTGCGGCTTCAATGGCACCGGCGTAGGCGAGGTCGTTGAACCCGCCGTCGCCGCGCCCGCCTAGATCGTAGGCGACGCCCACGGTGAACTCGGCTTCCTGGGTTGTCTCTTCCGAGTTGGACGAGTCCGACGAACATGCGGTGAGGACGAGCGCGGCGGCGGCGAGGAGGCCGAGCGCAGTGGACAGAGTGCGATTTCTCATGGTGCCCTTTCGTGAAGTGCCCTATCCATGCGGTGAGGCAGCGATAGGCGGAATGGCGGTGCGTATGCAGAACTGTGGCACCGCCCCGAGCTTTCTCTTGCAGAAAAAGCTCGGGGTTTACAGCCTGTTTACGTGAGGCTCTGTTGGATGTCCGGGCTTGTCACGAGCGGGGGCACAGAGGCACAGAGGGGTGTGTCGAAGGTGGACGTGCGCGCCGGCCTGTCTCTCTGTGTCCCTGTCTGTAACGACGAGGAGCCCCTGGATACCCGGCCTGTAACCACCCTGTAAAAACAGGGTTTCGGAGGCGTTTTCGATGAGTGGACGCTGCCGCCCGACAGTTAGCGTGACTGGTGCCGGGTACAAGAGACAGACACCGGCCGCGCCGACAGGTGCACGCCTACTTCGGAGGAAAAATGGCATCCGCCAAGCCCGACAGCTTCGCTATCGCGATCGCGCAACCGATTGTACGAACCGACCCAGACCACTCGGCGAACGTGTCACACGCGGTGACGTTGATCGAACGCGCGGCCGCGTGCGGTGCCGATCTTGTGCTCTTCCCCGAGCACAGCCCGGGACCTTTTCGCGAAGGCCAGAACTATGACGCGAGCAAGGCGCTCGCCGACGCAGCGATTGCTCATCACATCAACGTGGTGTGGAGTCGGATGGAAGAGTGCGCCGATGATCTCTGGCGACTGGTGGTCTATGTGGTCGGCAGAGATGGAAGTACGGTCTTTCGCTACGAGCGCACGCACCCCGCAACGGTACCTAGCGCAGATACGGGCGGCTTCGTGGCGCCCGGGTCAGAGCTGGGATCCTTCGAAATCGAGGGCATCCCCATCGGAATAGCAGTTTGTTCTGAACTGTGGATTCCAGAGACGACGCGTGTTCTCGCCTTGCGTGGGGCCGAGATCATTCTTTCGCCCGCCGGTGGGCATTTCACTGCCCTCACGAAGAACTGGCAGGTTCTGGCGCGGGCGAGGGCAATTGAGAACCATTGCTACGTTGCGCTGACCAACAATGTCTACGGGGCAGAGCAGGGAGCCGCGATGATTGCGGGACCTGAGCATGTTCTCGTCGAGGCCGGCCGTGCCGAGCTCGCTGTCGCGACGGTAGATCTCAAGCGTGCGCGTTGGCTACGCGATACTGACGACTCACTCGCCGAACCGAAGCCTTTCGACTCCATTCCGGGGTTGTTGCGCGCGCGGCGACCAGCGCTCTACGACGAGTTGGTCAGTGCTCGCGACGACGATTTCGACTACGACGGAAACCGATAATGACTGAGTTTATTGTTCGCGGCGGGTACGTTCTGACTGCCGCCCCTGATTCCTCCGAGACCCCAGGACTGATCCGCGACGGTGCCGTTTACGTCAAGGACGGTCTGATTGCCGAGGTTGGTACTTTTGCCGCGATCACGGCAGCCCATCCCGGCTTACCGGTTTCGGGGGGCGCGCACGACATCGTGACGCCGGGATTCGTGAACACCCACGGACACTTCTCGGAGGGGTTGATCACTGGCATCGCGTCGCAGTTCACGCTGTGGGAGTGGATTCACGCGCTCATCCGGCCGGTATCGCCATTCTTGGACCGGGAAAAGGCCTACCTCGGCACGATGCTGGCGGGCTCGCAGATGCTTCTCAGCGGCATCACCACGGCAAACGACATGTTCGTCACTGACCCGCGGCCCGATGCGCCGGTGACACCCGGCGTCGTGGCGGCGCTAGATGAGCTCAACCTGCGCGGTGTTGTGTCATTCGGCGCGGGAGACAAGGGCTCGGATCGCGGCATCGACGTCGAATTTGATGAGCACCACGCTCTACGAGAAGCCGCGGAGAGCAGTCGCCTCTCGACGTTCCGTGTCGGCATCGGTGCGGTGGGCGGGCAAAGTCCCGAGATGTTCCGGCGGTCGATTGACTACGCTACGGGCGGTGGGCACGGCGTGCACATTCACCTGCAGGAGGTGCGAGAAGAAGTCACCGCGACCATGCAACAGACGGGTCTCACCGCGATCGCGCATAGCGAGCGCGAAGGTCTGTTTGCCGCTCCCACGCTCGCCGCGCACTGCGTCTGGGTAGACCGTGCCGACCGCGAGATTCTTGCGCACAACCACGTGGGTGTCGCGCATAACCCCGTGTCGAACATGATTCTCGCGTCAGGCGCGGCTCCCATTGCCGAGCTTCGCCAATTGGGAGTGGATGTCGGCATTGGTGTCGACGGCCCTGCGTCCAACGATTCACAAGACATGATGCAAGCAATCAAATCGGCGGCGCTGCTGGCGCGGGTTACCGATATGCAGGCCACCGCGATGAGTGCGTTCGAAGCGTTTGAGATGGCAACCATCGGGGGTGCGAGGTCGTTGCGGATGTCGGAGAAGATCGGGTCACTCGAGCCTGGCAAGGTCGCCGACATCGTTCTGTTCGATGGAGATTCCCTCGCGCTTGCCAACATCCACGATCCTTATCAGGCAGTCGTCTTTGCGGCAGGAGCACGTGACATCTCTGCGGTCTGGGTGGACGGAGAACAGAGCGTTCGCGATGGGCAGGTCTCTCGGATCGATCCGACCGAAATGGTGAAACGTTCTCGCCCGCACGCGCGGGAACTGATGCGTGCTGCAGGGCTTGGCCATCTGTCGGACCTCGCGGAAGGTGGACATCGATGAGCGCCGATGCGTCACTGCTCACTCATGAAGCACGCAAGCCGTCTTCGCAACGCAAGATTCGCGCTCCGTTTGCTCTCGACGAGTCGATGTGTTTCTACTCGCCCCAGGAGAACGTAGATTCGCTGGATCACCCTCGGGTAGCGGCGTGGATTGACTTCGTCTCGAAGAAGTGGGCCCCTGAGCGTGACGCGCAGGAGCGTCCACGTATCGCGTTGCTCATCCCGTGTTGCAAATACAAGCCGTACCCCGTGAGTCGGGAGCACCGCGCCATCAACCACGCGTTGCTAGCGGCGGGGTGGCGCCCGACCGGAGGCGTAGCGGTTCCGGAAGCTCTTCTCGCAGTCCTGGATGAGGGAGAAGACCCCGACGTGCTTGATCTCTCGCCGTGGGAGAAGGACGGTGTGGTTCTCGACAGGTTCGTCGTGTCGGAGCCACTGGGAATCGTGCCCTACCCCTTGGCTTACGAGTGGGCAGGTGCGCAGAGCCCGGCGACTTCATACGATGACCCCGGACTCTTCGAGGCACGAGGCACCTCGGTCTCACCTGAACACCCAGACTTCTCGGCGACGCCGGGCGTGGGAAACGCGTGGAAGTGGGGTCCCTCAGAGCGGCAGTCCTACGTCGTCATGCATAACCGCATGGCCGAAGTCATCGCAGAAGTATTGACACGCGTCGAGAGCCGATACGCGAGCTTCGGGGCCTGGCTCTCGCCGGGACTCACCCACCGAAGCTTCATGGCAGGTAGCGCGCGGCGTGATGAGGACAATCTTCCACATGCCCGTCGCGGAGTAGACGATGTCGAGCTTGCTCTCGTAGGAGTAGGCGATCTGAAGGCTCCAGAAGTCACGATGATGCCAACGAAAGGGCAGCTTGAGACGGCGCGGGAACAGCTGGCGGTGCGTCTTGCTGCTCAGGGGCGCTCGCATACACCTGGCGCGGTGCGCGCGATCTTTGCTCGCGGAGACGGGCATGACACTCCGTTGGGGCTGCCTGAAGCGCTGAAGGTACTGACGAATTGGCTCGATGACTCCGCAGACGCGGCACGTCAGCAGGGAGCTTCCGCGTGAGCATCCATGAGATTCACGCTCCCGGCACCGGTGCTCTGCTGGGAGCGGTCGAAAAGATTGAAGTCGCAGATGTCGCGCGCATTGTCTCAGCCGCACGTGCGGCACTGCCGCAATGGCGACGCCGCGCACCTCACGACCGCGCGGAAATTCTGCGGCGTGCGTGCGTGCTCATCGCCAATGATTCCGAAGCACTCGCTCAGCTTCACGCCTCGGAATCGGGCAAGATCATTGCGCAGGCGCGATTCGAGGTGCGAGGTGCCGCACGGCTGCTCGAAGCCAACGCTGAGCTGGGACGCATGTGGGCGGGGACGATCGCACCCACCGGTGCATTGCCCGGGGGGGAACGTGACCTGACGATCGTGGAACGCGTACCACTGGGCGTCGTGGTCGCGGTCATCCCGTTCAATTTTCCGATTGAGCTCATGATCGAAAAAGCTGCCGCAGCACTGGCCGTGGGCAACGTCGTGATCGTCAAAGCGCCGCCGCAGAACCCGCTTGCAATCGGTCGCGTGGTTGACCTTCTGCATGAAGCAGGCGTGCCAGCCGACGTGCTCCAGATGGTCTCGGGAGATACTCCCGCGTCTGCAGCCTTGTGCGCGGCCGAAGGTGTGGATGCCGTGTCGTTGACTGGCTCCGTTGCGGCGGGCGTGGGTGTGGCCACAGCCACGGCGGCGCAATTGCGTCCTCTTCACCTTGAGCTCGGTGGCAATGGGGCGGCGCTGGTCATGCCCGACGCCGACCTCGATTACGTCGTATCTGAAACCCTGCGTGGCCGCCTCTTGATGAACGGTCAAGCATGCGCGGCGACCAAGCGTGTGCTGGCGCACCGCGACATCGCGGGGGAGCTGACTGATCGGCTCGAGGCGGCACTTTCTTCTATCACCCCCAGCGACCCCCTGGTTGAGAACGCACGACTAGGCCCGCTCATTGATGAACGCTCCGCTGCGCGCGTGAGTGCTCAAGTCGACCGTGCGATTGCACAGGGCGGACGCCGAGTGCTCGGCGCCTCAAATGACGGTGCATGGTTTGCCCCGACGCTCTTGACATCCGTGCCGACGAATGCGGCCGTGGCGATTGACGATGAGATATTCGGCCCTGTGGTCACGGTTGTTCCCGTCGACGACGCCCCCCACGGTGTGGCCGTTGCGAACGCCTCGCAGCTGCGATTGACCGCCGCTGTGTTCACACAAGACATCCCGACGGCGATGTCGATTGCCGCAGAGTTTGACTACGGCGGTGTCGTGATCAATGGAACGAACAACTATCGGCCACCGGTGGTTCCGTTCGGTGGCGTTGCTCTGGCAGGTGCCGGCCGCGAAGGCATCGGGTTCACCATCGAAGAAATGACCCGAACGCGCTTCATCGCGTTAAGAAACTTGCGCCCCGCGTGGGACGCGAATACGAAAGCTTGAGGAAAAGACGATGAGCGACAGCCTGTTGGTCGAAGATGCAACCATCGATTCGTACCGTGATCGGTTCGTTGCGCGCCTGTCTCAAACCGTTCCCGGTCGCAAAGAGTTTGTCGTTGGCAGCGCATCGGGTTGCACGCTGACGTCAGCTGAGGGTCGTGAGTATCTCGATATGACCTCAGGAATCGCGGTGGCGAACGTCGGTCACACCCACCCTGACGTCGTGGCCGCGATCATTGATCAAGCGCAGCGGTATTCGCACGTCAATGTGTACGGCCGGTTTGTGATTCCTGAGCAGGTAGAGGTCGTGGAGCGAATCACGTCTGTCACTGCGCCCGGTCTCGATGTCGCCTATCTGACGTCAAGCGGTGCGGAATCAACCGAGGGCGCACTGAAGCTCGCGCGGAAGTTCACGGGCCGCCCGAAGTTCGTTGCGTTCGAACGGTCATACCACGGCCGCACCCTTGGCGCTTTGTCTGTGAGCTGGAGAGAAGAGTGGCGTGCGCCCTTCGAGCCCTTGCTGGCTGAAGTGGAGTTTGTGCCGTTCGGCGACCTCGCCGCGGCAGCGGCGGCGATTGATGAGCGCACCGCCGCCGTCATCGTCGAGCCCATCCAGGGTGAGGGTGGAATTCGCATTCCCACCGACGACTTCTTGCCGGGCCTTCGTCAGCTCACCACGGATGCGGGTGCGCTCTTGATCGTTGACGAGGTGCAGGGCGGAATGGGCCGTTCGGGTCGTTGGTTCTCGCATCAGCACTGGGATGTCGTGCCCGACATCATCACGATGGCTAAAGCGCTGGGTGGTGGTCTGCCCCTCGGAGCAATCGTCTCGACGGCGGAGATCTTCGCGACATTCGTTGACCCGCCGCTCTCGCACCTCACAACGATGGGCGGAAACCCGGTCGCCTGTGCGGCGGGAATTGCGGCTTTCGACGTGATGGTTCGAGACAGCTTGGTTGAGGCATCCGCGCAGCAAGGCGAATACTTGCGCGCCCGCATGGGGGAAGTTCAGCGGGACTATCCAGAACGGATCATCGACATTCGGGGGCGCGGCCTCTGGTGCGCTTTCGAGGTCGCTGGTGATGGAAACCTTGTTGCGCGCGAGCTCCAGGAACGAGGCGTTCTTGTGGGTTCAGTTCTGAACTCTGCCGGAACCGTGCGCGTCACACCGCCATTGATCATTACGAAAGAGCAAATAGATCGGTTCGTCGCAGTGCTGCGCGAGGTCATCGAGACCGGTATCGGCATTGATGTCGCGGAAGATGCGTCATGAGCGCCACCGAGGTTCCTCGTGAGGAGGCCGTCGTCCGGGCAGCCTGGGTTTTGACGGCGGGGCCCGATGGTGCGGTACGAAACGGTGCGATTCACATTGCAGATGGCCAGATTCTGGCGGTCGGAGAGTTTGACAGCATCGCGGCGCGTGCTTCCGGTGTGCCCGTCGTCGGTGACGGCACGGGAATTCTTGCTCCCGGTTGGGTCAACACGCACACGCATCTCTCGGAGGCGCTTGCCACCGGGATGGGGTCGGAGCTCACCTTGTTCGAATGGGGGGAGAAGATCGTTGGCCCCCTGGGCGATGTCGTGACGGCACAGGATGCTGCCGAGGGCACCGCGTTGAAAGCTGTCGAACTTCTCCTGAGCGGAGTCACCACGGTCAACGACATGTTCGTGCACTCGAACCCGGGCTCTTACGCGAGCGTGGGCGTGGTGGAAGGGCTGGAACGCTCGGGTCTTCGCGGCATCGTGTCTTTCGGTGCCGAAGACATGGCGAACCCTGATGCGGGTCCGTGGGGCACGGTCGAAGAGATCCTCGACGAGCACGCGGCGTTGCGTGCGGCCGCCGATTCCAGTGACCTGGTCACCTTTCGCTACGGCATCGGCACGCTCTTGGGACAGAGCGATGAGTTGCTGTCGGCCGGAGCCGCTGCCTGTGAAGAGCACGGCTGGGGCATCCACACACATCTCGCCGAGACGCGAGAAGAGCTCGTCGTTGCGGCCGGGCGGTGGGGGCGGCGCACGATCGACCACGCTGAGCACCTGGGATTGCTGCATCGACCGCTCATCGCGGGGCACGCAGTCTGGGCCACGCGTCGCGACATCGATCTGCTGGCGTCGCGCGGGGTCGCCGTCGCGCACAACCCCGTTGCGAACATGATCCTTGGCTCGGGCGTCTGCCCCGTGCCCGACCTGCGTGCCGCCGGTATTGCTGTCGGCATCGGTACCGACGGGGCTGCGTCGAATGACTCGCAAGACATGTTGCAAGCAGTGAAGTCGGCAGCGCTCTTGCAGAAAGTTCACGCTTTGGATCCCAGCGTGATCGATGCGCAAACGGTCTTTGAGATGGGCACCATCGAGGGTGCGCGTGCGCTCGGGATCGATGATGTCGTGGGCAGCCTCGTGGCCGGAAAACGGGCCGATGTCGTGCTTTACCAAGACACAGTAGACGTCGCGATTGTGCATGACCCCTACGGTCAGCTTGTCTATGGCGCCTCGCCTCGATCGGTTTCGGCCGTGTGGGTTGATGGTCGCCGACTGGTTGACGATCATGTGTGCGTGACCGTGTCAGAGCGAGACCAGATTGTGCGATCGCGTCCGCTTGCGCAACGCATCGCCCGTGATTCGTCGTTGAGCAGCGCGGGATGGTCTGTGCTGTGACTTCGGCGGCGGAGCATCTTCGGGTCGCGGTGATCGGCGGTGGACACAACGGACTAGTCAGCGCCGTAACCCTGGCACGTGCAGGCTATGACGTCACCGTCATCGAGCAATCCGGTGAAGTGGGCGGATGCCTGTGGACCGCAACCGCAGCGTCTGGGGCACGGATCGAACGCGGCGCCATCGATCACGCCGGGGTGAGGCCGCTCGCCGACGAATTGGGGCTCGGCAAGTTCGGCCTCTCGTGGCGAGAAAGCGACCGGATGGCGGCGTTTCACATCGAGGGGCAAGAGCGAGTCTTCTATGCCGATGCCGCACAGACTGCCGCGGGGCTTGGCGACGACGAGGCCCGTTATCTCGAGCTGGTTGAACAGGCGAGCGCGCTCTTTGGAGCTCTTGAGATGTTCTCGGAACCCCCCACCCCCACTCAGCTCGGCGCGATGCTTTCGCGGCTGCGCGGCGGTGACGACATGTTCCGCACGGTGCTGATGTCGGCCGAGCGTGTCATCGCGACTGCGATCGGCGATGATCGCACCCGTGCGGCACTAGAGATGTATGCAGCGCATAGTCAGGTTCCACCCTGGGCACCGGGTTCGGGGTCGATGGCAATGTTGCTTCCGGGCTCACATGGCTCCCCCGCCGTACGCCCCGACGGAGGTTCGCGAGCACTCGCCGTTGCGCTGCGCGCCGCTCTCGAATCCGCGGGTGGGCGTGTGCTCGTCGATACCGCGGTCACGCGCATTCGTGAGAGAGATGCGGCAGTGTGGCTCGATCTGTCGACCGGAGACAGCGTGTGCGCAGATCGCATCATTTCAACGATTGATATCGTGCGCACGACCTCACTGTTGGAAGACCCGCCAGCGCAGATGGCCAAAACCGCGCGGACCACCATGTCGGGTGGGTTCAACGTGTCGGAGATGACCGTGTCGATCGCCCGTACCGGGCCGTCACCCGAGCTTCCGGGTGGACCCGACGCGATCACTTTCATTCAGAACAAAACCGGTGACCTTCGCCGGGGTTTCGGCGACATCGTCGCTGGGCGGGTGCCAAAGAGCCCATGGGCGATGGTGGCCAACATCCCACAGGATGACGCACGCTACAGCGCCACCTGGATCAGTTCTGTCGTGCCCTTGCACCGTGACAAAGGGGCATGGACAACGCGTGCAGAAGAACGCGCCGGGCGCGTCGTCGTCGATGCTGTATCTCAACAGCTCGACGTCGATCTCGCGGGCGACGGAGCAGAAGTGATCGTTTCGGGCCCGACGACCTGGCAGCAGCGGATCGGTGGCACCGGCAACCCCAACCACACCGACCTGACCATCGACCAGATGTTCGGGTGGCGGCCGGCCGGTGCTGCTGGCCATCGCACCGAGGTTCCCTGGCTGTATCTCGCGGGAGCAGGCACTCATCCGGGAGGCGGGCTTTCTGGCGCTTCTGGCCGGTCTTCGGCTCGTGCGCTGATGCGCGACCTGGGGTCGCATCGAAACCCTCGAGGAGTGCTGCGCGATGTCAGCTCGGAAGCCAGCGGGCTCTGGTCGGCGATGCGCTCATACCTCCAGTTACGTCAAGGGAGCCGGCCGTGAATGGCTCCACAGAGAAAGAGCCAGGCATGAGTGAGAAGTCTCAGTTCCCCCTAGATTCCTACGGAGTCCTCAACACCATCACGGCCTATCAGCAGGCCGCAGCGGTCTCAACCGGCGTTGAGACCGGCCTGTTCACAGCCTTGGCTTCGGGCCGCCAGACATCGGTCGACGTTGCAGAGGCGTGCGAGACGCACCCTGTTCCGACGCGAAGTTTGCTCGACGCGCTCAGCGGTATGGGTTTCTTGCACCGAGATATCGGTGACAATGCCGAACCTCACTACCGGCTTGCCGGCGCCGCTGTTGAACTTGCCGCGGGCGGAGCTCTGGTTGATCTGGTGCGCAAAGAGGCCTACCTCGCAACTCAGTGGCAGAGCCTCGAAAAGACGGTGCGCACTGGAACACCGATCATCGCGCCGTGGCGCACGCGTCTCGCTGATGACCCTTCTGCGACACGCAGCTTCTTGAGAGCCCTCGTCACACTGGCCCGGTTGATCGGCGCAGATTTGACGAGGGTCCCGGAGCTTGGTGAGGGACGTGACGTGATCGATGCCGGAGGTGGCCTCGGGTCATACGCCGTTCCTTTGGCTGCCGGCGGCGCTCGTGTGCGGCTGGTAGAGCTTGCTACGGTCGCGGAATGGTGCCGCGAGGAGCTCGAGGGCTCCGCCATTGAGGTCATCGAAGCTGACTTATTGACTGACGTAGCACTCGGCGTGGAGGAATCCTCCGCCGACAGCGTGCTGTTCTCCCACCTGCTTCATGACCTCAGCGATGAAGATGCGCTTGTTGTATTGCGCAAAGCTGTCGACGCGTTGCGGCCCGGTGGCGCCGTGGTCATTTTGGAGATCCCCGGCGACGCGCCCCTTCCTTTGGGAGGTCTGTTCGATCTCATGATGCAAATAGAGACTCCGGGCCGTGCGCGGCAGTCGGATGAGCTCATCCAACTGCTCGCGGCGGCAGGGTTTGAGAACATCCACCGAGCCGACGTCGCCGACCCAAATCTGGTGCTGATCGGAGAACGCTCATGAGCATCCCCATGGAGCCCATGAGCGTAAACGATGTCTATCGAATCATTCTCGATCGCATCAGCGCGGGGCAGTACCCTCGTGGCTCTCGACTGCCGTCGTGTCGACAGATGGCGACGGACCTCGGTTCAAACCCTTCGACGGTCGACCGTGCCGTTCGCAGACTTGCCGAACTCGGAATTCTGCGCACGGTGCCACGGACCGGCACTTATGTGGCCACGGCGGGTGCACCCGTCGCTCATTCGCAGGGTGAGGTCGCCGATGAGGTTCGTCGTGTGTTGCGGCGCGCATGGCGCTCAGGGGTCCCGATCGACGACATCCGGGCGATTGTTGCAGACGCGGTAGATGAGATCGAGACCGCACCGCGCATTGCGTTCGTTGAATGCAATCGACGCGATCTGCAGCACATGCATTCGCTGGTGCGGCAGCAGTCGCGATTTGAGATGCAACCGGTGCTGCTGGCAGATGCTTGGGGGCGCAAACTTGACGAAGAGTTTGACATCGTCACTACCCCGGTGTTTCACCTCAATGACCTCGGCGACGTCGTCTCTGACTTCGACAACGTGGTTGAGATCACTTTCATCGCCTCGCAGACCGCATTGCGTCAGCTTGTGAGCCTCAGAAATGCCAGACGCCTGGTTGTCGCGGCACCAACCGAGCGTGGCGTTTCTTGGATGGCTTCGGTAGTGGGCCAGTATTTCTCGGGGCCCATCGAGCGGTTCCACATAGGTGTCGATGACCCCGCGATGCTCGATGGCGTCGAAGTAGTGGTGCTGAACAATGCGGCCCGCCTTCCTGATGGCTGGGAGCTGCGCATTCCTAACATCGTTCCTATCGAGTGGGAGCTTGATCCGCGCTTCGCGGCGTCTTTCGAAGAACGAATCGCAACGCTACTTACACGCCGCAGGGAGACCGCACGATGAAACTCACCTTTGGCCTGTCACACATGGACAGGGTGCTTCCACTCGCAGACGGGCGAGTGCAGATTGGCAGTCAGGGGGCACCCATCGATGCAACGGTCTCGCTCATGCCCACGCAGGCACTCTTCAACCAGCAGCTCGTCGACCACACGTTCGACTGCGTGGAGTTTCCCATCGCAACTTTTGTCAGATTGATGGAGCAAGAGCGAAACCCTTACATCGCGCTGCCGGTGTTTCCGTCTCGCCATTTTCGACTCTCGTGCGTGTTCGTGAATAGGCAGTCCGGCATCACTCAACCGGCGGACCTTGCTGGCAAGAGAATCGGTCTTCCCGTCTTCGACATGGCCGCTGCCGTGTGGCTGCGTGGCATTTTTGCCGAGTACTACGACCTGGATATCCTCGCGCCCATTTACGTATCGGGAGGGCTGGAAGATGCGCGCACGGGCGACGAGCACCCGCAGTACTACCCACCGCAGTTCACGCTCGAGCATCGTAACGACGCGTCATTGGCGCAGTTGCTTGCCGACGGTGAAATTGACGCGCTGTACACGGCCCGTGCACCCTCAACGTGGCCGTCCGACACAGTGACGCGTCTGTTCGATGCGCCCCGCGGCGAAGAATTGCGGTACTTCCAACGCTCGAACATCTTCCCGCCGATGCACGTCTTGGCTCTCAAACGCGACATCGCCGAACAGCACCCAGAGGTCATTGCCGCCATCTATCGTGCCTTCGGGGAAGCGCAGCGCGTCGCGAGGCGTGACCTCTGGGATTCGACGGCACTCAGCACGATGTTGCCGTGGCAACTTGAGGCTCTCCGCGAATCGGAGGATCTCTTAGGGGGCGACCCCTGGCCGATGGGATTTGCGAAGAACTCGCACACGATCCGGACGCTGATGAGGTATCTCTACAACGACGGACTGATCACCACAGAGTTCGTCCCTGAAGACATGTTTGCAGGTCCTGAACAGGATTTTCTGCTCTCGACCTAAGCCTGATTGTCTACATAAATATCGCACGCCGGGCGACGAAGTCACGAATGGCTTCTGCAAACACGTGCACTTTCGCCTGAAATACGGGCGAAACACGCCTCAGAATACAGTCAGATTGTCAACAATTGAAAGGGCAGGTCATGCGCACAGGTCAGGAATACCTCGCAGCACTGGCGGATGGTCGCGAAGTATGGGTCGACGGTGAGCGGGTGGAATCTGTCGCAGAGCACGCCGCGTTTCGTGGCGTCGCGCAGACGACGGCTTCGATCTATGATCAGTCGAACTCGCCCGGTAGCGAACTGCTCGACCCCGATACGGGCCGCCCGCGTATCTACTCCATCCCGCGCACAGTAGCGGAGAGCAACGCACGTCGCGCGGCGCTAGAGGAGTGGTCCGCGGCGACGAACGGCTTCATTGGCCGCGGCGCGGATCATGTTTCGGGTCTGCTCGCGGGCTTTGCAAGCAACCCGGCGGTTTTTGACGACGAGAACTATCAGCTGGGCAATCGAGTCGTCGAGTTTCACGAGTACGCCGCATCTCGGTCTTTGTGGATCACGAACGCGATCGTGCCGCCACAGGCGAACCCCCTTGACACGAGTTCACACGTTCGTCCGGTGGAGGTTGTCGATGAAGGAGCAGACGGGATCATCGTCGACGGCGCACAGATGCTCGCCAGCGGTGGCGCCGTTGCCGACGAGCTGTTTGTCACGTGCGTGCGCCCCCTTGCGCCGGGTGAAGAGAGCCGCGCACTATCGTTCGTCGTCCCCATCAACGCAAAGGGTCTGCGCCTGATTTCTCGGCGTCCTTACGCGACCATGGGTGATGCCTTCGACTACCCGCTGTCTGCGCGCTACGACGAGTCAGATTCCATGGTGACTTTTGATCAAGTCAAGATTCCTTGGGAGCGAGTTTTCATCGTCAGAAATCGAGCGGCGCTGCAAACGCAGTTCTTTGGCACCGCTGCGCACCAGCTCGGCAATATTCAGGCTGTGATTCGATTGTCGGCAAAACTTCGCTTCATCGCAGGGCTGGCAAGCAAAGCAGCGAAGGCAAATGGGCGTGAAAAGTCCGAGTCCGTAAAGAACGCGGTGGCGGAAGTGAGCCTCATCGCCACGACTATCGAGTCGTTCGTTGAATCGGCGTACGCGCGCGCGTATGTCGATGATGTGGGCGTTGTTCGTCCCGAGGGCCAGTTTCTCTACGCTGCGCTGGGGATGCAGACAGAAATGTATCCGCGCGCGATCAAGATCCTGGGCGAGCTTGTCGGCGGCGGTGTCATCCAGCTACCTTCATCGGCCGCCGACATGATGAACCCGACTGAGCGAGCGTCGATGCGGCGACTCATGGGGTCGGAGCAGCTGGGTCTTGATGATCGCGTCAAGCTGTTCAAGCTGGTTTGGGATGCGGTCGGTACCGAGTTTGCCGGCCGTCACGTGCAATACGAGCGCTTCTACTCCGGGGCGCCTGCGGTAGTGAAGAATTACGCGCACCGAAACTATCCGTTCGATCGGGCAGAGCGTCTGGTCGACGACTTCCTGTCAAGCTACGGGCTTCCCGGAACCGATCATGACTGACGTTGCCCCTCCGGTGAGCCGTCCGAAGGTTGTACGGCATCAGCTCGAACGGTTGATCATCACAGGCGAGCTGGCGCCAGGTGATCGATTGGCCGAAGTGCTCTTGGCAGAACGGCTCGGGGTGAGCCGAGGGCCTATTCGCGAGGCAATTACTGCTCTGGAGCGCGACGGTCTTGTGGTGCAGATACCGAATCGGGGCGCATTTGTCCGCGTCGTCAGCGAGGCGGATGCCCGGCATCTGTACGAGATTCGATCTGCACTGTTCGGGCTGGCGTGCGGGCTTTCAGCATCGCGTCATACCGGCAGCGTCGACATTGAGCTCCGAGGACTGCTTTCCTCGATGCGGGGTGCCGCCGAGCGGGCAGATCACGAGATGTACTTCGACCTCAACCGTGCATTTCATCGGACTTTGCTGGAGACATCGGGCAATCCATTTCTTGCAAAGCAGTACGAAACCATCTCGCGTTCTATCAACCTGTTCCGCGCGCGGGCGCTGACGATTCCAGAGAACGTCGCGGCCTCTCTCGAGGAACACGAACGCATCGCCGCCGCGGTGACCTCAGGCGATGAAGAACGCGCGCGTTCGTTAGGCGCCAGCCACATCGCTGGTGGGTTCGCGCGTCATTTGGGAGAGAGCGTGGTCGCATCATGACCGAGACGGGAACCTACTTTTCGCCTGGCGGCCAGTTCACGCTCACAGAGGCCGAGTCGGGGTCGCTGCGTGGCGTTACCGTCGCAGTGAAGGATCTCTACGATGTTGCCGGACACGTGACTGGCGCGGGAAACCCCGCTCTTACTTTCCACGGCCAGCCCGCTCAGTCTCACGCTGCCGCCGTTGGTCGAGTGCTTGATGCCGGAGCCACCATCATCGGAAAAACGGCGACAGACGAACTGGCCGCGGGGATGTTCGGTGTCAACTCTCACTTTGGGACGCCATGGAATCCCGCCGCGCTGGATCGAGTTCCCGGTGGATCATCTAGCGGCGCGGCATCCGCGGTTGCTGCAGGAGACGCGGCGCTGGGTCTAGGCACTGACACCGGCGGATCGGTGCGAACCCCTGCATCGTTCTGCGGAATCTTCGGCTTGCGCACTACGCATGGCCGCATCCCGATTTCAGGTGTGCGCCCGATGGCGCCTCGTTTCGATACCGTGTCTCTGTTGGCGCGCCGTGTCGATGTGCTCGCGGCGGCGATGAGTGTTCTTGCGGACGCGCCGGTCGTTCCGCGTTCGATCGAGAAGATCGTGTTGCTCGAAGACATGCTCGACCTTGCGGATCCCGAAACCGCCGCACTGACGCGCCGCACCGCTCAACGCTGGTCGCGGTTGTGGGGCCTGTCGCTTGAGAGTGCGCGGCTCGCGCCGCCTGGTGAGTTTCTTCGTTCGCTCGTCGACACCTTCTGGCCGCTCATGAGCCGGCAGCTGTGGGAGAGCAACGGCGAGTGGATGCTTCGTGAGAACCCCCCTCTTGGAGACGGCATCAGCGAACGCATTCTCGCGGCCCGGGAAATCACCGACGCAGAGATCGAAGAGGCCGAGATCGCTGTGCGTGCGCTGTCGGCTCGCGTCGAAACGCTTTTGGACTCTGCGCTCGCTGTCTTGCCCTCCGCGATTGGCCCCGCACCCTTGCGGACGGCACCCTTTGAGGAGCTGATGGAGTTTCGGACGCGCAATCTTCCTCTCGTGGTGCCAGCGTCACTGTGTGGCCTGCCCCAACTGAGTATTCCCGCGGGACTCGTCGACGGCGCGCCCGTCGGTACGTCGTTGCTGGGGCTGCCGGGTGATGATGAGTTACTCCTGCGTTGGGCGCAACGGCATGGGATCGGCGCATGAGCGACGGCCGGCGAGCGCCCGCCCCCTTCGAACTCACCGCACACGGCACCGGGCTTCCGCCCTATCGTGGCGCTCGAGTTCTCGTCACCTTCGTGGTGAACATCGAACATTGGAGCCTTGATAAACCCATGCCGCGTGCGGCGCTTCCGGCGCCCCATGGCATGAGTGTCGTCCCCGACGTCGCGAATCACTCGTGGGTGCTTTACGGACTCCGGGTTGGGCTCGCTCGAGTCGTCAAGGCGCTGCAGCCGCTCGGGGACCGCGTAACGGTGGCACTGAATTCATCGGCAGTGGTCGAGTACCCCGCAGCCATCGATCTCATTGAACGGCAGGGATGGGAGATCGTGGGGCATGGCGTGCGCCAAGAGAGCGTGCAATCAGTTGCCGACGAGGAGACGGCCGTTTCCGGCGCGATAGCTCAGCTCCGGCAGCGGTTCGGCGTCGCGCCGCGCGGCTGGCTCAGTCCAGGAATGAACCAGACCGACGACACGCTGCGTCTTCAGCGCGCCCACGGCATCGAATTCACACACGACTGGATGATTGACGACCGCCCAGTGTGGCTTGAGACCGGCGGCGAGCCCATGCTCGGGCTGCCCTACACGTTGGAAAACAACGATGTGACGGTGTATCAGATACAGCACCAACCTGATGGCTCGTTCTTGAAGAGGGTGGAGCGCACGCTCGACAGACTGAGCCAAGAGAGCATCGATGGCACAGTCGTGTTGCCAATTGGGCTTCATCCCCACATCGTGGGCGTTGCACATCGCATTGCAGAAATTGAACAGATCGTCGATCTCATCGTTCGATCTCCGCAATGTCGGGCGGTGACGTCTTCAGAGTTGGCGGATTGGTATCGCACTGAGGTGCCCATATGACCGCGGTCCAGAACCAGATAGGCGCTATCGAGAACCAGAAAAGTGCTGTGCAGAAACGGGCTCGACTACGGCCGTGGCGGGGGAGTTCATCCGCCGACGACTATTTTGCGGGCAGCGTCCTGCGCCTTGAGCAGTTTGAGCATGAGATCCGCGCGTTTACTCACCGGAACGAGCGTCAGCTGCGCGAGAGCATCGAGAAGGCTGCGCGGGATTCCCGCGACGGCAAAGCTGTGGCACCGCTCGCGGGAATGCCCGTTGCAGTGAAGGAGATCATCGATAGCGCTGACTTTCCCACCGAACACGGATCAACGCTGTATCGGGAGCGCCGCCCAACGCGAAATGCGACGTGTCTGCAACGTCTCGTCGACGCCGGTGCGCTCGTTCTCGGAATGACCACCAGTACTCCCTTCGCGTGCGGAACCACGACTGTCACGGCAAACCCGCATCGGTTGGAGCACACCCCCGGCGGCAGCTCTGCGGGTTCTGGCGCTGCAGTCGGCGCCGGATTTGTTCCCGTGGCGCTTGCTACGCAGACGGGCGCCTCGACCCTTCGGCCTGCCTCGTATTGCGGTGCCTACGGCTACAAGCCTTCGCACGGGCGCTACCCCATGGACGGCGTGCACCCGCTCGCCGAGACCCTTGATGATGTCGGAGTCATCGCTGCTTCGGTGAACGATATTGAGCGAGTCGACGCGGTGATCGCAGCGCGCACTACCGATCGATTGCCCGCGCCGGCGCCGACGAGTGTTCGAATTGGCTGGGTGCGCCTCGACGCAGGCGAAGAGCCCGACCCCGCGAGCTGGGCGGCGTTGAACCGCGTCCGGAGACATCTGACGGGCGTGGGGATGCACGGCGTCACGCCGGTGCAATCCGAGGATCTTGCAGCGTTTGACTCGCTCGTTCGAGGCTCGACGGATCGAATGTTCGACATCTTTGCAGCAGAGAGCGCGCCGATCCTGGCGCAGTACGTTAATCGGCCAGACCCGGAGGAAGACCCGCGGCTTGCGGAGCTTGTCACCCGCGCGCGCACTCTTGACACCGAGGACCTCGCCGCGGCGTATGAGCTGAGGGCGCGTTTGCGTGCTGCCCACGCTCAGCTCGCTGATTCTGTCGACGTGCTGGCGACGCTCGCGACAGTGAATCCCGCACCTGCGGGACACGCGCGCACCGGAAGCAGGACGATGCCGGCTACTTCGAGTTTTCTTGGTCTTCCCGCTATGTCATTGCCCGTTATGCACGTCGATGGCATGCCCCTGGGGTTGCAGCTCATCGGGTTCGAGGATCGTGACGAGGAGCTTTTCGCTCTCGCGCGCACTATCGACGCCGCGTTTTCGGGCCACAGTGTCGGTTTATCTGACTGCACGAAAGGAACAGAATGAGCACGAACATGAGCGCGGGAGTGGAGCGCGTGCGCCTGCTCGAAGAAGCTGTTGCTCGCGAGGTCGCTGTTACTGCCTATCCCACGCCCGAGTGGTTGGCGCCGCGTGAACATGACGGCGAGAGCGTCCGTGATGTCTTGATCGTCGGGGCAGGTCAAGCAGGGCTCGCGCTGGCTTTTGCGCTCCGGAGGCGCGCGATCACGAACGTCGAGATCTGGGACGAAGGCGAGAAGGGCAGCGAGGGGCCATGGATCACGTACGCCAAAATGCACACGCTGCGCACGCCGAAATACCTCGCCGGTCCCGATCAGGGAGTTCCCTCACTCACCGCCGAGGCGTGGTACCGCGCTCAGTATGGCGACGAGGCGTGGGAAGAGTTGCGATTCATCGAAAAAGAGCGGTGGCAAGAGTATCTGGTGTGGTTCCGTGCGGTCACTGGAGCGCAGGTTCGAAACCACACTCGCGTCACTGGCATCTCACCCGCCGACGACCTGATTGCGGTGTCGTCAGAAAGCCCTGAAGGTGTCAACCGCGTGACGTACGCGCGGCGAGTTGTGCTGGCTACGGGCATGGCAGGAAACGGCCGGTGGACAGTGCCGAAGATTCTCAGCGACGCGCTTCCCGCTGATCGTTACAACCACACGGGCGAGCAGGTCGATATGGAGTCGATGCGCGGCAAGCGAGTGGGTGTTCTTGGTGGCGGAGCTTCCGCTTTCGACTACGCAGGCTCAGCTTTGGAATCTGGTGCAGCTTCCGTGGACCTGTTTTATCGAAGGGCCGTGGTACCGCGGGTCAACCCGTTTCGATGGATGGAATTCTATGGATTTGGAGCTCACTTTCCGGATCTGTGCGACGCCGACAAATGGCGGTTCACGGCAAGGTTTCAACAGACCAACCAACCGGTGCCCCAGTACACGTGGTATCGCTGCACTCGCTTTGACGAGTTCACTTGGCACGTCTCATCGCCGTGGACTTCGGTCGCCCTCGTCGATGATGAAATTGAAGTCTGTACGCCATCAGGGGTCTATCGCTTCGACCATGTCATCGCGGGGACGGGTCCTTCGGTTGATCTCGCTGCCCGACCCGAGCTGGCAGAACTCGCCCCTCGGGTTGCACGCTGGCGCGACCGCTACGAGCCCCCGCAGGAGTGGGCGGATGCTTCTTTGGGGGAGTACCCGTACCTCGGCGGCGGCTTCGAGTTCTTGCCGAAGAACTCCGAAGTCGACGGGTGGGTGAGCCGCGTCTACGATTTCACCTACGGCGCGAAGCTCTCGATGGGACTCAACGGCAACATGAACTCGGGACTTGGTGCAGGAACACGACGTCTGGGAGAAGCGGTGAGCAGATCGCTCTTCGTCGAAGACGCTGACGACTTCTTCGACAGCTATCACTCCTATGACACACCTGAGCTGGTCGACCTAGGCCGGCCCGAGGACTCTCGAAGTGCGTGATCTCGTCGGATACGGCGCGCACAGACCTGATCCGCAGTGGCCGGGCGGCGCTCGGCTCGCGGTGAATTTCACTGTCAACTACGAGGAGGGTGCCGAGGAGTCCACGCCCGATGGCTTCGATCACAGCGAGGCGCCGCTCACCGATGGTGTTCCCGCCGGGAGCGACGTAATAGGTCGCGATCTCGCTGCCGAGTCCCTGATGGCATATGGGGCGAGGGTCGGTGTCTGGCGGATTCTGCGGATGTTCGAGGAGCGTGCAATGGCCGGGACTCTGTCGGCGTGTGCGGTTGCGCTCGAGCGCAACCCTCTGGTCGCGCCTCTCTTTCGGGAGGCGGGCTTCGATCTTCTGGGGCATGGCTGGCGGTTCACGCGCCACTACCTGCTGGACGAAGCAACCGAACGCGAGCACATGGAGCGAGCGTTGGAGTCTTTCGAGCAGACGTGGGGTGCGCGCCCGTCAGGTTGGTACTGCCGGTACGGGCCGAGCGTGAACACACGCGCCCTTGTTTCTGCGCACGGTATTTCTTACGACTCGGATGCATACGATGATGAGTTGCCCTACTGGACTCAGGTTGACGGCCAACCCCATCTTGTTGTGCCGCACACCTTTTCAAACAATGACAACAAGTACACCAAAGGCTGGTGGGCGACCAGCGACGACGCCTACGCATATTTGAAGGATGCCTTTGACGTGATGTACGCGGAGGGTGCGTATAGCCCCGGCATGATGATGGTGAGTATTCATCCACGAGTCAGCGGGCATCCCGCGAGAGCGGCGGGGCTCGGCCGCTTTCTTGACTACGTCGCTAGCCACGAAGACGTGTGGGTCGCACGTCGGGAAGATATCGCTACGCACTGGCGAGCTATCCATCCCTCGGCCCAAGGCGGGGCGCGCTGAGATGAGGACCACTCCGCGTGTTATCGAAGGCGGCTTTGTGCTGTCAGCGGGGAACAATGCGTTTGAGCCGCTCGACATCCTTGTCGAGGGTGGAAAGATTGTCGCGCTCGAGCGACGGGCGGCTGCAGGACCCGCGCCGTTCGAATCAGTGGCGGGGCCACGTCTGTCGGCACATGGGCGGCTTGTGGTCGCTGGTTTCACCAATGGCCACACGCACTCGCATTCCAGTCTGCTCGGCGGCATAGCGAGGGAGCGTACTCTCGAGGAGTCGTTGATGAATGGCTCATGGATGGCTTCGCAGCGGTCAGCCGAATTGACGCGACTGAGCACGATTCTCGGCGCAACGGAACTGCTGGCTTCGGGGTGCACGGGAGTTTTCGATCTCGTCTCGCATTCGCCAGCGATCGACCGCGAGGCGTTTCTTGCGACCGCGGACGCATATCGCGAGGTGGGTATTCGAGCGACGATGGCACCGATGGTCGCGGATCGGCCGTTGACCGAGGCAATTCCCGCGCTCGCCGGCTGTGCCGAGGCGCAGTCGCCCGTGACGAGCGATCCCGGCACTGCAGTAAGCACGATTCAAACCTGTCGGGAACTCATCGAGGAATGGCCCTTCGATCGCGACATGATTGCCCCGGCTGTCGCCCCTACGATCCCGACACACTGTTCAGACGAACTTCTCCGTGGACTCGACGAACTTGCTCGCGAGATGAACGTGCGACTGCATATGCACCTCGCTGAATCCAAACCCCAAGCTCACGCTGGATTGTTACGGTACGGACGATCCATCACCGCAGAGTTGGACGCGCGAGGCATGTTGCGCGATGGCGTGACCGCAGCGCACGCCATCTGGATTGATGGTGCGGACGCGCAACGTCTCTCCGCGGGAGGTGTCGACGTGGTGACTGTGCCCACGAGCAACCTGCGACTCGGCTCGGGCGTACAAGACTCGCGTGCACTTCTCGATGCGGGCGTGCGCCTGTCTGTGGGGACCGATGGCGCAAACTCTTCGGACGCACTCGATATGGTGAGCGCGATGCAACTGGCCGGACTTCTCAGCCGCGCGTTCGACAGGCCGCAGAGCGAGTGGCTTTCAGTGCCCGAGCTGTTTTTCGCCGCAACACAGGCGGGGTCGTACGCATGCGGGCGAGGATCCTTCACCGGGGTGCTGCAGCCGGGTGCTGCCGCAGATCTATCGCTGTGGGATCTGAGCTCTCCGGCTTTTACCCCGAGGTTCGATCTTGCAAACCAAGTGATCACGGCGGGCCGTGCGGCAGATGTCAGAACGGTTTTGGTGGCAGGCCGCATCGTCTACGACGAGGGTATTTTCCCGGGTCTCGACGTTCATGCCATGCGTGAGCGCGCCAATGAACTCGCCCAAGACTTCTTCGATCGCACTCGCTCAGCGCGCACACGCGCACTGAGCGAGGCGAAAGCATCTACCGAAACGCTGGCTGCCGAGCGGGCGCGTTCGTGGTCGCCCTCGCGGCTTCTCGCTCACGAGCCCGACGGTCGCACTTCCCCGTCCGAAACACGCTAGACAAACGCGGGCAAGTCAGTCCACGCGTCGGGGGCGGGCTCGACACCATCGCGGGTCACGGTTCCTTCGATGAGGCCGTACGGGCGATCGGCGGCCCAGAACACTTCGTTCGGGTTTTCGAGTCCGAAGGGCTTCAGGTCGTACGCGAAGTGGTGCTTGTTGGGCATCGAGAAGCGCACTTCGGCGATCTCGGGCCGTGCCTCAATAGCAGCTTTGCCCATTTCGAAGAGCGTCTGCTGCAGCGCGAGCGAGTGCACTGTGGCGAAGGTAGACAGCAACACCTCGAGCACCTCGTTGTACAGCGCGTTGTAGTCGATTCCGGCGTCGACTGCCTCGGGCAAGAAGCGCCAGCGCCCGGTGACTGACGTCGCCATGATGCGGTCTGTGGCCTCGACGAGAGTCGTGTACTTGTCTCGAGGGAATCCGTGGAATTCGCTTCCGGTCGACTTCAGCACCGTGAGGTCTTTGACACCACCTGTGACGTGGGTCTTGCCATCCATTACCTGAACCGATGCAAGACGTGTACCCTGGCCGACGCGCACGAATGAGTGGTCGTGAGGCTTGCCATCAACCAGAATTCGCGCCCACTCGTACTGCTCGGCCTGCCATAGGCCGCCTTCGATCCAGTCGAAGCCCGAGACGAAGTGCTCTGACAGCTTCAGCAGATACTCCTCGGGTGAGAGAACGCCGTGTTCTTTCGCGAACGCGAAGGCAGTGTTCTTCTGCGTGTCAGTTGCTACCACCAAGCTGTTGTCGCCCGAGAGGTAGGAATCGACAAGGGCTGCGCCGCGCAGTTGGGATGACACATTGAGGTCGACGATCTCGTGGCGTGGGGTATCGCGATAGATGCGCACAACACGGTTCTCGGCCTTGCCGTACTTGTTGGCGCCGAGACTTACGGACACATCACTCATAGCTAACTCCCTCTATAGGTTGAATAGGCGAACGGGCTGAGCAGCAGGGGCACGTGGTAGTGCCGGGTGCCGCCGTGGGCTGCGCCTTCAACGCTGAAGGTAACGGTGATGAACGGGTAGAAACTCGCGGTGTCGCGATCGGTGAAGTACTCGCGCGTGAGAAACGTCAGCGTGTAGTCACCTGGTTCCAAGACCTCAGGGCCGAGCGACGCCCGACCATCGGCGTCGGTCTTTCCGTGGGCAATGATCGCCCCGGGAGATTCGGCAACGATTGATTGACCGGATGCTGCGGCGAGCACCACGCCCATCCCTCTGGCGGGTTCACCCGTTGCGGCGTCGAGCACGTGGGTGGTCAGGTGTGTCATGAAGAATCCTTCAGGGAATGAGCGGCGGTGGGCTCTTGCATCGTCGAGGTGAGCCGCAGCAACGCGATCTCGGCCAGCTGCGCTACGGCTTCGCTCGCTTCGGTGTCGTCATCGTTACGCAGCCGACGTTCAAGTTCGCCCAGCATTTCGGCGGGTGAGCGCCCGGCTGCGCGAATGAGAAAGACGCGACCGAACTGAGTTTCGTAGGCGGTGTTTCCTGCCGCGATTCTTGATGCGACGCTGGCGTCGGCATCCGCCATCGAAGCCTGCTCACGTCGAGAGGCGTCTGCCTCAGCACCCGTTGCGATCGGCTTCTCACCGATCCGGGGGTGACGTTCGAGTGCTGCATCGAGATCGGCGCGTGTCCAGGCCTGGGCGCGCAATGAGGCAAACCCTTCGAGTTCGGCCGCAGAATCGTATGGTCTCGCCCCGACGATCTCGTGCGCCCACGGCGCGACGGCGGCCCAGGTCAGCGCCAGCTCGATCGCGTCGGCGGCGGCCATGACGTTGAAGTCGTCGATGTTCACAGGGCTCCTCTCTGGCTTTGACGCTACCGCCGGTAGTGACGCACGAAGTTTTCGTCAGGAAAAATTCTTGTTTCGTGCACTGCGGCAGCCGTGTTGCGATCGCGCGTTACACGGCTGAAACGAACGACGCGTGCAGCGGCAATATCGTAGGAGGCGAGCAATAGACAGGAGCCTCTGTGGTAGCCAAGCGAACCGTCCTTCGGGCGGGAAGAACGTATCTTCATGGGTACTTTCAGCCCGCGGCAATCGTCATCGAAGACCGTCGCATCGTTGACATCGTTTCGGTCGGTGCCAGAGTTCACGGTGCCAGCACCACCGTCGTGCCAGACGACGCCGTGCTGTTGCCAGGACTCGTCGACTCTCACGTGCACGTCAACGAACCGGGCCGCACCGAATGGGAGGGTTTTCGCTCGGCCACGCTTGCCGCGGCTGCGGGTGGCGTGACAACCATCGTCGACATGCCGCTCAATTCACTGCCGCCCACCACGACAGCTTCCGCCCTTGAGATTAAGCGTGCCGCGGCTGCGCCTGCGTCGTACATCGATGTGGGTTTCTGGGGAGGGGCGATACCCGAGAACCTCGGCCAGCTCGCGCCGCTTCACGCTGCGGGTGTGTACGGCTTCAAATGCTTTCTTTCGCCGTCAGGCGTCGACGAGTTTCCACACCTCGATCGTTCGGAGCTGCTTTCAGCAATGGAAGAGATCGCATCGCTCGGCTCGAAGATCATCGTGCACGCCGAGGACCCGGCGTTGCTCGCTGACCACGATGCGCTCGGCCACGACTACGACACGTTTCTCGCCACGAGGCCGGCAGCAAGCGAGGCGTCGGCGATCGAGACCGTGATCGACGGGGCGCGACGCACCGGGGTGCGCGCACACATTCTGCACCTGAGCGATGCCAGCTCGCTGCCGGCAATCCGCGCGGCGAAGGCCGAGGGCGTGGCGCTGAGCGTAGAAACCTGCCCGCACTATCTGACCATCGCTGCCGAGGAGATTCCCGATGGGGCGAGTGAGTTCAAGTGCTGCCCGCCCATCCGTGACGCATCCAATCGCGATCTGCTCTGGCAAGGGATCACCGACGGAACCATCGACGCCATCGTCAGCGATCACTCGCCCTCGACGGTCGATCTCAAGCGTTCCGGGAACGGCGACTTCGGACTTGCCTGGGGCGGCATTGCTGGACTGCAGGTCGGGCTGTCTGCAGTGTGGACCGAGGCGCGCAGTCGCGGCATTTCGCTCGAGAAGATCTTGCCGCTCTTCACGACCGGGCCAGCGTCTATCGCGGGCTTGCCGGGCCTCGGCGTGATCGAAATCGGGGCACCTGCGCACCTCGCGGTCTTCGGCATCGACGACCCATTCGTCATCGACGCCGACCGTCTGCTGCACAAAAACCCCATCACCGCCTATGACCGGCGCGAGTTGCAGGGCAAGGTTCGCCGCACCTGGTTGCGCGGACGCTCGGTCTACAACGTCACCGAGGGCGGTGCTGGCGAGGCTCCGCAATTTCGGGGTTTGCCGACCGGTAGATTGCTGACTGCCTCTGCGTCGACAGCGAACTGATGCCGTCACGACACACGAACGCAACAGCAATCGGCTTTGATGGGGGCATGAGCGTGCAGTTCGAAATCCTTCAGCCAGGGCAGGGCGCCATCGGCGGCGACCACTATCTGCCATCCACCCCTTCGACAGTGCGCTGGGGGAGGCTCCCCTGCGCGGCCGATGAGGCAGTGTTGAGAATCGCCGCCGGTGAGACGGTGACGATCGACACCATAAGCCACGAGGGCATTCTCGAAGACCAGGGTAAAGATCCCCTCGCCTACTTCACGGGCAAGGGGGTGGATGCTGATGACGTACTCGACGACGCCATTGCGGTCGCCCGCACCATGGCACGCGACACGCTCACGGATGGACCCCATGTGGTCACGGGGCCGATTCACGTTGACGGAGCGATGCCGGGCGATCTGCTGAAGATCACGGTCGTGACGCTGCTTCCGCGCGTGCCTTACGGCGTCATCTCGAATCGTCACGGCAAGGGTGCGTTGCCCGGTGAACTGCCCCGTGGCGAGCACAACGTGAGCGTGTTCACGCCCGTCGAGCAGCGCGAGAGCGGGCTCGTGGGTCTACTGCCCGTCACCGAGGGTGGCCCCCGGGTTGTGGAGTTTCCTCTGGCACCGTTTCTTGGAACGATGGGTGTGGCTGTCGCGTCTGACGTGCACCCCCACTCGGTACCGCCAGGAACTCACGGCGGCAATATCGACATCAACCTTCTTGTCGAAGGAACGGTGCTCTACCTCCCCGTACAGGTAGCGGGTGCACTCGCATACGTCGGTGACCCTCACTTCGCGCAGGGCGACGGCGAGGTTGCGCTGACGGCGCTTGAAGCCTCGTTGCGCGCCACCCTTCGATTCGAGGTGGTGCCCAAGGCCGAAGCGCTCGCCGAGTTTGGCGAGATCATCGGGCCGATGGTGCGCGCCGATGGCTACCTGGTGCCGACCGGCATGGACCCTGACCTGGGCGAGGCGATGCGCCACTGCGTGCGCGCCGCGCTCTCGCTGATCCAGGCACGCTGGGGTCTCGACGAGCACCTCGCCTACGCGTACCTCAGCGCCGCCACCGACTTCGACATCTCGCAGGTTGTCGACATCGTGTGCGGGGTACATGCCCGCATTCGCGAAGCAGACTTTGCAGGCATCGATCGTGGCTGATCTTCCAATCGGGGCGCCCTCACCCGCTTCGGCTCTCTATGGCGTTATCGGTGCTGCGGCAGTGCCCATCGACCTGCTGGCGGCGTTTGAGAAGTATGAGGCCGCGATTCTCGCCAACGACCTCGAGCATCTCGACGCGGCCTTTGCCCCCGGCCCCGACACCATGCGAGGCGACGCCGCCGGGCTTCTCGTGGGCCGTGATGCGATCTCGTCTTTCCGCAGCGCACGCGGCGGTGTCGCTACTCGAGTGATCGAGCGCATTGAGCATCGGCCGATGGGTGTGGATGCTGCGCTGCTCATCTCGGTGTCGCGATATGTCGACGGCGGCACCGGTTTGCAGACGCAGGTGTGGGAACGCGTCGATGGACACTGGCTGATTACGGCTGCTCACGTCACACCTCGCGCTCAGGCCTTCGACAAGTCGGTGTGGCGAATGGTCGGCGATCCGCTCTTCCAAGGTGCCTGGGAGGGCCCGCTTGCAGGGCTCACGGTTGCCGTCAAGGATCTGTTCACGATCAAGGGATACCGCGTCGGAGCGGGAAACCCGACCTACCTCGAAAGTCAACGCGCCGAGTCGACCACCGCACCCGCGGTCAGCGACCTGTTGCACGGCGGTGCGTCGCTGCGCGGCATCGCGCGCACCGACGAGTTTGCCTACAGCGTCGCTGGCGACAACGTGCATTACGGCACTCCGCCCAACGGCGCTCTGCCCGGCGCTCTGCCCGGAGGTTCGTCCAGCGGGCCGGCCACGGCCGTCGCGACTGGTCAAGCCGATGTCGGTCTCGCCACCGATACCGCCGGATCTGTGCGAGTTCCCGCTTCGTATCAGGGCCTGTGGGGTTTGCGCACAACTCACGGACTGGTGCCGCGCCAGGGGTTGTTGCCGCTTGCGCAGTCATTCGACACCGTGGGTTGGTTGACCCGCGACGGCGACACGTTGCGCCGTATCGCCGAGTGGTGCCTGAGCTACGACAGTTCGGAGTCGACTGAGAAGGTCTTGGGCGAGTCAGACGACGAACTGCCCTGGTGCTTCATCGTTCCCACCGAAGCACTCGCGAGTGCCGAACCGGCTACTGCTGAAGCCTTTGCCGAGATGCTCGCGGCCTTGGCCACCGTTGATGATGCGCCACTCGTCGAAGAAGTATCGCTTGGCGACCTCGACGACTACCTGACGCCTTTCCGCACCGTGCAGGGAGCGGAAGCATGGCGCAACAACGGCGAGTGGGTCGGCAAGAACGCTAACGCGCTTGGCGCCGCTGTCGCTGAGCGCTTCCGCACCGCTGCTGCCGTGACCGCAGAAGAAGAGTCGGCCGCACGCCAGACGCTGACTCCGCTCCGTGAGCGCTTGCACGGGGTGGTGCGAAATGCGGTGCTGCTGCTGCCAACGGTTCCTGGGCCTGCGCCGGCGCGCACCGCGACCGGTGAGCGTATCGACGCCTTGCGTGCCGCAACGCTGCGCATGACGACACCCGCCGCTGTCGGAGGGCTGCCCGCGATGTCGGTGCCGCTGCTCACCGTCGATTCCGATCTGGGCCGCGCCCCAGTGGGCGTCAGCCTCATTTCGCGCGAAGGAACTGATCTCGCGCTCGTGCGTCTCGCGCAGCGCCTCGCGGCAGCGCTTGATGCGGCACGTGCAGCATCCACTTCACTTTCTGCCGTCACCGAAGGAGACTTGGCATGATTCCCGGCCCCATTGACCCGCCCGCGCGCCTGCTCATGGGCCCCGGCCCCATTGCTGCGTATCCGAGCGTGCTTGAGGCACTCGGCGCTCCGCTGGTGGGACAGTACGACCCGTTCATGACTGCCACGATGAACGAGACACAGGAGCTCTATCGCGGCGTGTGGGCGACCAGCAACGAAGCGACGATGCTGGTGGACGGCACGTCGCGCGCGGGGATTGAAGCGGCGATTGTGTCGTTGATCCGCCCGGGCGATCGCGTTCTTGTGCCCGTTTTCGGCCGGTTCGGTCATCTGCTTGCCGAGATTGCCGAGCGTGCGATGGCCGAAGTTCACACGATCGAAGTGCCGTGGGGGCAGGTTTTTCCGGTCTCGGTGATCGAAGAAGCGATCGTGCGTGTGAGGCCCACGTTGCTCGCGCTCGTGCAGGGCGACACCTCAACCACGATGCTGCAACCGCTCGACGAGGTGGGTGCGATCTGCGCCGCGCATGGCGTGCTCTTCTACTCTGATGCGACCGCGTCATTGGGGGGCAATGCGTTCGAAGCCGATGCCTGGGGGTTGGATGCTGCCACCGCCGGACTGCAGAAGTGCTTGGGCGGCCCTCCCGGATCCGCCCCCATCACGCTGTCCGAGCGTGCCGTCGAGGTGATTCGTTCGCGAGGTCGGGTGGAAGCGGGCATTCGTGAAGACGGCGACCCCGAGGCCACTGACTTCGTGCGCTCGAACTACTTCGACCTCGGGATGATCATGGATTATTGGGGTCCGCGCCGGCTGAATCACCACACCGAAGCCACCTCGATGCTTTACGCGGCTCGTGAGTGCGCGCGAGTGATTCTGCTCGAAGGGCGCGACGCTGTGATTGAGCGTCACCGCATGGCCGGTGAGGCGATGCTCGCTGGTGTGCGCGCGCTCGGTTTTGTCACCTTCGGCGACCTTTCGCACAAGATGACCAACGTGGTGGCGGTCGAGATTCCCGAGGGCGTGCCCGGCGACGAGGCGCGTGGAGCGATGCTGACAGATTTCGGAATCGAGATCGGCACGTCATTCGGTCCGCTGCACGGCCGCGTCTGGCGCATCGGAACCATGGGTTACAACGCTCGGCAAGAGGCGGTGACGACGACGCTCGCTGCTCTCGAAGAGGTGCTTGCTCGCTACGGGGTGTCGGTGCCGGTTGGCGGTGGGGTCGACGCGGCGCTCGACGTGTACCGCGCATGACTCCCATGCTGTTGAGCGTTGAACGTGACGCGATTGCCACGGCCGCACGCCGGGTGATGGCGCGGTGCGACGAGCTTGCGCGCATGACCTCATCGACCGAGGGCATCGAGCGGGTGTATCTTTCGCCCGAGCACGCGAGGGTGAACCGGCTTGCTGCCGAGTGGATGCGTGAGGCGGGCATGTCGACGAGGCAAGATGCTGCAGGCAACCAGATTGGCCGTCTTGCCGGAGCATCTGGCCGTGATGCCCCCGCGTTGATGATGGGCTCGCACCTCGACACCGTGCCTGATGCCGGTCGCTTCGACGGGATCGTCGGAGTGCTGATGGCTCTCGAAGTGGTCAGGATGCTGCGCGTGCCGACCGCTGACGGCAGTTTTCGCTCGCCGTTTCCGTTCGCGCTCGAGGCGATCGCCTTCTCAGACGAAGAAGGCACCCGTTTCGGCAAGGCGCTGCTCGGTTCGTCGGCGGTGGCGGGCACGTGGGATGCGGAGTGGTGGAACCTCACCGACGAAGAGGGCAACACGCTTCGTGAGGCGTTTCGTGAGTTTGGTCTTGACCCCGGTCGCGTGGGCGAAGCCGCACGCAGGCCAGAAGAGTTGGTCGGCTACCTTGAGGCGCATATTGAGCAGGGTCCGCAGCTCGATGAGATGGGTGAATCGCTCGCAGTGGTCTCGTCTATCGCTAGCGCTCGTCGTTTTCAGCTGATCGTTGAGGGTGAGGCTCGTCATGCTGGCGGCACTCCCTATGACCGCAGGCGCGATGCGCTGTTGGGCGCGAGTGAGGCGGCGCTCGCCGTCGAGCGTATTTGCAGTTCTGAGCACCACATGGTCGGCACGGTTGGTCAGTTGGAGGCATACCCGGGTGCGGTGAATATCGTACCCGGCGAGGCGCATCTGTCGCTCGATTTGCGTGGCGAGTTCGATGGCACGCGCGACGCAGTGTGGACGAAGTTGAGTGCCGAGATCGACGCGATTATGGGTCGTCGTGGCCTGCGTTGGCAGGCGCGCGAAATTCACGCGGCGCCCGCGGTCTTCTGCGCTCCGCTGCTTCAAGACGTAGTGCGCGCGGGAATCATGTCGACACTGCCTGAGGGCGCCGACGACCCGGCATCAATTTTCAGTCGCGCGGGTCACGACGGCATGGCGATCGGTGCAATCACAGATGTCGGAATGCTGTTTCTTCGCAACCCCGACGGCATAAGCCACCACCCCGATGAGTCCGTCTCTTCGGGTGACGTGGCCCGTGGCATTCAAGCGCTCGCCGAGGCCGTACTGCAGCTGGGCGCCGACCGCTAGCGAGACGTCGGCGCAGGGCCCAACGAAGAGCTGCTGGGGCGTGCGGGTGAGGTGGCTGCACGTCGTCGTTGTCGCCGACCGAGCCAGCACTCCGCGCGACCGACACCGCTATCGGCGGTGGGCAAGTTCTGCGCCACGCGGTAAGCAATCGGTCTTCGTCAGAAAGGTGGCGGATCTGTTGAAGGAACGAAACGGAGGGTAGGCGTCGGAACGTCGATGTAGGTCTGCCCGCCAGGGCTGGCCCATTCGAGAGTGCCAGATCCTAGGTGGGTGATCTTCCACCCTCGCGCGTGCTTCAGGGTGTGATGTCGGCGACACAGGTGAGCGAGATTCTCGTGCTCGGTGGCTCCGCCGAGCGCAGCATCATGACTGTGATCGATATCGCACCGCCAGGTGGCCATGCGGCACCCCGGAAAGCGGCAATGCTCATCGCGCACGCGCAGCGTGCGCCGCAAGTCTCCGTTCGGCCGGTACCGATCGACGGCCAACACCGCCCCGGTGACCGGATGCGTCATGACGCGGTCCCAACCGGTGGCGGCTCCAGCCAGGCGCCGTGCGGTGTCGGCGTCGATTGGGCTTGCTCCGACTAGCTCAGCCCCGCGGTCGTGCACGCCAGCAAGCGTGAGTACCGGGACGATCACCTGCACGTGCGCTTTGATGCCAGCGAGACCGTCGCCCGCAGCCATCGGTGCTCCGTTGAGTGCGATATCGGCCAGCACGTCGGCGCGAAGCTGATCCATCGTTCTTGTGTCGGCGGGCAACGCGTCGGCGGTCGATGCGCCACGTGCACGTGCGCGTGCACGCGTACCAGCGCCAGCACCCTCATCGGTTCTGAACGCGCTCGAGGCGCACGCAGGGGAGTCGTCGTTCGAGGCATCATCGACAACGTCGGCCGCCGCGCGCATGGCTCGCGCCATCTCGGTGCACCGGTCGTAAATGCCGTGCGCGAGCACTGCCGGGCCGACGAAGAGCAGGTCGGCCATGCCATCTGCGGTGTCGCGCAGGAATACGCCGCGCTTCTTCCGCGCTTCACGGTGCCGCTCGGTAGTTGAGGTTGGCATCGCGGTTTCGGCTATTGCGCCGATGATGGTGCGCAGCCGACCGGCTGTTTCGATCTGAGCCCGGTCGAGTGCCATCTGCTCGAACGTGGCGCGAGCATCGGGGTCGTCAATCTGTGCACCTGCGGAGAGGATGACGTCGACGTGCGCGGGACTGATCCGGCCTTCGGCGAGAGCGGTGAAGGTGCCAAAAAACTGGTGAAATAGCGTCCACGCGTCAGACATCTTGCGCTGCACGACGTGATCGCTGACGCGAAGCGCTGCGGCAATCTCAGCGGCCGCGTTGCGCATTGGAATGTCGCGTTCGCGGCGGCGGCGGTCTTCGGGAAGCCGGCTGGTCTGCAACTCAGCGACTTCAAGAGCGGCAACCAAGAGCGTCGCTTGGCGCGAATGCAGGTTGGCGATCGACGCACTGATGTCGCGCAACGAACGAGCCAGATCGGCGAGCATCGCGTTCTCAGCCGGGAGTGGATCTTTAGCCGGAAGATCGTCTAGATCTGCGAATCGCATGACTACATTATCGCAGTAGCCTCAGACATTAGTTCGACTTGGTATCGGCACCTCACGATCGGAGGCGCGGTCAGCTAAGAAATCTGCGCATCAAGGCTTGGCGATCTTTTGTTCCATGATCTTGCGGACGACGTCGAGAAAGCTTGGCGCGTAGTCGCCCCACGATTCGCTGATGTTCTTGATATCGAGCTTTCCTGTGTGTACTTGCTCGCATAGCCGCATCCAGGCCTCACCTGTCGCCGCGGTCAGCGCGAAGGCCACGCTGGCGCCGATAACGCTGCCCGCTCCAGGAATCAGCTTGAGAAAGCTTCGCGCGAGTGCCTGGCCCGTGAACTGAACCCCAAGCTGCGCAAGGGCCCCAGCCGACATCATCGTCGTCAGTTCCAGGTCATAGATCGTCGCGATGCGGCCCATCATTGCGAGCTGAATGGGTGCGAGCGCGATTGAATCGGCTACGGGGATGGGCGTTGCCGCCGCCGCCGCAGCCATCCCGGCCGCGCCGGTGATAATCGGTCGCGCCAGCTCGCGTTTCCAGGGGAGGTTGAGGCGTTGCGCAATGCGAAAGGCATCCTTCTCGTCTTCAGGCGAGAGAGTGAGGGTCTCCGCAACGAGCTCACCGAGGCCGTGCCCCGTACCCTTTCCGTGTTTGTCGCGGGTAGAGGTGAGGATGATGCGTTCGTAGGGCACCGAGATCGGCATGCCGTTGTCGTGAGGCTCTTCCAGCCACGCGACGAAGTGCTGCAGATCTTTTGTCACAGTCCGCTTGCCTGTGATCGGGTTCTTGCCCCAGTCCACCTTGGTGAGGACGAGTATGACGGGGAGCCCTGCAGCGTCCAGTGCCTGAATCATCGCGATAGCGGCGGGCGTGAGTCTTGCGGCGTGAGACTCGACGCAGTACCAGACAACCGAGATCTGCTCGTTGGCAGGTCGATCAGCAATGATCTTCAGATGACTCTTGAGCTGGTCACCAGGAAGGCGGGTCGAGCCGATCTCGAACCCCTCGATGTCCCAAATGCCGAGCGAGTTGTCGTGGTAATACTGCACGCCACGGGTGACCGGCAGTCCCGTTCCCACTTTCGCCCAGTCGCGGCCGAACACGGCGTTGACAAGCGACGATTTGCCGACCCCTGAATCACCAATGATCGCGAGGTTGAAGCGGCCGTAGCGTGACTTTGCCTGTTCGGTGGCATCGAGGAACGCCTGATCGTCGATTGGCGGACTCGACGCGAGGTTGCGACGCCCGGCAGACGGCTCCCCGCTCTCGTTTTCTGGAGTGGTGGCAGCCATCATCGGGCGGACTCCGATTCGAGGGCGGCCAGCGCGAGCATTGCTCGCGTGCGAACACGCACGCCGGAAGACCCGCTGATGGGAATAGTGTCTGCCATGATCCTTCGAATTCTGTTCGCTACTGCGGTGTCGGCAGCGGCTTCAGTATAAGTTTCGTTGGTCGTTGCTGAGGGTAAGCCACTTCGGGTGCCGTGAGCTCGTGTTGTGGCCTCGCTCCTGGTAAACCTAAGCCGCCCTCCGTGCGAACACGAAGGGCGGCTTCAGTCGATGCAGAACGGTTACCGCTGGGCGGTGGTCATTCCCATGCGTTCGAGAACGATGTTCTCGACGATTTGCACGATGTTGTAGAGCAGCAGGGTGATCAGCGTGATGAGCGCGATCGACGCCCACAACTGAGTGAACTGCGCTTGTGCGTTGAACTTCAGGATCGCGCCGCCGATGCCCTGTCCGGTTGACAGCCACTCGGCGAGCAGAGCACCGGTGACCGCACCCGGCACCGACACGCGAGCTGCAGCGAACAGCGACGGACCCGCACCCGGCAGGCTCACCTTGCGCAGCAGCGTCAGGCGACCACCACCGAATACGTGAACGACGTCGAGGCTCTGCTGGCTGGCGCGGCTGAGGCCGAACAGAATGCTGGCAAGTGCGGGGAACAGCACCACAATCGTTCCGATCACGGCAACCGATGACACTGTGCCACGGCCGGTGATCAGGATGATTACCGGGGCGATCGACACGAGGGGGATGGTTCGCAACAGCAGCACGAGCGGCATAACGCCCGCTTCGACGGCCTTCGACAGGCTGAACAGCACAGCCAGCACGATGGCCGTAATCATTCCGAAGACGAAACCGATCGTCGAGTCGATGAGGGTCTGCCCTACGAGCGGCATCATCTGTGCGCGGTTGGCGGCAGCATCCTCATCGGTGAAAAGGAATGCCCACACGTCGGCGGGCCCCTTGGCGATATATGGCGAGATGCCGGTCAGGCTCACCACGGCCTGCCACAGCAACAGCACGACGGCGAACGTGATCACGGCGTTCATCACCGAGCGGCCAATGGTGCGTGAGAGCTCGCGGCGACGGTCAGCCTTCAGCTTCGCCTGCGCGGCAGGGTCAGCCTGAAGTGCAAGCTTGCCGGTTGGGTCAGCGGGTGGGTTGGCGGTATCGACGGTGTTCTTACTCATCGTGCTCCTCCTGAAACCCACGGCGTAACGAAGCGAACGATGAGTCCCACGAACCCATAGGCGGCGAGGGCGAAGACCGCACACAGCAAGAAGACCGACCAGACACCCGCGGCGTCGAGCTGGCCCTGCAGTCGAATGAGTGTCGGACCGACACCAGCCGTGATCGCGCCGAGGTATTCACCCAGTACCGCACCGAGGAACGCGGTAGGCACCGCGATCTGAAGCGCGTTCAGGATGGCAGGCAGAGCTGCAATCAAACGAACCTTGCGCATCTGCGTCCACGAGTTGCCGCCGAAGACGCGAACCACGTCAAGCGACGATTTGTCGGCCGACTTGAATCCGAGGATCGAGCCGACGACCGTGGTGAACACGCACACCAGCGCTGCCAAGAAGATCGCGGTTGCTGACGGGTCGCCCGGGCTTTTGGCTCCACCGAGAACGACGACCGAGATGCCACCGACCGCGACGATCGGAAGGCAATAGCTGACGACGGCGATCTGCGTGATAACCGTCTCAGTCTTCGGAAAGACCAGCACGAAAGCGGCTAGCACGAGCGCGATGCCGTTGCCCCACAGATAACCGATCGCGGCGGCGGTGATTGTCGGCTGAAAGACGCTCCAGGTGCCAGCAATATTGCCGTCGACGAACAGCCACGCGAAGACCGCCCAGGGCGAAGGCACGGGCGTGAAGCTGGTGCCTTCTTGAATCTGGAAAGCCGTAAGCGAGAAAAGCCACCACACCAGGACGAGAACGATGGCTCCGATGAAGCCAGCCGCCCAGCCCGGAATGCGCATGGTCTTCATCAGGCCTCGGCCTCCGCGCGACCGTCAGTGCCGAAGAGCAGCTCTGACGCGCGGTCGACATACGCATGGAATTCGGGCGTGCGCATCATGTCGGGCGTGCGCGGGCGAGGCAGATCGATCTCGATGATCTCTTTGATTCGACCCGGGCGCGGTGACATGACGGCTACACGGTCGGCGAGGAAGATTGCCTCGCTGATGCCGTGGGTAACCAGCAACGTGGTGGCAGGCTTCTCTGTCCAGATGCGCAGCAGCTCGAGGTTCAGGTTCTGACGCGTCATGTCGTCGAGAGCGCCGAAGGGCTCGTCGAGCAGCAGAACCGAAGGCTTGAGCACAAGAGCACGGGCGATGGATGCGCGCTGGCGCATTCCGCCTGACAGCTGCGAGGGCTTCGCATTGGCGAAGTCCTTCAACCCCACCAGGGCGATGAGCTCGTCGACGTATTCCTTGTCAACGGGCTTTCCTGCGACCTCGAACGGCAACTCGATGTTCTTGCGAACACTGCGCCACGGCAGCAGCGCGTGGTCTTGGAAGGCGATGCCGAGCTCACTGTCACTGCGCAGCTGGTCGGGTGTGTGACCGTCGACGAGCGCAGTACCGTGGGTCGGATGGTCGAGGGCGGCAAGGATCCGCAGGATCGTTGACTTGCCGCAACCCGAAGGACCGAGCAAGGCCAAGAACGACCCTTTGTCGGTGTGGAGGTCGGTGTCCTCCAGGGCAAGCAGGGACTTGCCTCCGCGCAGGGCGAAGGACTTGGAAACTCCTGAGATCTGGATACCGGTGCCCGTCTGGGCACCGGTATCCAGGTTCGACGAAATAGTCATAATCCCTACGGGAGGTAGTCCATCAGGTCAGGGTTCTCGGAGTAGATCTCGTCGATGATGGTGGTGTCGAAGAGCTGGTCAGCCGACAGGTCCCATCCCGAGGCGAGAAGCGAAGCGAGCGTCTGCGTCTGCAGGTCGTCAGAGATCGTGAACAGGCCGTTGGCCTCGGTCTCGTCGGTCGAGATCAGCAGTGCCTGAGCTTCGAGGCCAGCAGCGACCTTCTCGGGGTCGAGGTCGCCGAAGGTGAGGTCACCAGCGGCAGCCGACTCGTTGTAGTAGTCAACAACGAGCGAGACAGTGTCGTCGAGAGGCTCGGTGAACGTGTCTGTCCAGCCCTTGATCTCAGCGATCAAGAATGCCTTGAGCAGGTCCGCGTTCTCGGCGAGGTAGTCGTCGGTCACTGAGTAGGTTTCAGCAACGTAAGGAAGACCGTTCTCGGCGTAGGCGAGGTTCGTGACGGGGAAGCCCGCGAACTCAACCGTGATGGCTTCGTTCGTGAGGTAGGCCATGAATCCGTCAACCTCACCGTTGATGAGGGGCGTCGGGTCGAAGTCGACCGGAACGACGTTGACGTCTGCCGGGTCGATGTCGTTGGCCGTGAGCAGTGCTGCGAAGACCGACGAGTTCGAGTCCTGCACACCGATCGTCTTGCCGATCAGGTCGTCAGGCGTCATGATGTTTCCGCCCTCGGTGAGCGAAAGGATCGTGAACGGGTTCTTCTGGAACGTCGCGCCGATGATCTTCAGCGGTGCGTCCTGCTCGGCAACTGCGGCACCGACTGATGCGGCGTCGCTCAGTGCGACCTGCACGCTGCCCGAGAGCAACTTGGCTACACCGGTGTCAGGGCCGGCGATGCCGACGACGTTCTCGAAGCCGGCCTCGTCGTAGTAGCCGTTCTCGTAGGCGTAGAACTCGCCTGCGAACTCTTCGTTCTTGATCCACGAGTACTGAACGCTGATCTCGCCATATGAAGCGGCCTCTGCTTCACCGTCGCTCGACGACGAGGTGTCGTCAGACGACGCGGCGCAACCGCCGAGTACGAGTGCGGATGCTGCAAGTGCAGCAGCGACGACACCGATACGGGTCCGCTGCTTGTGATTATGTGCCATCGGGTTGGCTCCCCTTCGAAGGTGCAATGTGATCTGGCTGACGCTAGTCGCCGCACATTTCGGGGGTCGCTTGGCAATGTTTCGACAATGTGTCGAGGTGCCATGAGTCTCTTGTCGCGCGTTGTTAGGTGAGAAGGGTGTCGCCGATGAAGCCGCCTTCACTGCACCCGGGGGGAATGGCGAACACCGCAGAGCCGATCGGGATCGTCCATTCATTCAGCAGATCGAGGTCGTCAAGCCGCTTCTGAATGGGCGTGAATTGCTTCTCGACGTCGGCCTGGAACGACACGAAAATGAGCCCGGAGTCTGAGATCTCGTCGCCAGAAGGCGGGATGTCGTAGTTGTACCCGCGGCGGAAGATGCGTTCATCAGTGTTTTCTGAGCGCGCGCGTCGCATATGCGAGAACTCCGGAATCACCGGAAACCCGATGGCATTCGTTGCTTCGAAGTCGGGTTCGTCGAACTCTTCTGTGCCGGTGAGGGGCGCTCCATTGCTGAGCGTGCGCCCCATCGACTGCTCGCGTCCGGTGCGATCGAGCTTGTCCCAGGTGTCGAGCGTCATGCGCACCCGGCGGATAACCGCGCTCGTGCCGCCAGCCAACCAGCCGGTGGTGCCCCAGACGAGCTGATCAAAGTCGGTGGTACCGGGTATCGGATTTGCGGTGCCGTCGACCTGGCCGAACAGATTTCGCATGGTGGTTCCGGGCGCTACCGAACCGTAGGCGCGGCGGAAGCCATGCTGAGTCCAGCGCACCGAGGCGAAGCTGCGAGCATCTTTCAGCAGCATTCTGGTGGCGTGGGCGACGGTCAAGGAGTCATCGGCTGCGATCTGAATCAGCAGGTCTCCGTCACTCAGCTCGGATTGAAGCTGATCCACAGCGAACGCCGGCAAAGGAGCGAGCCACGACGGTGATTCGCCGCCGGCTCGTGCCACGAGCTCGGGCCCGAAACCGAATGTGATGGTGAGGCGAGCGGGAACGACGGCGAGCTCGGGTTCTGAGTCCGCGAGTGCTGCCCTGCCTTGCGTCAACCGAGCGGCGTCGTCGGTGAGCACGCGCATCATGCGCTGCAACGCCGAGCGGTCGGTGCTGTCGAGCAGATCGAGGCCGATGAACGTCGCGTGGGCCTGCGCATCGGTGTCGATTCCGGCTTGATGCACCCCATAGAACGGCACGATCTCCGTGCCGTTGAGGGGGGTGGATGCTGCGGCTGGGGGCGTGTGAGACGAGTTGAGGGCGTAGTCGATGCCGACTGCAGCCGCGGCGCCGACGCCGGCGACGGCTCCTCCGAAGAGGAACTGTCGCCGGGTCGAGCCGGAACGAGGCTCGCCCTTATCGGGCTTGCTCATCAGTGATCGTGATCCTCGTGGTCATCGTCTTCGTCCATGTCCATGTCTTCGTCCATGTCCATGTCCATGTCCATCTCGTCGCCCTCGTACGTTTCGTTCGCGCCCGAGTAGTCCTTGACCGGTGCGGTGAACTCGTACGTGGAGTCATCGGAGAAGGTCAGGGTAAAGGTCGCTTCTGCGCCTGCGACGAGGGGCTCGGTGACGTCCATCAGCATGAGGTGGTTGCCGCCGGGTGCGAGCTCGAGAGTTTCGCCCGCAGCAACGGTGAAGCCGCCCTCGATCGGGCTCATCACCATCTCGCCCTCGTCGTTAGCAAGAGTCTCGTGCAGTTCGTACATGCTCGACGCATCCCCACTTACCGAGACGACGGTGATCTCGGCGTCGGAGTCATTGGTGAGTTCACCGAATGCGGCCGACATGCCCGACTCGGCTGACTTCACCCATGCGTCGGTCATCGTGACCGAGTCGCCAGCGGTGGTGGCATCGACCGCATCAGATGTTGAATCGGCCGATGTCGTCGAGCAACCCGTCAGAACGAGAGCTGCTGCGGCGAGAAGAACACCCAGGCGGGTGGTGGTGGTGCGAGTAATCACAGGAAGACCTTTCAAGAGAAGTTTGGCAACGCGATCAGTCGTCGGAGTTGCCAGAGCGGGCGTTTTTTGTGCGCCCGCGAATGAGATGGATGCTGACGAAAACAGCGGCCGCTGCGACCGCTCCGCCAGCGGCAACCAGAGCTATGCGAGTGCCGCTCTGGGTCTGCTGTGTGCTCTGAACTTCTGTGGCGGTGTTCTCTACGCTGGTAGCGGTGTCCTCGGCCTCGGCATCGGGATCGCTTTCGCGGACGAACGGCTCAGCACCGTCAACCGTGAATGGGATCAGACCGCTGATCGGGTGGCCGTCGCCCGAAACTACTCGCCACCGGATTTCGTATCCAGCCGCAGGCATTTCAGGGTCTAACGCCGCGCTGACCGTGGCCTCATCGACCGTGGGTTCGCCGAGAACCCAGTCATGTCCAGACGAGTCGACCACGATAAGGGCAGCGCCCATGGTGAGTACCTCTGCCGAGAACGACAGCGTAATTTCTGCGGGCGCTTCGGCGACGTCTTCGCCCGATGACGGAGAAGACGACTGCAACTCGTCGTGTGCCACCGCCGGAGCGGCGATCGCGAGCGACGCCAGCACTGCCACCACTGCGGTGACAACGGCAATCTTGATGCGGTGCATCGAATACCACCCTTCGGCACCCGCGTGGGGTGCCACCCCGCGTCGTGTCCGACGCGGCAAGAACTGTCGCACCGCCAAAGAAGAGGCGGTCGACATGAACAGTTCAGAGCGTGGAAAGAACCGGGGGGCCGCGATATTGCAGCGCTGAGCGCTGGGGGACAGACGACACGTGCCAGGCGCTGCGGTCAGCAGCCGGGCGAGCGAGCGGAGCGGTGAAAGCAAGAGCGACGGGCAGCTGAATACGCCGCCGCACCCACGACACGGCATAGCCGGCAAGAGTACGCAGGCGCATCACGGCGCGCTCGCCGCGGTAAAGAGCGGCGGCCGTGATGAGCGCGGCCACGCCATGACCAATCCACATTGCCGCATCGGCGGGCACCACCGACTCGGCACTCGCACCGACCGGCAGAAGCTGCACCGCGTTGTGTACGTGGCCCGTGGCTGCCTCACCAGCAGACGACGTGCTTCCCAAGATGAAGAGCGTATGGAAGAGGAACTGGCTGATGGCGACACTGAGGCTGAGCCTCAGCAGCGACAGGCTACGGCCCGCCAGTACCGTGCAGACCATCGCCGAAAGCACCCACGGCACGCCGATCCCGAGCCAATGCGGCATGGCACCGCCAGCCGCGACGTGCGACAGCAGGGCGACAAACGTTGCCACCGACGCAGCGACGACGCCGCGTGCAACGCGGGGTGCCCTCGACTGACGCATGCTCCTATTCTTGCAGGCTCATTGGTCGGCGTCACTCTGCGCCAACCGCCATACCCTTTCGCGCGTGAAAGGCTGCTGAAAAGGCCGCTGCCCGATGGCGCGCGCAATCGCGTTGCCGATCGCCGGAGCGACAGGGTTATAGGGCGACTCGCTCATTGATTTCGCCCCGTGAGGCCCAACGCTGTCGTGCGTGTCAGCAAAGTAGACCTCCGTTTCGGGCACATCAGCGAACTGCGGCACCCGATAGGTGCGAAAGACGGGGTTCTGCACTGCGCCGTGTTCCACGACAACCTCTTCATAAAGTGCACTGCCGATGCCCTGCGCAGCACCGCCTTCGACCTGCCCGCGCGCCTGTGCCGGATTCATCAAGAAGCCAGCATCGGCAGACTGGATCGACTGCAGCACGCGAACCGACCCGGTCTCGGGATCCACCGCGACGCGTGCCGCGTGCACGTTGAACGACAGTGACCGCTCTTCGCCCGATGCGCTTCCGTTTGCCACAAGTCCCTCGGCGGTGCGCTGATCGGCGGGTGCCGCGCGCACGATGTCACGAAACGACACCAGCGTGTTGCCCGCGAGTACTCCCTCGGGCGTGAGCTCGGTGGCATCTGAACCGGTGATCTTCGTGGCGAGCGCCAGCATCCTTGTGCGCAGCGCTTCGCATGCGATCTGCAGTGCCTTGCCAGCAGCGGTGATTCCGGCGGAAGCGAACGCGCCGGTGTCATGCGACACCAGATCGGTGTCGCTCGCGCGCAGTTCGACACGGTCAGCGCTCGCGCCCAACGCGGTGGCGGCGATCTGGCGGTGCACGGTGCTTGTGCCATTGCCGAACTCGGCCGTTCCCACCGATACCGCAAAGGTTCCGTCCTTGTGCAGGGTTGCCGTGGTGTTGGCGTAGTGCCCGCCTGGGGCCATTGCCGCGATCAGTGAGATCGCCATTCCTTCGCCCACAGCCCAGCCCTCAGGCGCCGTGACCCCGTTGCCTGCACGCAGCGCACTTTCGGCGAGGTCGAGGCACTGGTCAAGGCCGTAGCTGCCCCAGACGATGCCCTCTTCGTGCTCGTCGTGCACCGTCAACAGTGGATCGCCTTCACGCACCGCGTTGATGCGACGCACGTCGAAGGGGTCCAACTCGAGCGTCTCAGCGAGCATGTCCATCGCTGACTCGACGCCGAGGATCACCTGCCCGAGGCCGTAGCCGCGGAACGCTCCTGAGGGCACATTGTTGGTGTACACAGCTTCAGCGTCTATTCGTTTGACGGGGCTGTTGTAAACGTTCACCGACTCGGCGCAGCCATGGAACATCACGCCAATGCTGTGGTTGCCGTAAGCGCCAGCATCCGTCAACACATCGATCTTCATCGCCGTCAGCACGCCCGCAGCGGTCGCGCCGAGCGTCACAGCAACACGGAACGGGTGCCGTACCGACGATCGTCGAAATTCGTCGGAGCGAGCGAACTCGTAGGCCACCGGACGACCGGTTCGCAAGACCGCAAGCGCCACGAGGTCTTCGGTGAAGAGCTCCTGCTTGCCGCCGAACCCACCGCCCACCCGAGCAGCGAAGACGCGAACGCGGTCTTTGGGCAGTGTGAACAGCTCAGCAAGTTCGTCGCGCACGAGAAACGGCACCTGTGTACTCGAGCGAATGACCAGTCGACCATCATCATCGAGCCAGCCGAGGGCGCCATGTGTTTCAAGTTGCGCGTGTGAGACTCGACCCGTTTGCCATGTTCCGCTCACCGTCGTGTCGCTCGCGGCAAGGGCCGCATCGACGTCGCCGCCGATTCCGCCGTGAAGCGCGGCGATGACGTTGCGCGAGGCATCCGCCACTCGGTCCTCGGGCGTGCGGTCGGGGTGGAGCAGTGGCGCACCGCTTTGGCGGGCGGCATCCGGCTCAAAAACAGCGGGCAACAGCTCGTAGGTCACGCGCAGGGCGGCGCACCCGGCCTCAGCGGCTTCGGCTGTCTCGGCGGCCACGGCAGCGACGCGCTGGCCGATGAAGCGAACGGTGTCATCGAGCAACCGCGTGTCGTCGGGGTCGTCTTCACGGTGTTCGTGTCGCGCGGTCGAGAACCGACGCGTGGTGACATTCTCGTGGGTGAATATCGCGATGACGCCGGGCACCGCGGCGGCGGCATCGGTGTCGATCGCGGTGATTCGAGCGTGAGCGTGAGGAGAGCCCACCACGCGCAGAGTGAGCGCGTCCGTAGCCATCTCGGTATCGAACGTGTACGGCTCAAGTCCCTGCACAACCCGTCGAGCGGGCTCTGGTGTGTTTGAAGCGCCGACGCCCAGAGCGGGCGATGCTGCGCCCGGCGCCGCGCCGGTGGCCCGCACTGGCCCAAGCACCGATTCGGTGATCGCCTCGCGAATGGGCCGATAGCCGGTGCAGCGGCAAAGGTTGCCCTTCATCTTGCGATCCAGATTGGGCAAGTCGTCAGCGCACAGGGTAGACGCTGTGACGCTCATGCCCGGAGTGCAGAAGCCGCACTGGAAGCCGAAGTTGCTCACGATGGCTTCTTGCACGGGATGCAACTCGCCCGCGGGGGCGAGACCTGCGGCAGTGGCTACATTCATGCCCTCGGCCCGCATCGCGGGAATGATGCAGGAGTGCACCGGAACTCCGTCGACGAGCACCGCGCACGCACCGCAATCGCCCGCGTCGCAGCCCTTCTTCACTTCGTGGTGGCCGCTCTCGCGCAATAGTGTGCGCAGACATTGGCCGGCGCGCGGGTCGGCCTCAACAGGACTGCCATTTACCTCGAACTTCATGCTGTGAGCTCCTCACGAATACGCTCGCCGAGCACCATGCTCACCGCGCGTCGCCAATCAGCGCTGCCCAGCGGGTCGGAGTAGTAGCCAGTTGCTGCGGCGATCGCCGTGCGTAGCGTCGTCGCGTCGGGAAGCGAGGTGAACCGCAGCACCACTGGTCGTTCTACGGCTGCGGTGATGACGAAGACTGACGACCCGTCACGGTCTTCGCGGCCGGTGACGACCGAACCGGAACGCCCAAGCTCAGCGAGGGCAATCTTCTTCAGGTGCGCACGAGAGGTCAATGCCGATTCCGGAATATTGATGGCACGCAGCACTTCACCGGGAGCGAGACAGGTGACTGCGTTACCCGTCACGAGGTCACTTACGGGCATTGTGCGCATGCTGCCGTCAACACCCCAGACTTCCGCGATCGCGTCGAGCCCTACGGCAAGTGAAGTCATCGCGCCAGCCGGGAACGCGCGGCAGATGTTGCCTCCGACCGTGGCGGTATGCCAGATCTTGAACGAGGCGAGCAGGGCGTCTGCGGCCTCGGGAATGATGGAGGCGGCGATCCACGTTTCAGGCAACGTGAGCTCGTGTCGGCCCTCGGCCCACGCGCGGAGTGTGGCAATGGTGCAGGTTGCGCCGATGCGAAGACCGGTGTCGGTGATCTCGAGGTCGGGCCAGCCGAGCGTTGTCAGGTCGACGAAACCGGTCGTGGCCGGCTGTGGCTCGCTCATCAACCACGTGCCGCCACCCATGAAAACCTCACCTGGCGCGAGCGCGAGATCGTCGCGACTGATGGCGCGCCGAAAGTGCGAGACGGTGACGATATCCATCAGAGGCGCTCGGCCAGAGCGAGCGAAGCTGCGGCGACGGAACGCGCGAGCACACTCTCGTCAGCCGTGATGAGGGTCTGTTCTTCGACCACTGTGTTGCCGCCGACGAGCAGTCTCTTCAGCGGGGGAAGCGCACCGAGCCCGAGTGCCGCGACCGGGTCGATGATGCCGGCGTGCTCGATGGTGTCGACGCGCCAGACCGCAATATCTGCAAGCTTTCCTACTTCGAGTGATCCGATTTCGGCATCGCGACCGAGCACTCGGGCGCCTCCGATCGTCGCGATGCGTAGGCCATCGCGCACGCTCATCGAATCGGCGCCAGTGCGCAGGCGGTTCATCAGCACTGACTCGCGAATCTCGATGCCAAGCTGTCCCGACTCGTTTGACGCGGCGCCGTCGACACCGAGGCCCACCGGAACGCCGGCGCGCAGCAGGTCGACGACGGGAGCGATACCCGCAGCAAGCCGCGCGTTTGACGAAGGACAATGGGCCACGCCCGTGCCTGTGGCGGCGTAGCGAGCGATTGCAATGTCATCGAGATGCACACCGTGTGCCATCCAGACATCGTCGCCAAGCCATCCGAGGTCTTCGAGGTACTGAGTGGGCGATTTGCCGAAGTGCTCTTGGCAGTAGGCGTCTTCTTCGACGGTTTCAGACGCGTGGGTATGCAGACGCACACCCAGCGATCGAGCCAGCACGGCCGACTCGCGCAATAGTTCGGCCGTCACCGAGAAGGGTGAGCAGGGTGCGATCGCAATCTTGACCATCGCGTCGCGTGAAGCGTCGTGGTACTGCTCCACCGCCTCTTGCGAAGCGCGAAGCGCAGCATCCGTTGTTTCGACCGCAAAGTCGGGCGGCAGGCCGCCCTGCGACGCGCCAAGATCCATCGACCCGCGCGTCGCATGCAGACGCACGCCAACCGTCGACGCGGCATCGACAAGGGCGCCGACGATGTCGCCGGATCCCTGGGGGAACACGTAGTGGTGGTCGCCCACGGTAGTGCAACCGGAACGCGCGAGTACGGCCATTGCACCCGCCGCGCCCGCACCAGTGAGGTCTGCGTCAATGCGCGACCACAGCGGGTAGAGGGTGGTCAGCCAGTCGAACAGAATCGAGTCTTGGGCATAACCGCGAGTCAGCCACTGGTAGAGGTGGTGATGGGTATTGACCAGACCGGGAGTGACCAAGCAACCCCTTGCATCGATGGTCTCTGCCCCTGCGCGCCACTCAGCGGGAGCCGTGCCCGCGCCGACAGCAGCGATGACGCCACCGTCGATGACCACGAAGCCGGTGCCGTGCTCAGTGCCGAGTGGGTCAACGGTCGCAATGTGCCCGTTTTCAATGATGGTGCGGTTCATGGTGGTGCTCCTGCGGGTAACGAGAAGTTCGTCGGGTGGTGTCGCTATGAGGTTGTGGCGTCGCTATGCGGTTGCGGTGCGTGAGGGCACATCGCACGAAGGGGCCGTGCGCAAGAGGGTTCTGTGCAGTGGACCGATGCCGTCGCGAAGCGGCGCGCCTGAGCCGCCGTGCCGGGCGGCGACGATTTCGGCAAGCACCGACAGCGCGGTCTCGTCAGGGGTCGAACCACCAAGATCGAGTCCTAGGGGCGAGTGCAACCTCGCGAGGTCGACATCGGAGACGCCCTGCTCGCGCAACAAACCTGCCCGCACATTGACGGTGCTGCGCGCGCCCATCGCGCCGACGAAACCGACGGGCATCGACAGCGCAGCGCGCAATGCGGGTATGTCCTGCCTCGTGTCATGCGTCAAAACGCATATGGCTGTTCGCTCGTCGATGTCATCGGGTTGCAACCCTGCCAGATACTCGTGAGGCCAACCAGTGACCCGCTCGGTTGCGCCGGGGAATCGTTCCGCGGTCACCAGCGAGTCCCACGCATCGCACACTGTCACTGAGTACCCCGAAACCGATGCCACCCGGCACAGGGCGGCGGCATGTTCGCCTCCACCCAGAATGATCAGTCGCGGCGGCGGCGCGGAGGCAAGAATGAGAACGTCAGAGCCGGCATATGCTCCGGGAAGAAGGGCGCACTGGCGCTCGCGCAGAGCATTGTCGAGGGCAGCGTTGCTCGCTGTGTCGATCACGGTTCCCAGGGCATCCATGGCCAATATGCGACCCGCACTATGGCCTGAAATGATCAGGCCTACAGCGGTAACCCGGTGCGCCTCGGCTGCTTCGAGCGCGCTGATCGCTGCCGAGTCATCGGAGCGCAACGGGTACGCGATGACGTCGACGCTGCCACCGCAGGCAAGGCCCGCGGCGTGGGCGGCGTCGTCAGTGAAGCCGAACTGTGCCGTCTGTCCGGTGCCGGAGGCGATTGCGGTGAGCGCCAGCATCCCGGCGTCACTTTCTACACAACCGCCCGAAATCGAACCGATGATGGCGCCAGATTCAGTGACTGCCATCGAGGCACCCAGTCCGCGCGGTGCGCTGCGGGCCACGCCCGTGATCGTCACAATTGCGACCGATTCGCCGCTGCGCAATACGGACAGCACGTCTTTCGCGAGTTCGAACATGACCCCCACGCTAATTACCGTGTGTTTCGGACTCGATACGCTGTCGTAAATGTGTGAACCGGTCAGAGTCTGTGGATTGGTGCTCGCCGCGGGCGCTGGCACCCGCTACGGCCTGCCCAAGGGCCTCGCCCGAACCGACGATGACACGCCCTGGGTGCACCTATCGATAGCGATGCTCCACGACGCCGGGTGCGACGAAGTCATCGTGCTCGTGGGCGCTCGTGGGCAAGAAGTCGGTCTGCTTGTGGGCGAGCGGGCACGAGTTGTCGAGGTGCCCGACTGGGCTGACGGGCTCTCGGTCACAATTCGCGACGGACTGCAGGCTGCGGCGGGTTGCGATGTTGCCGTGATCACGCCGGTTGACACTCCCGGTGCTGCAGCGGGCGCGGTGCGCCGAGTGATCAGCCACCTCGATGCGCAGCCACGATCAGCGCTTGTGCAGGCAATGTACGGCGATAGGCCAGGCCATCCGGTGGCGGTGGGGCGAGAGCACTTCGAGCCGCTCGCGCGTGCACTCGTCGGCGACAGTGGAGCCCGCGCCTACCTCGCCGCTCACGCGGCGACCGAGGTGGACTGCGCCGATCTGTGGTCAGGCGCCGACATCGACACTCGTCACTAGCCCTGCTGTCAACCGTCGATCACGATATTCAGCGGCTCTTCGCCAGCTGCCAACCGGTCAATCTGTGCCTTCACCAGGCGTGCGATGCGAGGGCGCATCGCACTGGAGTTGCCACCGACGTGGGGTGCAATCAGCACACCGGGTTGATCCCAGAGTGGGTGCCCCTCGGGGAGCGGTTCGGGGTCGGTGACGTCGAGGGCCGCTCGAATGCGCCCTCGGCTGGTGTGTTCCACCAGCGCGTCGGTGTCGATGAGTGGACCGCGGCCGACGTTCACCACGAGTGCACCGTCGGGGAGGGCTGACAAGAAGGCGTCATCGACGATTCCGCGAGTGGCGTCGCTCCCGGGAAGCGAGATGACGACGATCTCAGTCTTGCGCAACAACTCTGGCATTTCAGCAACCGCACTCACCGGCATGCCATCTTCAACGCGAGCGCTCGATGCCACGGCGAACAGGTCGACCTCGAACGGCTTGAGGCGAGCGGCAATCGCCTTGCCCACGCCGCCGTAGCCGAGCAGCATGACTCGACGATCAGCGAGGCTCTCCGCGTTGTGTGAAAGCCAGCGGCCCTCGTCTTGGGCGCGCACGAAGTCGGGGATGCCGCGCTGTGCGGCGATCACTAGCCCGACAGCCAACTCGGCCGTGGAGGCTTCGTGCACAGTTGCGGCATTGGCGAAGCGCATGCCGCTCGGAAGAATCTCACGCACTCCGTCATAGCCGATCGACTGGCTCTGAACGAGACCCACGTCTACACCGTCAAGGCGCGACAGCATGCTCGACATCGACATGTAGGGTGGCACGACGAGGTCGATGCGCTGTGCGGGTGCGGGAGAATTCATCGCCCATACCCGCAACTCGACGCCGTCGGGCATGACGCCAAGATCGGTGGCGAGTTGGTCGCTGGGAACGGTCACGAAGATCGATGGGGTGCTCACCCTTCCACGCTAGCGGCGACTGGCCTACCGCGGCGCATGCTTGAGCGCTACTCTCGCGATACGGCTGACAAGTCGCACAAGGAGGCGCATGATGGTTCCCGAGATCAACTACTGGGCCGTGATTCTGGCCACGCTGTCGACAATGGTCGTCGGCTCGATTTGGTACACCCCGAAGGTATTCGGCACACGCTGGGCGAAGCTCGCCCATCTCGATCTGAATCGTGAGCTGACGCCATTAGCGGCGATGATGCCAATCATCGTCACCGTGTTAGTCAGCTTCGTGTCTGCGTGGGTGCTCGCTGGGGTCACGACGATCACATGGCACTTCTACGGCGGTAGTTACCTGCTCGTAGCGCTCGGCACCGGTGCGGTTCTGTGGGCCGGTTTTACGGCCGCGCGCTTCATCACGCACGACGCTTTTGAGGGCCGGCCAACATCGCTCACCGTGATGAACATCGCGCATGAACTGGTGACCGTGTTGGTGATGGCCATCATCATCGGCGTGTGGCCGCCCGCGGGAACGGTGTAGCCGGCGGCTATGCGGATGCGCCGACGACGGCCGAGATCGCGGAGGTGAAGAAACCGAGTCCGTCGATGCCCGAGCGCATGGCGGCTGGCGTGTTGGGGCCGAAGCCTTCCTCCACTGCGTGCTCGGGATGTGGCATGAGGCCCACGACATTGCCGCGCTCGTTGGCGATGCCGGCGATATCGCGCAACGAGCCGTTGGGGTTCACGCCCGCATAGCGGAATGCGACGAGCCCCTCACCCTCAAGACGGTCGAGTTCATCATCGGCAGCAATGTAGCCACCATCTGCATTCTTGAGCGGAATCACGATTTCTTGACCAGCACTGAAGTCTGAGGTCCACGCCGTGGACGTGCTCTCGACGACGAGCTTCTGGTCTCGGCGGATGAACTGTTGGTGCGCGTTGCGAATGAGGCCGCCTGGCAGCAGATGCGCTTCGACCAGCATCTGAAAACCGTTGCAGATTCCCAATACGGGCATACCCTTTGCCGCAGCAGCTTTGACCTCGACCATGATCGGTGCGAGCGCGGCGATTGACCCAGCACGCAAATAGTCGCCATAGCTGAACCCGCCGGGTAGTACGAGAGCGTCGACGCCGTCAAGGTCATGTGAGCCGTGCCAGAGGGCTACAGGGGTGGCGCCGGCAATCTCAATTGCGCGCTGTGCGTCACGGTCGTCTAGCGAACCGGGGAACGTGATGACCCCGATACGGGTGGTCACGCCACGACCTCGATGCCGACGACGTCTTCGATCACCGAGTTCGAGAGAATCTCGTCGGCGACGCGCTTTGCCTCGGCGAGCACCTCGTCGGTGACTTCACCATCAACGGTGAGCTCGAATCGCTTACCGATGCGCACCGAGGTGAAGTCTGAGACTCCCAAACGTGAGAACGCGCCTGAGACAGCCTTTCCCTGAGGGTCCAATAGCTCGGCCTTGGGCATGACGTCAACGACGATAGTGGGCATTAAAGGCTCCGGAAGTCGCGGAAAAGGGAACGCTGCAAGTCTACGTCGCGCCGCGGGTACGCACTGTCTCGGTGACGAAGTGGCCAATCTCGGAGTCGTAATCAAACTGTGACCGAGCGATGGGAGCGCTCCCTTGACTTTCGTGGGAGCGCTCCCGTACCGTGACAGGTGTCCGGTGGGAACGCTCCCACGGCAACGTGGCCAAGACAAAAGTGCCTAGCCGCAAACCTTGCAACACATATCCGACCCTGACAAACACAAAGGAGTGACAGTGAACTCTCGAGCCTTCCGCAGAAGCGCAGTGGCCGTCGCCGCTTTTTCAGCTTCCGCTATCGTCCTCGCCGGCTGCGCTGGTAGCAGCGATGACGCATCGACCGATTCGGGTTCTTCCGACGAGGAAATTACCCTCACGATCGCCACGTTCAACGACTTTGGCTACACCGATGAGCTCCTCCAGGAGTACATGGACGCCAACCCGAACGTGACCGTCGTGCACAACCGTGCCGCCGAGTCCGGTGACGCCCGTGCCAACTACTTCCAGAAGCTCGGCAAGGGCGGCTTGGCAGACGTTGAAGCAGTCGAGATTGACTGGTTCGCCGAAGCCATGCAGTACTCCGATCTGCTCGCCGAAGCTCCTGACAGCGTCAAGGGACGTTGGCTCGACTGGAAGGAAGCCGCGGCAACCGATCCTGACGGTCGTCTGGTCGGCTTCGGAACCGACATCGGCCCGCAGGCTATCTGCTATCGCGCAGACCTCTTCGAAGAAGCAGGCCTTGTCTCTGACCGCGACGAAGTTGCCGCTCTGTTCGAGGGCGACTGGAACAACTACCTCGACGTTGCAGACGAATACATGGCTGCCACGGGCAAGCCCATGATCGACTCGGCCAACTCGGTGCTCCAGGGCATCGTGAACCAGCTCGAGTACACCTACACCGAGCCCGACGGCGCCGTTATCGCGACGACCAACCCCGAGGTCTCCGCTGCATACGAGCTCGTCACCGAGCGTGCGATCCCCAACTCGGCATACGCCGGTCAGTGGTCGGATGACTGGTTCGCTTCGATGGCCAATGGCGAATTCGCCACCATGCTGTGCCCGGGCTGGATGCTCGGTGTGATCTCGGGCAGCGCGCCCGACGTCGAAGGCTGGGACATTGCTGATGTCTTCCCGAACGGTGGCGGCAACTGGGGCGGCTCTTACCTGACCGTTCCTGCAGACGGCGCCAACGTCGAGGCAGCTCTTGATCTGGCTGACTGGCTGACCGCCCCCGACCAGCAGGTCGCAGCGTTCGCTGAGGCTGGCACCTTCCCGAGCCAGCTCGAGGCGTACGAAAACCCGACGCTCACCGATGCAACTGACGAGTACTTCAACGACGCTCCCACCGGCCAGATTCTCTCTGACCGCGCCGAGGCCGTGACGGTTGCTCCGTACAAAGACGCCGTGTACTTCCAGTACCACGACGCTCTCCAGAACGCAGTGACTCGCGTCTTCGACGGAACCGAAGATGCAAACACCGCGTGGAACACCTGGGTCGCAGAGGTCGAAGCCTTCTGATGATCTGAATTGGTGGGGGCCGCGCCACGCGGCGCGGCCCCCACTGTTCTTCCCTCTGCCCGATCAGCCTCTATGGAGTCTCACGTGACCGCGACCGACACCCGCGCCCAGACGTCACCGGCATCGCCCGGTCCACGTGCCGGGCAGCCAAAGCCCCCGCTCTCTTTCAAGAACAAGATGAGTCGGTGGGACCTCAAATTCGCACCGTACGTCTATATCTCGCCGTTCTTCATCATGTTCGCGATCGTCGGGCTCTTCCCGATCGCGTTCACCGCGGTCATCTCGTTCCAAGAATGGGACCTCGTTCGAAACACCGGCTCATGGGTCGGATTCGAACAGTACGTCTGGATCCTCAATGATCCGAAGTTCTGGACGTCACTTCGCAATACCTTCAGCATCTTCTTGCTCTCGTCCGTGCCGCAGCTGGCGCTCGCGATCTTCATCGCCGCCATGCTTGACCGCAACATTCGGGCGAAGACTTTCTGGCGCATGAGTGTGCTTCTCCCCTTCGTGATGGCGCCCGTCGCCGTTGCCCTGATCTTCAGCAACATGTTCGGCGACAACCACGGCCTTGTGAACAACATCCTCGGCAGCATTGGTATCGCACCGATTGCCTGGCACGTTGACCCGTTCTGGAGCCACATCGCCATCGCGACGATGGTCAATTTCCGCTGGACCGGCTATAACGCACTGATCCTGCTGGCTGCGATGCAGGCTGTTCCTCGCGAGTTCTACGAAGCGGCCACCGTCGACGGCGCTGGCGCGTTCCGCCAGTTCTGGAGCATCACCCTCCCGTCGCTCAAGCCCACACTGATCTTCGTGGTGATCACCTCGACCATCGGTGGCCTGCAGATCTTCGACGAGCCGCGCATGTACGACAACGTCGGCGAGGGTGGAGCAGCCCAGCAGTGGCTCACCATCACGCTGTACCTCTACAACATCGGTTGGGGCGACTTCAACTTCGGTCGCGCTGCCGCGCTGGCCTGGATTCTGTTCATCATCATCCTGGTCATCGGAATGATCAACCTCCTCATAACTCGTCGCCTCGTACGCGATGAAGGAGGGCGTGGCGTTAAAACTCCGCGCCGTGGACGCAAGGGAGTCAAGCGATGAGCACCAATACCCCGCCCCTGGCGATCATGGAAGAAAGCATCCCCAACGATGCGATGTCCCCGCGCAAGAACCGCGCGCGAAAGATTCGCGGGATGCGTCCCGGATTCTGGGTCTACGCAGGACTCGGCGTGGTCGTCGTATCCGCGATCTTCCCGTACTACTGGTCTTTCCTCATCGGCTCCGGCGATGCATCCACGATCAACGATCCGAACATGTCGTGGTGGCCCGGCGGCAACTTCATCGACAATGCGATCTCGGTTGTCAACGACCCCGCGGTCAACTTCTGGTTGGCGCTGTGGAACTCGATCTACAGCTCGACGATCATCGCGCTGTCCGTGGTCGTGTTCTCGACTCTCGCGGGCTGGGCATTCGCAAAGCTCAAGTTCCGCGGCGGACCAGCACTGCTGGCCTTCGTCGTCGCGACCATGGCTGTTCCGATGCAGCTGGGTGTCGTGCCGCTGTACATCCTCTTCTCAGAGTGGGGCTGGACCGGAACGATCGGCGCGATCATCGTGCCGGCACTGATCACCGCTTTCGGTGTGTTCTGGATGACTCAGTACCTTACGCAGAGCGTTCCTGACGAGCTAATCGAGGCCGCCCGCGTTGACGGAGCCTCGCAGATCCGCACTTTCTGGACCGTTGGAGTCGTCGCTGCGCGACCCGCGGCAGCGATGCTCTTCCTCTTCACCTTCATCAACGCGTGGAACCAGTTCTTCTGGCCCTTCATCGTGCTAGACCGTTCGAGCCCGACCCTTCCGGTCGCGCTTTCACTGCTGCAGTCGAACTACTTCGTCGACTACTCGGTGGTGCTCGCCGGTGTGCTGCTTTCGACCATCCCGCTTCTTATCCTGTTTGCCTTCGCTGGCAAGCAGCTCGTGAGTGGCATCATGGCCGGTGCGGTCAAGGGCTAACACTGCCTTTCTGCCACAAGCACGCTTTCTCCTCCCCGATACACCTCAAGGAAGGACGCCGTCCACATGACTGCGACTACCCCCCGCGAATTCCCGTCGAACTTTCTCTTCGGAGCCGCGACCGCAGCCTTCCAGATCGAAGGAGCGGCTCATGAAGACGGCCGCCGTGATTCGATTTGGGACGCGTTCTGTCGAGTGCCAGAAGCAGTGATCAACGCTGACAACGGCGATGTGGCGTGCGATCACTACCACCGCTATGAAGGTGACGTCGCGCTGATGAAGTCGATGGGTCTGCAGACCTATCGCTTCTCAACGTCGTGGGCGCGAGTGCGCCCCGACGGTGGCGCAGTAAACGATCAGGGGGTCGACTTCTACAAGCGACTGGTCGATGAACTGCTCGACGCAGACATCTTGCCCTGGTTGACGCTGTACCACTGGGATCTGCCGCAAGCGCTGCAAGACGAGGGCGGCTGGGCGAACCGCGATACGGCTGAGCGCTTCACCGAGTATGCGCTCACGATGCACGACGCCTTGGGTGACCGCGTCAACGTGTGGACCACTCTCAACGAGCCTTGGTGCTCGTCGTTCCTCAGCTACACCGCCGGTGTTCATGCACCCGGGCACTACAGCATCGAAGAGGGCACGCTGGCTGCTCATCACCTGTTGTTGGGGCACGGACAAACGGTGCGCGAACTGCGCGCTCGTGACTCGTCCCTGAACCTCGGCATCACGCTCAACCTCACGGTCGCTGATCCGGTAGATCCTGAGAGCCCTGCCGATGTCGACGCCGCGCGCCGTATTGACGGCCAGTTCAACCGGTGGTTCCTTGACCCGATCTTCCGCGGTGAGTACCCGGCTGACATTGTCGAAGACATCAGAGGGGTGGATGCGGCAGCGATCGATTCGTTCGAGAAGGCCGTGCGACCCGGCGACCTTGACATTATTTCGACCGCGATCGATTCGCTCGGCGTCAACTACTACCACGGTGAGTTCGTGGGAGGGGAGGCTCCCGAAGTCGCGCCCGCCGCGGGCGACGCTCCCACCAATCGTGAGAGCGCGCCAGCGTTCCCTGCGTCGCAGAACATCCACTGGCACGAGCGCGGTCTCGATCGCACGTCGATGCACTGGGAGATTCAGCCCGAGGGGCTTACCCGCCTACTCAAGCGCGTTTCCGACGAATACAGCGCACCGAAGGGCGTGACGCTCTACGTCACCGAGAACGGTGCAGCCTTTGACGACGAGCGCGTCGTCGACGGCGGCGAGGTGCGTGTGCACGACGCCGATCGGGCCTCGTTCCTCACCGGTCATCTCGGCGCAATCCTTGACGCGATTGACGCGGGAGTCGACGTGCGCGGCTACTTCTACTGGTCGTTCCTCGACAATTTCGAGTGGGCCTGGGGCTACGAGAAGCGCTTCGGCATCGTTCGCGTCGATTATGACACCCAGGAACGCACTGTCAAGGACAGTGGACGTGAGTACGCCCGAGTGATTGGGGCGCGCGCGCTCTAACGCGCGACTAGCATCGCATTAAAGGAGCTGTCATGGGCATAGAGACGGTGCGTGACGCCGCCACGATCGAAGAGGTTGCCGCAGCAGCGGGCGTCTCTCGGTCGACGGTATCGCGCGTTGTCAATGGCTCAACAGCGGTCAGCCCCGAAGCGCTTGAATCAGTGCAGCGGGCAATCGCAGCGTTGAACTACGTGCCCAATCGCGCCGCTCGTTCGCTCGCAAGCCGACAGACTCACGCGATCGCGCTGATCGTTCCCGAAGACACGACGCGTTTCTTCGGCGATCCGTTCTTCGCCGCGGTCGTGTCTGGCATCCATTCGCGGCTGAGTCGGTCGAACTACGTGATGAACCTCTTCATTGCGAGTGATGACCCCGGTGACAAGACCACCAGCTATGTGCGAAGCGGCGCGGTGGATGGCGCGATTATCGTCTCGCACCACACCAGCGACCTTTTCATTGACCGCATCGCCAGCGCGGTGCCAGTCGTCTACGGCGGCAGGCCCGTACGTGAACGCGAACAGGATTACTACGTTGATGTCGACAACGTGCGTGGAGCTCATGACGCGACGACGTACCTGATCGAGTCGGGCTATAAGAGAATCGCGACGATCACCGGGTCGCTCACCATGCCCGCGGGCGTTGACCGGTTGCAGGGTTTTCGCGATGCCCTCGCCAAACACGGTCTCGATGAGATCGCGGTCGAGCCGGGCGGCTTCACATCAGAGGGCGGGGCAAACGCGATGCGTCGTATGCTCGCGCGTGATGCGCGGCCAGACGCCATGTTCTGCGCGAGTGATCTGATGGCGCAGGGCGCCATGGGTGTGCTCGCCGCCGCCGGCATGCGGGTTCCCGATGACATCGCCATCATCGGCTTTGATGACTCACCCGTCGCGCTTACGGTCGAGCCGCAACTGACGACGATGCGCCAGCCCTCGTTCACTCAAGGTGAGCAAATGGCAAACGTATTGCTCGATCGTCTTGCAGGCAACGACCCGCGCCACGTTACGATCCTCGAAACCGAGCTCATCCTTCGTTCCTCGGTGTAGCGGACGCATTCCGCAATGCGTGCGGCGGCGGCTTGCCCACGCGAGAGCGTGTGCACTTCGTAATACCCTCGTCAGCCATTGCGCATGCACCGCGGGGGAGGATAGAAGCATGAAGAGTGGAGCTGTAGTCGGACTGGTCATTGCAGGCGTGCTTGTGCTGGGTGTAGGCGGCGCAGTTGCCGTCTCGCTCACGAACGGTGACGAGAGCGAGACCGTCGCCGTCACGACCCCGTCGCCCGTAGAGACCGAGATGGTCGTTGACGACGTGAGCGATGACGATATGACCGAAGAGCCGACCGACGAGTCAGCGGGTGAAGCCGAAACCGACAGCGTGACTCCTGGCGCGTACGTCGAGTACAGCGAAGCTGCGCTCGCATCAGCCGAAGGCACCCCGGTGCTCTTCTTTCACGCCACGTGGTGCCCGCAGTGCCGCGCCCTCGACGAAGACATTCTCGCCTCGGGTGTGCCCGACGGAATCACGATCTTGAAGGTCGACTACGATTCGAACCAGGAACTTCGTCAGCAGTACGGGGTAACCCAGCAGACCACCCTCGTTGAACTCGACAGCAATGGTGAAGCGCTCACTACCTTCATCCCGTATGAAGACCCGTCGCTTGACTTCGCGCTTGCCGGTCTCGGTCTCACCGGCTGATGCTTGCTCTCACCCTGGTGTCGTTCGCCGCTGGCGTGCTCACCGTTCTTGCGCCATGCGTTCTTCCGTTGCTTCCGGTGATTGTCGGGGGCACGGCCGTGCGCACCGGTTCAGATGCGAAGCTCGCAGACAAGCAGTGGTTCCGCCCGCTCATCATCGCGGCATCTCTCGCCGTCTCGGTGGTCGCGTTCACCCTGCTGCTGAAGGCGACCACCGCTTTGCTAGGCATTCCCGCGTGGATCTGGCAGTCGATCTCGGGCATCATTGTCGCGGTACTAGGTCTGACGATGCTCTTTCCCATGGTGTGGGAGCGCCTGACGGTGCGCTTCGGGTGGCAAGCCGGTGGCGGTCGGCTGCTCGACGCGAGCTACCGCAAGGGCGGCCTCGGCGGTGACATTGCGCTCGGCGCAGCGCTTGGGCCCGCGTTCAGCAGCTGCAGCCCCACCTATGCGCTCATCATCGCGGCCGTGCTCCCCGCGTCGTTCGGTCTCGGCGTTGTGTATATCTCGGCGTATGCCATCGGGCTTGCTCTCGCACTGATGGGCATTGCGATTGCCGGCACGGCGCTGGTGCGAAAGCTCGGCTGGCTCGCAGACCCGCACGGAGTCTTCCGTCGGGTTATCGGTGGCTTGCTGGTTCTCGTGGGAGTCGCAGTGGCACTCGGATGGGACCGCCTCGTGCAGACCTGGATGCTTGAGCAGGGCTGGTATGCCCCGATCGAGAACCTTGAGCGGATGCTGCTGGGCTGAGCGCAGTTTGCCACTCGTGCGCGCCGGCCCGGTGGGCGTCAGCGACTGGTGAGCATTTCGATCAGCTCTCGGTAGCGCGCGGTGGTGCGCTCAACGATCTCGACGGGCAGCTCCGGGGGAGTGCCCTCCTTGTTCCAGTTGGCTGCAAGCCAGTCACGCACGATCTGCTTGTCGAAGCTGGCCATGCGCTCCTTGGGCGTGGTGCCCGATGCCCAAGCCGCAGCATCCCAATACCTCGACGAATCGCTCGTGAGCACTTCGTCGGCCAACGTGAGTACGCCATCCGCATCGGCACCGAACTCAAACTTCGTGTCGGCAAGGATCAAACCGTGCGCTTCTGCAAGAGCCGCGGCGCGTTCGTAGATTTCGAGCGAGGTGTCTCGCAACGCGGCCGCCGCGTCTGGTCCCACGAGTTCGACAGTCTGCTCGTACGAGATGTTCTCGTCGTGCTCACCCATCGGGGCTTTATAGGCCGGGGTGTAGATCGGTTCCGGCAGTCGGTCCCCGTCATTCAGCCCTTCCGGCAGAGCGATGCCGCATACGGTGCCGCTGGCCTGGTACTCGGCCCAACCAGAACCGGTGAGATAACCACGCACCACGCATTCGACGGGGTACATCTGCAGACCGCGCACGTGCATCGACCGACCCGAGACCGCACCGGGAATGTCGTTCTCGCCGTCGGCGACGAGGTGATTCGGGATGCTGCGCCCGCCGTCGAGACCGGCAAGCTGGGCAAACCACCACATGCTGAGGGTCGTGAGCAGCTCGCCCTTTCCGGTAATTCCAGGGCTGAGTACATGGTCAAACGCGCTGACTCGGTCACTGGCTACCACCAGCATCCGGTTCGAGACCTCACCGTCGGCGAGCTCGGCGGGAACGTAGAGGTCGCGCACCTTTCCTGAATAGACGTGCTTCCAGCCGGGCAGATCAGTCTCGTTCGTCACTCGCCCATTATTGCCGCATCTGTTCACGCGCGTTGGTTTGGTCGTGCTCGTCATCGCTGTGATCTGGTGACTGATGCAAGCAATAGCGGGCCGCAAGTCGTAGTGCTTCGTGGCTTCCCGTGTCGGACGCTAGGGTAGAACACCCTTTCAGCCCGGCAGGAGGAGCACCTTGTTCGAACTGAAGTCATGGCTCGGTCTCACGATCGTGTTGAGCATTGCACTGATCGCCGCGGTAGTGGTTGCTCTCGTGGTCGCGGCAGCGCTCAAGCGTGTTTCGCGAAAGAAGCGCTGGCCTGCCACCCTTTCTGCGACGGTACGTGCACCCTTCAGAGTGCTGATCGTCGTCGTTGCGTTGTGGATCGCATTTCTACTTTCGTGGCCCGCGCCTGATTCTTCCGAAACGGTAGCGCATGGGCTCGTTATCACGACCATCGCCGCAGCCGCCTGGTTTATCAGTGCAGCGATCTCGTTCGGGTTCGGTGTTGCGATGGCACGGTTGCCACTGGGCACGAAAGACAATCTGGTCGCTCGGCGCCGGCAGACGCAGCTCACGCTGATCCGCCGACTGCTCGTCGCTGTGGTGGTCGTTTTTGCCGCTGGCGCGATTCTCGTCACCTTTCCCGCTCTCGCAACGATCGGCACAAGCTTGTTGGCTTCGGCGGGTGTGGCAGGGATCGTGGCGGGCCTTGCCGCTCAATCGACGCTCGCCAGCGTGTTCGCGGGGGTGCAGATCGCTTTCAGCGACGCTGTCCGCGTTGATGACGTGGTGGTCGTCGAGGGCGAGTGGGGTCGCATCCAGGAGATCACACTGACCTATGTGGTCGTGCACATCTGGGACGACAGACGGTTGGTGTTGCCGTCGACGTACTTCACCACCACGCCGTTCGAAAACTGGACCCGCCGCTCAAGCGAACTCCTGGGTTCTGTCGAGTTTGACCTCGATTGGCGGGTGAGGCCCTCTGAGATGCGCGAACAGCTCGACCTCGTTCTTGAGCGCACCGATTTGTGGGACCGACGCGCCAAAGTGCTGCAGGTGACAGAGGCGGTGAACAACACTGTGCGGGTGCGCATTTTGCTGACGGCCGTTGATGCACCAACGCTGTTTGATCTTCGCTGTTTTGTGCGCGAGGAGTTCGTCGAGTGGTTGCACGATAAGAAGGCCGCTCTGCCGGTTTCTCGCGTGCAACTCGTGAGCGAGCCAGTCCTCGAAGAGCCGAGTCCCAGCCCAGAGTCGAGCGACCAGCACTCCGGTTTGTTCACGGGATCAGCCGAAGGTGAAGAGCGTGCCGAGCAGTTCACCGGATCAATCACCACAATCGACGCAGACGAGGCGGCCCGCTGGAACAGCGAGCGCTAGAACGCCTCGTAGGCAAGTCGCTCAGGCCATGTCGGCCTGGGGTGGCCCTGTATCGGCTCAGACGACCTTTGCCGCGATATCACCGCGAAACTGGCCGCCGTCGAGCGTGATCTTGCCCAGAGCGTCATATGCGAGCGCGCGTGCTTCAGCGAAGGAGTCTGCGGCGGCAACGACGCTCAGCACTCGACCGCCGGTCGCGATGAGTGAGCTTTCGCTATCGGTGGTGGCCGCGTGGGCGATATGCACGCCTTCGGCCGATGCTGCAGCATCCAGGCCCCCGAGTGGGCGACCGGTGACGGGAGCCTGCGGGTAGCCTTCGCTCGCCAGCACCACGGTGATGGCCGCGTCAGTCGAGAACGACGGGCGCGCGAAGTCTTCCAGATGACCCGACGCGGCCGCCAGCAGCAGTTCCGAGAGCGGGTCGATCAGGCGGGGCAACACGACCTGCGTTTCGGGGTCACCGAAGCGCGCGTTGAACTCGATGACCTTGATGCCCTGCTCGGTGAGGATCAAGCCTGCATAGAGAAGACCGATGAACGGCGTGCCTTCGGCGTCGAGCTGACGGATCACAGGCTCAGCGACGTCGCGAGTGACCAAATCGACAAATGCCGCTTCGCTGCCGAACTGCTCGCCCAGCCACGGCAGAGGTGAGTAGGCGCCCATACCGCCGGTGTTCGGACCCTCGTCGCCGTCGAGAAGACGCTTGAAGTCTTGGGCGGGGCTGAGCGGCAACACGTGATCGCCGTCGCTGAGAAAGAACAGCGACACCTCGGGGCCAGAGAGAAACTCTTCAACCAGAACTGCGCCGGTCGGCAGGTACGTATCGGCGTGTTCAAGGGCCGCGGCGCGATCGTCGGTCACGATAACGCCCTTGCCGGCAGCGAGCCCATCGGCCTTCACGACGTAGGGCGCGCCGAACTCGTCGATCGCCGCCTCGACCTCGGCACGGGTGACAGCGCGCGACGCGCGGCCGGTGGGAACGCCCGCGGCATCCATCACTCGCTTGGCGAACGTCTTGGATCCTTCAAGCTGTGCGGCAGCCTTGCCCGGACCAAACACCGGAATACCGCGCTCGCGCAACGAGTCAGCAACGCCGGCGACGAGGGGAGCTTCGGGTCCGATCACCACCAGGTCGATCGAGTTCTCAAAGGCGAACGTGGTGACCCCGGCCGGCGAGTTGGCATCCAGTGGCACCAACGTGGCGTCTTGCGCAATGCCCGCATTTCCCGGAGCGGCGAAGATATCGTGAGCGGCCTCCTCTGCACGAAGAGCGAGGATGATGGCGTGCTCGCGCGCGCCCGAACCGAGGACCAGAATCTTCACCCCGCAAGCCTACCGATCCTTGCTCGCCCGCACAGGCTCTGAGAATTCGGGCGTAGCGTGGGCCCATGCCACGCAGCATCTCTACCGCCGACGGGCGCTCCGCGTTGGAGGCCGTGCGAATCGCCTCTGCGTCGAGTGCGGTCCCCGCGCGCACTGACCTCGCTACCGCGGTGCGCTACCTTTTGCAGCTGCTCGCAGAGAAGGCGCCTGGCCACAGTGTGGAGGTGCGCGTGCCGCCGTTCGGTGCTGTGCAGGTGGTTGAAGGACCACGTCACACTCGCGGCACACCACCGAACGTTGTTGAGATGGAGCCACTTACCTGGATCGCGCTGGCGACGGGTCAACAAGAGTGGATGGATGCTACGGCCGCCGGCCGCATCTCGGCATCGGGAGTGCGCGCCGACGTCTCTGACCTGCTGCCGTTGCGCCCATAGCTGGCGCGCTCACGCGCAGTCGGTGGGACAATAGGAGCATGGCTGAGCACGTTGACGACCACATCGAGACCGTTCGCGTGCGTCGCGCTCCCAAGATGTCGGTGTTCCTGCTGCTCGGAGCGGCGCTCGGAGTCTTCGTCGCGATGATCTTGACCTTCGCTTTCGATGGTTCCGATCAGGCGAGCCCCAACACCGGTTTTGTATATTCGCAGATGCAGGTCTTCGGATTCGTCACGCTGATCTGCGTGCCGATCGGGATCGCGCTCTTCGGTTTCATCGCCGTGATGCTCGACCGGCGGGCATCACGCCATGCTCGTGACGTAGTCGTTGACCACGAAACGGTCCGAGGCGAGAGCGAATAGAACGCTCAAGCCAGTTCGGCAATGATCGGGTTGATCGCGGCATCGAAAGCGACGACATCTCCGCGAAGCCCGTCAGTGACGGCGATCGTGAGCGAACCGACCCACCACAGTCCGCGCTGGCTCAGCGGCAGCACCTGAACGTTGAGCTCGAACGAATGCGCGCGGCGGCCCACTTGTCGCTCGTATTCCGCGATCGCACTCGCATATGCGCGGTAGCTGACACCGCTTCCTACGTCTTTTCGATAGCGCGCGTGCGCTGATTGCGCGAACGCGAGCGCTTCACTCGCGTGGGGCAGCGCAGCATCCCTCAGTTCAGAAGCACCATCCGCGGGCAGCGCCAGCAGAGTTTCGTATCCGTCGACCAATTCGAGCGGAACCGGGGAATGATGCATCTCAGGCTCGATGGTCATCTCCCAGAGAACTCGCCATTGCGCCTCGAGTTCAGCTTGACCGGAACGCGCTCCGTCGTCCGTGGGCGGAGCGACGCCGCGCAGATTCGGCAGCTCATCGGGGTAGCGAATGCCGAGCACCTGGCGCAGATAGAGGGCAAGAAGAACCGGCTGACCGGCGTCTTCGCGGATCAGCCATTCCGGCATTCCGGTGCCACCCATGCGGCCATTGTAGGGGCGCATGTGCGAAGGGTGCAGAAGTTGAGCGCTTCAGAGCGGGAGATCGCATCGACTCCCTCGCCGACCCGGGTAGTCTGGAGCCGTGGTCACCCCTTCTCGTGATGCCTCTGCGAACCCCTATGCGGCCGCTGGCGTAGATACTGCTGCCGGCGATCTTGCTGTTGAACTGATGAAGTCTGCCGTGCGCCGCACGCACGGACCCGAGGTGCTCGGTGGCGTCGGAGGCTTCGCAGGCCTCTTCGATGCCAGTGCACTGCTCGGCTACACCAAGCCGCTGCTGGCAACCAGCACCGACGGCGTAGGCACCAAAGTCGCAATCGCCCAAGCAATTGACAAGCACGACTCGATTGGGCTCGACCTCGTTGGCATGGTCGTCGACGACATCGTCGTTGTGGGAGCGAAACCGCTCTTCATGACCGACTACATCGCGTGTGGCAAGGTTTTTCCGGAACGCATCGCAGACATTGTGCGCGGTATTGCGCAGGGCTGCTCCGAGACGGGCACTGCGCTCGTCGGCGGTGAGACTGCGGAACATCCCGGTTTGCTCGGTGTGAACGATTACGACGCTGCGGGCGCGGCGACGGGCGTGGTGGAAGCTAATCAGGTTCTCGGCGCCGAGCGCGTGCAGAACGGCGACGTTGTGCTGGCGCTCGCCTCGAGCGGCCTGCACTCGAACGGATACTCGCTGGTGCGCCACATCGTCGCCAGCGCGGGTATTCAGTACGGCGACCGCGCGGTCGACCTCGGCAGCAGCATCACCTGGGGTGAGGCACTTCTTGAGCCGACGCGTCTGTATACGACCCCTCTGCTTCACCTCATCGAAGGTCTGGGCGACGCGGTGCACTCGCTGAGTCATGTCACCGGAGGCGGAATCGCCGCCAACCTGGCACGGGTGCTGCCGCAGAACACCTGGGTCGACGTGGACCGCTCGACGTGGTCGCCACCAGCTACCTTCCGTGTGCTGGCAGACCTCGGCGGCCTCGATATCGAATCAACCGAAGGCACCTGGAACCTGGGGATCGGTTTTCTCGCAGTTGTGTCTGCAGACCAAGCGGATGCGGCAATCGCTGCTCTCGTGCGCGATGGCATTCACACGTGGCAGGTAGGCGTGGTGCGCACCGATGCACTTCCCACGGGAGAATTTGAGCAGGGGGCGAAGGGTGTGGACGGCGGAGCTGTTCGACTCGTCGGTTCTTACGCAGACGGCTCGGCCGTGAACGGAGCAGAGTAATCCCAGATGTGCGGAATCGTCGGCATGATGGGGCGTGGATCTGTCAACCAAGAGATCTACGACTCCCTTCTTCTTCTGCAGCACCGGGGTCAAGACTCCACGGGAATTGCGACCGCTGAGCCCAGCGGTGTGTTCCACGTTCACAAAGAGCGGGGGCAAGTGCGTGAAGCCTTCCGCACCCGCGACATGCGAGTGCTGCTCGGCAACATTGGTCTCGGCCACGTGCGCTATGCCACGAAGGGCACTGCGTCCAGCGAAGAAGAGGCCCAGCCTTTCTACGTCAACGCGCCCTATGGCATCGTGCTGGTGCACAACGGAAACCTCACCAATACGCGTGAACTGACCGAGGTGCTGTTCCGCAAAGACCGTCGACACCTCAACACGACCTCTGACACCGAGTTGCTCGTCAACGTGCTGGCCAACGAATTGCAGGCATCGATTTCGGGTGACGAACTGGTTCCTGAGCAGCTCTTCGACGCCGTCTCGCGGGTGCACGATCGGGTGGAAGGCTCATACGCGGCCATCGCCCTGATCGCGGGCTACGGTCTCTTGGCGTTTCGCGATCCATTCGGCATCCGGCCCTTGATTCTTGGCACCCGCAAGCATGAAGATGGCACCTACGAGTGGGTTGTAACGAGTGAATCGCTCGTGCTCGAAAACGGTGAGTTCGAGGTAGTGCGCGATGTGCTTCCCGGTGAGGCGATTTTCGTCGACCTTGAGGGACACCTTCACACCATGCAGTGCGCAAAAGAGACGCAGCTGGCACCGTGTTCGTTCGAATACGTCTACCTTGCGCGCCCTGACTCGATCATGAACGGCATCTCGGTCTACGAAGCCCGCTTGCGCATGGGTGATCGACTCGCAGACACGATCGCCAAGCACTCACCGGTCGACGAGATCGATGTCGTGATGCCAATTCCCGACTCCTCACGGCCTGCCGCGATGCAGGTGGCCCGCAAGCTCGGAATTGAATACCGCGAGGGCTTCTACAAGAACCGCTATGTCGGCCGCACCTTCATCATGCCCGGGCACGCGGTGCGCAAGAAGAGCGTGCGTCAGAAGCTCAACGCGATGTCGAGTGAGTTCAAGGGCAAGAACGTGCTGCTGATCGACGACTCGATTGTTCGTGGCACGACCTCCAAAGAGATCATTCAGATGGCACGCGATGCGGGCGCGAAGTCCGTCGCCTTCGCGTCAGCGGCGCCGCCGGTGCGGTACCCGCACGTCTATGGCATCAACATGCCGTCGCGCCACGAGCTGGTCGCCCATGGCCGCACGATTCCAGAGATCGCCGAAGAGCTCGGTGCCGATTACATGGTGTACCAAGAGGTCGATGACCTGAAGGCCGCCATTCTCGAGGGCTCGGACGTCGACGATCTTGACATGAGCTGCTTCGACGGTCGCTACGTCACCGGCACCGTGTCAGACGAGTACCTCGCCTGGGTCGAGGGCGCTCAAGAGTCCTAGCGGCGCGCTGCGCTGCTGACGCGCCTCCTGTGCGCCCGCTGCGCGCCCGCGCCTGATGCCGAAACTAGGCTCCGTGCACGAGACATGTTGCACAGCGTCTCGTTTCGCGCACGAAACCTAGTCTCGATGAATGTGACCGGCTATGCAGAAGCGCCGTCGAGCACTTCGAGGAACGCCTTCATCCACGTGCCGTTGTCGGGCCAAGCGCGCGAACTGACCAGGTTGCCGTCGACGACAGCTCCGCCATTCTCGAAGACACCGCCTACAACCTCGACGTCGATTGCAAGCTCCGGGTACGCGGCCGAGGTGCGTCCTTCTAGTACGCCAGCGGCAGCGAGCAGCAAGGGACCGTGGCAGGTCGCTGCCACGGGATTGTTCTTCTCGAAGAAGTAGCGAACGATTCGCTTGGCTTCTTCGTTGTTGCGCAGGTACTCGGGGGCGCGGCCACCGGGCACGACGATGGCGACATAGTCGGCGGGGTCAACATCTGCGAGAGCGATGTCGGCGTCCCAGGTGTGCCCGAGCTTCTCGGTGTAGGTGGCGAAGTCGTCAACGAAGTCATGCACGACGAACTGAAGCTTGCGCTTTTCGGGGGCGCCGATGTGCACTTCATAGCCGGCTTCTTGCAGCCGGTGCAGCGGATAGAAGACCTCGAGGGTTTCGGCGGCATCGCCGGTGATGATGAGAATCTTGCTGGTCATGGTGGTTCCTTTCACGACAACGTTGTGTGCGGTTCCAGGGTGCGCCCCGCCTGGTTGTTGATGCGAGGACGATTCTCACGATGTGCGAAACACATTCGAAGTACACAGGCCTACACTGACCGTATGAGCACGACGAAGAGCTCTCGAGACAGCGCTGGCATTCGCTCGGCTGATCGAACACTCGCGATATTGGATGCTGTGGGCTCGGCGCCCGACGGACTCACCGCCGCAGAGCTCTCGCACGCCCTCGCGCTGTCGCCTGCGACGACGTACCGGCTGCTTGCGACCCTTCAGGAACACGATTACCTCGTTCGCTCCCGCGAATCGCGCTACATTCTGGGCCGCGCCGTTGACGAGCTGGGTCGTGCGGTGCGCGCGCAGATCCTCGCCACGCCTGACGCGCGACGGGTGTTGTCAGGCATGAGGGATGCTGCGCGAGCACCCGCGTACCTTACGGTTTTTCGCGGTGACGATATCGCAGTGGCGCACGTGGCTGACTCCGCGCAGCATCCACGAATTGGGCAACTTCACGTGGGATTCGCCGAGTCGGCACACATCACCGCTTTTGGGAAGATCATGCTGGCAGAGAAGGATGCTGCTTCTCTCACGCGGTACCTCGATCGCCACGGTGCCCGCGCGCTGACCGCCCACTCGATTACAAACGAAGCCGCACTGCGAGAGCAGCTTGATGAGGTGCGCGCGCTGCAGATCGCGACCGAGGTGGAAGAGTACATGCCGAAGCTGGCATGTATTGCAGCGCCGGTGCGCGGGCGCAGCGGCCGCACCATCGGGGCAGTGTCGGTTTCGACCACCGCCGAAGACTTCGCTTCGCGAGCGCATGACTTAGAACGCATCGTGCGCCGGGGAGCGTGGCACGTGGCTAGCGCGAGCCCGGGGGTGTAGTCCTCGCTGAAACGCAGGGGGCGTGCAGCCCGCGCGAAGCGGAGTGAGCGGGCGGGCTTAGGGTGGGACGAGTGAAACCTGCCCCCACGCGCCCGCTGTGGCAGGGGCGTTCACTCGCCCTCGTCGGCATTCTGCTGTTGGCCTTCTCGTTGCGATCTGCGGTGGCGTCGCTATCGCCACTGTTCGACTACATCGAGCGGGACTTCACACTCTCGGCGTCCGTCATCGGGCTGATCGCCACTGTGCCACCCGTGTGCTTCGCCGTCTTCGGCCTGTTGACGCCAGCTTTCGAGAGACGGCTTGGCCTCGAACCACTCGCAGTGCTCGCATTCTTCATCGTGGCGCTGGGGCTGGTAGCCCGTAGCTTCGCTACCAATGCGATGCTGATGCTTGCGGGAACGACGATCATCTTCGCGGCCATTGGGGTGGCGAACATTCTGTTGCCGCCGTTGGTGAAACGCTACTTTCCCGACCGGATTGGACTGATCACCGGGCTCTATTCGGCCACGATGGCAGTGTCGACATTCCTTCCTCCCTTGATTGCCGTTCCCGTGGCAGACACGACCAACTGGCGCGCGTCGCTCGGGATGTGGGCGCTCTTCGCCCTGATGGCGACAGTGCCATGGATCGCGTTGATCTCGCGTGCACGTGCCAGCACTCGAAACCTGGACCAGTCAGCCGATGTCGAACCGCCCAACCCTCGGGTGTTTAGCCGCATGCTCAGGTTGCCCTCGGCGTGTGCGCTCATGGTGGGGTTCAGCGCCGCAGGGGTGGTGGCCTACACATCGTTCTCTTGGCTACCGCGAATGCTCGTCGACACGGCAGGCGTGACGCCCGTCGCCGCCGGCGTGCTGCTTTCGTTGTTCGCGGCGGTTGGATTGCCCGCGTCACTGGTGGTGCCGTTGCTTGTCGTCCGGTACCACGCTACGCGGGCGCTCTACGGGATCGCCGTCACAGCAGGTTTGGTCGGTATTGCAGGTTTGCTCTGGGCTCCGGCGCTCGCCCCCTGGCTATGGGTGCTGATGCTGAGTGGACCCACCCTGCTCTTTCCGCTCACACTCGTTCTGCTCAATGTGCGCACCAGCACGCATGAAGGCGCAGTCGCGCTCAGTGGCTTCGTGCAGAGCGTTGGCTATGGCCTGGGTGCGGTGTTTCCACTGACGATCGGACTGATTCACGAGGCCACTGGGTCATGGACGATCCCGCTGATCATGCTTGCGCTGGCCGTGTCGGCGGCGGTCCCGGCTGGGGTGGTGGCATCGCGACGTCACACCGTCGAGGAGGAATGGGAGCGCAAGCACGGCGCGTGGTGATCGGGTAGCGCACATGAGGTGGACGGCAGACTCCCAGTGGTTTCGCGAGCTGCATTGTTAGCGTCGCGCCATGACGCACGAATCCCTCGCCATCGAGCGCAGCATTCGCGCCGACATCGCAGCGGCCGAGCGAAGCGATCGTCCTGTTCGCCAGCTCATGCGCAGTGCGCGTGGGTGGATAGCTGAGCACCCTCGGCTCGAATTCGCGTACCGTGTCGCCGTTGCGGTTGCCGGTAGCGTGCTCGCCGTCGCTGGGCTGATTCTCGTTCCGCTACCGGGCCCAGGGTGGCTCGTGGTGTTCCTCGGACTTGCCGTGCTGGGCACGGAGTTCTACTGGGCACACCGAATCGCGCTATGGCTCAAGAGCACGCTTGATCGCTTCTGGCAGTGGTGGAAACAACGCCGAGCGCTACGAGCCGCGCGCCGAACACGCGCGTAGAGGGTTGCTAGGCCCGCTCTAGTTCGTCTTCATCCTCGTCGGCGTAAAGATCCGCCCACTTGTCGACGTACTGGTCTTCCTCGGGGTGCCCCAGTTCTCTTTCGAGCGCTGAGGTGTTCAAACTCGGGCTGTAGGACTTGAGCTCACGAGCGATCTTGGTGTGCTTTGCCTTCTGACGGCCACGACCCATGCGAGACCCCCTCATTTCTGAGCTGCGGGCGGTGCGAGTGCCCGCTTCAACGTTGGTCGGCTGTAAGCCGGTAAGAGTAGCATTCAGAATAACACGGAGCCTCCGCACTTCGGCGGTTCCGCCTGCTTGAGTACGCGGTGTCGAAGGAGCCCACACATGACGAACGACGCACCCGACCCTACAAACCAGCCGACTGATGACGAATCAGTGCGCGGTGCGGTCATTGTTGGGATCATTCCTGATCAGTCACCGAGAGTGCTTAAAGAGGCAGCACGCTATGCCGGTCTGCTCGGCGCGCCACTGTTGATTGTTCACGTCGATGTCACGCGCTTCGTGACCTATGAAGACCCTGACGGCTACGTTCATTCGGCTCCGATCGATATCAACATCGCCGCTGGCGATAGTGATCTGGTCTTGGTGCACCAAGCGGCAGCCGAGGTGCTGGCTGACTCGAGCGTGGACTGGAGCGTGCGCCAGCTCGTAGGGGATCCCGCGATGGCGATGAAACACCTTGCTGAGCAGGTCGACGCCAAGCTCATTGTCGTCGGCACCCGCAAGCGGGGGCTTGGTGAGTCGATTCGTGAGTTCTTCACTGGCTCAGTGGGCGCGAGACTCGCTCACCGTCAACACCGCACGCTCTTGGTGGTGCCGCTCGGCGAAGCAACGCCAGACGACGAAGAGATCTGGCCCGCCTGACCGATTACTGGCCCGCTCGGGTGACTAGCCCTGCAGTGCCCGGGTGAGGGTCTGGCCTGCTTCGTCGAGAGCAGCTTCGAGCGCACTCACCGTTTCTGCATTCAGGTTTCCACCCCGTGCCACGTGTGAACGCAGGTCGCCGCGCACCCGACCACGGAATTCGTTGATGATGCTGTCGGCGCGGTTGAGCTGCTCTCGGCTGCGTCCACGGGCATCGTCGGCAGGTGGTGTTTCACGGGCTGAGTCCTGCTCCTCGCGGCTCGCCGCGGCGAGATCTGCGCGCAGGCTGCGCATCGCTTCGCGCACATTGCCCCGGACTTCGTCGGCAATCAGCCGCACCGAGTCAGTGAGTCCGGCTTCGATGCCCTCAAGATCGCTGGCTCGGGCAAGTACTTCTGCGTGGCCTGCGTCGGTAATGGCATAGACGGTTTTGCGGCCGTCCACTGACTTTGACACAAGGCCTTCTTCTTCGAGCTTTGCCAAGCGAGGATAGATCGTGCCGGCACTCGGGGTATAGGTTCCTCCGGTGCGGTCAGACAGCGCCTGGATGATGTCGTACCCGTGGCGGGGGCCCTCGTCGAGCAAGTTGAGCAGGTACAGGCGCAGGTCGCCGTGTGAAAAGACGGGACTCATCGCTGATCCTCCGATGCAGGATCAGAACCTTCTTGCTGCACGGCGGGCGCAGCATCCGGACCTGTTGGTGTGCGTCGAAGAACGGTGACATCTCCCGAGACGGAGTTTGCACGCACGTCGACAAATGATCCGCTGAGTTCGCCGACCGAACTGACGAAATTGGTGGTTGGCCCCGTGCCTTGGCCGGACCGCACGTGGCCATCAATCTGCACTCGGCCGCTCACGCTGCGCACAACGTAGTTCGCCGGGTAACCCTCGTCGAGGCGGATGGTGGTTGTGCCGCCCACCGTGTTGAGGTTTATCGCCTGCACCGGTCCGTCGGAGTCGATCAGAATGCCACCCGAGACGGTGTCTGCGGTGGCCTTTCGAAGCGTTCCTGTCGCCGCGACGTCGCCCGACACCGAGTTGGCGTTCAGCGAGCCGATCACGCCGCGTGCGTTGACGTCGCCCGAGACCGCGTTGACGCTGACGTCACCCGTAATGCCGTCAACGATGATGTCGCCGCTCACGGTGTTGAGGCGCGCGTCGCTTTTGATCCCCGCCACGAGGGCGCTTGCGCTGACGACGCCAAGGGAGAGGGCGACCTCACGGGGGACTGCGACGCTGATCTCGGCTTGCGGCCCGCCGGATCCGAAGTTTCGGAAGACCTCGAGAAAGTTATCCCACCGCAGCTGAGGGTGGTCAATCTCGAGCACGTCGCCAGAGACCTCGATGCGCAGATCTTTGATCGTCACGCCGTGAACTTCAATACGCGCACCCGGTTCATCGTGTGCAACGACGTCGATTTGGCCTCCAACGAGACCGATCTTGAGCGAGCGCACAGATTCGATCTCGATCACGCGCGTTTCGCCCGGGTGGATGATCCACTTTTCCAGGGTCATGGTGACACTCCAAGGGTGAGGGGGTGAAGATCGCGATATATCGCGTCAAGTCAGGATAACACGATATATCGCGACTTTCGAGAATGATTCAGGCTCGGGGCTTGACTTTGACGTTGCGTCAACCTTTAGCGTGAAGATTGTTCATGCCAACGGGAGAGGAGATCCGCCATGACATCGTGGTCGATCCAGCAGGTCGCCAAGATTGCCGGCACCACCAGTCGCGCCCTGCGCCACTATGGCGAGATCGGCCTGCTGAACCCGTCGAGCATCGCGCACAACGGATATCGCTACTACGACGAGCAGTCGCTGTTGCGGTTGCAGCGGATCCTGCTGCTTCGTGATCTGGGCCTTGGGCTGCCTCAGATCGCGGAGGTGCTGGATCGCGAGGTGCCAGAAACCCTCGCGCTCGAAAACCACCTCGCGTGGTTGACCCAGGAACAAGACCGGCTCGCCCGACAGGTCGCGTCGGTGTACACCACGCTCAACGCTCTGAGAGGAGGTGAAGAACTAATGGCAGAGAAGATGTTTGATGGCTTCGACCACACGCATTACAAAGACGAAGTCGAGCAAAGATGGGGCACGAAGGCCTACGTCGACAGTGACAATTGGTGGCGCTCAAAGTCGAAGGACGAGCAGGCGACGTGGAAGCAACGCCTGGCCGATCTCAACAACGATTGGATTAGCGCAGCGGAAGCGGGCATGAAACCTGAAGGTGCAGAAGCGCAGGCGCTCGCAGAGCGCCACGTCCAGTGGCTGCGGGCAACGCCTGGCGCCCCGAGTGACACCAAGGCATACGTAATGGGCCTCGCCGACATGTACGTCGCTGACGATCGGTTTGCTGCGAACTACGCCACCGCGTCAGGTGGAGTGGCTGGCGCAGAGTTCGTGCGTGATGCACTTCACGTGTATGCGAACAGGCACCTATAGCAACAGAAACGGCGAATGCCGCGACCTGGGGGAGTCGCGGCATTCGCCGTTCTTCGCTGGAGTCGGAGCTAGCCGACCTTCTTTCCGCTGATGAGTCGGAATAGCAAGGCGATGAGGGCGATCACGCCCACGATCAGGGCGACCCAAAGCAAGAAGCCAAGTGCTTCGCCAAGGCTTCCAACGATGGCCAGTACGACGGCAATGACAATGATGATGATCAATGCGAGATTCATGGAGGGTGCTCCTTCTCTTTCGCAACCACAGACAGGGAGTCCCGCGGTTGATGCCTCTTGGGCACGCAGATGACTCTTTCATGTGCGAAAAATACATGCGTGGGGGTTGCGCTCACTATCCCGATAGTGCTAGAGCCAACCGCAATAGGGGCATGCTTCAGATCTGTCAAGCCCCTGGCTGCTCCCTCAGCGTCTTCGTAATGTCGAACTGATGAGCCGATTGCGCGAATGGGGGAGCTATGCCGAAAGGCCGGGGATCAAACAGCCTGAAGGATGCGGGGCTATACGAAGAGTTGCGCGATGACGGGGCGTCTAAAGAAAAAGCGGCACGGATTTCGAACGCTGCCGCCCGCGACGGGCGCAAGACGGTAGGCCGCCGAGGTGGCGAGTCAGGTTCATACGAAGACTGGACGGTCGGCGAACTGAAGAGCCGCGCGAAAGAACTCGGTCTCAGTGGATACTCGCGCAAGCGAAAAGCGGAGCTCACCTCAATGCTTCGCGACCACTGAACGGTCGTCCCGTGGTGAGACTCACGCACGTTCGTCCACTGGACGATCGTGGCTATAGAAGAGTGCGTGCGGGTAGCGGCTTTCGCTACATCGACGAGCGCGGCCGGCCGGTCAGTTCTCGTCACGTTGATCGAATTCGGGCGCTCGTCATTCCGCCTGCGTGGCAGAACGTGTGGATCAGCGTGCGCGCTGATGGTCACATTCAGGCAGTTGGCACGGATGGCGCAGGGCGCAGACAATACATCTATCACCCCGAGTGGAGTGCGGGTCGCGATCGCGGAAAGTTTGCGCGTGCCCTCTTGCTCGCTGAATCGTTGCCACGAGCTCGCGCCCGTGTGACCGTCTCGTTGCGTCGACCTGACCTTGATCGTGAACGCGTGCTTGCCACCGCATTTCGGTTGCTTGACCAGGCGGCTCCACGAATCGGGTCGGAGCGCTATCTAGTCGCGCATGGCAGTCGAGGGCTCACTACGTTGCAGCGTCGAGACGCGAACGTGGTTGGGTCGCGCGTGTCACTCGTCTTCCCCGGCAAGAGTGGCAAGCGTCAGTCACTCGAGGTCAATGATGAGGATCTTGCCGAGGCGATGGCGCTCCTCGCCACCGGACGCTCACGGTCTGCGCTTTTGGCGTGGCAACGAGGACGTCGACGAGTCGCGCTCTCGCCGAACGATGTGAACGAGTACGTGCGGGTGCTCACCGGCGGGCGCTTCACTGCGAAGGACTTTCGCACGTTGCGAGGCACAATCCTCGCGGCTGAGGCGCTCGCGCATATCGGTGAGGCGGACTCGACGTCAGCTCAAAAACGTGCCGAGCGGCTCGCCGTAAACGCCACAGCAGATGCGCTCGGCAACACACCCAGCGTTGCGCGCGGTTCATACATCGATCCGCGCGTGTTCAAGCGCTACCGTGACGGGCATCTGCTCGATCTATCGATCACACCTGAGAAGGCGATACGCGCACTGATCACGCCCCACCGCTCACTGCAGTAGCGTGGCAAGATGCCGCAACCGGTCGAACTGCGCGTATTGGGACTGGTGATCCTCGGCGGTGCCGTCGGAGTGCTGGCCCGAGCGGCGGTGATTCTTCCTCTCGCCGATGCCCCGGCCGTGCCGTGGGCGACATTCGCAGTGAACGTGGCCGGATCGTTGCTTCTCGGCTTTGTCGTCGGAGTATTGGGTGATGAGTTTCCCCGGTGGCGTGCTTTTCTCGGCACCGGGGTGCTCGGCGGCTTTACGACCTACAGTGCCTTCGCGGTTCACTCGGTGCAATTGAGTCCCACGCCGCTCGTTGCGATCGTGCTTATGAGCGTTTCTTTGTTCGCGGGAGCTTGCGCTGCGCTGGCTGGCATTGTCTTTGGCCGTCGAGCGCGCCCGAGCGCCGCCCTCGAACCGGAGACTGCAGAGTGAGCGCGTCGCTTCTGTTGTGGCTGGCGCTCGCCGGAGGTCTTGGCGCTGGTGCCCGATATGTGATCGACCGCCTGCTTCCCGCCCGCGACGGCGGCTTCGCGTGGGGTATCTTTTTCGTCAACGTCAGCGGCTCATTTGCCCTCGGAGTGCTCACGGGGCTCGGGTCTGCCGTAGCATCCGACCTCGTCGTCATTCTGGGGGTGGGGCTCCTCGGCGGGTACACGACCTTCAGCACGGTTTCCGTAGAAACGGTGCTGTTGGTCGAACGTCGTCGATGGGTGGATGCTGCCGGCACGCTATTCGGGACGTTGGCGCTCGCGGTGGGGGCTGCTGCATTGGGTTATGCACTTGCAACCTGGATTGCGACTCTCACCGAATCCTCATGAAACAATAAAGGGCCGATACACTCCCGTATCCACCTGACGTCGCTCGAACGTCAGGTCTGCATGACCGTCAGTTAAGGCCCTCTGTGTCGAACCTCGCCATCCTGAGCCTCAAGAACCGCGCCCTGATCGCTCTGGTGACAATTGTCGCCGCGCTCTTCGGTGGAATCGCGCTTACGAGCCTCAAACAAGAACTCATCCCTTCGATCGAGTTCCCGGCCGTCATCATCATCTCGACCTACCCCGGTGCATCGCCCGATGTGGTCAACAACGATGTGTCGACTCCAATCGAAGAAGCGATCCAGGGGGTGCCTGGTCTCGAATCCACCACCGCGACGAGCACGACCAACGCATCAGTGGTGCAGGCATCGTTCGCGTACGGCACTGATCTCGGAACCGCTGAGCAGAAGCTGACGCAAGCGATCAATCGCATCTCGAACCAGCTCCCCGACGATGTCGATCCGCAGGTGATTCTCGCAAGCATCGACGATCTGCCGGTTATCCAGATCGCAGTGACGGGCTACGACGATCCCGAGACCATTCAGGCTGAGCTTGAAGCCAGCGTGATCCCCGAGCTCGAAGATGTCGATGGCGTCAACGCGGCGGGAATCGTCGGTGGTGTCGGGCAGCGCGTCACGATAACGCCAGACCAGGCAGAACTGGCCGCAGCTGGCTACAGCCAACAGGCGATCACTGATGCGCTGGAACAGAACGGCGTGCTCTTCCCCGGTGGCCAGATCACCGAGGGCGACGAGACTCTCACCGTTCAGACTGGATCGAAGCTGACCAGTGTCGAAGATGTTTCGGCCCTGCCGCTGGTACCCAGCACAGCAGAGCAGTTGCAGGCGGATGTGGTCACGATCGGCGACGTTGCCTCGGTGGAGCAAGAGCAAGATCCTGTCACCAGCATCTCGCGTGTTGATGGCGAGCCCGCGCTGACAATCGCGATCACGAAACTTCCCTCAGCGAACACCGTCGACGTGTCTTCCGGTGTGCTGGCGATTCTGCCCGATCTCGAAGAGTCGCTGGGTGGTGCGACATTCACCGTTGTCTTCGACCAGGCGCCTTATATCCAGGAGTCGATCGATACTCTTGCGAAAGAGGGAATGCTCGGCCTCATCTTCGCAGTGCTGGTCATTTTGGTTTTCTTGCTCTCGGTACGCGCCACGCTTGTTACGGCGATCTCGATCCCGACAAGTGTGTTGATCACCTTTATCGGTATCCAAACATTCGGCTACTCGCTGAACATCCTGACCCTTGGTGCTCTCACCATCTCGATCGGTCGCGTCGTTGATGATGCCATCGTCGTTATTGAGAACATCAAGCGCCACTACGTCGGGGATGCCGACAAGAAGGCGTCGATTCTGCTGGGTGTACGTGAGGTGGCCTCGGCTATCACCTCGTCCACTCTGACGACCGTCGCGGTCTTCTTGCCGATCGCCTTCGTCGGCGACGTGACCGGTGAGCTGTTCCGTCCATTCGCCCTGACCGTCACGATCGCGATGACCGCATCGTTGCTCGTTGCGCTGACGATCGTCCCGGTGCTCGCCTACTGGTTCTTGCGCCCCGGAAAGCCGCTGCTCGACGAGAACGGTCAGCAGATCGACCCCGAGAATCCGTCAGCTCCGCTCAGCCGCCTGCAGCGAGGCTACGTGCCGATCCTTGGGTGGACCCTCAAGCATTCTTGGACGACGTTGCTTCTCGCCGTGCTGGTGCTTGCGGGAACCGTGGCCGTTGCGCCATTCATGAAAACCAATTTCTTGGGTGACAGCGGGCAGAACACCTTCACGGTGACTCAGGATCTTGGTCCGGCGCCAAGCCTCGAAACTGAAGAAGCGGCAGCCGAGCCCGTCGAAGCTGTGCTCTTGGGTATCGATGGCGTCGAAACGGTGCAGGTATCGATCGGCACAAGCGGTTCGGCACTTGCGGACGCCTTCTCGGGCGGCGGCTCGGGTGTCACTTACTCGGTGACTACTGACCCCGGCTTTGACCAGGTAGAGATCCGCGAAGAGGTCACCGAAGCTGTTGCAGACCTTGACGACGTCGGAACTGTCACCGTGGGCTCCTCGCAGGGCGGATTCGGCGGCAGCGATATTGCCATCGACGTCACCGCTCCCGACGCATCGACCCTGCAGGAGGCGACTGACGCAGTCGTGGCCGCAGTCGAAGACCAAGACGGCATTGGCCAGGTATCAAGCAACCTGTCGTCATCATTGCCATACATCGCGGTTGAGGTTGACGCCGACGCGGCCGCGGCGGTGGGTCTGTCTGAGGTTGCCGTTGGGGCGATCGTTTCCAACACCATGCAGGCTCAGTCGATCGGCACGGTAGAAGTCGACGACACGGCTTTGACCGTCTACCTTGCTGCAGCGGAGAGTCCGCAGACTCTTGACGAGCTTCGTGAGTTGAGCATTCCCACCGCGGTCGGAGTCGTTCCCCTTGAAGAAATCGCGAAGGTCGAGAACAGCTTCGGTCCGGCGTCGATCACTAGCGAAGGCGGACAGCGCACGTCGACCGTGACGGTGACGCCGTCGACCGACGATCTCGCGGCCGCAACGACGACCGTGACTGAAGCGTTGGAAGACGCAGACCTGCCAGCATCGGCGGATGCCGAACTCGGCGGCGTGGTCACGCAGCAGCAGGATGCATTCACGCAGCTAGGCCTGGCGATGCTCGCGGCCATTCTGATCGTGTACATCATCATGGTCGCGACCTTTAAGTCGCTGCGTCAGCCGCTCCTGTTGCTCGTGTCGATTCCCTTCGCTGCGACCGGCGCGATTTTGCTGCAGATTGCAACGGGCGTTCCGCTCGGTGTCGCTTCGCTGATCGGCGTGCTGATGCTGATCGGCATCGTTGTCACGAACGCGATCGTGCTCGTCGACTTGGTCAACCAGTACCGCGAGAAGGGGCTCACCTCTCACGACGCAACCCTCGCTGGTGGTGCTCGACGACTGCGGCCGATTCTGATGACTGCCCTCGCGACGATCTTCGCGTTGACGCCTATGGCGATGGGTATCACCGGGCAAGGTGGCTTCATCTCGCAGCCACTTGCGATCGTTGTGATCGGTGGACTCATCTCGTCGACAGTGCTCACCCTGCTGGTACTTCCCACGCTCTACAACCTCGTGGAGGGAGCAAAGGAACGCCGCGCCGAGCGCAAGCGCCGCCGCGATGACGACGCCTCGGTCACCGGTGGTGAAGGTGGTGACGCGCCTGAGACTGGCGCTGCGCTTGCCGCTGGCGGGGCTTCGGCTGTTGCCGTTGCTCCACCTGAGACACGACGCGAGCGGCGTGAACGAGAGCATGCTGAGGCGCTTGCCGCGGCCAGCGCATCCGCTGAGCCCGAGCAGACGCTCGATACCGTCGGTGTCGACAGCGCTACTGTTGCCGCAGCCGCCGTCGAGCCAGACGAGTCGGTGACCGAGAACGGAGAAGGCAGCGGCAACGCTCTTGCTGAAGACCCCATCGATGCAACTGATGATGAGGCTGCTGCACAAGACGAGGAAGCCGTCGACGCGGTAGATGCGGAAGCTGCCACTGCGGAATCGTCGGAGCCCGAACCCGTCGACCACGGCGAGTCTTTCGTCGAGGTCGATTCGACCGACGAAGTAGAGCCCGCACTCGATGACTCGGGTGATGATGCAGACTCGGTCGAGAACGCATCAGACAACGAGATCGTCGACAGCATTCCCGAGTGGAGTGAAGATTCACCCTCAGATGGCTCACCTAGTGACCAGAACGATCACCGCGAATGAGCGATGAAAAGAGGGCTGCGTGATCACGCAGCCCCCTTTTTTACTGTTGCGATGAAGGTTCCTAGGAGTTGCGCTGCAACCAAGGTCGAAGCATGCGTGTGACCCAGGGCAGTACGAAGTAGGTCATGACCGGGGTGAGCATTACGGTCGCCAGCAGAATGCGCAATACCAGCGGCCATTCTTCGAACCCCGGCACGAAGCCGAGTGCCCACGAGGTGAGCAGGTTCATCGGAAAGAAGCCGATCCAGATGACGATTGCTTGTTTCCACCGGGGCGGCGCTACCGGTATTGGCTGCTGAACCGGGCCGGTGCTCACTGCCTCGGCAGCACGAGCGTCGACGTGCGTTGCGGCCGCGGCATCGAACCACCCCTCGATGCCCGTTCGCCGTTCCGCGCGCACCTCGTTTGCGAAGGCACGACCACTGTCGAGCCACCACTCGCGCTGCGAAGACTGCTCCCATTCTTCGAGGGTCGCGAGATCGCGGAACCGGTACAGCATGTACCAGAGGTCGCTTGTTTCGCCGGCACGTACCCAACCGGATCCCAAGAATCCGGGAAAGGCCGTAGCGAGGTCGGTACCTGCCTGCATCCAGCTTGTGGCTTCGCGCGTGCGGGTGGGGTCGATGCGTCGTTCGATGGCGACGGTGATGGAGTGGGCGTCGAGTTCTGCCATGCCAACCATTCTGCGTGCAGTGAGAGCTGTGGCCGTCCATAGCGATGCGGAGCCAGTTCTCAGGTGCCTCCGCTAGGCTCTCGGAGTCGGCTCTGGACACCGCGACGTGCGCGGGTTTTGGGTTTGTGAGTCCAAGGGGCCGATGGTTTAGACGCTTCCGTCTTTACGACCATCACGTTGAATGGCCCCCGGCCGACGATAGTCCGGGATACTCCGTGCCGCTGAGGCGGCTAGCGTTTGTGCGCGATCTGTGGAGCGCTGTTCTCAAGAGAACAACCCAGAAGGACACCACCATGCCTAAGAGCAAGAAGCCTGCCGGCGGACGCCCCGCCAAGAACTTTGAACCGCGCTACGGCGCGACCACCAGCTATCAGGACCGCAAGCGCCGCCCCGGTGAGTCATCGAACGGCACCCAGGGAAGCAAGAGCCCGAGTCACCGCGGCTATCGACCCGCAGAGTCTTCGGATGGCGCGCCCAAGCGTCGTTGGAACGCGCAAGAGCGTGCTGGCCGTGACGAAGCGCGTGGTATTCGCACTCACGCCGGGTCTGACCGCGGGCCCCGTCGTGATGACCGCAATGATCGCCCGAATCGTTCGTATGACGATCGCGCTCCGCGTCGTGATGACCGTAGTGATCGTCCGAATCGTTCGTATGACAGCAAGGCTCCGCGTCGTGATGACCGTAGCGATCGCCCTGCGCGTTCCTACGACAACAAGGCCCCGCGTCGTGATGACCGTAGTGATCGTCCGAATCGTTCGTATGACGATCGTGCTCCGCGTCGTGATGACCGTAGCGATCGCCCTGCGCGTTCCTACGACAACAAGGCCCCGCGTCGTGATGACCGTAGTGATCGTCCGAATCGTTCG
>NZ_JBFBMP010000004.1:0-119661 GCF_040687125.1 Microbacterium sp. NPDC076911 | reverse complement strand
GTATGACGATCGTGCTCCGCGTCGCGACGACCGTAGCGACCGCCCCGCACGCTCGTACAGTAACGATCGACCGGCTCGCCCCACGCAAGATCGCGTTGAGCGCGACAACCGTCGTTCGTTCGGCGACGCACGCCCGTCCTACCGCAATGATGACCGCCCGCGCCAGAGCGGCAACGATCGACCCCGGCGCGATGACCCGCGTCGCGAGAGCAACCCGACCCGCTCCGACTGGAACGCTAAGTCACGCTCAGCGGCCCAAGAGGCTCACGTAGACGTCGTCCACGAGCGTCTTCAGGGCAAGGCCATTCAAGCCGCCCTGGTCGCCGACGTTTCGTTCGGAGACCTCGGTCTCGGTGAGAACATCGTTCAGGTGCTGACCGGAATGGGCGCGAGCGCGCCGTTCCCGATTCAGGCTGCGACGGTCAAGCCGATCCTCGAGGGCAAGGACGTGCTGGCGCGCGGACGCACCGGCTCTGGCAAGACGATCGCTTTCGGTGCTCCGCTCGTTGAGAGCGTCTTGCGCTCGCAGAAGGGTCAGCGTCGCGAGTTCGGTCGTTCACCGAAGGCACTCATTTTGGCGCCGACGCGCGAACTCGCATTGCAGATCGACCGCACGATTCAGCCGATCGCACGCAGCGTGGGCCTGTTCACCACCCAGATCTACGGCGGCGTTCCTGCCGGTCGCCAGGTGGGTGCCCTCAAGAAAGGTGTCGACATCATCATCGGCACTCCGGGTCGCATCGAGGATCTGATGAACCAGGGCAAGCTCGACCTCTCGCAGATTCAGATCACCGTCCTCGATGAAGGTGACCACATGTGCGAGTTGGGCTTCCTCGAGCCGGTGCAGCGCATTTTGCGTGAGACCGCACCGGGCAGCCAGAAGTTGCTCTTCTCGGCAACGCTTGACCGCGAAGTCGCGGCCCTGGTTGACGAGTTTCTCGTGGACCCTGCCGTCTACGAAGTTGCTGGTGAAGACCAGGACTCCGGCACGATCGACCACCGAGTGCTCGTCATCGACCACCGCAACAAGGCGGAGATCCTGGCATCGCTCGTCGACCGTGAAGGCAAGACGCTCGTCTTCACTCGTACCCGCGCCTACGCCGAGATGCTGGCCGAGCAGTTCGATGACGCGGGCATTCGTGCACTCGCGCTTCACGGTGACCTCAACCAGGCGAAGCGCACTCGCAACCTTGAGCGGATGACTTCGGGACGAGTCCACGTGCTCGTCGCCACCGACGTTGCGGCCCGAGGCATCCACGTCGATGACATCGATCTGGTTGTGCAGGCGGACGCCCCTGACGAGTACAAAACCTATCTGCACCGCTCGGGCCGCACGGGGCGCGCCGGTCGCTCAGGCACCGTCGTGACCTTGATTCCGCGTCAACGCCGCAACCGGATGAGCGACCTGCTCGATCGGGCCGAGATCGATGCTCCATTCGACGAGGTGCGTCCCGGCGATGCGCTTATCGAGGAGCTGGCCAATCGTCAGATCTCGAACGTCGACGCATAGCGCTCACTAAGCCGAAGAGGCCCGTCCCGACTAGGGGCGGGCCTCTTTCGGTCTGCGCTAGAAGAGCGTGGCCCCGGCGGCAGCTCGTCCGCGACTGGTTGTGACAACGCGTGAGCGTGCTGCCGGTCCAGACGCAGGTGCGCCTCTGGGGTGGTCATCTTCGGCGTGGCCGTCGAGACCATGCACCCTCATGAGCGGGCGCACACGCTTTGCTAGCCATGAGCGATAGCCTTTGGGCGCGTTGGCCGAAACGCCAGGGTAGAGACCCAGGTACGACGACACCAGTTCTGGATGCTCCTTCTCAAGCCACTGCATGAACCATTGTTTGGCTCCCGGACGCAAGTGCAGAGCGCCATAGACAACTCGCGTGGCACCGGCGGAGCGGATCTCGCGGAGCGCATGATCGATCACAGCGACGGAGTCTGTCAGGTGCGGAATGATCGGCATCAGAAAGACCGTGACACGAAAGCCTGCGTCTGCTGCCGCACGCACAGTCGCCAGTCGCGCGGCGGTGCTCGGGGTGCCGGGTTCGATCAGTTTCTGCAGTTGATCGTCGAAGACAGCGATCGACAGTGCGATCGATATGCGCACCGAACCGGCAGCATCTTTGAGCAGCGGAAGATCACGCCTCAGCAGCGTGCCTTTCGTCAGGATTGAGAACGGGGTTCCCGCTTCAGTGAGAGCGCTCGCGATCTCAGGCATGAGTTGGTATTTGCCCTCAGCTCGCTGATACGGATCGGTGTTGGTGCCAAGCATCACCGGCTCTCGCTGCCACGTCGAGCGATTGAGTTCACGCCTGAGCACGTCGGCGACATTTACTTTGACGATGATCTGCGAGTCGAAGTCGCGACCGGCGTCGAGCTCAAGGTATTCGTGGGTTCCTCGCGCGAAGCAGTACGAGCAGGCATGGCTGCAGCCCCGGTAGGGATTCACTGTCCAGTCGAATGGCATCGCGGACGAGCCCGGAACATGATTGAGCGCTGATTTGCAGAGCACTTCGTGGAAGGTCATCTCAGCAAACTCAGGGGTGGTAACTGACTGGACCAGCGAGTTCAGACTCTCAAGCCCAGGCAGGGCGGAGGCGTCTGCTGTGCCTAGTTGCTGACCTTGCCATCTCATAGGAACAGTCGAACATAGATACGAGAGTTAAGTCAACAAGGGAAGGATCAGAATCGAATCTATTCGATACTTGCTTGCCGATCAGGGGATCGGGATGATCGCGGGCGAGAATAGAAAGTGTGACCACCTCGCCGCACACGCCACGCGACCCTCAGTCGCGGCGTGAACTGCGCGCGTCCGCGCTGTTGGATACACAAGCGTCCGCGCCACGCCATGTTCGCGATCGTCGAGCTGCGCGCATCGGGTTTGGTTTCGCGGCAGTCGTCGCTGCGTCGCTTTTGGTTGGCTCCGCGGTAGCGGTTACTGCGGCAATCTCGGGACCGGCGATTGCGCACGACTCCACGTTGAACGCGAATTCGAGCGTCGACGTGCCGATGCCGGCCGCGGCCGAAGAGATACCCGTTCCCACTGATGGGGCCGTCGCCGTCGCCGACGACATCTGCGCTCTAGACGGAGTCGTTGCAAAGCTTGACTCTGGCGAAGATGAAGCCGCCATCATCGCGGCCGGTGGAGGTGAGGCCGTGCGGGCAGCCATCGCAGCCGGACAATCCGAATGCTTCTCACTCGACGATCCCGAGCGCGAATGGGTCGTGATCAACAAGACCCGACCGCTCGACCCGATCGACTACGCTCCCAGCTCGCTCGTGGGCTCGGAGGGGGTGCAGAGCATCTCGGGTGGCAAGCTGCGCAGCGATCCGGCAGTAGCGCTCGCCGAAATGGTAGCCGCCGCGGCAGGGGATGGTGTCGGCGTGATCGCGCTTCAGAGCGCATACCGTTCCTACACAACGCAACAGAGTTCCTATGGCACCCAGGTGGATGCGCGGGGCGTCGCGGGCGCTGACATGGTGAGTGCTCGCCCCGGCTACAGCGAGCATCAGACGGGACTCGCCGCCGATGTGGTTGCCTGCGATGGCGGCTGCGGAACGCTTGACGAACTCGCGGCGACGCCGCAGGGCGAATGGGTCGCGGCAGAGTCGTGGCGATATGGCTGGGTAGTGCGCTACGAAGAGGGGTTCACCGAGATCAGCGGATACTCACCCGAGCCTTGGCACTTGCGGTACATCGGCAACGAGCTCGCTGCCGCCTATCACGCCGGTGGGTACTCCACGCTGGAGGACTTCTTCGGACTAGATGCGGCACCCAATTACACGCAATAGTGTGATTTGCGGTGCAAGGTAGCATCCATGATGCTGAGGTCAATTTGGAACTCAGTGTCAGCTCACAGTAGACGCAATCTCACACAGGAGTAAGATCAGTGACGGGCTGCATAGGCGCGACGCGTCGGGCTCAGCTCCTCAAAGACGAGAGGGAGGCGCACATGAAGCGCGACATTTACGACGAGGACCACGAAGCATTCCGCGACGTCGTCAAAGAGTTCGTCAAGCGATACGCAACGACCGAAGCGCGCGAGCGTTGGGACGCAGCGGGCGAGGTTGACCGTGAGACCATGCTCGCCGCAGGCGAGTCGGGCCTCATCGGGCTCTCGGTACCCGAAGAGTTCGGCGGCGCGGGAATGCTACAGGACTACCGGTTCCGCACGATCGTGAACGAAGAAGTGATCGGTGCTGGAGCTGGCTCGCTCGCAGGTGCGTTCGGCATTCAGGACGACCTTGCTGTGCCGTACATCGTGCACATGGGCACGCAGGAGCAGAAGGAGAAGTGGCTGCCCCGCATGGCCACCGGTGAGATCCTCGGCGCCCTCGCCATGACTGAGCCTGGCGCAGGTAGCGACCTCCGCGGTGCGAGCACGACCGCCAAGAAGGTTGACGGCGGCTACATCGTCAACGGTGCGAAGACATTCATCTCTTCGGGTAAGACTGCTGACATCGTTGTCACGTTCGTCAAGACCGGCGAGGGCAACCGCCCCGACGCCTTCAGCCTTCTCATCATCGAGAACGGCATGGAGGGCTTCGAGCACGGCAAGAAGCTCAACAAGATGGGCTCGCATGGCCACGACACCGCAGAGCTCTCTTTCTCTGACGTCTTTGTGCCCGACGAGAACCTCATTAGCGGCAAGGAGGGCCAGGGCTTCATCCAGCTGATGATGAACCTGCCCCTTGAGCGATTGTCGATTGGTATCGCTGCCGCTGCGGCATCGCAGGCGGGCTTCGCCTGGACGGTCGAATACACCAAGAGCCGTGAGGCGTTCGGCGAGCGCATCATCGACTTCCAGAACACGCGCTTCAAGCTCGCAGATATCTCCACCACGGTAGACGTGATGTGGGCGTACCTCGACCGCGCACTGCTGGCGTACAAGGACGGAAAGCTCACCGCCGAAGAAGCGGCGAAGGTCAAGTTCTGGACCACTGAGCGCGAGTGGGAGATTCTCGACCAGTGCGTGCAGCTGCACGGTGGCTATGGCTACATCACCGAGTACCCGATCGCTCAGGCTCTGCTTGACGCACGCGTTCACCGCATCTACGGCGGTACGAACGAGATCATGCGCGAGATCGTTGGTCGCCAGATCGCAGGCAAGCGCTAAGCGTCTCCTCGACATCGAAATGCCGCGTCTCGCCCTTCGGGGCGGGCGCGGCATTTCGCGTCATTGGCCGCTAGCTACGCAAGAACCCACGGATACGTGAAGAAGAAGATCAGGGCGGATGCTGCGACGAAGAGCGCGACAAATACAGTGTCGCGAGGGCGCCACGGCACCAGGTAGCGCTCGGTGCGGTCAGGATAGGCACCGAAGGCGCGCGCATCCATCGCGAGGGCAACCCTTTCAGCGTGCCGGATCGCCCCGGCGAGCAGCGGCACAATATAGCCGCTCCACCGAGCGATCACGGCGACCGGTCCGCGTCCGCCGTGGGCGCCACGCACGCGATGGGCTTGTCTGATGACCTCAAGCTCATACCCGAACCGTGGCACGAAGCGGAACGCGGCGAGTGCCGTGTAGCCGATGCGATACGGCACCCGCAGTTGCTGAACCATTGCTCGCACGAGATCTGGGCCGGTGGTTGACAGCCCGACAATCAGCGTGAGCGAGACGATCGCCGCGATGCGAAGACCAGTCGTGAAGCCGATTGCGAGTGCGCCCCAGTACAGCGTCCAGTCGCCTAATTGCAGGGCGGGGGCGGTGTGGTCGACCTGGGCGGCATCGGTCCAGATCGAGAACCCGACACCGACGACGATGATGGCGAGTGGCAGAGTCACCAGGACAGCGGCAAGACGCCTCGTCATCGATACTCCGACGAGAATGATCGCGTAGCTGAGCACGATGAAGGCGGCAGGGGTGACAGCATCCCGAACAAAGACCAGCACCATCATCGCGGGAAGCGGCGCCATGAGTTTGGCCAGCGGGTTGAGGGCGAAAAGAAAGCGGATAGGGGACGCCGCTACCCGCGCTGCATACGGATCGAATTCTTCTTGCGCGGGAGCGAGCAGTGTCGCGGCGGTCATGAGATGCTCCCGCCCGGAAGGTCTCGAAGACGTGCGATATCCGTGAGATCAGGGTGCGAGGGCAAGTTCGCGAGGGCCTGCCGAAGCGGCGGCAGGCGTAGACCCGCCCGTTCAATCAGCGTGTGATCGCCGAAGATGTCGGGTGTGGGTCCGGCTGCGATGACGCGGCCGTCGGCGAGCACGATCGTGCGGTCAGCGTATTCGGTCACCAGTTGCATGTCGTGGGTGACCACAACGATGGTGGTGCCGTGATCATTGAGCTCTCCCAGCAACGAGAGCAACTCGTCAGCGCGAGCGCGGTCTTGCCCGAACGTCGGTTCATCGAGAACCAGAATTGGAGCTCCCGCGACCAGAGCGGTGCCGACGGACAGTCGCCGCTTTTGCCCTCCCGAGAGCAGGAAAGGGTGGCTGTGTGCCTTGTCGGCGAGGCCGAACCTCTCAAGCAGTGCGAACGTGCGAGCTTCAACCTCGTCTTCTGGCAGTCGTTGGCGCCGCAGCCCATGCGCAACTTCGTCAAACACCGTATGCGCGATGAATTGGTGCTCAGGGTTCTGGAAGACGAAGCCGATTCGCGTACTCATGGTGTGCGCGTCCGTGCGGGCAACGTCGACGCGTCCGCGGTCCGCAGCGCTGCCCACTCGGGCGGTGCCACCCACGTGCGCGTCGCTATTCAAATGCACGGTGTCGCGTGGTGGTGCAATGACCCCGGCAATCGCCTGGATCAGGCTGGTCTTGCCCGCCCCGTTCGCTCCGACGATCGCAACGAACTCGCCCTTGCGGATCTCAAGGTTCACGTCGTGAAGCACCGTGGCGCGTCCGCGTCGAAGTGTGAGGTTGCGCACCTCGATGGCAGTGTGAGGTGTGGATGCTGCGCGTTGCGTGACCGCGAGTGGATGCGGCATCTCGTCCTTGACGGCAGCTACTTGCTCGGGTGCTGATTCGAGCGCGGCGCGAAGTTCGGCGGGTGTGAGGGGGAGGGGGTCGAATACGTACCCGGCGCGACGCATTCGAAGCGCGGCGATCGTCGAGACGGGCAGCCACACCCCCATCGCGTGCAGCTCGGTCGCGCGATCGCGCAGCACTTCGTCGACAGAGCCGTCATAGGCGACAACGCCCGCGTGGTCGAGCACGACCACTCGGTCAACGAAACCGATCGCGGCATCGAGGTTGTGTTCCACTAGCAGGATTGCATGATTGCTGGCAGAGACCAGCTCGGCAAGGGCCTGATAGACCTCTTCAATTCCCTGCGGGTCAAGGTTTGCGGTGGGCTCATCGAGCACGAGCAGCGGTGCACCCATGGCCAATGCGCAAGCGATAGCGAGGCGCTGGCGGCCGCCACCCGAGAGGCGGTCAGGATTCTCACGGCGACGTTCCCACAGCCCGACCTGCCGAAGCGCGGCCTCTGCGCGTGAGAGCACAGCGGCGGTGGGCATTCGAAGATTCTCCGGACCGAAAGCTACCTCATCGAGAAGAGTGCCCGTCACCAACTGCGCGTCGGGGTCTTGGAAAACCATGCCGACGCGGGTGCTGAGTTCGGCTACGGAGGTCTCGAGGGTGTTGAGTGCGTCGACCGAGAGTGACCCCGTAACTCCAGCCGGTATCGCGTGAGGGATCAAACCGTTGAGGGTGAGGGTGAGGGTGGACTTGCCCGAACCAGAAGGCCCGAGCAACAGCACGACCTCACCCGGGGCGATCTCGAGGGAGACCAATGCTGGCGAGGCTACGGTTTCACCCTCGTGCGTGATCGCAACCTCTCGCAGCCGCACCAGGGGGACGGTGAGGTCGGCCGGCCCAGCGGTGGAGGCGTCGCGCTCGAGTGCGGTCATGAAACTTTCCGAAGGTGAACTTAGTCAGTCCTAACTTAGTTCACCCTAAGGAATAGGGCGAGTCTCACGGAGTCGCTGTGTGCTCAGCTTCGCACGCGGCGAGGCACGCCGGCGCGGCGCAGAGCACGACCGATGGCGAGGCCTATTGCCGTCCACGCGACAGGGCCCGCGATGAACAGCGCTACGTAGACAATCTGTCCCCATAGTGGAAAGCGTGTGACGTCTGCGGCGAACCAGATGGCAACGGCGATGACGGCTCCCACAATCACCGCAGAGAGAAAGAACCGCCACGGTTGCCACTGTTTGTAGCGCGAAGTCGCGGCCACGAGTTCTTGGAGCCCGCCGATGAGCAGGGCAGTGCCGATGTAGCGACCGATCCAAGGCGGGGTCATCGCGCTTGCCACGAGGGCCGCGACGAAGTGAGTGATGAGCGCAACCCACGGCGCCCGCAACAGTTCTTGGGCGATTACGCCGGGAAGCACGTGCACACCAAGCACGAGACCATAAAGGATGGGCAAAGTCGCCGAAACGGGCACGCTGATGACGCCAGCAGCCACCTGCAATACGCCTGTCGCGACGCCAATCGCGGCGCACGTGAGCAAGACGCTCGTAGACAGGCGCGATTGTGAAGTCACCCGCCCAGCGTAGTCCCGGTCTCTCATCGGATTCTCACAAAGGCCCATTCACAAGCTCGAAGCTGTGGGTTAGCTTTGATTTTGCGGGTGTCGAAGACGACATCTGCTCATCTTCCTACACACCAGGGAGCACTTCATGGGTCGAAATGCCTTGAGGGCTGCAGCGGCGATTACCCTCGCTGCGCTGTTCACAAGTACCGCCACCGCCGGCTTCGGCGCGACCGACGAGGAGGTGACCGTCCCCGCCCCCATCGACTCGCCCACCGGCAATTACATCGTGCTTCTCGAGGAAGAACCTGTCGCTGGCTATGAGGGCGGCGAAGCAGGCCTTGCGCCCACCAAACCTGGAGAAGGTGAGAAGCTCGATCCTCGCTCGCGTAGCGCTCAGAACTACACCGAGTTCCTCGAAGAGCGTCAGAACGAGGTTGCTGCCGAGGCGGGCGTCGAGCCTGAAGCGTCCTACCAGGTCACGCTCAACGGCTTCAGCGCGCAAATGTCGCCGGAAGAAGCTGGCAAGCTCTCTGCCGCCAAGGGCGTGCTTTCCGTGTATCCCGATGAGATTCGGCACCCCGACGCTGTTTCATCGACCGAGTTCCTCGGTCTTGAAGGCGACGACGGCGTCTGGCAGTCAGTCGGTGGCGTGGATGCTGCGGGCGAGGGCGTAGTGGTGGGTGTCGTCGACACCGGTATCGCGCCTGAGAGCCCCTCATTCGCAGGCGACCCGCTTGGAACAACCCCCGGTGAAGATCCCTACCTTGTCGGCAACAACGTCGTCTTCGACAAAGCAGATGGGCAACAGTTCGTCAGCGAGCGAGTGACGGGTGATGAATGGGACAACAGCGACTATTCGACGAAACTCATCGGCGCGAAGTACTTCTCCTCGGGCGCCGCGGCCGCGGGCTACGATTTCGCCGCTGACTACCTGTCGCCCCGCGATGGCGACACCCACGGTTCCCACACCGCGAGCACTGCCGCCGGCAACGCGGGGGTAGCGGCCTCTGTTGCAGGCACCGACTTCGGCACGGTTTCAGGCGTCGCCCCAGCCGCAAAAGTCGCCTCATACAAGGCTTGCTATGTCGGTCCAGATCCGCTCACGACCGATGACGACATCTGCGCGCTGAGCGACCTTCTGAGCGCGATCGACGCTGCCGTCGCCGACGGTGTTGATGTCATCAACTACTCGATCGGTGGCGGCTCGGCGACCTCAACGCTCGCGGCCGACGACGTGTCGTTCTTCTACGCTGCCGTTGCGGGCGTTTTCGTCTCGGTGAGCGCCGGCAACTCTGGCCCGGGCGCGTCAACCGCCGACCATGCATCGCCGTGGTACATGACCGTCGCCGCATCCACTATTCCGACTTACGAAGGCACCGTGCAGTTGCCCAGTGGCTTCGAGGCGGCGGGTGCATCGATCTCAGTGCCGTTCGGCACGACGATCACCGACGATGTCATCTACGCCGGCGACGCGACGCTCGCTGGTCAGTCCACGACCGAGGCTGCGCTGTGCTACCTCGACACGCTTGACCCTGCCCTCGTCGAGGGCAAGATCGTGGTCTGTGACCGCGGCACCATTGCCAGAGTCGAGAAGTCCGAAGCTGTTGCCGAAGCGGGCGGCGTGGGCATGATTCTGGTGAACGTCACTCCGGGCTCTCTCGACAATGATTTTCACTCAGTGCCCACCGTGCACCTGAGTGATGAGTACCGAGACGCGATCCTCGAATACGTGCGCGCGACGCCGAACCCCACGGCGACTCTCATCGGTGACAACGTCACGGGCATCGAAACGCCCACGCCACAGGTGGCGGGATTCTCAAGTCGCGGTCCGATGCTGGCAGACGGCAGCGACGTCATCAAGCCAGATATCTCAGCTCCCGGCGTCGCGATTCTCGCGGCGGCGGCCAATGCTCCGGGCGAAGCGGGCGTGTTCGAGTTCCTCTCGGGAACCTCGATGTCATCACCGCATATTGCAGGCCTTGGGGCGTTGTATCTCGGCGAGCGACCGCTTGCCAGCCCCGCTGAGGTCAAGTCGGCAATGATGACTACCGCCTATGACACGGTTGACGCATCGAACAATGCGGTCACCGACCCGTTCGCGCAGGGCGCGGGACACGTAGACCCGACAAAGTTCTTCGATCCTGGGCTGCTCTATCTCAACGGACCGAATGACTGGGCCTCTTATATGGAGGGCACCGGCAATGCTGACTTTGCCGACATCGAGCCGATGGATCCCAGCGACCTGAACCTCGCGTCGATCGGTATCGGAAGCTTGTCAGGATCGCAGTCAGTGACTCGCACGGTCACCGCGACCACCGCCGGAACGTACACCGCGTCGGTGTCGTTCCCCGGCATCACGGCTGAGGTTTCACCCTCTACGGTCACGCTCGGTGTAGGTGAAAGCGCTGAATTCACCATGACGTTCTCGAACGAGAGCGCGGCGGTCGAGCAGTGGTCGACGGGTTCGCTGACGTGGACGGGCCACAACGGAATCACCGTTCGCTCACCGCTGGCAGTGCAACCGGTCACCGCCGATGCGCCAGAATCGGTGATCGGTCAAGGCATCACATCGAGCACGGATGTCACTTTCATCTCGGGCATCTCGGGCGATCTTCCGCTGAATCTCAGCGGACTTGCACCGCTCGAACTGCTTGTGGCTCCGGATGCTCCAGAGGCGCATTCAGGCGACGAAACCTCGGGCGATGCGAACGGCAATATCTCTTGGGTCACCGAGATTGAAGAGGGCACGCGTCTCGCCCAATGGACGCTCGACTCTTCTGACGATGTCGGCAGCGACCTCGACCTGTTTGTGTACCACGTCGTGAGTCCCGACGATCTGCGCTACTACGAGGTATGGCAGTCCGCGACGGGCTCAGCCGACGAGCAAGTCACGTTGGACTACCCAGAAGCGGGTACCTATCTGATCATTGCGAACCTGTATTCGGTCACCGATCCATTCACGTGGGACCTTCATGAAGGCATCGTTACCCCCGATGGGGTCGGCGAGTTCACGGCGACGCCCAACCCCGTCAACGTGGCTCAGGGCGAGCAAGCAACCTTCACCGCGTCATGGCAGAACCTTGAACCGTCAACCAGTTACCTGGGCGTCGTGCAGTACGGCGATTCTGCGGTGCGCACGCTGGTCACTGTCGAGGCAGGCGATCCCGCTCCGGTTGCCACTAAAGCTCCGAAGATCACTGGGTCTGCGAAGGTCGGTAAAACGCTCAAGGCTGACCCGGGAAAGTGGACACCGAGCGGCGTTTCAGTTGCCTATCAATGGCTGCGTGATGGCGAACCTATTGATGGAGCAACCACGCCGCGCTATGAGGTGACGTCGGCGGACGCTGGTTCAGCACTCTCGATTCAGGTGACCGCCACGCAGAGCGGGAACACCAACAGCGGCGTGGCTGTGAGCGATGAAGTGATTGTGAAGAGCAGCTCGAAGACGACCGTCAAGATGAACCGCTACGTCGGCAAGACTTCGCAGACGTTCGAAGTCAAAGTGTCGGTGAACGTTTCGGGCGACGCCGCTGCCGAAGGCGAAGTGACAGTGCGAGTGGATTCCAAGAAATACACGGGCACACTCGCCGACGGGGCGCTCACCATCACGCTGCCGAAGCAGAGCAGAGGCATCCACGTCGTGACGGCCGTCTATGAAGGCACCGACACGGTTGAGAGGTCAGCAGGAGTGTCAGGGTTCTTGGTGATCCGCTAGGGCGAAAACGTTGAGGGGCGCTCGAGCAGTGCTCGAGCGCCCCTCAACGTGTGGCGTGCGTTGGCCGACGAGGGTTACTCGGGGTGCGGCTCGTCGGGCCACACCACCTCAAGCCCCTCCACGGGGTTGCGCTTCAGATACTTCTCGACGAATGGGCAGTGCGGCACCACGGTGTCGTTTCGTGCGGCGGAGTCAGCCATCGCGTCTCTGACGAGAAGCTTCGCAAGCCCTCGCCCGGCGAAGGCGGGGTCAATTTCAGTGTGCGGAAAAGACACGCGTTCATGAGAGTCGATCTTGTAGTCGGCGAAGCCAGCCAACACATCGCCGACATGAATCTCGTAGCGGCCCGCTTTCTCATTGCGCGCGACGGTGGTTTCATCTGCGGAGGTTGTCATTGGCATCCTTTCCTCTGGTGATCAACGTACGGCTTTGTGAATCGTGTTGCCAGTCTCGCACTGCAGTAGGTTCCTGAGAGTGACGAAACCTGAACGGGCCGCTTCGCCCGCACTGATGACTCACCGACAGATTCTGTTGGTGATCGCTGGCCTGATGTCGGCGATGTTCCTGTCGGCGCTTGACCAGACGATCGTCGGCACGTCGATGCGCACGATCGCCGATGACCTGGGCGGTCTCGAACTGCAGGCGTGGGTGACCACCGCCTACCTCATCACCGCGACGATCACCACCCCGATCTATGGAAAACTCAGCGACCTGTACGGCAGACGACCGCTGTTCATCTTCGCGATCGCGGTGTTTCTGCTCGGGTCGCTCCTTTCGGGCATGGCGACGTCGATGTATGAATTGGCGGCGTTCCGTGCAGTGCAGGGCATCGGCGCTGGTGGTCTGATGGCGCTTCCGCTCGCAATCATGGGTGACATTCTGGCGCCGCGTGAGCGCGCCCGCTACCAGGGCTACTTTCTTGCGGTGTGGGGTGTGTCGAGCCTGATCGGACCGCTGGTGGGCGGACTGCTCGCCGGCACCGATCAGATTCTTGGCGTCGCGGGGTGGCGCTGGGTGTTTCTCGTCAACATTCCGGTCGGAATCATCGCGATGTTCATGGTGGTGCGTTTCCTTCACGTGCCCCGCTTCGCTCGAAGTGGCAAGGTGCGCATCGACTGGTGGGGGGCGACCTTTGTCATGGTCGCACTTGTGCCGTTGTTGATCGTCGCGGAGCAGGGAAGCGAGTGGGGCTGGAGCTCAGGGTGGTCGATCGGATGCTACGTCACCGGTGTGCTCGGCATTGCCGCCTTCATCTTCACCGAGCTCAAGATGGGCGAAGATGCTCTGCTGCCGATGAAGCTCTTCCGCATCCCCACATTCTCAGTCGTGGCCGTGCTGGGCTTCCTCGTCGGATTCGCTATGTTCGGCGCGATGATGACGATTCCGCTGTACCTGCAACTGGTAGACGGGGCAACACCCGCCGAGAGCGGCTTGCTGATGTTGCCGATGATCCTTGGACTGATGGTTTCTTCGATCGGCAGCGGGCAGATCATCGCCCGCACCGGAAAGTACCGAATGCTGCCCATTTTGGGCACTGCTTTGTTGTCTGTTGGCTACTTCTGGATGACGTTCCTCGACGCAGATCAGCCCATCTGGGTGATCATGGTGGGAATGGCGATCATCGGACTCGGCCTAGGCCAGCTGATGCAGACTCTCACGATCGCCAGCCAGAACGCGGTCACGGCGCGTGACATGGGCGTCGCTACGAGTTCGTCGACGTTCTTTCGCCAGATCGGCGGCACGCTCGGCACCGCCGTGTTCTTCTCGCTGCTGTTCAACAGGTTGAACGAAACGCTCGCCGAGGCGTTCTCAAACCCCACCATCATCGGCCCGCTGACAGACGCGATGCAAGACCCTACGGTGCAGGCCGACCCCGCGAACGCAGAGATTCTTGCCTTGCTCAACACGCAGGATCCCGCACAGATCGGCGGCGCGCTCGACACCGACAGCTCGTTCCTGCTCGGGGCCGACCCTCGGCTCGCTGAGCCCTTTCTCGTAGGCTTCAACGAAGCGACTGTCTCGGTGTACTGGCTTGGCTTCTTCGCAGCCATGCTCGCGTTCTTGGTGGCCTGGTTTGTGCCCTCGCTGCCGCTGCGTGAGGTATCGGCAATGCAGGAACAGGCCGATGCTGATGCCGCTGCTGCGCTGGTCGAACCAATGACGGGTTCGATCGCTGCCGCTGCCGCTGCCGCTGCCGCTGCCGCTGACAACGACAGCGAAAGTGACGCCCGGAGCGACGCCGAGAGTCGTGACGGGGGCGATGCCACCAAGAGGTGACAGAGTGGGGGGATGCCACAGCTCACCGACCTCGTGCCACCGGGCGCTGACGAAGACACCGTTTACGACGGGTTTGTGCAGTGGGCATCCAGTCGTGGACTGACGCTCTACCCCGCTCAAGATGAAGCGGTCATCGAGATCGCTTCCGGCGCGAACGTGGTGCTTTCCACCCCGACGGGCACCGGAAAATCGATGGTTGCGATTGCCGCTCACGCGGCGGCGCTCGCCGCAGGTGGGCGCACCTATTACACCGCGCCGATAAAGGCCTTGGTGAGCGAAAAGTTCTTTGCTCTGGTCGACATTTTCGGTGCAGACAACGTCGGCATGGTCACGGGCGACTCGTCGGTCAACGCGGATGCGCCCATTATTTGCTGTACCGCAGAGATTTTGGCGAACCTCGCGTTGCGCCAAGGGCCAGACGCGCTTGTCGACCAGGTCGTCATGGACGAGTTCCACTACTACGGCGACAGTGACCGGGGCTGGGCCTGGCAGGTGCCGTTGCTGCTTCTGCACCGCGCCCAGTTCATTCTGATGTCGGCAACCCTCGGCGACGTGACCGACATCGCCGAAGATCTCGAACGCCGAACGGGCCGGCCGGTCGCGCGCATCACGGGCGTCGAGCGCCCGGTGCCATTGCATTACTCGTACATGCGCAAACCCGTGCATGAAACGGTCGAAGAGCTGCTTCAGACGGGTGAGGCGCCGGTGTACATTGTGCACTTCTCGCAGGCTGCCGCGATGGAGCGAGCGCAGGCGCTCTCGTCAATTCGTATCGTGTCGCGCGAGCAGCGAGACGAGATTGCCGAGGCAATCGGCGGGTTCCGCTTCACCACCACGTTCGGGCGCACGCTCTCGCGATATGTGCGGGCGGGGATCGGTGTTCATCACGCGGGGATGCTGCCGCGCTACCGGCGACTCGTCGAAACTCTGGCGCAGCGGGGCCTGCTTCGAGTCATCTGTGGCACCGACACCCTCGGCGTCGGCATCAACGTGCCGATCCGCACCGTCATGATCACTGCACTGACCAAGTACGACGGCCAGCGGATGCGACAGTTGAGCGCGCGCGAGTTTCACCAGGTGGCTGGCCGGGCGGGGCGTGCTGGCTACGACACCGCCGGCACCGTGGTGGTGATGGCTCCCGACCACGAGATCGACAATGCGTCGTCGCTGGCTAAGGCGGGGGATGACCCGAAGAAGCTCAAGAAGGTCGTGCGAAAGAAAGCGCCGCAGGGGTTTGTCAACTGGGGCGAGGCCTCATTCGAACGACTCGTTGAGGCGGAACCTGAGCCTCTGGTTCCCCAGATGCAACTCACCGCTGCGATGCTCATCAACATCATCGCGCGTGGCGGCGACGTGTTTGAGAACGTGCGCGACATCGTGCGCAACAACCACGAGCCTCGTGCGCGACAGTTCGAGCTCGCGCGCCGCGCGCTTGACATCTTCCGCACCTTGGTGGCCGCCGACGTGGTTGAAGTGACAGGGGAAGGCAGCATCCGACTCACTGTCGACCTGCAGGCCAATTTCGCCCTCAACCAGCCGCTGTCACCTTTCGCGCTCGCCGCGATTGAGTTGCTTGACCCTGAAGACGAAGCGGGCAGCGTAGGAAGCGGGCACTACGCACTCGATGTCGTAAGTGTGATCGAGTCAACCCTCGACAGCCCTCGGCCGGTGCTGTCTCAGCAGCAGTTTCTGGCCCGAGGCGAGGCGGTTGCCGCGATGAAACGCGACGGTATCGAGTACGACGAGCGCATGGAGCTGCTCGAAGAGGTGACTTATCCGAAGCCGCTCGAAGAGCTGTTGAGCCAGTCGTACGAGGTCTTCGCTTCGAGCCAGCCGTGGATTCGTGACTTTGAGCTATCGCCGAAGTCGGTCGTGCGCGACATGTTCGAGCGGGCCTTCTCGTTCGCTGAACTAACGCAGCATTACCAACTGGCGCGCAGCGAAGGGCTTGTGCTGCGCTACCTCTCTGATGCCTATCGCGCCATCCGGCAGACCGTGCCGACCGAAGCTCAGACGTCTGAGCTGCTCGATCTGATCGAGTGGCTGGGCGAGCTTGTGCGCCAGGTCGACTCGAGCCTCGTCGATGAGTGGGAAGCGCTGATCAACCCGGTGGCTGATCCATCCGCTCCCGTCGTTCCGCCCGCACCGCCGTCGGTGCTCACGAACCGCCGCGCCTTTCTCGTGCTGGTGCGCAACGAGCTGTTTCGCCGCGTGCAGTTGGCGGCGTTGCAGAAAGACGACGAGTTGGTCGCGCTCGACCCTGACGTCGACTGGCCAGCGGCTCTGGACGCCTACTTCGACGACCATGACGAGCTGCTTACTGGCGGACCGGCGCGTTCACCGCGGCTGCTCGACATCGACGAATCGACAGCAGCCGATGGCATCTGGAAGGTTGAGCAGACGATCGACGACCCTGCCGGCGATCACGAGTGGCGCATCCGGGCTGAGGTCGACCTTGCCGCGTCGGTAGAAGAGGGCACAGCGGTCGTTCGCGTGACGGAGGTCGTGCGGCTCTAGCCCGCCTGGAGAACGGGTGAGTGGTGTCGGGTGCCACGGCTACCCTGGGAGGGATGAGCAACCAGTCAGACCCATACGCAGACCTGGTGTGGGATCCAGACGAATACGCCCCGCCGCCGGAGTTTGACGAGCCGCCGTTTGACGAGGGGCCATATCGCGGTGCACCGAACTCAGCTGCTGGCGCCAGCGCGCCACCTGGCCCTCCCACCACGTTCCCCTCGTCGCCACGCAAAGACTTCGTTGGTGCCGACGCACGAGCGGTGTTACACGAGGTCTACGGCTACGACACCTTCCGCGGCGACCAGGGTGAGATCATTGACCAGGTCATCGCTGGTGGCGATGCTGTGGTGCTCATGCCGACCGGTGGCGGAAAGAGTGTCTGCTATCAGTTGCCCGCACTCGTGCGACCGGGCACCGGGCTCGTGGTCAGTCCTCTGATCGCCCTCATGCACGACCAGGTTGACGCGCTCAAGGCCAACGGTGTGCACGCGGGCTACCTGAACTCGACGCAGAGTCCCGGCGAGCGGGCGGCAGTCGAGCAGGCGTACCTCTCCGGCGAACTCGACCTGCTCTACGTCGCACCCGAGCGCCTCAATACCGAGCCCACGTTGCGCTTTCTCGCGCGGGGAAAGCTCAGCGTTATCGCCATTGACGAAGCACACTGTGTCTCGCAGTGGGGTCACGACTTTCGTCCTGACTACCTAGGCCTCGGCGGTCTCGGCGAGCGATTCCCCGGGGTGCCGCGCCTCGCGCTGACGGCGACGGCAACCCGTGCGACTCATAAAGAGATCACCGAGCGTCTGCAGATGCCCAAGGCGAAGCACTTCGTCTCGAGTTTTGACCGCCCCAACATTCAGTACCGCATCGAGGCGAAGACCGATCCGCGCCGACAACTCGTCGCCTTCATCCGCTCCCTTCGCGCGACCGCTGACACCGACCCCCCGGCCGGCATCGTCTACGCGCTCAGTCGCAAATCGGTCGAGCAGACGGCTGAGTACCTCAGTACGCAGGGCGTGAACGCGCTGCCCTATCACGCGGGCCTTCCCGCCGAGACTCGAGCCGCCAACCAATCGCGTTTCCTGCGCGAAGACGGTGTCGTCATGGTGGCAACGATCGCTTTCGGCATGGGCATCGACAAGCCCGACGTCCGCTTTGTCGCGCACATTGATCTGCCGAAGTCGGTAGAGGGCTACTACCAAGAGACCGGTCGCGCCGGACGTGACGGCGAAGCATCCATCGCCTGGATGGCCTACGGCCTCGGTGACGTCGTGCAACAGCGACGGATGATCGACCAGAGCCCGGGTGATCGCACCTACAAGGTGAGGCTCGGGCAGCACCTCGACGCGATGCTCGGTCTTTGCGAAACCGTCACCTGTCGACGCCAGAACCTGTTGGACTACTTCGGTCAGCCGTCGCAGCCATGCGGCAACTGTGACACCTGCATCGAAGCCCCCGACACCTGGGATGGCACCATCGCCGCGCAGAAGCTGCTGTCGACGATCGTTCGGCTCAAGCGTGAGCGCAACCAGGCGTACGGTGCCGGACACCTCGTCGATATTCTGCGCGGGGCATCGACCGAGCGAATCCGTCAACAGGGCCATGACACGCTCGCGACCTACGGGCTTGGTTCCGATCTCAGTGACCAGGACTGGCGCAGCGTCATTCGTCAGATGCTCGCTCGCGGAATCATCGTCGCGCAGGGCGATTACGGCACTCTCGCGCTGAGCGAACCCGCGGGCCCGGTACTGCGAAGCGAAGCAACCGTTCTGTTGCGCCGCGATGTGATCGGCCGCACGGGCACAGCACCTCGGGTTCGCAAGACATCAGCATCCGACACATTGGATGCTGCCGATCGCGGGCTCTTCGAAAAGCTGCGTGAGTGGCGAGCAGGTGTGTCGAAGGAACTTGGGGTGCCGGCTTACATCGTGTTCGGCGACGCGACGCTGCGCGCTCTCGCCGAACACCGTCCACAGAGTCTGGGCGACCTCGATGGAGTGACGGGCATCGGCGCCAAGAAGCGCGAAGCGTACGGCGAGGCGGTGCTCGCGGTCGTGGCTGGCGCCTAGCTCGCAGCTGGGCACTCACAGCACGTCTGCGGCTTCGCCGGAGTACCTGTCGGGAGTACACAACAACAGGCGAAGCCGTAGCCTAGCCGCGTTGTAGCAATGCGCCAATGGTGTTGCCGGGACGTTAGAGGAGTCCTACGGTCGAAAGTGACTTAGCCTGACCTCCAAAGCCGAAAGGTGATGCCATGTCTGACACCGCCGTCCGTTCCTCAACGCCCGCCAAGAGTAAACGCACGCCTGCTGGCGGCGCGCCCACTGCCGCCCACACGGCCGAAGAAGCATCCGAGCCGCGCATTGAAATCGATGCTGTCACCGACCTGCTGCTGGGAACATGGGCAGATACTCGCCGCGAAGCGCGCGAGATGATCAAAGATCCCGCGTTCTGGCGCATCGAAGGTCAGCCCATGGCAGAGCACCGCGAGCGTGTGCTCGAACAGATGCACCTGCTGGTTCCTCATGGCGCATCGCGCCGCGCAATTCCGAAAGAGTACGGCGGCGAGGGGAACAACGGCGCCAACATCGCCGGATTCCAAGAGCTCGTTCTCGCTGACCCCAGTCTGCAGATCAAGTCGGGTGTGCAGTGGGGACTCTTCGGCTCTGCGGTGTTGCAGTTGGGCACAAAAATGCACCACGACAAGTGGTTGCGCGACATTGTCGATCTGACCATCCCTGGCGCGTTCGCGATGACCGAGACCGGGCATGGCTCGGACGTCGCAGCGATCGGCACCACCGCGACCTACGACGTTGACACCGAAGAGTTCGTCATCCATACGCCGTTCCGCGGCGCATGGAAGGACTACCTCGGCAACGCAGCCGTGCACGGCAAGGCAGCAACGGTCTTCGCGCAGCTGATCACCGGTGGCGTGAACTACGGGGTGCACTGCTTCTTCGTTCCGATCCGTGACGATGAGGGCGCCTTCATGCCCGGCGTCGGCGGCGAAGACGACGGGGTCAAGGGCGGCCTCAACGGCATCGACAACGGTCGCCTTCACTTCGACCAGGTGCGCGTGCCCCGCGAGAACCTGCTCAACCGCTACGGCGATGTTGCCGCTGACGGCAGCTATTCGAGCGACATCGCTAGCCCAGGTCGACGCTTCTTCACCATGCTGGGTGCCCTCGTGCAGGGCCGTGTCTCGCTTGATGGTGCCGCGACCACTGGCACGGCGCTCTCGCTCTATATCGCGCTCACCTACGCCAACCAGCGTCGCCAGTTCGATTCTGGCTCGGGCACCGACGAGATTGTGTTGCTCGACTACGGCAAGCACCAGCGCCGCCTGCTTCCGTTGCTCGCGCAGAACTACGCGCAGTTCTTCGCTAACGATGAACTGCTGCAGAAGTTCGATGGCGTCTTCTCGGGTCGAAGCGATACTCCCGATGAGCGTGAAGATCTTGAGACCCTTGCCGCTGCGCTCAAGCCGCTCTCGACCTGGAACGCGCTCGACACCATCCAAGAAGCGCGCGAAGCATGTGGGGGCTCCGGCTTTCTCGGAGAGAACCGACTGGTCGGCCTGCACCAAGACCTCGATGTCTACGTCACCTTCGAGGGCGACAATAACGTGCTGCTCCAGCTTGTGGGCAAGCGCCTGCTGAGCGATTTCGCGAAGCAGTTCAAGGGCGCGGATGCTGCCAAGCTTGCCAAGTACGCGGTAGAGCAGACGGCGGGCAAGGTCTTTCACGGTGCTGGGTTGCGTCAGTTCGGTCAGTCCGTGGCTGACTTCGGTTCGACGGCACGGTCGGTGGAGTTCGGTCTTCGCGCGGAACAGCAACACGAACTGCTTGCGGGCCGAGTGGAACAGATGGTGTCAGACGTCGCCACTGCACTGCGACCGGCATCCAAGCTCTCGTCCAAAGAAGCAGCGGCGGTATTCAACAGCCGCCAGGCGGAGCTCATCGAAGCTGCTCGTGCGCACGGCGAACTGTTGCAGTGGGAGGCCTTTTCTGACGGTGTCGCTTCCATCGACGACGAAGGCACGGCGCAGGTGCTCACTTGGCTTCGGGACCTCTTTGGTCTCTACCTGATTGAGAAACACCTCGCGTGGTACATCATCAACGGACGGCTCTCGACTCAGCGAGCAGCATCGGTCACTCGCTACATCGACCGACTCTGCACCAGGCTTCGTCCGCATGCCCAAGATCTCGTAGACGCCTATGGCTTTGCTCCCGAGCATGTGAGGGCTCCAATCGCTCTCGGCGCTGAGCAGGAGCGTCAGCAAGAGGCGCGCGCGTACTTTGAGAACCTCGCTGCATCGGGCACCGCCCCGGTCTCCGAGAAATCACTTAAAAAGAAGTAGCGGATCTGTCGCACCGCGTGCATAGGCTGGCGTGGTGACGACAGACATCCGCAACGGTCCTGACGACATCGCAAGGTGTGCGTGGGTTGGAGACGACGCCGAGTATCGCCGATACCACGACGAAGAATGGGGTCGGCCACTGCACGGAGACCGTGCGCTGTTCGAGAAGATGAGCCTTGAGGGCTTTCAAGCGGGACTCAGCTGGATCACCATTTTGCGCAAGCGCCCCCACTTTCGTGAGGTGTTCGCAGGCTTTGATCCCGCGGTGATCGCGCGTTTTGATGACGCCGACATTGAGCGGTTGATGATGGATGCAGGGATCATCCGCAATCGGCTGAAGATCGGGGCAACCATTTCGAACGCTCGGCTCATGCTGGAGCTGCCTGAGGGAGAATTCGACGAGTTCATGTGGTCGTTCGCACCAGAGCCACGACCTCGCCCGCAGTCGTTCGCAGATGTGCCGGCCACGACTGCTGAATCTGACGCCATGAGCAAGGCGCTGAAGAAACGGGGCTTTCGCTTCGTTGGGTCAACCACCATGTATGCCTTGATGCAGTCGTCGGGCATGGTCGATGACCATGTACCGGGTTGCTGGCGAGCAGCATCTGCCTGAGCCTCGAGCGTAATGTCGACGATGCGCGCCAGAATGTAGGTGGCACGACGAGAGGAAACTCATGACCGAGGCATCCGGACACATCGCTGATTCTCACGAGGTGATTCGCGTCGTCGGCGCGCGCGAGAACAACCTCAAGAACGTGAGCGTCGAGATTCCCAAACGGCGATTGAGTGTCTTTACCGGTGTGAGCGGATCGGGCAAGTCTTCGCTCGTGTTCGGCACGATAGCAAATGAGTCACAGCGTCTCATCAACGAGACCTACCCCACATTTGTGCAGCAGTTCATGGGACAGATGAATCGTCCTGAAGTTGATGCGCTCGAGAATCTGAGCCCGGCGATTTTGGTAGATCAGGAGCGGATGGGCGCCAACGCCCGATCGACGGTCGGGACCGCAACCGATGCACACGCCATGCTCCGCTTGCTGTTCAGCCGTATCGCCACCCCTCACATCGGCTCGCCTCAGGCCTATTCGTTCAATGTGCCATCGGTCAGCGGCAGCGGGCGCATCAAGACCGCGACCGGTAAGAACGAGGCCCGGTCATTCTCGGTAGCCGGCGGAATGTGCCCGCACTGCCAAGGACTAGGGCAGGTCAGCGACGTCGACCTTGACGAACTGTTCGACCGCGAGAAGTCGCTCATTGACGGTGCCATCACGATCCCCGGCTACAGCGCCGATGGCTGGATGGTGCGAGGTTTCAGCGAGTCCGGGCTGTACCCCGCAGACGTGCCCATCAGGGATTTCACTGAGGAGCAGCTCAATGACTTTCTCTACAAAGAGCCCACCAAGATCAAGATCCAAAACATCAACATGACCTATGAGGGTCTGGTGCCAAAGATCACCAAGTCGATGCTCCAAAAAGACCGCGATGCTCTGCAGCCGCACATTCGCGCGTTCGTTGACCGGGCTGTCAAATTCCTAGCTTGCCCAGAGTGCGAGGGCACACGGCTTGCACGGGCCACGCGAGATTCGAAGATCGACGGCGTCAGTATTGCCGACGCAGCCGAGATGCAGATCACTGATCTGGCCACATGGCTGCGTTCGATCAAAGATCCCCAGGTCGCGCCGCTGCTGGTCAGCTTGCAACAGCTCATCGATTCGTTCGTCGAGATTGGTCTCGGCTATCTCTCGCTCGACCGAGCGTCGGGAACCCTCTCTGGTGGTGAAGCTCAGCGCACAAAGATGATTCGGCACCTCGGCTCCTCGCTGACTGACATTACCTACGTGTTTGATGAGCCGACCGCCGGCTTGCACCCGCACGACATTCAGCGCATGAATGACCTGCTTCGCCAGCTGAGAGACAAGGGAAACACCGTTCTTGTTGTCGAACACAAGCCCGAGGTCATCGATATCGCCGACTACGTCGTCGACCTTGGCCCGGGCGCGGGTCGTGCGGGCGGCGAGGTGCAGTTCAGCGGTACCGTCGCCGCCCTTCGCGCCTCAGACACCCTGACCGGCCGCTACCTTGACCACCGTGCGACCCTGAAAGAGGCCACTCGCGCGCCGAAGGGGGCGCTGGAGATTCGGGATGCCGCGCAGCACAACCTGAAGAATGTCAGCGTCGATGTGCCACTGGGGGTACTGACCGTCGTGACAGGAGTGGCAGGGTCGGGAAAATCGTCACTCATCCACGGCAATCTGCCCGCGTTCGACGATGTCATCGTCGTCGATCAGTCGGCCATCAAAGGTTCTCGCCGCAGCAGCCCAGCGACCTACACGGGATTGCTCGACGGGATTCGCACCGCTTTCGCCAAGGCGAACGGCGTCAAACCGGCACTGTTCAGCGCAAACTCCGAAGGTGCGTGCATCGCATGCAAGGGGCTGGGTGTGATCATCACCGAGCTCGGCTTCGCTTCGACGGTGGAGACTCGCTGTGACCTCTGCGAGGGCAGTGGCTTTGCTGATGAGGTGCTCGAGTACTTGCTTGACGGCAAGAACATAAAGGAGGTCATGGCAATGACCGTGGCCGAGGCAGAGGAGTTCTTGCCAAAGAAGGGCGCAAGCCACACCACGCTCACCCGCATGATCGACGTGGGAATCGGGTACATCACGCTCGGTCAGGCGCTCAGTACCCTCTCGGGCGGAGAACGCCAGCGGCTGAAGCTGGCGATCTTTATGGCTAAGAAGGGCGCGATCTATGTGCTTGACGAGCCCACGACCGGACTTCACCTCGCTGACGTTGACAATCTGCTTGGCATGCTCGACAGGCTTGTCGAGTCAGGCAACAGCGTGATTGTGATCGAGCATCATCAGGCGGTGATGGCGCACGCCGACTGGATCATTGATCTGGGCCCAGGGGCGGGCCGGGGCGGTGGCGAAGTCGTGTTCGAAGGCACGCCCGCTGACCTCGTTGCGTCGTCAGATACGCTCACCGCGACACATCTGCGCGAATACGTCGGCGGCTGAAGGGCGCGCCTCGAGCGGGTTTTACTGCTCGGCGACGGCGACGGCGACAGCGACGGGGTCGGCGAGGTGGCGACCAGTGTGACTGAGCACCTTCACCATGACCCCGCGATTGCGTAGCGCGGCGATTGTTCGCCGCTCTTCTTCGATATCGCGGCCCAGCGCGTGCATATTGGCGACCACGAGCACATCGCCACCTTTGAGAGTGCCGAAAAGGCGGACGAGTCGCTCTTCCCACGATTCGAGCGTCTCGGGCGCAGGGTGGCGGAATCCTTCGATCGGCACTCCAAACCGAGTGAGCTCGTTTCGCTGATCAACCACGGACGGCATGTCGTCACGTGAGATCACGAGTCCGACGAGCCGTGCACCCGAGGGGCGGGCCTGCCACCAATGCCGGTCGGCTTGAAGCTCGGTGAAGCAACGCGGGCAGTCGGCAGCGGGGTGGGGCAAGTGGAGCGGCGCGGTTTCGGGATGCGCGTGATCGCTGGGGGTGCGGATGCCGTCGGTTGCGGGAGTCATTGCCGTCTCGCTCATGGAGATACCTCTTCGTCGGTTCTCATTCTCGCCCAGCACAGCCCGATCCGCCAACCACGTCACTCGCTCTCGAGCCGCAGCTGCACGCTGAGCTCATCAGCATCCAACTCTGCGAGCGCTTGGCGCAGCGCTTCGGTGCTGTAGTGACCGCCTCTCGCCAGCTCATTCAGCCGAGCGCGCATTGCTCGCAAGATCGCGAGTCGCAGCTCGTAATAGGTGTGTGCGTCGCCCGATCTCAACTCACGGGGTTGAAGCAGCTTCGCGTTCACGGACTTCATCATCGCTTCAGAAAACGGCGATCCGTCGCGCTGTTTGAGTGACGCGTGGCCGACCGCCGCGGCAGCCGCATCGCGGAGCGCGTCATCGATCTGCTCCTGCTCGGCGCGCCCCGCCCGCTCGGTGTTCTCTGAGCGGGGAAACTTCAGCAGCTTGACTACCCAGGGCAGCGTGAGGCCCTGGATCGCGAGTGAACCGACCGCAACGGTGAATGCGACGAAGATCAGCAGGTCGCGACCGGGAAGCTCGCGGGGAAGCGTCTGGGCAGCGGCTAGCGTGACAACGCCTCGCATGCCCGCCCACACGATCACCGCGCCATGCTTCCATCCGAGCGCGGTGGCTTGGTAGTAATCCAGGTCGCGCATGGCACTCGCGAGCCGCTTGCGCATTGAAGCGATGCTGCGAGCTGAGCGTGGACCGTCGAAGCGCGCGCGCAGACCACCGTCGCTCTCGGGACGCGTCGCAATGTCATCAATGCGGTCGCTGATGTGAGCGAGCCGTTTGCGCTGAACTGTCGTCGCCCGACGCCCCTGAATCCACACCAGAAGAGTGACGTAACCGGTGCGCATCAGCAAAATGATGAAGAATGCTCCGCCAGCGAGTATCAATCCGGTGCCGATGCCACCGTTGTTCGCGAAGTTGCCGTCGATGATCGCGTTGAGCTCCAGCCCCATCAGCAGGAACACACCACCTTCGAGCATGACTTCAAGCGTCTTCCACGTGGCTTCGTCAGATCGGCGCTGCTCGGGTGAGAAATAGCGTGCGGCGCCCTGGCCGGTGACGATTCCCGCAACGACCGCAGCGACGAGCCCAGACCCTCCCAGCTCTTCCGTCGGCAGGTAGGCGATGAACGGCACAACAAAAGCGAGGGCGGTGTTCGCGGGCGGATTCGAGATTTTCGACCGTAGGCGCAGGTTCGCGAGACCGACAATGGCCCCGATGACTACCGCGGCGATTACGCCCCATGCAAACGCCGGAAGAAAGCTGACGCTGGTGTCGGCGACAGTGCTGGTCGCGACCGCGGCGGCCGCGACCATGGTGCGTAGCAACACCAGGGCTGTTGCGTCGTTCAGCAGGCTCTCTCCTTCGAGCATGGTCACCACGCGCCGAGAGATGCCAGCGCGTCTCGCGATTGCAGTCGCCACCGCATCGGTCGGGCTGAGAATCGCCCCCAACGCGATGGCAATCAGCGGATCGATGCCCGGAATGACAGCAATGAAGAACGCTCCCAGCGCGAGCGAAGTCAAGATCACGAGCACAAAGGCCAAACCGGCGATGGGACCGAAGTCACGCCGAAACTCGAGCGCGGGAAGGCGCACCGCCGCGGCGTAAAGCAACGGTGGCAAAACCCCCACCAAGATCCACTCCGGGTCAACCTCGGGCACGTCGACCGCCGGCAGCAATCCCACACCGATACCGATCGCGACCAGAATCATCGGGCCCGCGATCCTGACGCGCGGAGCAACCGCCGTCGCCAGCGCGATCACGACGACGACGCCAAGCGCTATCAGCAGCACTTCCATCTCAGAGCACTCCGAGGTCTCGTACGGCGTCGCGCTCCGCCGAAAGCTCTTCAACCGAGGTGCGCAGTCTGGCGCGTTGACGGTCGGTGAGCGAGAGGTTCTCGACGATTCGGTAGCCGTTTCCGTTTGAGGTGACCGGGAACGAGCAAACGATGCCTTCGGGAACGTCATACTCGCCCTGAGAGAGCACCGCCGCAGACGTCCAGCCGTGCGACATGCCCAACTGCTCATCGCGCACGTGAGCGATCGTGGCGTTCGCAGCCGATGCCACCGACGACGATCCGCGTACCTCGATGATCTCCGCTCCGCGTTTGGCCACCCGAGGGATGAAGTCGTTGTCGAGCCACCTCATCGCCGCTTGTTCGCTGCCGAAGTGCCTGGCAAGAGCGGCATCCACCGATTCGCCTCTGACGGTCGCGTGGGTGGTATCGGCAAACTGCGTGGCAGAGTGGTTTCCCCAGATTGTGACGTCAGCGATATCGTCGGGGCGCACGTTCAGGGTTGCGGCGATGAGTCCGACCGCGCGGTTATGGTCAAGGCGGGTCAGAGCACTGAAGCGATCGGCGGGAATCTCGGGCGCAGCTGCTGAGGCGGCGATCAGCGCATTGGTGTTGGCAGGGTTTCCCACCACGACCGCCCGGACGTCGCTCGCAGCGGCAGCGGCAAGCGCCTTGCCCTGGGGGCCGAAGATGCCGGCGTTGGCCGCCAGCAGATCGGCCCGTTCCATGCCCGGCCCTCGGGGGCGGGCACCAACGAGCAGCGCAATGTTGCACCCATTGAAGGCAGTGAGTGGGTCGTCAGTGACCTCGACTCCCCGCAGCAATTCGAAGGCGCAATCCTGCAATTCGAGCGCTGCACCCTCAGCAGCCCGCACCCCGGCAGGAATCTCGAGCAAACGCAAGCGAACCGGCTGATCGGCACCGAGCATCGCTCCCGCAGCGATGCGGAAGAGCAACGCATAACCGATCTGACCGCCTGCGCCGGTGATCGTCACCGTGGTGGGAATCTTTTCCATGGTGCGAGCCTAGAACTGATTGCAATGCAAATGAGGGCCCGCAGGCCAGGGCCCCTCGCTCTACCGGGTTGCGCGCGGTACCGTGAGCCATGATGATCATTGCGCACTGCCAATGGCGACAGTGCGAGAAAGCCGGAAGAAGCCGATGAACGACTCACTGGATGACATCCTTTACCCCGACATCGAACCGTACGAGACCGGACAGCTGATCGCGGGCGAGGGCAATCGCGTCTACTGGGAACAGAGCGGCAACCCCAAGGGCAAGCCTGTCGTTTTTCTGCACGGTGGCCCCGGCGGCGGGACCTCATCGTGGCAACGTCGATTCTTTGACCCCGAGCGCTATCGAATTATTCTTTTGGATCAGCGAGGATGCGGAAAGTCGACCCCGCACGCGAGTGACCCCGAGGCCGATCTTCGCTTCAACACAACGTGGCACCTTGTTGCAGACATCGAGTTGTTGCGCCGAAACCTTGGCATCGCGAAATGGCAGGTCTTCGGTGGCTCATGGGGCAGCGCGCTCGCACTCGCTTACGCCCAGTCGCATCCCGACGCGGTGAGTGAGATTGTGCTGCGTGGCATCTTCACCCTTCGCCGACACGAACTCGAATGGTTCTATGAGGGTGGCGCAGGAGCCGTATACCCCGACCTCTGGGAAGACTTCATTGCACCGATTCCGGTGCTCGAGCGTTCCCGCATGATCGAGGCCTACCATCGGCGACTCAGCGATCCAGACCCTGCCGTGCATATTCCTGCTGGAGTCGCATGGTCGAGGTGGGAAGCGTCCACGCTGACTTTGCTTCCTGGCCCTGAGCTGGTCGGCGACATGACCGACCCCGCTGGAGCAACCGCATTCGCACGGATTGAGAACCATTACTTCATGCACGGTGGCTGGTTTGACGAAGGCCAGCTGATTGGTGGCGTGGATGCGATTCGGCACATTCCGGCCGTGATCGTGCAGGGCCGTTACGACATGTGCACGCCGCCGATGACAGCGTGGGACCTGCACCGGGCGTGGCCCGAGGCCGAGTTCTTCATGATCTCGGATGCTTCGCACGCCGCCACCGAGCCGGGGATTGCGGCGGTGCTACGCGCCGCGACCGACAAGTTTGCCGCCGATGAAACGCCTGCGGCAGCGCATGAACCCACCGGTTATGAATCTCTGCCAGAGACGCAGCCTCTGTCTCTGGCAGAGGCTGCGTCTCTGGTAGACTGAGGACTCTTGCAGCGCTCCGATGCGCTTCTTGCGTCGTAGAACGCTCCCTCGCCGCCGTCTGTAGACACACTCCCAGACGTTGCTGGCTGAAACTTTCGCACGGCGACCCCAGGTCAAAATTTGACTCGGGCCACCGAATAGGGCGCGTATCTGTGCCCGGAGAACGAATCCTCAATGACTGATGTCACATTCAGCACGCTCAACGTGCCACAGCCCCTCGTCAACATCCTTGCGGCCGAGGGCAAAACCAACGCCTTTCCGATTCAGGTAGATACGCTCCCTGACACGCTTGCTGGTCGCGACGTGCTCGGTCGTGGAAAGACGGGCTCGGGCAAGACTCTCGCCTTCTCGATTCCGATGGTGGCGCGACTCGGCACCGAACTGGCAGGCGGTCGCCGCCGTGCTGGCCTGCCTCTCGGCTTGGTGCTCGCACCGACCCGCGAGCTGGCCACCCAGATCAATGCGGTTCTCGAGCCGCTTGCCAAGGCCTATGGGATGACTACCACCACGATCTTCGGCGGCATCAACCAGAACCGTCAGGTGCAGGCCCTCAAATCGGGCGTCGACATCATCGTCGCGTGCCCTGGTCGCCTTGAAGACCTCATGAAGCAGGGCTTCGTGAAGTTGAACGCTATCGAGATCACCGTCATCGACGAGGCCGACCACATGGCTGACCTCGGATTCCTGCCCGGTGTTACCCGCATCTTGTCGGCAACGCCGACCGGGGGGCAGCGGCTTCTGTTCAGCGCCACGCTTGACAATGGCGTAGACAAGCTCGTCAATCGTTTCTTGCAGAACGAGGTGCTTCACTCGGTCGATGAGGCCAACTCGCCCGTTGCCGCAATGACCCACCACGTCTTCACGCTCGATGGCGTCGACTCGAAGAACGAAGTCATCCGCACGCTTGCCTCCGGCACCGGTCGTCGGATTCTCTTCATGCGCACCAAGCACCAGGCCAAGAAGCTCGCGCAAAAGCTCACCGCCGCCGGTATTCCCGCGGTTGATCTGCACGGAAACCTCTCGCAGCCCGCGCGTGACCGCAACCTCGCTGCGTTCTCGTCGGGCGCCGCCAAGGTTCTCGTCGCCACCGACGTCGCCGCTCGTGGCGTGCACGTCGACGACGTCGAACTAGTCATTCACGTTGACCCGCCCATGGAACACAAGGCGTACCTGCACCGCTCGGGTCGCACGGCTCGTGCTGGCGCCGAAGGCGCCGTGGTTACGCTGGTTCTACCCGGTCAAGAGAAGGACGTCGCTCAGTTGCTGCGCAAGGCCGCGATCACGGTCCCTCCCACGCGCGTGACGCCGACTTCGCCCGAGGTAGCCGCGCTCGTCGGTACGGTTGCCGCGTACGTCAAGCCTGCCCCGAAGGTCGAGCCGCAACGCGGTGGCGGCCGCAGCCAGGGTGCAAACGCACAGCGCAAGCGCGCCGCACGCGAAGGCGGCGGTCAGTCACAGCCTCGTCGTGACCGGTCGGGACGCCCCGCACAGCGCAGCTCTGAAGCAGCCGGCGGTGGCCAGCGTTCGGGTGGACAGCGTTCAGGCCAGGGCGGCTCATCGAGCGGTGGTCAGCGTTCAGGCCAGCAGCACGCGGCTCCCCACCGCGACAGCTCCCACCGGGATGCAGCGCCGGCCGGCAAGCCTCGTCAGTCGGGTTCGCGTCGCGCCTCGCACGCGGGCGGCTCGTCGAGCTTGATGGTTGGCTCGGTGGTCCGCGAGAACGGCGGCAACCGCCGTTCAGGTCGCTGACCTGCAGCATCCATGCTTCGAACTGCCCTTCCGCTTCTGCTGAGGGGCAGTTCTATTTGGGCGCTTTGCGCTCGAGGATCAGATCGGCGGCGCGCTCGCCGATCGCAATCGCGGGGGCGTTGGTGTGCCCGCGGATGATCGTCGGCATCACCGAGGCGTCGACCACGCGCAGACCGTGCACCCCTCGCACCCGCAGCTCTGGGTCAACGACAGCGGCATCATCTAGACCCATGCGTGCCGTTCCCACCGGGTGGTAAAGCGTGTGCGAATACTGATCGACGGCGAGCTCTGCCCGCTCGGCGGCACTCATCGTTGCGCCGTCAGCGGGCTGGACCCACTCACCATTGCAGACCGCTTGCAACGCGTCGGTGGCGATGAGGCGCTCGCACTCGGCAAGTCCAGCAATCAGCGTCGCTCGGTCGATACCCTCTGGGTCTGACAAGTATGCGGGGTCGATAACGGCCTTGACATGGGGATCTGCCGAGGCCAGGCGAATGGTGCCGCGGCTGCGCGGTCGCATCAGGATCGCCCCAACCGTGAGGCCCTCAGCGGGCAACGGCACGAGCCCCTCGCCGACATAGGGAGCGGCGGCGAAGATGATCTCGATGTCAGCCAAGCCCGCGGTCATTCCGGTCGTATCCGCGACCGGCGTGCGTACGAAGCCGCACGCTTCGGCGACATTCGAGCTGAGCATGCCCATGCGTTTGGTGAGATAGCGCGCGAGCTGCCACGCGCTCTCCGCGGAATACAGGGTGCCGCCGAGTGCCCCGGGCGCCAGTCCGGCGACGAGATGATCTTGAAGGTTGCTGCCGACGTCGGGGGACTCCGCGACGAGCGCGATGCCATGATCAGCCAAGTGCTGGGCTGGTCCCACGCCGCTCAGCATCAGAAGCTGCGGGGTGTTGACCGCGCCACCGCAGAGGATCACTTCGCGACTCGCGCGGGCGTGACGGGTGACGCCGTTGATTTCAACGTAGACGCCGGTTGCCTCAGGAACGGTGTCAGTGCTGAAGGTGACGCGTCGCACGAATGCGCCGGTGACCACGCGCAGGTTTTTTCGCTTGCCTGCCGGACGCAGGTAGGCGTCAGCGGTGGATGCTCGTGCTCCTCGCCGCTGCGCCACCATGGTTTGGCTGAAGCCGAGGCCGGTGGGCTGGTTTGCTGGCACGACTTCGTGGCCTGCTTCGCGCGCGGCTTCGAGGAACGCGGCTGTGTGAGGGCGGGGATCGCGCTGGTTCTCGATGCGCTGCGGGCCGCCGGTTCCCTGGGTCTTGTGGCTGACAGTTTCGTTGTCTTCGGCCCTCATGAAATAGGGGGTCAGCGCATCCCATGACCAGCTGTCTCCGGCGACATCCGCCCACTCGTCATAGTCCGCGGCGAAGCCGCGCACCCACATCATGGCGTTGAGCGATGACGAGCCGCCGAGCGTCTTTCCTCGAGGCCAGAACACCGTTCGGCCATTCAGGGAAGATTGCGCGACGGTGTCGTAGTTCCAGTCGTACTTTCCTCGGAAGAGCTTCGAGAAAGCGGCTGGAATGTGCAACTCGAGCGCCTTGTCGGCCTCGCCAGCTTCGAGCAGAAGCACTGAAATTCTTGGGTCTTCGCTGAGACGGGCCGCAAGCGCCGCGCCCGCTGAGCCTGCGCCGACGATCACATAGTCTGCGTCGAGGGAATAGCGACGCTTGCTCATGCGCCGAATGCCTTCGTGAGGGTCTTCGCGAGTCCGCCCCAGTTGCGGTCGATGCGGAAACGAGTGAGGCCTTCGCTCACGCTTGCACCGGTCCGCGAGGTGACAAACCACGGCGGTTTCGGCAACACCGAAAACGTGCCAGGCCGCAACACCGCGCCTACCGAGCGAGGGAATGGGCGGAATGGACCGCGCACGATTGAACGCTCGACACGGTCGAGCAACAGCGCGTTGTGCACAATGCCGATCCCGCTTTCGACGTTTTCGAGACTCGCGCCGGGAAAGCCGCCCCACGACAGGGTCGGGGTCAAGAATCCGAGCGCGGTCCAGGCGTTGATAGCGATGGTGCCGTAGCGCAGGTCGGCCATCGACCGTTCGAAACTATCGCCGAGCGCATCGAGCGTGCGCGGATCAACAATGACGTTCGCGCCAAGCGTTCCGATGAGGTTGTCGTTGGCGTGAGCCACAGCTGCGTCGAGGAACTCTTGTCCGTTACCGGTAAGCGTGACAACGCCCAGCACCGGGGCGAAGTACTCCGTCGTCTCGAGCGCGCTCGCGTCATCGTCGGCACCGATTTCAATGAGCGCGCGGGTGCCCCCGGCACACCAGTCGGCGTTGGGATAGGTAGAACCCGCGGTTTCGAGCTTCTCGTTGCTGCGTGGATACCACGCTGAGCGGCGGGGGGCGGCATCATATGCCCTGCGCAACGCAACAAGAAAGTCCTCGCGCTGTGCCCAGTCGGCGCTAACGATGACGACTTGCCCCGCGATGCAGTTGTGCCCGGAATTCTGCAATCGCATGGTGGTGATGTGCTCGGCCTGAAACTTCAGGTCTGCGTCGGTCCACTTGCCTGGCACCACGATGATGGGTGAAACTCCACCCAGTTCGGCGGTGATGGGTTTAGTCAGTTTGGGCTTGTTCTCACGACGACGCTTGGTGGTTGCCGCAGAGCCGGCACCTTTCGAAGGCCCCCAAACAATGGCGTCGAATGTGGTTGCTGCGCCGGTGATGTGCACGTGCGAAATCCGCGGGTGGGTCGTGAGATACGCGCCCACTGCGCCGTCGCCTCGGATGATCTTCAAGAATCCTGGCTCGATAAGTGGCGCGAGGGCGCGTTCGAAGACCGGCACGAGTGAATCTTGAGTGGGGTTGACCTTCAACAACGCCACACGATTGTGTGCGAGTAGTTCATAGATGACGTCGAGCACGGGAATCGAGGTGATGTTTCCAGCTCCCAATACCAGACCGACACCACCCGAGTCTGAAGGCGTGAGCTGCGCGAGGCCAGCTTCTTCCCGAGCGTCACGCGGTGTGACGCCAGGCTCAAACCAGATTTCGCCGGTGTAGCCCGAAAGAAGAAGAGAATCCACACGGGAAAGGGGAAACACATGGGCGCGGGTGCGGCCACCAGCGGCCGTGTCGATCTTCACCCCGCTAAGAGGGCTCTGGCCTTCGGCGAGCGTGCGAAGCGTCGAGCGGTATACCTCAAGAGAAGTCAGCGTGCCGTAGGGGCCTGACAGCCACTCTTCGCCGCGTAACGGGTGGCCAGGCTCGAGCTCTTTCGAGTTGGCGGCCGTGTCGGCCCACTCCTCGGCGACTGCGCCTACTGATGAGGCGAGCCGCTCCATCAGTGTCGCGCGCTGCGACAGAGTCAGGTGACGCCACATCTGTGCGCCGGTCTCAAGCCGATCGATATCGGCATCGAGCGCTTCACGTACGTCGGCGGAGAGCCCGGATTTCGCTACGGGCGGCCGCTTCGCAGCGGATTTGGCTGGCGTCTTTGGCGATACCTCAGGCAATGCGCTCTCCTTTGTGCGAGTGATCAGTCTATGTCGGCTCGTCGCAGCGGGTACTTGGCGAGGGTGATCAGACTGATGGCGATGAGGATCGCTGGAACAACGCTGAAGCTCACAACAATTCCTGTCACGGCGGCATCGGGTTGGATTACCAATTCGCTCGCGGTGGAGGAGATGTAACCGGTTGCGGTGAGGGTGATCGAGAGTGTGGTGGCGCCGAGTGCGAAACCGACCGTCTCGCCGGCCGTCCACACACCGCTGAACGCACCGGCTTGGCCCGCACCGTAGGCGCGCTCGTCTGCCGAGATCACATCGGGAAGCATGGCCATCGGCAAAGACTGCATGCCCGCGTACGCGATTCCACTCACGGCAACCGGCGCGTAAACCCACTCGCCTGGTACCCAGAGCGCAAGAACGATCGTCAATGCGGCGATCGCGAAGACGACGCTCGAGATTGCAAAGGAGCGTTCCTTGCCAATGCGACGAGCAATCGCGCCCCACACCGGAGCCGCGAACAGCGCTGGCGCGATGAGCGCCACGAAAAGCAGCTCAACGGCGGCTTCCGAGTGGAGCACCCAGGTCGCGACGTACTGAGCACCGGCCAGCATGAGGCCGGTCGCCAAAGCCTGCAGCACGAACGTGGCAAGCAACGCGCGAAAAGCCCCGCTGCGACGAAGCGCCGCGATACCCGCCGCGTAGTGCACGCGAATGCTCGTGCGAGGAGGAGGCGCAGTCGGTGCGATCGGTGTGGACGCTGATGAAGAGGGCTGGATGCTGCTGCGTGCGGCGCGGCGAGTCACGGTGGTGGCGAGCAGCATCCCGACCCCGATGACCAACCCCGCGATGATGCCCATTACGAGATAGCCGGTGACCGGATCGTCGGTAGTGCGGCGCAGCGCGGGGCCGCCAGCGCCGAACAGCAGGATGGCGAACGTCAGCACGACGACCCGCCACGTCAGCAGACGTGTTCGCTCGTTGTAGTCGGGGGTCAACTCTGCAGGCAGGGCGATGTAGGGCACTTGAAACAGGCTGAACGCGGTCGCGGTGGCAGTGAACGCGATGACGATCCAGATTGCGCCGATGACCGGGCCCAGTGACGGCGGCACGGCGAAGGTGAGTGCGAAGAACACCGGCAACGAGAGTGCGCCGACGAGCATGAGACGCCGCCGCGTACCGTTGTGAATCAAGTCTCGGTCGGTCATCGCGCCGATAATCGGGTCGATGACGACATCCCAGACCTTGGCGCCCGCAATGACTAGGCCCGCGACTAATGCTGCGATCCCGAGCGAGTCGGTCATGTAATAAGTGAGCACGAGCCCCGGAAGGGTGGCGAAGCCACCGGTGCCGAGAGATCCGATCGCGTAGCGCCAGATGGTGCTGCCGGGCAAGCGTCGTGTGGTCGCAGGCGTCTGCAGTACCGATTCCGTGTCGCGCGCAGGCGTATCGTTCGCGGCGCCGTGGGCATCATTGCTCATCGCAGAAGTGTAAGTCTCTGTGCGGCGATTCTCACCGTTCGAGAGCGTTTAGCCGCGAGGTGTCGCCGCTTCTACTGCGAGTCGCACGGCGGCGAGTCCTTCGAGTACCTCTTCGAATGACGTAGACAGCGGCGATAGTCCAATGCGCAGCCCGTGTGGGTCGCGGTAATCGGGAATGATGTCGTTCTGCCACAGCGCTGCGGTCACCTCGCGCATTGTCGGATGCGAGAGGGTGATGTGCCCTCCGCGCCGGTCGGCCTCGCGGGGGGAGGCGACAGTGACTCCCAGCGGAGAAAGCAGTGCGTCGCTCACGCGCAGCGCGAACTCGGTCAGTTGTACAGACTTTTCGCGCACTGCGGCGATGCCGACGCGCTCGATCAGCATCAGTGTGTCTTGCATGGCAAGCATGCCGGTGATCGGCGGTGTGCCCGACACAAACCGCCGCATGCCCTCGGCCGGGCGATACTCGGGCCCCATCGCGAAGACGTCTGCTGTGCCCATCCAGCCTTGGATGGGTTGTGTCAACGAGTTGTGCAGATGCGACGCGACATAAGCGAACGCGGGCGAGCCCGGCCCGCCGTTGAGGTATTTGTAGGTGCAGCCGACGGCGAGGTCAAAGCCCCACTCATCGGCGTGCACTGGTACGGAGCCAGCGGAGTGGCACAGGTCCCACAGAATGAGTGCGCCAGCGTCGTGCGCGATGGCGGTGAGAGCAGGCGCGTCAGCAAGATAGCCCGAGCGGTACGCCACGTGCGACAGCAAGACCACCGCGGTTTCGGCTCCTACCGCTGCGCTCAGCGCGTCGGCCGTGACACCGCCGTTGAGATCGACGTCGATCCAGCGCACGCGCCCGCCACGCTCTCGCGCGATCCCTTCGACGAGGTAACGATCGGTGGGAAAGTTATCGCGGTCGACCACGATCTCGACGCGTGCCGGGTCTGCCGCATGCTGTGTGTCGAACGCCGCGCGAAGCAATTTGTAGAGCAGCACCGTGGTGGAGTCGCCGACCACAGTCTGACCCGCCGCTGCGCCGATCGCTGCCCGGCCGATCGAGTCGCCGATTTCGAAAGGAAGTTGCATCCAGGCTTCATCCCAGCCTCGAATGAGGCGACCGCCCCACTCTTGCTCGACGAACGACGTCAAGCGCGCCACGCTGGCCCGCAGCGGACGCCCCAGTGAGTTGCCGTCGAAGTACACCAGCGATGTGTCGGCACCCACGAACTCGCCGCGCACTTCACTTAGACCGTCAGCGAGGTCAAGCGCAGCTGCGGCCGAGGCGAAGTCTTCGATCGCCTGCGAATACTCGGTCTCAGTCATCATGCACCAGCTCCTCGTGTGGAACGACGGTGGCGTTCGCCAGCCATCGCGGGATGTGTTCGATCGACGCGGGCGGGTCGCCGGGAACGAAGGTGGCGACGCCTGCCAAGGCATCGTTGTAGGGCCAGGCGTCGATGAGGGTGTCGATCAGTGCGCTGCCCTGAATTCCTGCCGCGTTCATCGCCGCGACCTCGCGCACGTTGATGCCGACGGGCAGATCGCCATTGCCAAGATCCGTGCCGTAGAGCACATGGCCGCCAGCGGCGGCGAAGGTGGTGAGGTTCTGCGTTGCATGTGAGATCGCCGCGGGGTCATCCCGATGGATGTCGAGCGTTGAGATCCACTGTTGGCCAGCTTCGACGCATTCGCCCACCAGATCGGGGGTGAGCGCCTCGCTGAAGGGAGTGTGAGCCAGCACATCGACTTGGGCATCGAGAGCGAGACGGAGCATGCCCTCTCCTTGCACATGAGCCACGACGGGGAGCGAGTTCTCATGCGCGACTTCAACGATCGCGCCAAGGGTCATCGCATCGAAGGCCGCGGTGCCAGCGTGCAGAGCAACCTTGATGACGGCGGCACCGAATGTCGCCTGCTCTTGGACCGCCGTTGCTGCGCCGCCCGCGATGCCCGGATGCAGTGAGGAATCAGTGACCTCGCGCCAGATGGTGTCGGGAGCCCACGTGCGTCCGGTGGGATACCCGCCCCGGGGAGTGAGAATGGCACCGGCATAGGCCAGACGCGGAATATGGTCGAGAGGGCGCCGAGCAAGCGCGACGGGATCGCCTCCGAGATCCACCACCCCAGCGATGCCACCCGCGGCGAATCCTGACTCATCGATGAGGTGCAGGTGAATGTGGTGATCGATAAGTGGCGGCAACGCGACACCATGGCTGCCAGTCAACGCCGCACGGCACAGCACAGCACTCGGGCCGAGCAGGGCACGCAAGGCGAACGGGTCGCCGTTCATCGGCCGATCTCGGTGCGCACTGCGAACAGTTCAGGAAAGAAGGTCAGCTGGAGCGCTCGCTGCAAGAAGGGAACTCCGCTGGATCCGCCGGTGCCGTGCTTGAAGCCGATGATTCGTTCGACAGTCTTGAGGTGTCTGAAGCGCCAGAGCTGAAAGTTGTCCTCGAGGTCGACCAGTTCTTCGCAAGTCTCGTACGCCTCCCAATGGGACTTGGGATCTTCGTAGATGGCGGTGAGCACGGGCACCAACTCGGGCGAGAACGTCCAGGCTTGCGTGACGTCACGCTCAAGGAGCTCTGTGGGAATCTCGTAGCCCGTGCGAGCGAGTAGCCGAAGGAACTCGTCGTAGAGGCTCGGGGCCTGCAACGCAGAGTTGACCAGTTCGTATGCGGCAGGGTCGTTCTCGAAGACACGAAGCATCGCCGCGTTCTTGTTGCCCAAGGTGAACTCGATAGCCCGGTATTGGGGAGATTGAAAGCCGCTCGCGTTGCCCAGCACGCCGCGAAACTGGGCATACTCGGCGGGAGTCAACGTTGCCAGCACCGACCATTGTTCCGTGAGGGTGCGCTGAATGTGCTTCACGCGCGCAACGCACTTGAGTGCTGGCGCAAGGTTGTCCTCGCGCAGATAGGTGCATGCCGCGCCAAGCTCATGCAACACCAGCTTGAGCCACAGTTCCGTGGTCTGGTGCTGAATGATGAACAGCAGCTCATCATGATGCTCGGGCGAGCTCAGTGGGCGCTGCGCAGACAGCAACGTGGCGAGATCGAGATACCCGCCGTAGCTCATGCGATCGGCAAAGTCGGTCACTACCGACTCTTCGATGGCTCGGGTATTTCGATCGACGCCTTCGCTCACACGCTCAGCCTACGGCCGCGCGGTGTTTCTCGCTGGGGGATCAGCGTGTTCAGATCAGCGAAAGCTCGCGCAGCTTCGACTCGACATCGGCGTTAGACGGCTCGACGTGGTGAGAAGCGTCGGGGTAGACAACGACCGGAATGTTTGTGCGACCCGAAACTTCGCGCGCCACATCTGCCGCGGCAGGATCAGCGACCAGGTCAACGTAGGTGTACTCGACACCGAGGGTGTCGAGCTGTGCCTTCGTGCGTACGCAGTCGCGGCACCAGTCCGCGCCGAAAAGGGTGATTGTGGTCGAATCAGTCATGCTTCTATTCTGCGGCCAATTTTCCGGGTGGGCTCTGAACGGTGTGTGCAGAACTCGTGTCATAACGCTCAGGCATGCGACTATGAGAGATAGTGCAACTGTCGATCATCGTTCCCACGTTCAATGAGGCTCCGAACATCGCGGAGCTTGTTCGGCGTGTCACGGCGAGCGTTTCGCGCCTCGACGCCGAGATTGTTTTCGTCGATGACAGCACGGATGCAACGCCCAATGTGATCCGCGAGGTGGCGAAAACCGCGACCATGCCGGTCCGCGTCATCCACCGTGAAACCCGCGAGGGCGGATTGGGTGGAGCGGTCGTCGAAGGCTTCGTTGCCGCCGAAGCCGATCTGTGTGTTGTGATCGACGGCGACCTTCAGCATCCACCAGAAAAGATCATCGAACTTTGGGACCGCTTTTCTCAGGGCGATGTCGACATCGTGACCGCATCTCGGTATGCAGGTGGCGGCACAGCCAACGGTCTCGCTGACCGCACGCGCGTGCTGGTGTCGAAAGCATCGACGGCCGTGACGAAGGCGATGTTTCCCGTCAGGCTGCACGATGTGGCAGACCCAATGACGGGCTTCTTCATGATCGATCGTCGCTCGGTCGACACGGCAGTTCTGAAACCGCGCGGATTCAAGATTCTGCTTGAGATTCTCGCGCGTCGAAACTTTCGCATCGCCGAGATACCGTTCGATTTCGCGGGCCGACATGCGGGCGAGTCGAAAGCGTCGATGCGTCAGGGCTTGCACTTTCTCACCCAGCTCACCGCGCTGCGGTTCGGAAAGATGTCGTTGTTTGCGGTGATCGGTGCGCTCGGAGCCGTCGCGAACGTGGCGATCGTCTGGGCATTGACCGGGTTGGACGTCGACTACATCTGGGCGGCGATTATCGCGGCCGAAGCGACGATCCTCGGCAACTTCGTGCTGCAAGAGCGCTTCGTGTTCCATGACATGCGCGATGAAGCTTCCAGCATGTGGATGCGCTTTGTGAAGTCATTCACCTTCAACAACGCAGAGGCGTTGATCAGAATCCCGATCATCGCGCTGATGGTGGAATCCGGACACTTCTCAGCCGTCATTGCCACGGCGATCACGCTGGTGTTTGCGTTCGTCTTACGTTTCGTCTTCCACTCGCTGGTGGTCTATGCGCCGAAGAAGCCGGGGGAGACGCCCAGCAAGGCGCGTCAGCTGGCAGAAGAGATCGACGAGCAGCTGATGACTCCCGGCGAGCTCTAGACGGAGTCGCTCGGGAGCGAGCACGCTTGTGCGACGCACCGGCGTCCGATCGCGAACCATGCGAGAGGACCGAACAGCGGAACAAAGACGATGAGCATCACCCACATCAGTCGTTCGGTCAGACTGAGCCACTTGGTCGCGCGCCACCAAGACACCATTGCGACGACGGTCAGAACCGCGATTGCGAGCATCACAATCGACCAGATGACGTCGTAGCTCGCGGGCGCCAGGGGGTTCGCAACGGCAAGCATAAACGCGACGATACCCGACTACGCTGACCGTGTGACTACTCTCATTTTGACCGTCGTCGGAGATGACAGAGCCGGCCTCGTGGCCAAGATCGCAGAGATCGTCGAGCACCACGGAGGCAACTGGGAAAATAGCGAACTCGCTGAGCTCGCGGGAACCTTCGCGGGGGTGATCCAGGTGTCAGTGGCACCCGAGCGAGCCGATGATCTGCGTGCCGCGCTCGACATTCTGGAAGGTCTGCTCACCGTCACCGTGCACACGAGCGCAGACAGTGACGTGAGCGCGAGCGATGCGCAGATGGTCACTGTGCGCGTGCTCGGCAACGACCGAGCGGGCATCGTTCGGGATATTTCTTCGGTGCTGAGCGCCCACGACATCAGCATCGATCGACTCACCACCGAGACGAAAGATGCGGCCATGTTCGGCGGTCGCCTGTTCGAGGCGACCGTGGTGGCGAAGGTAGCCGCATCGATCGATTTGGCGGAGGTGCAAGACGGTATCGAGAAGCTTGCCGCCGAGATTCAGGTGGACGTCACCTTCGAGCGCTGAGCGCTCGCCGACTCAGTCGCGGTGTTCGCGGTAGTACGCCAGGAGTGACTGGGTTGACGCATCTTGCGCGGCGATCGCGGCGCTGTCACCTTCGATCGCCGGAGCGATCTGCATGGCGAGTTGTTTGCCCAGCTCGACTCCCCACTGATCGAACGAGTTGATGCCCCAGATCACACCCTGGGTGAAGGTGATGTGCTCGTAGAGCCCCACCAGCTGTCCGAGTACCGATGGAGTGAGCGACGCAGCGAAGATTGACGTCGTGGGGCGGTTGCCGTCAAACGTGCGTGCTGCGACCAGTGCTCCGGTCGTGCCCTCGGCTTCGACCTCGGCTGCGGTCTTGCCAAAAGCGAGGGCTTTCGTCTGTGCCAGAAAGTTCGCGAGGAAAAGCCCATGCACATCGGTACCGCCGTCTTCACGCGGGTACGCCGGGTTGACGAACGCGATGAAGTCGGCGGGAATCAGCCGCGTGCCCTGGTGGATGAGCTGGTAGAAAGCGTGCTGACCGTTTGTGCCCGGCTCGCCCCAGAAGACCTCGCCAGTCTCTGTCGTGACGGGCGACCCGTCCCAGCGCACTGACTTGCCGTTCGACTCCATGGTGAGCTGCTGCAGGTACGCCGCAAAGCGGTGCATCTGCTGCGCGTAGGGCAGCACTGCGTGCGACTGCGATCCGAGAAAGTTCGAGTACCAGATGTTGAGCAGCCCCATAAGGACCGGAACATTCTCGTGGAGAGGCTGCGTGCGCACGTGCTCATCGACGGCGTGGAAGCCGGCGAGCAGCTCGCGGAATACATCCGGTCCGAGAGTGATGGCCAGCGATGTGCCGATGGCACTGTCGACCGAATAGCGGCCGCCCACCCAGTCCCAGAACCCGAATGCGTTTGCGGTGTCGATGCCGAAGTCCGCAACCTTGTCGAGCGCGGTCGACACAGCGATGAAGTGGTGAGCAACCGCGTCTGTTCGGGATGCTTCATCGTCGGCGATCACGCTGGCTTCGACGAGCTTCGTCCAGAGCCATTGGCGCGCGAGGCGCGCGTTCGTGAGTGTTTCGAGGGTTGTGAAGGTTTTAGACGCCACGATGAACAAGGTTGTCTCGGGGTCGAGGTCAGCCGTCGTCTGGGCAATGTCTGTCGGGTCGATATTCGACACGAAGCGCGCTTCGATGCCCGCGTCGGCGTAGGGCTTGAGTGCCTCGTAGATCATGACGGGGCCGAGGTCACTGCCGCCGATGCCGATATTGACGACGTGCGTCACCTTCTTGCCGGTCACGCCCCTCCACTCGCCACTGCGAACCCGGGCGGCGAATGCGTCGATCTTGGCGAGCACGTGCTGCACATCGTCATCGATCTGCTGGCCGTCTACAACGAGTGCGGGGCTTGCGCCTGCGGGCCGGCGAAGCGCGGTGTGAAGCACGGCACGGTCTTCGGTGGTGTTGATGTGCTCACCAGCGAGCATCGCCGCATAGCGCTCGGCAACACCGGTCTGCTCAGCGAGGCGCACGAGCGAGGCCACGATGTCGTCGGTGACGAGGTTCTTTGACAAATCGACTCGCAGGTCGGCGAGGTCGAAGGTGAGCCGCTCTACGCGGCCAGGATCATTGGCGAACCAAGAGCGCAGGTCGGGGGAGAAACCCTCGTGGTGGGCGCTGAGTTCAGCCCAGGCGGACGTGGAAGTGGCGTCGATCGGTGCAGTCACGAGACAAACGCTACCCACTCTGGGGGTGTCGCGGGGACCGAGAGGGCAAAATAAAAGACCCTCCCCCAGTAGAAGCCTAGGAAAGGGCCAGTGGCTCCGACGGGCGTCGATCCCGTGACCTCTCGATTTTCAGTCGAACGCTCTACCAACTGAGCTACAGAGCCTCGCGGCATTTCGAAAAACGTCGCGATCTAAGACGAAAGGCCCTCTCGAAAAAGGGCCCGTCGCTCAGAGCGACCCTGACGGGACTTGAACCCGCGACCTCCGCCGTGACAGGGCGGCACGCTAACCAGCTGCGCTACAGGGCCTTGCATATTAAATTGTAGTGTGACCCCAACGGGATTCGAACCCGTGCTACCGCCGTGAAAGGGCGGCGTCCTAGGCCACTAAACGATGGGGCCGGGTCGCCCGATGGGATCAGGCTTGCCGAGGGTCAAGCATACGCAAACATTCATGAATGTGCCAATCGAGGGCGCGCCGAACCAGGTTAACTCTCAGCGCAATCGAGACTGGCTGGTGCGCTTGGGCGCGAACGAGCGCAGGATATAGACAACACAAAAACCCATTTCGGGACTCATGTTGCTAATGTGAAAGTTGTGACTAGGCGCGGGCGGGAGGAATTGATGGTTTCCGAAGACGTCGCAGACGACTGCGGCTGCGCTCCGACCGACCGTGAACGCCGCGGCTTCAGCTCAGTTCTCAACCGTCGATCAGCTCTCGGCCTTGGTGCTCTCAGCGTCGTTTCTTTCAGCGCACTGTTCGGTGGCGTCGTCGCACCGGCCTTTGCCGCGACCTACCCGTCGTGGGACGACGTCGAAGAGGCGCGCAAGAACGAGTCATCCAAGGCTTCCGAGATCGCCCGCATCCAGGCGCTCATCCAAGCATTGGCTGACGATGTCGCAGCCAAACAGGCTCTCGCAGAGCAAGCCTCTGAAGATTTCTACACAGCACAGCAGGAGTATTTCGACGCTTCTTATCGCGCCGACGAGCTTCAGTCTCAAGCCGACGAGCAGGCGCAGCTGGCCCTCGATACGGCAAACAAGGCCGGGCGCGTCGCCGCTCAGCTCTACCGCAACGGCGGCGACGACACGTCGATGGAGCTGTTTTTCTCGGGTTCCGCTGCGTCGGCCGACGATCTGCTCGCTCGACTGGGCACGATGGACAAGCTCATCGAGCGCAACCAGTCGGTCTACGCAGAGGCGATCACCGCGCGCGATTCAGCCCAGAGCCTGACCGACCAAGCCGAACTGCAGCGCGCTGAGCGCGACCGGTTGCAGAAGATCGCCGAGCAGAAGATGGTGGCCGCGCAAGAGGCCGCCGACGCCGCACAGGCAGCACTCGACGAGCAGACCGAGCGCAAGATCACTCTTGACGCGCAGTTGGCAGCGTTGCAAGACACGTCTGCTCGCACGCTGGCTGAGTATCAGGAGGGCGAGCGCGTTCGCATCGAGGCTGAGCGCAAGGCGAAAGAAGAAGCTGAGCGCAAGGCGAAAGAAGAAGCTGAGCGTCTCGCCGCCGCTGCGGCCGCCGCAGCGAAAGCCGCCGCTGCAGCGAACAGTGGGAGCAGTGGTAGCGGCAGCAGCGGGAGCAGCAGCGGCAGTAGCGGCAGCGGGTCGAGCAGCTCAGGTTCGAGTTCGAGCTCGGGCTGGGTGCGTCCATCGACGGGCTATCAGAGTTCCGGCTATGGCGCTCGCTATGTGCAATGCGGCAACGGATACTGCTCGAGCGGATATCACTACGGCGTCGACCTGGCCGCAGGCTGTGGCTCGGCAATCTACGCAGCCTATGGCGGCACCGTGGAATATGCCGGCTACAACGGCGGCTACGGAAACTACATCAAGATCAACCACGGCGGCAATATCGGCACCGGATATGCGCACATTCGTTCTGGCGGCATCTTCGTCAGTAGTGGGCAAACGGTGAGCGCCGGGCAGCTCATCGCCAGCGAGGGAAACACGGGCAACTCGTTCGGCTGCCACCTTCACTTCGAGACCTATGTCAACGGATTCCCTGTGAACCCGATCAGCTTCATGTCGGCGCGAGGAATCTCGGTTTAGACGACGAGGGGTGGATGCCTCGCGGCATCCACCCCTCAAAAATGCCTTTACAGACTGCTGGGCGATTCGCCCTCGCCCTGCGTGCGAGTCTCGCCCTCGTGCTCCTCGAAGCGCACAAAAGACTCAGAGACGAGACGCTCGGCCTCGGCAGCTCCAGCCCACTCATCGACCTTGACCCACTTGCCAGGCTCAAGATCTTTGTAGTGCTCGAAGAAGTGACCAATCTCGTTCTGCGTGTACTGCGAGATGTCTGAGATGTCTTGAATGTGATCCCAGCGCGGGTCCTTCGCGATGACGGCTACGACCTTGTCGTCTCCACCGGCCTCGTCGCTCATCTTCAGCACGCCGACGGGGCGTACCTTGGCAATGATGCCGGGGGCGAGATCGTGGTCAAGCAGAACCAGCACGTCGAGGGGATCGCCGTCTTCGCCGAGGGTGTTCTCGAAGAACCCGTAGTTGGCGGGGTAGCCCATCGGGGTGTACAAGATGCGGTCGAGAAAAACGCGGCCAGTGCCGTGGTCAACTTCGTATTTGATCTTGCTGTTGCGAGGGATCTCGATAACGGCGTCGTATGCGCCCATGGGGTTCTCCTTCAAAATCTGTGGGATGCCGCCGTCCAGCCTAGTCGCGTGACCATCCAGATATCAGTGGCACCCCGGCGTCGCCGGTAGCGTAGCCCCGTGGCACATCGTGAACCCCTTGATCCCGCCGTCGCCGAGGTTCGGTTGGCGGTGCGCTCTGTGCTGTCAACGATGCAGGCAGGCGACACGGTGATCGTCGCGGTGTCGGGTGGCGCGGATTCGCTCGCGCTAGCCGCTGCCGTTGCATTCGAAGCCCCGAAACTCTTGATCACGGCCCTCTCAGTCACAGTGGATCACTCGTTGCAACCCGGCTCTGCCCAAATCGCTGCCGATGCGAGTGACAAGGCCCGTGCGCTAGGGCTGGAAAGTCGCGTGGTTACTGTCGAAGTCGAGCTCCAAGGCGGGCCAGAGGCATCCGCCCGACGCGCTCGCTATGCCGCTCTCGGTGAGGCTGCACGTGAGGTGGGTGCGGTGGCGGTGCTTACTGGCCACACTCTCGACGATCAAGCCGAGACCGTGCTGCTCGGGCTTGCGCGCGGATCGGGTGCCGCCAGCCTGCAAGGAATGGCAGTCGAAGCGGAGCTGGACGGACTCTCGCTCGTGCGTCCGTTGCTCGAGATTCGCCGTGAGACGACACGAATCGCCAGCGCCGCGCAGCACCTCGCGCCCTGGGACGACCCGCACAACGACGACCCGCGCTTCGCGCGCGTGCGCGTGCGCACAACAGTGTTGCCCGTGCTTGAGGCTGAGCTCGGACCCGGCATTGCCGAGGCGCTTGCGCGCACAGCAGCGCAGCTGCGTGAAGATGCGGAGGCGTTCGACGAGATGATCAACGAGACGATTGAAGACATTGTCGAGCATGCCGAAGCGGGCATCTCGGTGTCAGCGCTCGCCCTCGCCGCCAACCCCGCTGCGCTGCGAAATCGCATCATTCGGCACGTGGTCGCATCTGAGTTCCACCAAAGCCTCACCAGGGCACAAACGCTTGAAGTTGCGCGTCTCGTCACGCGCTGGGCAGGTCAGGGAGCCATCGATTTGCCGGGATGCCAGGCCCGCCGCATCGGCAACCAGCTGGAGTTCACAGCACGCACCGTCAACGACGACTGACTCTGACGAAACGGCGACTGCGCCATAGACTCGCTGTTATGCGCGCGGCCGAAATTCGAGACGACCTGACCGACATTCTTGTGACCGAGGAGCAGATCCTTCACAAGCTCGACGAGATCGCCGCGCAAGTCGCAAGCGACTACGAGGGCAAGGACCTGCTTTTGGTGGGTGTGCTCAAAGGCGCAGTTATGGTGATGGCCGATTTTTCACGGGCGCTGCCCACCCCGGTTCCCATGGACTGGATGGCCGTCTCTTCGTATGGCGCCGGAACCAAATCGAGCGGTGTCGTACAGATTCGAAAAGACCTCGATACGGATCTGCACGACAAGCACGTGCTGATCGTTGAAGACATCATCGACTCAGGGCTGACCCTCGCGTGGTTGCTTGAAAACTTCGAGTCACGCGGTGCGGCCTCGATCGAAGTTTTCGCGCTGCTGCGCAAGCCCGACGCAGCCAAGGTTGAGGTGCGCTCGAAGTATGTCGGATTCGACATTCCCAATGACTTTGTTGTCGGCTACGGACTCGACTATGCCGAGAAGTACCGCAACCTGCGGGATGTCGCTGTCCTGGCGCCGCACGTGTATCAAGACTGAGCTGGCCGCTGGCCGCTTACGCCGTGGGCGAATGCACAGCAATGGCATAGCGCCCCCGTTATACCCTGAATGCACCGCCGCGCGAGGCACGAGTGTGCGTTGCGGAGGTTCGTCGACGAAAGGGATCGGGCACACGCCCGCACCATGAACTTCAAGAAGCTCACCCGTAGCCCGTTCTTCTATGCACTGCTGATCGGGCTTCTGCTGATCGTCGGGTTCTTGCTCATCTCGAGCTTGACCGGCGCTAAGCAGATCACGACGCAGCAGGGACTTGAACTGCTCGACGGCAACACGGTTGTCGAAGCGGGGATCACGGATGGCGACCAGCGCGTCGATCTGACGCTGTCGGAACCATTTGAAGGGTCCGAAGACGTGCAGTTCTACTACGTAGAGGCCCGCGCCGACGAGGTCGTTACGGCCATCAACAATGCGAATCCGACCGATGGCTTCAACGACACGGTTCCGCAGACCACCTGGCTCGATGGGCTGCTGTCGCTGATGATTCCGATTCTGCTGCTGGGTCTGTTGTTCTGGTGGTTGCTCTCGAGTGCGCAGGGCGGCGGCAGCAAGGTGATGCAGTTTGGTAAATCGAAGGCCAAGCTCGTCAGCAAAGAAATGCCGCAGGTCACTTTCGCAGATGTTGCTGGCTCGGATGAAGCCATCGAAGAGATGGAAGAGATCAAAGACTTTTTGCAAGATCCGACTCGCTTCCAGGCAGTCGGCGCTCGTATCCCGAAGGGCGTCTTGCTGTACGGCCCCCCAGGAACAGGCAAGACCCTGCTCGCTCGCGCTGTCGCAGGCGAGGCCGGAGTGCCTTTCTACTCGATCTCAGGTTCTGACTTTGTTGAGATGTTCGTCGGTGTCGGCGCCAGCCGCGTTCGCGACCTGTTCAACCAGGCCAAAGAAACCGCACCCGCCATCATCTTCATCGACGAGATCGACGCCGTGGGACGCCACCGTGGCGCTGGCATGGGCGGCGGGCACGATGAGCGTGAGCAGACGCTCAACCAGATGCTCGTGGAGATGGACGGCTTCGACCCGAAGGCGAACGTCATCGTCATCGCGGCGACCAACCGCCCCGACATCCTTGACCCCGCACTTCTTCGCCCGGGCCGCTTCGACCGTCAGATCGGTGTTGACGCTCCCGATCTGAAGGGCCGCAAAACGATCCTTGAAGTGCACGGTCGCGGCAAGCCGCTGTCGGACAACGTTGACCTTGAGGTCGTCGCACGCAAGACTCCGGGCTTCACCGGCGCTGACCTCGCCAACGTGTTGAACGAGGCTGCGCTGCTCACCGCGCGATCGAACGCGCAATTGATCGACAACCGCGCACTCGACGAGGCAATCGACCGCGTGATCGCTGGCCCGCAGCGGCGCACACGTGTCATGAAAGACAAAGAGAAGCTCATCACCGCGTACCACGAGGGTGGCCACGCGCTGGCAGCGGCGGCGATGAACCACACCGACCCCGTCACCAAGGTCACGATTCTTCCGCGAGGGCGTGCGCTCGGGTACACCATGGTGCTTCCCCTCGAAGACAAGTACTCGGTTACGCGAAACGAATTGCAAGACCAGCTTGCCTACGCGATGGGCGGGCGTGTGGCAGAAGAGGTCGTTTTCCACGACCCCACCACGGGTGCCTCCAACGACATCGAGAAGGCCACGAGCATCGCACGCAAGATGGTGACTGAATACGGCATGACCGGTGACGTGGGCCCGGTCAAGCTCGGCTCGTCGTCGGGTGAGGTATTCATGGGCCGCGACATGGGTCACGGGCGTGACTTCTCAGAGCGCATCGCTGAGCGGGTCGATGACCAGGTACGTGCGCTTATTGAGCAGGCACACAACGAAGCGTACGAAGTGATCAACGAGAACCGTGATGTGCTCGACAAGCTGGCTCTTGAGCTGCTTGAGAAAGAGACACTCGACCACCTCGAACTCGCCGAGATATTCAAGGACGTCAAGCGCCTGCCGCCGCGGCCACAGTGGCTCTCGAGCGAGCAGCGCCCGGTGTCGCAGCATCCTCCTGTAGACGTTCCTGCCCGCGCCCCCGCGCCCGACCTGGTGGTCGCGTCGGTCGAGGCAGAAGCTGACACCGAGGCTGAGGTGGCCGCGCCCGAGCCTCGCGCGAGCGGGCAAGCGCGCCCGGCGACCGCGTAGGAGCGATAAATGGCCGTCGACCGTGAGCGCGTCGCGGCGCTCGTTCGTGAACTTCTTGAAGCGATTGGCGAAGATCCTGATCGACCCGGGCTTCGCCAAACCCCTGAGCGGGTGGCCAGCGCGTACGCAGAGTTCTTCGCCGGGGTGGGTGAAGACCCAACTGAGCCCCTCGCGCACACCATCTCGGTGACGCAGGGACCTGCGCCTGAAACGTTGCCCTCAGGGGCGGTGATGGTGCGCGACATTCGATTTCGATCGATTTGCGAACACCACCTGCTGCCGTTTCGCGGACACGCTCATATTGCCTATCTGCCCGGGGAGCAGGTCGTTGGTCTGGGAGCTCTGCCCAAGGTCGTCGACGTGCTGGCATCGCGCCCACAGGTGCAAGAGCGTCTTGGTGAGCAGGTCGCTGATGCGATCGCGAGCTCACTCGACGCTCGCGGCGTGCTCGTAGTGCTCGAGGCGACTCACGAGTGCGTGACGATGCGCGGCGGACAGCAGTCTGATTCTTCGACGGTCACGATCGCCGCCCGTGATGAGTTGACGGATCCCATCGCCCGCGCAGAACTGATCGCGCTACTGCCTGCCCATGGTGTGGGCCGTGGGGGAGGGCACGCCGGATGACCCTTGTGATGGGCATCGTGAACGTGACTCCCGATTCGTTCAGCGACGGTGGGCGATTTCTCGCAACTGATGCAGCAATCGCACACGCCCTGCAGCTGCGAAGTGACGGCGCCGACATCATCGACATTGGCGGCGAATCCACGCGCCCGGGCGCGCAGCGGGTCGACCCCGGTGCTGAGCGCGACCGTGTGCTCCCCGTCATCGCAGGCCTTGCCGCAGCCGAAGTCGCCATCAGCATTGACACCATGAATGCATCCACCGCGCTCGCGGCGGTCAACGCGGGAGCGTGCATCGTCAACGATGTGTCGGGTGGCCTCGCCGATTCCGACATGCTCGATGCGCTCGCGCCCACCGGTGTGCATATCGCGCTGGGGCATTGGCGCGGCCCGTCCGCACACATGTACGCGCGAGCCACCTATGACGATGTGGCTGAAGACGTTGAGCGGGAACTTCGCGAACGAGTGGATGCTGCGCTCGCCGCGGGCTTTACTGCTGACCGAATCATCGTCGACCCGGGAATCGGGTTCGGCAAGGCAGGCGCTCAGAACTGGGCCACGTTGCGGGGCACCGAACGCCTCGCCACTACGGGGCAACGCGTGTTGATCGGCACTAGTCGCAAGCGCTTTCTCGCCGAAATGCTCGCCACAGATGCGATCGACGCCGACGAACAACGACGAGATCTGGCGACCGCTGCGACCAGCCTGCTCGCAGCGCAGGCGGGTGCCTGGGCGGTGCGCGTGCACAATGTCGGTGCGACGCGTGATGCTCTGAACGTGCTTCACCACTGGGAAGGACCAACCTCTTGACCGCGGCTACGCCCCTCGATGAGATCACGCTGACCGGTCTCAGTGTTTTCGGGTATCACGGCGTCTACGACAGCGAACGGCGGGAGGGTCAGAACTTTATCGTCGACCTGACGATGTACGTCGACACTCGCGCCGCGGCGGCCAGCGATGACGTGCGCGATACGGTGCACTACGGCGAGATTGCCCAACGGGTGGCAGCCATTGTTTCTGGCGAACCGGTCAATCTGCTCGAGGCGCTGGTCGAGCGCATTGCCTCTGATCTGTTGACGATTGAGAGCATCGCACGGGTACGCGTGACGGTGCACAAGCCCAACGCTCCTATTCCACTCTCTTTTGCCGATGTCTCAGTGTCGATCGAAAGGGCAAAGCCATGAGTCGTCGACTAGCCGAAGGCATAGGCGCCACGCCTGGGCGCGACGCGTATCCAACCATCACCGCTGTCGTCGCACTGGGCGCAAATCTCGGCGATCGCGACGATACGATGCGCACTGCGCTGGAAGACCTCGCTCGCCTGCCTCTGGTGTCGCACGTACATGCCTCAGCGCCGATCGAGTCGGTGGCGCTCAAGCTCGACGGGCCCGATGACGCAGCGCCGGCGTACCTCAACTCGGTGGCGCTGGTGCAGACACGTCTGGCGCCGACCGTGCTGTTGGCATACCTGCATGCGATCGAGAACCGTCACGGCCGTGAGCGGCGTGAACGCTGGGGTGATCGCACACTTGACCTCGATCTCATCGCGTATGGCGAGGTCACCAGTGATGATCCTGCGCTTGTGATTCCTCATCCACGGGCTGCGCAACGAGAGTTCGTGCTGGCGCCGTGGTTGGGGCTCGATCGCGATGCCGTGCTACCCGGGCACGGCCGAGTCGATGAAATCCTCAAGCAACTGAGGCAAGAAAAGTGAAGCGCACGAGTGTAGGAGTGCTACTGATCGCCGCAGGGGTTGGCGCCGTCGCGGGTTTTATCATTGACCAGCTATTGACCCTGTCTGGCAGGGCAACGTTCAGTCCCAGCGTGATGCTGCCCGTTCTTCTGGTGCTGCTCGGGGTGTTCGTCGTCGTGATGGCACTTCCCGTGGGCCGTGCGACGCGGGGCCTGCACGGCGCTCCGGTCAACCCATTCCGCGCGCTGAGGACGGCCATTCTCGCGAAGTCTTCGAGTATCGTTGGCGCTGCCGTAGCGGGTGTAGCCATCGGGTTGCTTGTCTTCTTGCTGACCCGGCCGGTGACCCCGTCGTTAGGATCAATGTCGGCGATCATCGCGACTCTCATCGGTGGTGGCGCTCTCGTAGCCGCGGGGCTGATCGCCGAACACCTGTGCACCATCCGGAAGGACGACGATGACGAACAACCCGGAGGAGACGACCCCGGACTCCGGCCTCGACTCCACGACCACTGAGTCCCTCGAAGCCGAAGCCGAAGCCGAAGCCGGTGCCGGTGCCGGTGCCGTGACCGTCAGCGACGAAGCGGCGACGTTCTCGAAACTGGTGGAGCCTCGCTCGGAACACCGGCTCGTGCTTGAAGCAGGCATCTGGCATCAGATTTCACCCAAGTACGTCATCGTGCAGCTGATCTCAAGCGGCACGGTTCTGCTTTTGGTGATCGTGGCCACGTTGTTGCTCGCCCTGCTGTGGAACCAGTGGTGGGCGTGGATTCCGGGCGGCATCATCACGTTCGTGATGGTCTGGTCGCTTGCCATCATGCCGCGGCAAGCGAGGGCCATCGGCTATCAGCTACGCGAAGATGATCTGGTCTTTCGGCGTGGAATTCTCTGGCAACGAATGGTCGCTGTTCCCTATGGGCGCATGCAGTTGGTTGACATCACCCACGGCCCGCTCGATCGCAAGTTCGGCATTGCGCAGCTGAAGTTCGTCACCGCGGCTGCAGCCACCGGCGTCGTGATTCCGGGCTTGTCGCAGGGCACTGCCGAGATGCTGCGCGACCACCTTGTTGCGGTCGCAGAGAGTCGCCGCACAGGCCTATGACCGATCCGAATGTGCCGGGTTCTGAACCGGCACCCCACGTGACGAGCGCACCGCCGCAAACGCTGGTGCGTTCGCCGCTCAGCGACGGCGAATGGCAGCGCATGCACCCGCTGAGCCCACTGCTTCGTGGCGGGTTGGTGTTGCTCGTCATCGTCGGCGTGGTGGTCGCGAACCTGCGCGATCGGCTGCTGGGTGTTGTGTTGCCGTGGCTCTCGTCTGACTTCGATCGCTACGACAACTACGACTCCTCGAACGACCCCATCGACTATGTGATCGCCCACAACCTGTACCTGGTCGCGATTCTCGTCGTGTTCGGCGTGATCGCACTGTTGATGCTGGGGTTTTATGTATCGTGGCGCTTCCACACCTTTCGTATCACCCACGACGACGTCGAGGTGCGCAGCGGCATCTTGTTCCGCACCCAAAGACGAGCGCCCCTTGACCGGGTGCAGGGCGTGAACCTCACTCGCCCGATGGTCGCAAGATTGTTCGGGCTCGCGAAGCTCGAGGTTGTCGGCGCGGGTATGGACTCGAACGTCAAGCTTGAGTACCTGTCGACCGTGAACGCGGAAACCGTGCGTGCCGATATCTTGCGCCTGGCCTCGGGCCAGCAGCTCGCTGAGACCGCTGAGGCGAGGGCGTCAGCATCCGGATCTCGAGTGTCTGCACTGAGCACGACGATGAGTCGCGAGATCACGAGCTTGATAGAGGGCCCAGAAGCCCCGGTCGCTGAGCCAGAGTCTGTCGTAGATATTCCTGTCGTGCGGATTGTCGTCTCTCACATGGTCAGCCCGTCCACGGTGTTCGTGTTGATCATGGGCGTCGCGATCGTCATCGGGGTTTCGCTCGGGTACACCTGGCTGCTGTTGGGCTTCATTCCCGCTTTCCTCGGTCTTGGTGCCTATTGGGTGAGTTCGATCTTGCGCTCGCTGCGCTACTCGATCGCGCCAACGCCCGATGGTGCACGAATCACGTTCGGGCTGCTCACCACCATCACCGAGACCATCCCGCCGGGCCGCGTGCACGCCCTTGAGGTAGCGCAGCCCATTCTTTGGCGACCGTTCGGGTGGTGGGCAGTGAAGCTCAATCGACTCAGTGGTCGCAGCGCCAGTGACACAACCACCGATCAGTTCACAACAGTGCTACCCGTCGGCACTGCGGCAGACGTGGAGCGGGTGCTGCGGTTGATGCAGCCCGCGGTACCCGAGATGGAGTGGCCGCTCATCGTGCAAGAGGGAATGTTCGGGCCACTTGAACACGACAGCTTCACGACCACTCCTAAACGCGCCTGGTGGATTCGTCCGCTGTCGTGGAAACGAAACGGCTTTCGGTTGACGGACGACCTGCTGCTCTTGCGCAGAGGAACTATTTGGCGCAATCTTTCAATTCTGCCGCTGGCGCGATTGCAGAGTTTCGCGCTTCACCAGGGGCCTTTTGACCGCAAGAGTCGCGTCGCGAGCGCCCACGCTCATGTCGTGACCGGTCCGGTGTCAGCGCACTTGGCAGCCGTTGATCGGGATGCTGCGCTGGCCATGCTCACCGATGTCGCCGCAGGGACTGTGCGCGCCGCGGCGAGCGATCATTCGCATCGTTGGGCGCACATCGAAGAGGCGAATCATTCAGATGACGCGGAAGGCCGTGATGATGCCATCGCCGTGATCGACGGCAAAAGCGGCGAACCCGAGACAGCGTGGCCAGCTCACCCGAAGGAAACCGAATGAAGCGTGAAGGTCGTCTAGGTGTAGGGATCATCGGTGCGGGAAAGGTCGGTCCGGTCGTTGGTGCAGCGCTCGCCGGCTCTGGGCATGCGCTCGTCGCCATCACTGCGGGCAGTGACCGCGACCGCGTCGAGGCAATCCTGCCGGGGTTGCCGGTCCTGGATGCGGCTGAAGTAGTTCGCCGCAGCGAACTCGTCGTCATCGCCGTTCCCCACGATCAGCTGCCAGACCTCGTCGCAGGACTGGCTGAGGTCGGCGCGTGGCAACCGGGTCAGTTGGTGCTGCACACCGACCCTGCGTACGGCACGAGCGTGCTGGCACCTGCGATGGCGAAGGGGGCGATTCCGCTCGCCGTTCACCCTGCGATCGCATTCACTGGAACATCGATGGACCTGAGGCTTCTCACCAATTCTTTCGCCGCAGTCACCGCCCCCGGACCGGTGTTGCCTATTGCACAAGCGCTCGCCGTCGAATTGGGCTGTGAGCCGGTCGTGATCACCGAAGAAGACCGTGCCGACTACGCAGAGGGCATCGCGACAGCGACGCAGTTCTCGCGGTCGATCGTGCAACAGTCCACGACGTTGCTCGCCAAGGTAGGTGTGCCGAACCCTGGTCTTTATTTATCGACACTGGTGCACTCGACGATCGATCACACTCTCGCCGAAGCAGGCGGCAACGACGGCTCCAGGATGACTGAGATGGATCTCGACTGACGTTGACGCCGTAAAGCCCTTTGGGTGTGGTCTTTACGCGGTGTCTCCGTTCGGTGCCTTGGCACGGCGCCGGACGCGGTGCCACCGATAGACTTGGGTGACTTTTGAGGAGCCATCTGCGATGACTGATACCAGCGCGCCCGCGCCGGCCGAGGACGAACCGACCGACGACGAGATTTTCGAGCAGAAGGCAGTTCGCCTCGCCAAGCGGGAGCGTCTGATTTCAGAGCGAGTGGATGCTGCTGGTGGCGCGTACCCTGTGAGCCTTCCCATCACCACGACCATCCCCGCGCTTCGTGCCGAGTACGGCGCGCTCGAAGCGGGAGATGAGACCGGGGTTATCGCAGGGGTGGCCGGCCGCATCGTGTTCAGCCGCAACACCGGCAAACTGTGTTTTGCGTCGTTGCAGTCGGGCGACGGAAGCCGCATCCAGGCGATGGTGTCGTTGGCATCTGTGGGCGAAGAGTCGCTGCAGGCGTGGAAAGAGATTGTCGACCTTGGCGATCACGTGTTCGTCTCGGGCGAGGTCATCTCAAGCCGCCGCGGTGAACTGTCGATCATGGTGACCGAATGGCAGATCGCGGCGAAAGCTGTGCTCCCGCTGCCGAACATGTATTCCGAGTTGAGCGACGAGGGTCGCGTGCGCAGTCGGTTCCTCGATCTCATCGTGCGCGATCAGGCACGTCAGACCGTTGTTGCCCGGTCGAAGGTCAACGCGAGCCTGCGCCAGACGTTCACCAACCACGACTTCATCGAAGTAGAGACGCCCATGCTGCAAGTGCAGCACGGCGGGGCATCCGCTCGTCCATTCATCACCAACTCAAATGCGTTCGACGCTGACCTTTACCTGCGCATCGCTCCCGAGCTTTACCTGAAGCGCGCCGTAGTCGGTGGCATCGATCGTGTCTATGAGATCAACCGCAACTTCCGCAACGAAGGCGCTGACTCAACACACAGCCCCGAGTTCGCGATGCTCGAAGCGTACGAGGCGTACAGCGATTACAACGGCATCGCCGATCTGACCCAGGAGCTCATCCAGAACGCGGCCGTCGCGGTCGCGGGATCGACCACCGTCACCTGGGCGGATGGCACCGAGTATGACCTTGGTGGCGAGTGGGATCGCATCTCAATGTATGGCTCGCTGTCAGAGGCTTGCGGTCGCACGATCACCCCCGAGACTCCATTCGATGAACTCACCGCGCTCGCCGAGGCAGAGGGTGTGGATGTTCCCGCGAAGGTAGCCACACACGGCAAGCTCGTGGAAGAGCTGTGGGAGCACTTCGTCAAGGGCGGGTTGACCCGACCGACATTTGTGATGGACTTTCCCGTCGACACCAGCCCGCTCGTGCGCGAACACCGCACCATCGCGGGCGTCGTAGAAAAGTGGGATCTGTATGTACGTGGATTCGAATTGGCCACCGGCTACTCCGAGCTCGTTGACCCGGTGATCCAGCGGGAGCGGTTCGTCGAACAAGCCAAGCTCGCAGCCCGTGGCGATGACGAAGCGATGCGAGTCGACGAAGAGTTCTTGCGCGCTCTCGAGCACGGAATGCCCCCGACTGGTGGGATGGGAATGGGTATCGATCGGCTGCTCATGGCGATCACCGGGCTGGGTATTCGAGAGACGATCCTCTTTCCGCTCGTCAAGTAGTCAGCTCGGTGGCGGGGTCGCGGTGAAGGCCCACTCGGGCAGATGCCCCGCTGCCACAAACGAAAGCACGATCTCAGACAGCCCGTGTTCGGGCTCGATCTCGCAGGCCATGCTCGCGTACACCTCAGCGTGCGATGATCGACCCAGCGCCCATGACAGCCATGCGCACATCGACAACGGTCCGGCGCGCATTTCCCGGGGCACCGCGGCGGCAATGCGGCGGCTGAGTTCGAGGCCAGCGTGGAGCCTGCCGGGATCGGGGCGCTCCCCCTCACCCCACATGCGCATGGCGAGGTCTGGTGGGTACTCTTCTCCTGTTTCCCATCGCAGCTGGGCATCCAAAGCCTCGTCGCCGTCGTCAAACTGTCCGCTCCACTGCACCAGCGCGACATCTCGCATGCTGGGGCGCGCCAGGCACCAGCCCACAAGGGCTACGTCGTACGGGGCCAGATCTGCGACATTCCACGTGAGCGACTCCTCGAACAGGGCGGGGATGTCGTCGAGGGTGTAGGCCGCGGCAATCGTCTGGGGGTTGATCCGCTGCCTTACCTCAGGCGCCGCATCACCGTCACACGTGCCACTGAGCAGTTCCACCAGATGCTTGAGCGACACAATTGCTTCTGCAACGTGCTCCCGTTGCACGGAATCCACCGGTGGCAACGCGGCCCCTGCTGTCTGGTTGCCGACCGGCGCCGGCCCTGTTTCAGCATCTGCATTCACATCTATCTCGGCAAGTGGGCGGCCTTCACCCGGGCACTCAATATCGAACAGCGACCCCCAGGCGTCTGGCGCGACGCAGATCATGTCGGTGACGTGCACTCCACAGGAGTCGGCACGACGCTCGAGCGCTCGCAAGAGATCTTGATGGGGCATCGCAGCGTCGGCGGCAAACGTCGAGTCGGTATAGGCGACTGCAGCGACGGCTGTTGCTGTCGGAAGGCGGCAGACCATGCCGATGACTGTCGAAGCGATGCGATCGATGGTGTCAGGGGGAGTATCGGGCGAAGCGCCGGGAAGATCGAATCGCATGGCGCCGAGGCTTCGGCCGCCCTCGAACGGCACCAGTACGAGACTTCGCGATGGGGTGAACCCGAGCAGATGAGGAACGAGAGACAGGAACTGTGCGGCATTCGCCGCCTTCACGATGGTGGTCATGCCCAAGACATTTGAGCATTCGGCGTGCGCGAAACGAGACAATTTTGCGCGGTAGGGGAGCACCCACAAAGAGCCGGGTGTTAGCGAGGGTCCAGCATGATCGCTCATCCGCGTATCCTGGAGGCATGGATAGCTACTGGGTCGCGGTTGTGTGGACGCTGTTGCCCACAGTCGTGGTCAGCATCATCTTCTTTCTGGTGATGCGAGGCGTGATCCGAATGGACCGCACCGAGCGTCGCGAGTACGCGAAGTTCGAGGCTGAGGAGCGTGCGCGCCGGGGACTGCCCGCGGCATCAGCATCCACCTCATCTGTCTCTTCAGATTGATGTCGTCCCGGCCCGCTACGCTGGGCTCACCCGTGGCGGGAAGGCCCAATAGATGACGATCGAGATCGACACCACCTGGTGGCTCGTATTTGTTTTCGTTTTCGATCTGATCGTACGAATTACTGCGATCATCGTCATTCCGCGCAATCGGCGCCCGACCGCGGCCATGGCGTGGCTGTTGGCGATCTACTTCATTCCCTTCGTCGGTGTGTTGCTGTTTTTGGTCATCGGAAACCCGAAGCTGCCGCGCAAGCGTCGACAGATGCAACGCAAGATCAACGACTACATCGAAGAGACCAGCCAATCGCTCGACTTCGGCACGCTCCGCCCTGGTGCACCTGAGTGGTTCACCTCGCTTGTCACGATGAACCGCAATCTCGGCGCACTGCCGCTCGCGGGCGACAATGGCGCACGGCTGATTTCTGACTATCAGCAGAGCCTCGACACGATGGCCGATGAGATCCGCAAGGCAGAGCGCTACGTGCACGTCGAGTTCTACATCTTGCAGTCCGATGTATCGACCGACAACTTCTTCAGCGCTCTTGAAGAGGTCGCCGCCCGTGGGGTGGTCGTTCGCGTTCTGCTGGACCATTGGGCAAACCGGGGCAAGCCGTACTACAAGAAGACACTCAAACGGCTCGACAAGATGGGCGCCCACTGGCATTTGATGCTTCCGGTACAGCCGCTGAAGGGCAAGTATCAGCGCCCCGATCTGCGCAACCACCGCAAGCTGCTCGTCGTTGATGGCCTTGTAGCGTTCATGGGCTCGCAGAACGCGACTGATTCGACCTACAACTTGAAGAAGAACATCAAGCGCGGTCTGCACTGGGTTGACATGATGGTGCGCTTCGATGGACCCGTGGTCGCATCGGTGAACGCCGTATTCCTCAGCGACTGGTATAGCGAGACTGAAGAGATTCTCACCGACGAGATCGATCTGCTCCGCGTCGCGTCGGGCACCGGTGACTTGGACTGCCAAGTCATCCCGTCTGGCCCGGGATTCGAGTTTCAGAACAACCTCAAGCTGTTTGCGGGCCTGCTCTACGCCGCACAGCACAAGATCATTATCGTCAGCCCCTACTTCGTGCCCGACGAGGCACTTCTGATGGCGGTCAATTCGGCGTGCCAACGAGGTATTCATGTGGAGCTCTTCGTCTCAGAAGAAGGCGACCAAGCGCTGGTCTACCACGCCCAACGCAGCTATTACGAGGCTCTGTTGCGCGCGGGCGTGAAGATCTGGATGTACAAGCGCCCGTTCATTCTGCACTCGAAATCGATGACCATTGACGATGAGGTCTCAATCCTCGGGTCGAGCAATATGGACATGCGCTCCTTCGGTCTCAACATGGAGATCTCAATGCTGGTGCGAGGTGCCGAGTTCACCGAACAGATGCGTGAGACCGAAGACATGTACCGGGAATCATCACGTGAACTCACGCTTGAAGAGTGGCTGAAGCAACCGCTGCGCTCGACGGTGCTCGACAACCTCGCAAGGTTGACTTCCGCCCTGCAGTAACAGTTGTGAGACGTTCGCGTTGAGCGAGACACTTGAGGAGTGGATGCTGCGCCGCATCCGCTCTTGCTAAGAAAGGTGACGCTCGTGGGGGTTCGCTCGATAGGGATTGGGCTGGTTGTGCTTTTGGGGAGCATGCTGGTCGGCTGTTCGGTATCTTCGGCAGGTGACGCTCCCACTCAGTCGCCGGTCGAGGAGTCCGCTGATGTCGCCGAAGTTGAGGCCGCATGGCTCGAGGGCGGGGCGATGATCGGTGTGGTCACTCTGGGGAGCTCAAGCTGTGTACCGACTGCGACAGAAGTCTCGGTGAGCGGCCAAGTGCTCACTGTCGAGCTTGCTGAGCTCGGCGACATCTGCACGCGCGACCTGGTTCCGCGTGCGACCGGAGTGGGTGTTCCCGAAGGCCTTGACACGGCTCAAGATGTCACCGTGATCACGACAGGAGCGGTCGAGGGCGAAGCGTTGCTTGCTGGCGTACCCGGCCTTGTTTCCGGGGATAGCTCAATGGAAGTCCTGCCCAGCGCTGGCTGGACCGGCGCCGACGGTCAGTTCGTGATTTTGACCTGGGGGTCATCTTCGTGCTTGCCGATGATCGAAAGCTCAGAGGCCACTGGCCCGGCTGAGGTCACCGTCACGTTCGCAACGCCGGATGCTGATCAGGTATGCACGCTTGATATGGCGCCGCAGACCACCGTCGCGTGGGTGACAGAACTTGAGGAAGACGCCGACGTCGAAGCTGTGCTCACTGGCTTCGACTTCGATGGTGTGCGGGTGCCCATCATCGGCGTCAACTAGCTCCGAGTTTCGCCCCGACGGATTCGCGCTGTTCGGGATTGTTCGGATTAGGCAATAACACCCGCAGTATTACGAGGCGGAGCCTCATACGGGCAGTTTTTGGCGGTGAGCGGTGTCGCGGCTCGGTTACGATTTTAGCTGTTGAGGGCACTCTGGGGAGAGTGGCTCGGGGAGCTAACCCGCAACGTTGGTTGTCGGCGTTGGGTGGTGAATGTGCACAATTCGCCTCCAACGCCGGCGCCGTTTTTCTTTCTCCTACGGCTTGTCTCGCGTTGCAGCGATTCCGCAGGACTCATTGGGACCTAGTCAACGCGCACCCATGTGAGCGTCATACTGAGCTCTGCCAGTATTTCCGCGTTTGCAGTTCGCGCCGCTCGATATGCCGACGCACGTCGCGCGTCAACCGCCGGTCAGCGCGTATGCCCATGGCGAACACGGGCATACCGTTCGCGCGCTCTGGTTACCCTCGATGTAAGGCACTCAGTGGTCGACCGACCCAGGTACCCCGGAGGAAGCGATGTTCGAGAGATTTACCGACCGTGCACGTCGTGTGGTTGTGCTCGCCCAAGAAGAGGCGAAGATGCTCAACCACAACTACATCGGCACTGAGCACATCCTGCTCGGTCTCATTCACGAGGGTGAGGGCGTTGCTGCGAAGGCGCTCGAGAGCCTCGGTATCTCGCTCGACGCTGTGCGCGAGCAGGTGCAAGACATCATCGGTCAGGGGCAGCAGCAGCCGACCGGCCACATTCCGTTTACGCCGCGTGCCAAGAAGGTGCTTGAGCTGAGTCTGCGCGAAGCGCTGCAGCTCGGTCACAACTACATCGGTACAGAGCACATCCTGCTCGGCCTCATCCGCGAGGGTGAGGGCGTTGCCGCGCAGGTGCTCGTCAAGCTCGGCGCAGACCTCAATAAGGTGCGCCAGCAGGTCATCCAGTTGCTCAGCGGATACCAGGGCAAAGAGCCCGCAGGTGTTGCCGCTGGTGCAGGGGAGCAGCCCGCATCTGCACAGGGCGGCTCGGCGGTGCTTGATCAGTTCGGTCGCAACCTCACCCAGGCTGCGCGCGACAACAAGCTCGATCCGGTCATCGGTCGCGAGAAAGAGATCGAGCGGGTCATGCAGATCCTCTCGCGTCGCTCGAAGAACAACCCCGTTCTCATTGGTGAGCCCGGCGTCGGCAAGACAGCCGTCGTCGAGGGTCTTGCTCAGGCGATCGTGAAGAACGACGTTCCTGAGACCCTCAAAGATAAGCAGGTCTACTCGCTCGACCTCGGCTCGCTGATCGCCGGCTCTCGTTACCGCGGTGACTTCGAAGAGCGACTCAAGAAGGTCACGAAAGAGATCCGCACGCGCGGCGACATCATCGTCTTCATCGACGAGATCCACACCTTGGTGGGCGCCGGCGCAGCCGAAGGTGCGATTGACGCAGCATCCATTCTGAAGCCCCTTCTTGCTCGCGGTGAGCTTCAGACCATTGGCGCCACGACTCTCGATGAGTACCGCAAGCATTTCGAGAAGGATGCTGCCCTCGAGCGCCGCTTCCAGCCGATTCAGGTCGCTGAGCCGAGCCTTCCTCACTCGATCAATATCCTCAAGGGATTGCGCGATCGCTACGAGGCACACCACAAGGTTCAGATCACCGACGGCGCTATCGTCGCGGCAGCTAACTTGGCTGATCGCTATATCGCTGACCGCTTCTTGCCAGACAAGGCCATCGACCTGATCGACGAAGCTGGCGCTCGCCTGCGCTTGTCGATCCTGTCGAGCCCGCCTGAACTGCGCGAGTTCGACGACAAGATCGCTCGCGTTCGTGCCGACAAAGAGATCGCCTCAGAAGAGCAGGACTTTGAAAAGGCCGCGTCATTGCGCGACGAAGAGAAATCTCTTCTCGCGGAGCGTCTGCGACTCGAGAAGCAGTGGCGCTCGGGTGACGTTGCAAGCCACGCGGTGGTCGACGAGGGTCTGATCGCCGAGGTGCTCGCCCAGGCGACCGGCATTCCGGTGTTCAAGCTCACCGAAGAAGAGTCCAGCCGCCTGGTCTTCATGGAGAAGGCGCTGCACCAGCGCGTCATCGGCCAAGAAGAAGCTATCGCCGCGCTGGCAAAGACGATTCGACGTCAGCGTGCTGGGCTCAAGGACCCCAAGCGCCCCAGCGGCTCGTTCATCTTTGCTGGTCCGACGGGTGTGGGAAAGACCGAGCTCGCGAAGGCTCTCGCAGAGTTCCTCTTCGACGACGAGTCGGCTTTGATCTCGCTCGACATGAGTGAGTTCGGCGAGAAGCACACCGTGTCTCGTCTGTTCGGTGCCCCTCCCGGATTCGTCGGCTTCGAAGAAGGCGGACAGCTCACCGAGAAGGTGCGTCGCAAGCCGTTCTCGGTGGTGCTGTTCGACGAGATTGAGAAGGCCCACCCCGACATCTTCAACTCGCTGTTGCAGATTCTCGAAGAAGGTCGTCTTACCGACGGCCAGGGCCGTGTCATCGACTTCAAGAACACCGTGATCATCATGACGACGAACCTCGGCTCGTCGGCGATCGCGGGTGGGCCGGTCGGCTTCCAGGTCGAGGGCAACTCCGCGACGACGTACGAGCGCATGAAGGGCAAGGTTGATGAAGAGCTCAAGCGCCACTTCAAGCCCGAGTTCCTCAACCGCGTCGACGACGTCATCGTGTTCCCGCAGCTATCGAAGGAAGAGCTGGTGCAGATCGTCGATCTGTTCACCAAGCGCCTCAGCGAGCGACTGCTTGATCGCGACATGACGGTGGAGCTGTCGCAGAGTGCGAAGGAACGGCTCATTGAGATCGGCTTCGACCCGACTCTCGGTGCACGACCGCTGCGTCGCGCTATGCAGCGCGAGGTCGAAGACGCACTTAGTGAACAGATTCTGCACGGCACGCTCAACGCGGGCGACCACGTAAAGGTGGACTTTGCCGACGGAAAGTTTGGGTTTGAGACGGCACCGCGCGGCGAGAAGGTGGCTGTCGGTGAAGTCACCCAAGGTGAGATCGCTTCGACGCCATACCTTGCGGCAACCAGCGACTGATCGCACACCATAGCGAAGGGCGGGTGCTTCCGAAAGGGAGCATTCGCCCTTCGCGTTGTGGGCCGTAGGCTTGAGCGGTGAGTACTTTCACCGTCAGACCGGCCGCGACGCGAGACGTTCGGGCAATCCAGTCACTGCTGGAGCCGTACGTGCAGCGACGCATTCTGCTGGGCAAAGACCTCGTGGTGCTCTATGAATCGACCCAGCAGTTCGTGGTTGCCGAGGCGGAAGACGGCACGATAATCGGCTGTGGTGCGCTCCATGTGATGTGGGAAGACCTCGGCGAGGTTCGCACGCTCATCGTTTCAGATGAGTGGCTGCATCGCGGTGTGGGCCGCCGCGTCGTGGCAGCTTTGGAAGACAACGCGCGTGCCCTCGGAATCTCGCGACTGTTCTGCCTGACCTTCGAAGTGGCCTTTTTTGAACGGCGCGGCTTTGCGACTATCGGCGAACAAGTTGTCGACCCCGACGTGTACTCCCAACTGGTTCGCAGCCCCGACGAAGGTATCGCCGAGTTTCTCGATTTGGCACACGTCAAGCCGAACACTTTGGGTAACACTCGCATGCTGAAGAGCCTCTGAGGGGCGAGTCACACCAAAGACTCGGCAAGGCCCGCCTACCCTGGAAGGCATGACCGGCCAGGAACGTCGCAGAAAGCATTCCCCCGCCGTCTACCGACGCCGGCGCATCGTGGTGCTCCTCGCGATTATCGCGATTGCGGGATCTGTGTGGCTTCTCATCGCGCAGCCATGGCAGAGCTGGGGTGTTGAACCCGAACCCACCGCGGGAGCGACTGAGCCCGTTGCGCAATCGACAGCATCCGAGCTTCCGGCTGCCGGATCGACCGCCGCGGCGACACCAGCAGCAACCGCGCAGCCTACGAGCGACGTGCCCACCGCCTCACCCGACGCGACACCTGTAGTGACCCCCTGCGTCGAGAGCGCAATCACGGTCATTCCGGCAACGGACCAGAGCAGCTACGCCGCTGACGAAAACCCGCAGTTCTCGATCACCCTGACCAATGACGGCGAAACTGACTGCAGTCTCAATGTGGGTACGAGCACCCAGAAGTTTGAGGTATCGAGCGGCAGCGATGTGTGGTGGCGATCAACCGACTGCCAGAGCGAACCGAGTGACATGGTCGTCATGCTCGCAGCTGGCCAGACTGTCTCAAGCGCAGCGCCGCTGGAATGGGACCGAACTCGTTCGTCGGTCGGCACGTGCGACGACGACACTCGATCACGAGCAGCCGGCGGCGGGGCCACTTATCACCTGTCGGTAGAGATCGGCGGCATCCCGTCGTTTGAAACCGCGTCATTCCAGCTCTACTGACCGGCGAGCGAGGGCACGGTCTGCTGGCCGCGACTACGCTGGTGGGGTGGCAGGCAAGAAGCGATCGAAGAAGCAAGAGCCCCTCGAGTTTCGAAATCCGCAACTGAGCGACGCATTGCAGACCGGCGACATGGCTGCGGTTGCGTTCGCGCTGCGGCACGGACCGACGGTTGCGCCGCTCATGCGCGCGGGCCAGCGTGACAACCCGCTCGACTCGGGTGAGGTGTGGACCTATCGCGATCCGAAGACAGGCGACGTCGCGTTGTTGCTCTTCAGTGACGCTGCGAATAAGCCAGAGAGCTTGCCACCGGGTGTCGCCTTGCAATCACCCGCATGGCTTCACGCGTTTCTCGAGGTGCACGGTGACGAGATCACGACGGTGTTTTTCGATATCGCAGGCCCCCACGCGATGCAGGCAACTCCGTCTGACTTGATCGCGGCGCTCGACGCGTAGTCGCTTTCCTTAGAACTGGGGAACGTCGTCGCCCGGGCGCCCTTTGGAGCGAGCTCGCACGTCATCGAGCGCGCCGCGTAGCCGCGACGAGCGGCTGTCGATCAGGTCGCGATACCCCAAGCGAGCGGCTTCGGTGCGCCGCTGGGCGGCCTGCGTGACCGGACGAATCTCGCCCGCGAGGCTCAGTTCACCGATGGCGGCAATGTGTTTGGGGATCGCTTCGTTGCGCACTGCTCCGGCCACGGCGAGCGCGATCGCGAGGTCGGCGGCGGGTTCGGTGAACTTCACGCCTCCGACCGTTGATACATAAACATCTTGATTCGAGGTGACGATGCCGGCCTTCTTCTCAAGCACGGCAAGCACCATCGCCACTCGGGCAGAGTCGACCCCGTTCACGATGCGACGCGGGTTTGGCGCATTCGTCGCGATAGTGAGTGCCTGCACCTCGACCGGCAGTGCCCGTCGTCCTTCAAGCGCGATGGCGACGCAGGTACCCGGCTCGGTGCTGCCATGGCCGAGGAAGAGCGCGCTCGGGTCAGGAACCTCAGCAATTCCTGCGCCGGTCATGTCGAAACATCCCACCTCGTCGGTGGGGCCGAAGCGGTTCTTCAGCGCTCGCACGAAACGCAGCGACGTCTGTCGGTCGCCCTCAAAGTGACAGACCACATCAACGAGGTGTTCGAGAATGCGCGGGCCAGCGATTGACCCATCCTTCGTCACGTGCCCGACGATGATGGTGGGGAGGTCGCGGTCTTTCGCGGTGCGGATGAGCGTCGCTGCAACCTCACGCACTTGCGACGGATGACCAGCCATGCCGTCAGACATGGATGACGAAACGGTCTGCACCGAATCGACGATCAGCAGGTCAGGTTTCACCTCGTCGACGTGTCCGAGAATCGTGGCGAGGTCGGTCTCGCTGGCGAGATAAAGACTGTCGTGCAGAGCCCCGGTGCGCTCAGCACGCAGGCGCACCTGGCCGGTGGACTCTTCAGCACTCGCGTACAGCACCCGCCGCCCCGACTGAGCAGCCTTCGCAGCTACTTCGAGAAGCAGCGTCGACTTGCCCACCCCGGGCTCGCCAGACAGCAGAATTGCGGCGCCTGGCACTAGGCCCCCACCAAGAACGCGGTCGAATTCGCCCACTCCGGTGCTGCGCCGCGGCGTATCGGTGGTGTCAATCGCGGTGATCGGCCGGGCCGCTCGTGATGCGCCGGGCGCAACTGCAGTGACTGACTTTAGAATTCCGGTTTGCTCGGCGCTTTCGACCACCGTTCCCCACTGCTGGCATTCGCCGCAGCGGCCGACCCACTTGTGGGCAGTCCAACCGCACTCCGTACAGCGGTACGCCGCAGTGGTGATGGATTTGCGGGTCGCCATGAGATCAGCGTACGGGCCGGGTACGACACTCGCCGCCCGCCGTAGGCATCAATGGCTCACACTGGAAAGATGACAGACCGATCGCCGAGCAAACCCGATACGTGGCCGCGGCGAATTGCGCGCTGGCTTCTCGGCGCGTTCTTGGTGTTCGCAGGCACTTCGCATCTGACCTTTTCACGTGAGGACTTTCGCGCGCAGGTACCGCCCTGGTTACCGCTCGATGTTGATTTCGTCGTCATCGCTTCGGGAATAGTCGAGATCGCTCTCGGCCTCGCGTTGCTGTTCTTAGGGCGCTGGCGTGTGCCGATCGGATGGATTGTCGCGGCTTTCTTCGTCGCCGTATTCCCCGGCAATATCGCGCAGTTCGTCGAGGGCCGCGATGCGTTCGGCCTTGACTCCGACCTTGCTCGCGGATTGAGGTTGCTGTTTCAGCCACTGCTCGTGCTGTGGGCCCTATGGGCGACCGGCGCGTGGGCCACGTGGCGGGCGCGGCGAAACCGCTGACCGCCAGGATTGAGTGAGCGGACGCCGCCGCTGGCAGCATCCGCTCAGTCATCCCCCAGAGACGGGTTAGGAACGCAAGGAATTCACGACCTTGGTGAGCTCCTGTGCGGAATGTAGGAGCAGCTCGTGCTCTTTGGGGGAGAACGGTGTCTGGGGGATCGGGACGGCTCCCTTGGCGCTGACGATGGAGGGGACCGAGAGGGCAACTCCGTCGACGCCTTGGAAGTCTTTCAACACCGGCGAGACGGGAAGCACGGCGTGCTCGTCGTTCAGGATGGCTTCAATGATGCGCGCACTTGACAGGCCGATTGCGTAGTTCGTTGCGCCCTTGCCCTGAATGACCTTGTAGGCAGCATCGCGCACATCAATTGCGATCTGGTCAAGTTCTTCGACCGTCATCCGGTCACCAGCTGGGGTGACCCAGTCGAGAATGGGGACCGTGCCGATGGTCGCGGCCGACCAGATCGGAAACTCGGTGTCGCCGTGCTCGCCGACGATGTACGCGTGCACGCTTGAGGTAGCAACTCCGGCTCGTTGCGCAAGCTTCCAGCGCAGGCGCGAGGTGTCGAGAACGGTGCCAGAGGCGAAGATGCGCTCGGGCGGCAGACCGGTTTCTTGCTGTGACAGCACCGTCAGTACATCGCACGGATTGGTCACGATCACATAGACAGCGTTAGGCGCGACCGACAGCAGCTGCGGCATCATCTTGCGCATGATGCCCGCGTTGACGCCCGCCAGTTCGATGCGCGTCTGACCGGGGTTCTGCTTTGCGCCGGCGGTGATCACCACGACGTGTGAACCCTCGGCGACCGAGATATCGCTCCCGCCAGTAATGCTGCTGGTTCCCGTGAACTGGGTGCCATGTGCGAGGTCAAGCACTTCGGCTTCGACCTTCTCGGTGGCGATGTCGTAGAGCGCGACGTGGCGCGCGGAGCCTCGGATGAGTGCTGCGTACGCGACGCTGGAGCCGACGCTGCCGGCGCCTACAACGGTGACTTTGGAGTTCTCAATAACGGCCATGCGTACAGTCTGGCAGTGGCGGTTGAATCTGCGCCAGGACTAAAGGCCCGTCTGTCACGTGTCATGGTGAATCTGGGTATTTCGGATGCCGAAAAACGACACCAGACCACCCGCGAACATGAAGATTGCCGTCGCGATGGCTGCACGATGGAAGCCGTCGAGATCGAGCGCGCCGCCGACGATGGTGGCGAGCAGGGCGAGCGTCACGAGTCCGGCGACGCGTGAAACGGCGTTGTTGACAGCAGAGGCTATGCCCGAGCGTGCGATGTCAATCGAACCGAGAATCGTGGCGGTCAGCGGGGCCACCATAAGCGCGAGTCCGAATCCGCTCAGCAGCATGCTCGGCAGTACTTGCCACCAATAGGAGAAATCGAGCGAGACAGTGAGCAGCAGCAGGGCGCCGGCTCCCATCAAGATCGGCCCGATGGTCATGAACAGTCGAGGGCCGATACGTGCCGCGACCGCGCCGACGCGAGAGCTCAGCAGGATCAGCAGCACGGTAGCGGGAAGGCTCGCCAGCCCTGCCAACGTCGCCGAGAGCCCTGCGCTCTGCTGCAGATAGACCGCCACGACGAAACCGTTGAGTGCGAGGGCGCCATAGATGAAGAAGGTCGCCACGTTGCCGGTCCAGAAGTTGCGCACCGTGAATAGATCGAGCGGCAAAATCGGATTGCGCACGCGTCGCTGCCGAAGGATGAAGAGTGTGAACAGGATGCTGCCGCCGACCAGTGGCATCCAGATCGCCGCAGATTGCCATCCCAGGTGCGGCTGCTCGATGAGCGCGAAGACCATCGTGCCGAGGCCCACGGTGCAAAGCACTGCGCCAAGCCAATCGACCGATGCGTCGGTGCGCCGTACGTCGCGCACGCGGGTGCGGGTGAGCAGCCAAAGGGTGATCGCGATCGGCACCACGTTGATGAGGAACGCGAGTCGCCATGACACAAGGTCAACGAAGACTCCACCGATAACGGGGCCGACGATCATCGCGCTGGTGGTCATGGCCGTCCACACGCCGATCGCGCGCCCCTGGGCAACGCCTCGAAAGGTTGAGGTGATGAGAGCCAGGGAACTGGGAACAAGCAACGCGCCTGCTGCGCCTTGAAGAGCGCGTGCAACGACGAGAAGTTCCGCCGTCGGGGCTATGGCGATGGCGATGGATGCTGCGCCGAAACCGATCAGCCCGAGGCGCAGCACCAACACACGTCCGTAGGCATCACTAATTGAGCCGGCAATCAGGATCAGCGCGCCGAGGGTAATCAGATATGCATCGACTACCCACTGTTGTGTCGCCAAACCGCCGCCAAGTTCGTCACGGATCGCGGGCAGCGCGACGTTGACCACCGTCCCATCGAGGAACGCGACGAATGACGCGAGCACCGCGATGATGAGGATGACGCGCTGGTCTCGCGTCATTCGCCCAGCGGGACTGTCGCCGAGCGGCTCACCTCGCGTGGCACTCATGTTGACACCGTATTGGGTGGGCGTGCAGACCAGGGTGATCGGGCTGAATTGTGCCCTAGCTGACCCGATTCGCGGCATCCGGATCCGTATCGTAAACTGATCGATGGTGACGTGTCCGAGCGGCCGAAGGTGCAACACTCGAAATGTTGTGTAGGTTCACCCCTACCGTGGGTTCAAATCCCACCGTCACCGCCATTTAAAACCCCCGCAGTTCCCTTGTAAACACTGGGATCGCGGGGGTTTTTGCTTTTCCTCCTCGCCGATCTGACCGCGATCTGACCGGACTTGGCCAGCGAGGCGTACCTGCGTCGTAGGCGAAGCGGTCGCAGGCCGCCGGACGCCGCCATATCAGCGTGTCGCACCGGTTGGCCCCGACGGGGTGTTGTGATGACCGGCTTCTGTGAGTGTGCCCCGCGGCGAGCTTGTGCGATCGAGCGCGTCACCAGTGAGTCAGAAGGAGTTTCTCAGTCGGCGATGTTTCGCAGAGCTAACGTGCCGCGTTGCAACATGGTGTGAACGAAAGCAGCAGAGACGGGTGTCGGCTTGCCGTTCCGCGAGTGGAGCTGATCAGCTCCGAGGCTGGGCAGATTCTCAGGATTCTATTTCCCGTTCATATATCAGCCAGGGTGTGCGTGGGCTGCGTTACAACCGCATCGTGGGGTGTTCAGCCGGTGCGAGAATCAGCCAGACCGGTCCGACACGAGCACAACCAGACGCCCCATGAAGGAGTCCCTTCCCATGAGCACGCAGCCGACACCAGAACTCGATGACACGGACGTTCCAAGCGAGACCGCAGGACTGGAGCTACCCGATTTCATTGGGCAGAGTGCTTCCGTGCCTGAGCTAGACGACCTCGGCCGACCACTTCGCGTCATCAGGCAGTTCGAGCCGTACCCGTTCGACCGGAACTCGTCATCGCCTGCAAGCTTCTTAGTCACGTTCATCGAGAGCGCCCAGGAGTTGGATTTGCAGCTGCGGATCACAAACATCGTTGCCGAGGTCGGGGAGATCGAATTTCAAGTGTCGGTGATGTCGGGCGCTTCCGAGATCAGCCAGACGGACGCGGTATGGGCGAACAATCCAACCACTTCACCGATCGTTCGCGTGGGTGCAGCGGACGAAGATCAACTCGAGGAATTGCTTGCAGACCCGAGGTGGAAGTCCCACCATGCGCGTCTGATCACCGTGTCCATGCAAGACGGCGATATTGCCAGTGCGGTGACGCTCGTCGACTTTGTAGACGAACCGATTCCCGCGGACTAGATTCCCTCCCAGATCAGAAACCGAGGGTGTTGCACTGGAAGATCACGCTCCAATTGCCGGCATTGGTGTTGTCCTCAATGCTGAAGAATGTGTGCGACCACCGCTTGCAGAAATCATGACGCGGAAATGCGAAATTGTCAGCCAATTACAACGAGGTTGCAAGTGCGACAACGCCAGGCCTTCCCGTCCGGATAACACCGCGTGCCGCATGAGGGGCAGTCAGGGTCGGTTGCGAAAAAATCCTCGTCCATGGGGAAATCATTGCACCGCGAGCTCGTCGCCCCGAGGAGTTATGCACAGCCGCCGGACCAAGACACGGCGGAACTGTCACCTGACGGTGCAATTCCGCCGCTCACATTGCTCAAGCGGTGCACAGGATTGCGGCATGATGAAGTCATGTCGACGACGCTCTGGGATCTACTTGATGACATGTATTACTCGGCGACGAGTGAACGTGACAAGGGGACGAAGTTCGAGCGCTTTTTGAAGAGCTATTTGCAGACTGAGCCGAAGTACGCTGATCTGTTTTCGGATGTGTGGTTGTGGCAGGAGTGGCCCGAGCGCGCGAAGCGTCCGGACACTGGCATCGACCTCGTTGCGCAGGATCGCTACACGGGCGAGTACACCGCGATCCAGGCGAAGTTCTACGATCCCTCGCGGGCGCTCCCTAAAGCTGAGATCGACTCCTTCTTCACAGAGTTGGGTAAGCATCCGTTTACCAACGGCATGATCATCACGACCACGCAGACGTGGTCGAAGCACGCCGAGGCTGCTCTCAATGATCAGTCCAAGCCGATCCAGCGCATCGATCTTCATGACCTCGCGGCATCCCGCATCGATTGGTCCTTGTTCGATCCGAACCAGCCCGAAGTGCTCGTCAAGGGCCCCGGCAAAGAGCCCCGCAAGTATCAGCGCGAAGCGATTGACGACGTGGTCACCGGCTTCACAGCGAACGACCGCGGCAAGCTCATCATGGCGTGCGGTACAGGCAAGACGTTCACTTCACTGAAGCTGGTCGAAGAATTCGTACCGATCGGCGGCTCGGTGCTGTTCCTTGTCCCGTCGATCGCTCTGCTGCAGCAGACGCTCAACGAGTGGACCGCGCAGGCAGACAAGCCGTTGCGCGCGTTTGCTGTTTGCTCTGACGTGTCTGTCGGCCGGCGTGAACATGAAGACGTCTCCTCCCATGACTTAGGTTTCCCCGCGACCACGGATGCTAACAAGCTGTTTCATCGCTTCCAGATCTCCAACGGCGAAGAAGCCATCTCGGTGATCTTCTCCACCTACCAGTCGATCGACGTGATCCACCGCGCACAGGAACTCGGTCTACCTGAGTTCGATCTCGTGATCTGCGACGAGGCACACCGCACCACCGGTATTTCGCAACCAGGCAGTGATGACTCTGCGTTCGTCAGCGTGCACAACCAGTCGTTCTTGAAGGCTAAGAAGCGCCTCTACATGACGGCGACCCCTCGTATCTATATTGAGGACTCGAAGCAGAAAGCGGCCAAGGATGGCGTCGCCGTGTTCTCTATGGACGAAGAGGACACCTACGGTCCCGAGTTCCATCACCTTGGTTTCGGTCGCGCAGTGGAGATGGGACACCTCTCCGACTACAAAGTCCTCATCCTTGCAGTGGACGAAGAATCCGTCGCGACGAGTTTCCAGGACCTCTTGGCTCGTGAAGGTGACATGAACCTTGACGACGTCGCTCGCATCGTGGGCTGTTGGAACGGGCTGTCAAAGCGGGGCGTGAACGGTGAGCGTCTGTCGATCACCGACACGGCTCCCATGCAGCGTGCGGTGGCGTTCGCACGCAACATCAAAGAGTCCAAAGCGATCGCGAACCAGATGAATGTGATCGGCCGCGAGCTCTTGATGAATGCCAAGGATGGCGCATCTGCGCTTGCGCTGTCTGCGCAGCACGTCGACGGTACATTCAACGTGCTCGAGCGCTCCGCGCGCCTGGACTGGCTGCAGGCCGGTGAAGCTGCTGATGAGTGCCGCATCCTGACTAATGCGAAGTGCCTCACCGAAGGCGTTGACGTGCCTTCACTTGACGCGGTGCTGTTCTTGAACCCGCGTAACTCTCAGGTCGATGTTGTCCAGGCTGTCGGCCGTGTCATGCGGCGGGCCGCGGGCAAAGAATACGGCTACATCATTCTGCCGATCGCGGTGCCTGCGTCCCAGGACCCGGAAACGGCTCTCAACGACAACAAGAAATACAAGGTCGTGTGGGACGTCTTGCAGGCTCTGCGGGCGCACGATGATCGCTTCGAGGCGATGGTCAACAAGCTCGGCATCGATAAGAAGGCCAACAACCGCATCGACGTCATCGGTATCGGTGGCGGCGGTGGCGGCAAAGAAGACGGTGACGCCACGTCCAACGATGACACAAACGAAGCATTGTTTTCGATGGTCAATGCTGCTGAATGGCAGGACGCGATCTTCGCGCGCATGGTCAAGAAGGTCGGTGACCGTCGGTATTGGGAGGACTGGGCGAGCGATGTTAAAGACATCGCGGATCGCCAGGTCATCCGGATCAAAAACATCCTTGACACTGTCCCTGCAGCATCGACTGAGTTCGAGGACTTTCACAAAGCGCTGCAGGCGAACCTGAACGACGGTATCAGCCGAGATGACGCCGTCGACATGCTTGTGCAGCATCTGATTACGAAGCCGGTATTTGATGCGCTGTTCGAGGACTACGCATTCTCTGAACACAACCCCGTCTCAGTGGTGATGGATCGCATGCTGGCAACGCTTGACGGCTACCACCTCGAATCCGAGACGTCGCAGCTGGAGGACTTCTACCGATCGGTCAGGGTGAGGGCCGAGGGTGTCAGTACCGCCACTGGCAAGCAGAAGATCGTCACCGAGTTGTATGAGCGATTCTTCAAGCTGGCGTTCCCGCGCGTCGCGGAGTCCCTGGGCATCGTTTACACGCCGATGGAGATCGTTGATTTCATTCTGCGTGCCGTCAACGACGCGCTGAAGGAGCACTTCGGAGCAAGTATCGGGGATGAGGGTGTGCACGTGCTCGACCCGTTCACCGGCACCGGCACGTTCATCGTTCGCCTGATGCAGTCCGGCCTGATCGACCCGCAGGATTTGCTGCGAAAGTTCACGCAGGAGCTCCATGCCAACGAGATCCTGTTGATGGCGTATTACATCGCGGCGATCAACATTGAGGCGACGTTCCACGCGCTACAACAAGACCAGGCGCGAGAGCGTGGCGAGGATATCCACTCGGTTGGGTACGAGCCCTTCAATGGCATCGTTCTCACGGATACGTTCCAGATGAGTGAGGACGGTGACGCTCTCGACGAGCTGGTGTTCACGCACAACAACGATCGCGTCGTAGAACAGAACGCCCTCGATATTCGGGTGATCGTCGGTAACCCGCCATATTCTGCTGGACAATCTAGCGAGAACGACAACAACGCGAACTTAAAGTATCCCTCGCTCGATTCGACAATCAGGTCGACGTACGCTCGGTTCTCAAATGCTGTCAGTTCACGCAGTACATATGATTCATATGTACGCGCAATCCGCTGGGCTTCAAACAAAGTCCTGTCATCACACCAAGGCGGGGTTGTTAGCTTCGTGTCGAACGGTGGATATATAGATGATAAATCCGCGGACGGCTTGCGTCGGGCTTTGAGCGCTGAGTTCCACCATGTCTACGTTTACAACCTCCGCGGAAATCAGCGGACTGCCGGAGAGCTGAGTCGCAAGGAAGGGGGTAAGATCTTCGACTCGGGGTCGCGGAACACAGTGGCAATCATCTTGCTTGTCAAGCTGCCGGGTTCTGTTGCTGCTAACACACTTCACTACCACGACATCGGAGATTACCTCACGCGCGAAGAGAAGCTCGACCGAGTGAACGAGGCATCGCTGGCGACGATCGAGTGGCGGACAATCGTCCCAAACCCGGAGGGAGACTGGGTAAATCAGCGCGACCCGGCGTTCGAGGCATATGCCCCAATCTCCGATAAATTAGGGACGGGGATATTTCAGATTCGATCGCTCGGACTGACGACGAATCGAGATAGTTGGGCGTATAACTCAAGTTTGACGAACCTCACCAGCAATATGTCGAAAATGGTGGAGAGTTATAACAACCACCTCGCCGCCTGGGTCGCAAATGGTAGCCCAGTTCCCGCAACGGACCACATGGGTGTGGAGACGACGAAGGTGAGTTGGTCGCGTCGACTTCGTCAGACTTTCACTAAAGGTATCCGACTTGAATTCTCCGAGGCGAGCGCTAGAACCGCGCTGTATCGACCTTTTCAAAAGCTAAATGTCTACTACGCCCCAGTCCTAAATGAGGATCGTCGTCAGATTCCACGACTGTTTCCTTCGGCTCAACAACACAATCATGGGTTTCATGTTGTAGGAACGGGGCTCGAAGTGGAGTTTTCGCTAATCGCGTCAGACTTGATGCCCGATTTGCAGCTACAAGGAAATGGCCAGTTCTTCGCCCGATATTCCTACACTCAGCCCGCGCCGGACTCGTTGTTCGGTGAGCCTGAACGAGTCGACAACATCACGGACTGGGCTCTCGGCGAATACCAACGCGAGTACGGTGCGCAGGTCACCAAGGATAACGTCTTCTTCTACGTATACGGGCTGTTGCACTCGCCCGAGTACCGTAAGCGCTACGCCTCGGACCTGAAGAAGCAGTTGCCACGTATCCCGATGGTTCCGGGCCGTGATCGCTTCGAAGCGTTCGCTGACGCTGGCCGCAAGCTTTCTGAGCTGCACATCGGATACGAGGGCGTGGAACCGTATCCGTTGACTGAGGTGAGCACCAAGTTCACTCCCAGTGATCCCTTCGAGAAGTTCGAAGTGAAGAAGATGAGGTATGGCGGCAAGGCGGGCGCGTGGGACAAAACCCGCATCGTTTACAACAGCCACATCGATATCGAGGGCATCCCTGAAGATGCCCAGCGCTACATGCTGGGCAGTCGGTCAGCGCTTGACTGGATTGTCGAGCGATACCAGGTCAAGACTGACAAAGCTTCTGGCATCGTCAATGACCCTAACGACTGGTCACGCGAGCACGATCAGCCTCGTTACATCATCGATCTCATCGGCCGCATCGTGACGGTGTCGATCGAGACGATGAAGATCGTGGACGCGCTGCCGGATCTGGGGATCTGAGAGTCACGGGGAGGACGAGACCGGGGCCTCGCGGCGGCTCAACGCCCTGGGAATCCCAGATGCGACGAGTTCGCTCGCGAGCGAACGGCATCTTTTCCGAGCAGTGCACATGGACGGAGCGCATCCAACGGTTTGGTTTTGTTGGCAGACGCACTTAGGGCCGTAAGGGTTGGGCCCTTCGCGCAGGCTAGTTCACAAGTGGGTGGTTCACCCGAGAGAATGAGGCGGTGCCGTTGAGGAGTGAAGCACCGCTTCGTCTGGTTGGGATGCCGGGTGTGTGCTTACTCAAGCACTACTTTCTGGCCTTCAACGCCTAAGAAGCTGCGAGGAGTCGGGCAATTGTCAGCGACGGCTGGCCGCCTGCACTCCGCGCGTAGTATCGTGTACACGACGTACTTGATGTACGTTGCCGAAAGGAACTAGCCATGTCGATCGTCGTCGACTATCCGACCTTTACCAACGCCCGTGCGCACCTAAAGGATGTTCTGGATTCGAACGCCCGAGGTATCACCGTAACCGTCGGTCGTGATGAGCAGGTGTCTGCCGTGGTGCCCGCGGAACGTCTCCGTGAATATTTCTTCCGCACCGTGTCACCACGTGTTCGACTGATGCGCGAGGATGGTCGCGTCATCGCGCTGATGGACGAGCGCCCCTTCGTCTCGGAGGGAGCGGACATTGAAGGCGCCCTCGGCGACTTAGCGCTGACGCTGCGCGAGTACGCGGATGACTGGGAGGAGCGCTTGCAACACGCCCCCAACCACTCTCAGCAGTGGGCGATCGTGCAACTAGTTAAGCTCTCGACCGATGACGAGCTTCGTGAGTGGTTCAGGCGCGGCGGTGAGTGACAAGCGCCCTCCTGCTACACGGGAGGACCACGACCAGTTCTGCGAGAACGAGGGATGGAGACTGGTTCGCGGAGCCACTGGGAAACCAGTGAAGCATCATCGAACGTACGAACTTGGCCTTTGGGATGGTCGCATCTTGCGGACACGCATCTCGAAGCCTGTCGACAAGACGGACTACGCAACGAGCATGTGGTCTCACATTCTCAAGAATCAGCTAGAAGTCACTGCTAACGCTTTCTGGTCCTGCGTCAATGAGCGAGTGATTCCCGATCGCGGCTCACCCTCGAAGCCGGACACGAAGAAGGCCGTGCCACTGTTCCTCATAGAGGCACTACGGGATCACGGGGTCGATGATGACACGATCCTGGCTCTCGACGCCGCGGGGGCGGCCGCTCTGCTGTCGTCGAAATACCTCGACGAGCAGGCGGAGGCTACTGGCGACGCAACGGACAGCGGATGAACTATCGGCTGGCTTAGGCTCCCCGGTTCGCCAAGGCGCTCAAGACTCAAGAAGCTTGACCGCCCCATATCGCGGTGCGTCTTGGCCGCGATTGTGGCGACTGAGTGTGGGTGACTACCGGGTGATCCTCGATGCGCACACGGGGGATTTTCTCGGCCTGGGCGGGGAGTCTCACACGATGACTCGACCGCCTTCAATTTCTCTTCAATGTGAGTCGAAGCATTCGACGGGAGCATCTACCAGGCCGGCTGCGATCGCCGTTGCTGTTTCTCTCCAAGAAGTCAGTTCAGCAATAGCAAGGTGGGGCTGTCCTGTTGAGAACGAAGCGCGTGCTGCGTCGACGAGATCTTGAGCGCACTGCTCACGGTCAGTCTGTGACAGGGCGAGCATCCATTCGAATTTGCGACCCATGCGCGAGGCGAGGCTTCCTTCGTCGTCAAGAGTCACCGTGATCAGGTCAGCCGCGAACTTCAGGAGCTGAGCGCGGGCATCGGCTTCGCGCTCGGACATCAGCACCATGGACTCGCCGTCTCGGCGAGTGATGATGACCTGACCGCGCTCTGCTTCTGCGAAGACGCCAGCGGAGTGCTTGCTCAGATCCGACGAACGTCGAGTTGGGGAGGATGCAGGGCGCGGGAGTGACATGGGTGCAGGCTATTCGGAATGTGTTCGGAAGTCTAGCCTTCACGTGTCACGATGCCTTTGTGGACGGGCGGGTGCTAGTTCTGGTCGAATCGACCTCGAACGGGAAAGTGGTCACCCGGCGGATGACCAGTTCAGCAGCTGTGCGCTGAGCGTTCTCGACGCGGCGCATCTCGCTGGTGTCGAAGTCACGTGTCATGTCTGCAACCTCGGGTGCCCACAGCGTCTGCGTGTACGCCGCAGTGGTTCTGACGTAGCAAAGCTCACGGTCAACCATCTCGGGGGATGGTCGCTTCGTGTCGCGGGTTTGGTATCCCAGCAGTGAGAAGGCCATGCCGACTTCACTCGCAGACTTGTCGCACAGCGAGCCGAGCTGAGTCTAGTTCAGCCATTCGGTCATGGGATTCTCCATATATATAGGTCAGCAAACGTATGGCGATAAGGTATCTTATCGCCCACCCAATTCGAGACAATTGAGTCATGGATCTCGCCCTCGTCACACGAACCGGCAGCACGCCCGAAAACCGCGTACCAAGAGCCGCTGTCGTAGGTGCTCTCGCCGACGCACGCTCTGCGTCACCACAACGGATCGATCGATCAGTTGCGCTGACGGTATCCCGTGGCTCCGACAAGACCGCTCACCTGCGCCTGGAGCGACTGGCTCGTGTAGTGATGGCCGCCGACTCCCGTGTGACCGACCCGATGATTGCGTGGTCATCGAATTGGGCAGGTATGAGTGTGCCGACAGCGGAGGCGATGGACAGAGCGATCCGGAACCGCTGGAGCTCAGTGTCGACGCGCAACGCGATGCGCGATTCTGTGCGCGCTGTGTTTCGGGAATCACTGAACGCAGGGATCCTCACCCACGACCAGGCGACGCCGCTGCTGAACGCGCTGCGCCCCGAGAAAGCTGTCCGAGATGAGGAGAAGCAGGCGAGAGGCCATGTGCCGGCTGATCGGCTGCGGGAGGTCTTTCATGAGCTGGCGAGTGACCCGGAGCCGACGGCTCGACGTGATGCGGCGTTGATCTCGTTGCTCGTAGGCGGAGGGCTCCGCCGTGCCGAAGCCGCCGGCGCCGATGTTGCCGACTTGGATAGCAACCAGGAGACGTTGCTCGTGCGAGGCAAGGGTGGTGTGGTCAGGGACGTTCCCCTGGCGCCAGGTGTCAGGCGCGCGATCCGAGCGTGGTTGGATGCGCGAGGGGGCGACCCAGGACCATTGCTGAACCCGATGACTCGAACGAAGCCAAGGGCGGCGGTCATTGGAAAGAGGCTGTCTACGAACGCGATCGCGCAGATCGTGGAACGCAGGTTCGGTGGTGACGTCGCCCCGCATGATCTCCGGCGCACCTTCGCCGGCGACCTGCTGAACAGCGGCGCCGATCTATCGACCGTGAGCAAGGTGTTGGGCCATCAGAACCCGGCAACCACGGCCGGCTACGACCGCCGAGGTCACTCAGCCCGACGTGAGGCCGTGGAGCGGATCGGGGTCCCGTTCGAGGACGCGGTTATCCAGCCGGCGTGTGCGTCACCACAGGTCTAGAGTCACTTCCGACGGCTGAGAGCATGACTCCGAGGTCGAAATCAAGCTTCGGAAGGTCGTTACAGCCCGTGTTGCTTCACGCGACCGCAGTTTGCGCAGACGCGGTGCGTAGTTTGGCTGGCAGTCCCGCATTGGGAGCAGGGGCGGGACGCAAGCTCCGCGTATTTTCGGTCAAGGCTTGCGTTGCGGATGTTCTGGAGCCATATCCACAAGCCGACCCACATGAAACACCACAGCGGACCGAGGATCGAACCCCACGGGTTGACCCTGAACCCGTCGGCGGACCAAATGACAATGGCGACAATCACAGTGACAATGATCGAAGCGAAGGCGAGAAGTCTGAACATAAGTTACTCCAAGGGTTTGTGTGCGGGGATCGGCGTGCTCCGGAAGCCCGGTTGGCTACGTGCAGATTTCTAGCCGGCCGGGTGGACCACGCAGAGTGGTATGCCCTCCTCGACAAGGAACGCGCACCTATGAGACCGGAAACTACCCGCACTATTACGCAGCTGCGTCCAATTTCACCCGCGGGTGAAATTGAGATGACCACGCGCGGTCTCGTTACGCCGCGGCTAGGCGTCGCGTTCGAGGATGAAATCACCGGCCAAAAAAGATCAGCCCCACTTCACCTCATATACGAGCGGGGAACTGAGAATCCAGCTCAAAAGTGCCCAGATGAGGGACTAAATTACCTGGCAGTATCGGAGAATGGTCGAGCCACATGAAGTCACCCAAGCAAAGCTTTATACGCAAGTGTGGAAGGATTCAGCCTTCCTAACTCCTCGACAGGCCTATGCCGTCGGGGGAGTCTTGGAATTCTGGGCAGACTCGTTTATCGACCATCTGCTCGACGGTTCGGAAGAGCAGCCAGTGTTCCGCACCACACCCTTTTCAGAAATCGACCGACGCGTGTTTTTTCATGTGGGGGAGAACCGCGCGTGGGTAGCTCACACCCAAGACCGGTGTAACAAGCTCGCACAGGAGATCGAAGCAGGAATCCTTCCTTTCCAGCGAAACGGCGCGTTCATTGACGAACTGCTGTTTGTGCTCGCGCTGCGCGAGGCTCAGGCCGAGGCTGATGCGAGAGTCGAGTTCGTCGAGATGATCCCCGCTCGGCCTGCGCAAGCCGTGAAGGGTTCTGCGGGCGGCTCAGAGCTCAATCTTCCCGGCGACGATGACTGGGATCTCGTATGGTTGACCCTCGACGAATTGTTCAGGTGGGGGGAGTGGGGACTCGTCATCACACCAGACCGCCCAGATTTGCCCGGGTTTCTCGCGAAGCATCACCCGTTCACCTGGTTCGACGTCCCCGTCAGCTAACAGCAAAGCCCGAGGCGCATCCGCATCCTCGGGCTTTGTGATGGGGGCTCGATACGCCCCGGCGAGAGCGGGCGAACTGACGTGCCACGTGCAGGCAGTGTCATCGCAGTCGGGGAGTTCGCGGTGGCTACGTGCGACCTCGGGCCAGTTCGCTTTCTCGGTCCGATAACAGTCCGCCCAGTCGCGACCCCGTTCAGACTTCTCGGCGTAGACCGGCACGGGGGTCGCCCCGTCACGGATGGTGAACACGAACTGCAGCGCCTTGAGCACAGCGGCTTCACCTTCGTCGGCACGCTCGATAGGAACCGAGAGCACGATCTCGTCATGGACGATTGCTCGGAGACACGGCAATAGCCAGTCCGGCAGGCGGAGAACACCCTCCATCATCAGGTCGCGTGCAGTGCCCTGGCCGACGTGCGCAGGTGCCTGCGTGTGCTCCCTGCCAGGCAGAACTCGCATCCGACGCCCGAAGGCGTTTTCGATGACTTGGGCGCGAGCCTCTTCACGAATCGCGCGCTTGAACGATGCAAGCGCTGGGAATTTCACCTCGAGCAGTGCCAGTTGATGCGCGGCCTCAGTCTCGCTAATTCCAACACGGCCAGCCATCGAGGCCGGACCCATCCCGTATGTGGTTGCATGGGTGATCGCCTTTGCGTCATCTCGTCGAGGGTGATGCCCTGCACTGCGATCCCAACCCTCCTCTCCAAACAGGGTGGCTGCCATCTCGGAGTGCATGTCTTTTCCCTTTTCAAGGGCGCTGATGTACGCCGGGTCCTGGCTGTGCGCGGCCATCGCACGCGCGTCAATCTGCGACAGGTCGGCGCTGATGAGCACGTGGCCCTCGTCGGCCAGGAGTAGGGCTCTCTCACACACGTTCCCACGATCACGCTTTCCCATCACGGACAGACCCGGCTTCGTCGTGCTGACACGTCCGGTCGCCTGCGTTGCCGCAACGCTGGGGCGGACCCGGCCGTCGGGTCCGGTGTTGTCGAGGATCGTCTGCGCGGTGGAGCGTTCGCCGTTGAAAGCACGAAGCGTCCCACACAACTCCAGCAGAGCGTCATTGGCCGGATGACGGGCTTCCAGTTCACACAACGCGTCTTTTCCCGTCGCCAGCGCACCTTTCGAAGTGCGGATCGGCTCAACGTCGAGGTCTCGGAACGCCCGCTCGAGCGCTTCCTTGCCCGCGTTCGTCGTGTGAGGCCTTTTTCCTTCCATCGGCAGCCCGTAGCGCTCGTGCAGTGCGCGCTTGTGCTCCAGCACCCGAACGCCCTGCTCGCCCACAAGCCGTTGCGCCAGCTTCACGTCGACGCGAAATCCATGCTTCGTGATGTGATTGAGACGGTAAGTGACCTCGTGCTCGCGGAACAGGTAGTCATCAACCCGCAGCACTCTCGCCAACTCGCGAACAAGCTCGACGTCCTTTCGGAGATAGCGCAGATATTCCGGGTGGTCGACGGGAATTCGGTCGTAGCCGCCGTACTCCGCACGAAGTGCCTCTAACACAGAGCCACCGTCGCCGGAAGGGAGCTTGCCGCCAAGGCCCAGGCGCTGTGCGATCGCGTCAAGGCCGTAGCGACGGCTGTCGACCTTGCTCGAAAGCGGCGGATCGTTCTGACGCACCGTGAGCAGAGTGTCAATCACACGCTTCTCACGCACCAACTTTGCGAGATCGAGCCCGTAGTAGCGCTCCAACGCCGGCAGATCGAACGAAAGAATGTTATGCCCCACGACAAGGCCCGCCTGCGAGATCAACCGAACGAGCGCCGGAATGTCAGTGGTGGTGACTAAAGGCCCGTTACCAATTGCGTAGCCCGCGAGACGGACGAACCCCTCACCGCAGGTGTAGAGCTCGTCCGCATCGGCTGTTTCAAGGTCAAGGTAAATTATCTCCACGCTTAGTCCTCGATCTCTGCGATTGTCGGGCCAGCTACGGGCTTGTTGACGCGGGCCACGGAGTTCTTAAAGCCGCGCCGGTCCGTTGTCGAAATCGCTTCGCCAGGCGATACAACAGACGCGGGGGCGGGTGCCTGCGTGGCGGGGGCGACAGCGGAAAGTCGTTCAAGTACGAACGCCTTGACGTGCCCCGAGAACCTACCGTCTTCTTTGATTCGGAGGTCACCGAACCAGCGGGGACTTCCCCGGTAGTGGGCAGAGAGCTTCTTACTATCAGCGTCATCACGGGCCATCCCGTACGGCATGGCCGCCTCAACGTCGCTCTTGATCTTGGCTAGGACGTCGGCGCACTTGAACCTCGTACCCACCGGGAAGGCCTCTTCGAGCCATTGGAGGTGCGCGACGTTGTCAACGGTCTCACTGTCTGCGCTTGCGCGAACCTCAAGGAGGTTTGACAAGAACCCTTCAATCCCGGCCGAGTGAAGGATCCCACCAACGACGCGCTGCCACGAGTTGAAGGACTTGAACCCAAATGTCTTAGGTGCCTCGGGTTGTCCGAGATCAAACCACGCACGAATGAGAATCAGAACGGCGCGCAGAAGCTCAGCGCGGTTGTCTGCAACCCACGTGTCGAGGTCATGGCGGAAGTTGTCGCGAGTCTCGAGGTCGGCGCGGTCGGATGCGAGACGGCAGGTGTACACACGACGAACCATGTCGCCCGGGATGTTGACGTTGTTACCCGTGGCGAAGAACGTCGCACGCACAGGCAGTGACAGCCGTTCGGAGACCCCCAACTTGCGACTCTCAAAAATCTCGGAGGTCAACACGGAACTCAACGTGGGTGAATCGATCCGCGACGAACCATCCGAGTTCTGAATCTCGTCGAGAACGATGACGTCAGAGCCAGCAAGCAAGCTTGAAACGAGACGCTTGCCCATTTCGTCGTCGGTGCGTGGAGCCACGCCAACCGCAACGGGTGCACCGTACGCAACAGTGCAGATCACTGAGATCAACTCACCCTTACCCACACCACGGTGAATCCCATTGAAGATAAGCATCGGAACCTTACTAACGACATCGCGTAGGAACGGCGTGACCAACCCGGCGATCGCGTGAGTTTGATCAGCCTTCATAGCCCACGGCCAACTATCGAACCCGTCCGCACCATCGGCCGCGAAGAGGTCGTCGCGGAGGAGTTTTACAGACTCCTGTACCTGCGCGGCGGTCGGGTGTTCCGGGACTGTGAAGCCCTCAATATCGTCGGCAAGGTCGAGAATCATATGGGTCTTCTCGTCAAAACCAGAGACACTGCAGATAGATCCATCCCGCCGCACGATGGGGGAGCGTACGATACCGGCGAGGAAAGGCAGCTCACACGCGTAGGTCGCAACCATATCGACGAGGGCGTCCGACAGAGGTGCAGGCGAGGCCGCACCCTCTGACTTCGAGTACGTCGAGGGCGCCGCTGCCTTGAACAGTTCCACCCGGAGTCGCGCACGGGTGAGCGGCTCCATCGTAAGCGCGCCGGCGTTGCCAAACACATCTCGCTCTCGCACGACGCGCACCATCCCACCGGCGTAGTTGTACACGCCGTTCGCAGGGCTTTTCGCAACAAGAGCGGCAAGAAGGGCGCGGGCCACCTCACCCTGATCACCGTCGACATCAACGGTCACACGACCACCCGAATCGGCAGAATCGTTCACCGAGTTCCGCTTACGGCTGAGTTCCACACGCATCGACTTCTGCCGGACGGCAGTAAGGTCCGCAGGCTTCGACTTTGCGTTGTCAATCCAGGCTTCCACGAGCGCACGCCGATCCCCTTCAGCCACGCTAGCCAGGGCGTCGTCAAGACCGTCCTTTTCCGCCCCAGGGAACCGCAGGAACTTGACCGAGGACGCTCCGAAATCTCGGCACGCCTCCCCAAGCGCGCTCGCACCGTCGAAGACATTGATATTCGTCTTGGCATCTGCATCAGCGACGATGACAACCCGATGGCCAAGTACGACGCTGAGAAGCGGAGTGGGTGCACCCGACGAGCCGTCCTCGCCCGCGACCATCCAGCTCCAAATTCCGGTGATCCGGTAAATCGATACGTTCTCCGGAGCCCATGCCAACGCCGCCAGCGCCTGCTTGCCACCCTCGACGATGAGAACGAAGTCGGGGTTATCGACTTCGCGCAGCACTGTCAGTCGTGGCGGGTTATGGTCCTTGCCGGGGGAGACGTATTTAAGTGAGCGCCCGTTCTTGTCAGTGACACTACCCGCGGCGGGTTTGACCTGCCAGGTCTCAGTCCCGTCCGGTTGCACCATGGGGTAGACGATGGCCGGGAGGACCGCGCCACCGTGGACGTCATGAATCCATCGGGCGTCCGCAGGCAACTCGTCACGCACGGTTGCCGTGTGCACACCTTGCGAGTGAGCCACGGAAAGCGGGATTGCGCTGGCGTATAGCTCAGCCTCGTGCTCAGGGGCTAAAGTGCGACCAGCCGCCACGCACTGCAGGCGATCGGTCACACTGGACGGGGGTTGGTTCGTGTCGACATCGCCGACGTTGTTCGGTAGAATAGTAGTCAAGGGGTTCGCCTCTGCGTTCGGTAACGGTGTGCAGCCGCTACGGAATGAAAATGTGTGGAAAATGATTTGTTGAAACGCCCTGACCTCGGTCGGGGCGTTTCACTTGTTGCGGCTAGTTGGTCGAAACCACCAGCGAGGATTCATCGTTGCTCGACGCGGTAACCGCTTTGAGCAGGTCAATCAGCGCAGCCTTACCCTCGGACCGGCGATTTCCATCGAAGACGAGCATCCGTGCATTACTGACGGCACGGCCGGCAAGTAATGCAACCAACGCACCGCTCAGCTCGCCAAACTCCTTCAAGGACTGCGCAACGTCAGCGGAGGTTGTAGGCGGATTCGAAATGTTTGTCATGGGAGTTTCTCCTTATCCCGTGCAGCGGCAGCTGCAACGGGACTCTTCTTGTAATGGTCTAGGTCTTGTTGGGTACACCCAACGCAGCCAGGTCAGGCTGCGCCGGAAGCTCGCTCGTGCGAGTACATCCACTCGAGGACCGCAGAGCGGCGATACAGAGCGCGGGCGCCGATCTTCAGGTAGCGGGGGCCAGTCCCGTCGTAGCGGCGCTGGCGGAAAGTGCGCGCACTCTCGCGGGCAACTACCGCGGCCTCAGGCTCCCGCAGAATGTCGTCGGTGAGTTCTTGATTGGCCATGCTGTCCTCCTGGGTCATATCTCCACAGTACACGAAGTTGCGCAGATTTGGCCAAAACTTACAAATAGATGTCAAGAACCGCCAACCCCGAAGCGACGAGGCACGAAGAAGTAAGGTCGAAAGCATGCGCACAACACTCATGACCGACCCGGCAAAGTCTGGTTGGAAGGTTAGCCCTCATGCAGCAGACAACCTCAACCTGTTTCCAGGCATGAACGCGGTTGAGCTGACACCGGGGGTAGTCGCACCGCTCACCGTGACCGCCACAGGGCCACTCAAAAACATCCCAACGCTGAGAAGGGCTGACGAGCTGAGCGGGGACTCGCTCCACGCAAACGTGTACATAGAGATGAACTACAACGAGGATCTTGGGCAGTACCTCGTGCAGGACATCGGGATGCGGATGAATGGCGAGCTGGAGGTCACAACAGTTAGGCTCCGCGAGATACCACCCCTCCGCATCGCGAGGTGGGTGTTGCCTTGGACATTCAAGATCGACAACAAAGAGCTTGACGCGCACCCAGCGGCGTTTATCACACCGGGGTCGATTGGCAAGGTCACAGGCGAATCTGCGAAACCCACGCTCGCGGACGCGGCAGTCATTTACCGCCTCGCGACGGCAATCAGGGAAACAGCACCGAACGCGGTAGCGGCCTCATTGGGACTCGCGCCACGGACGGCGGTCTACTGGATCGCCCGGGCCCGAGAAGAGGGGTACCTGCAGACAAGAGCTGAAGCGCGGGAAGAACAACGCAGGGATGAGCTGGAGCTGCTGCGGGACCTTCAGGCAGAGCAGGACCCGAGATAGCGTCTGAAAGCGTCAAATAAGGGGATGGGGGGGGATGAAGGGGGATGAAATACCCAAAAGAGGGGGATCCCCACACACCATCCCCCACCGTTTTCCCTTGATATACAAGACAACCCCAGCAGGAGGGGGGATAAGGGGGATAAATCGGTGGTCCTACCCCTATAGGGAACGAATGCAACACGTCGCAATGCACACACGTAGACAGGCATACTTTTGTTTTTCTATACGTTGAGTTATTGATTTATCCCCCTTATCCCCCCTCGTAGTTGCTTTCCCTTGATATACCGAGGGTTTTTGGGTGGGGGATGGGTGGTTTCCATCCCCCTCCATCCCCCTTTTGTCCCCCCCTCCATCCCTCCGAGCGCCCTGCTGGAGTCGGTTTCGTCTTCAGTTTGCAGAGCGCTCGTTCGCGCTACCGGCGGCGGTAGCCTTGGTAGCTCACCCCAACTCCCGGAGGGACCCCATGTCGCCAGCCGATCTTGTAAAGCTTCGCGAGCTGACGCTGCTCCTGGACCTTGCGTACATTCACAAGTTCGAACGTGACGCCGACGCCGACGCCCCTGCTAAGAGTGCAGAAGGTACTGTGCGCCTCGAATTCGGCAATCACTTTTGGCGGCGGGAAAACGCTCCAGTCAACAGCCCGGAGGTCACGATCGAAGATGTGGTCGTATACAGCTCCGTGTTTTCGGCAAACAGGATCAGCCATTTTGACTCGCTCGACGACGCGATCGCTGTCGTCCGGGGCTGGTACACGGACGCGAAAGCGAAGAACGAATCGCGAAGCTGAGCCGCTTTTTTGGGCTAGTGGCTCGCACGCGTCTCGCATTTGGGCCGCAGGCGGCTACGCCGCCTCTCTTTGCTGTCTCCACACAAGCAGCAACGGCCCCAGCCGGGGATGCGAAGTGCCGCCGACCACGCGCAGGGTGGGGGCACCGCAGCAAGGCCCACCGGGCGTTGATGGGGCAAGACGTTGAAGCGCAGCGAAACGACGCAGTAAGAGGCCTCAAGGAGCGAAGCGACGAAGAGGTGAGGGAACCGTGAGCGTCAGCGAACGGGGCCCGAAGGGATGTCGGCTCTGCCGACCCCCAAGCGAAGCGAGGTGCCATCCCCCCTTATGCCCTTTTCTCTTCTTTGGAGCATCTACCGCTTCAGCGGTGGATCGACGTCGACATCCCTTACGTTTCAAGGGATTCGAGCGGGTCCGCAGCATGCGGGTCCGCTCGTTTTTGACTGGAACTACAGTTCCGGTCAAAAGTTGTGGCCCCTTTGTGACAGGGATCGTGGCCCTTTGAGCGGGTCCGCTCGTTTCGGTGCCGTGGCACCGCGGGTCCGCTCGGGTTTCAGGGGTGCTCTTCCCCCTGAAACTTTCTTGGACAGGGTCTCGGTCACTGTTTCTGTGGAGCACTGCCCGTCTTGGCGGGCTGTGTCATTGTTGCTCGTAAGGGATGTGTTTTCACCCTCTGGTTTGACTCTTTCCGGGAGCGTTAGCGACTGTGTTGCTGTCCCTTGTGCCACCTTTCAGGGACAGACGCTTTCATCGCGAAACATCGGCTCGAGATATACAGGCTGTGAGACAGGCTGTGAGCACTGGAGTAAGGCTGCGAGGCAGGCTTGATTCAGGGCTTAGATATGCAGGGCAATGAAACCCAGAGCCATCAGGCCGGCTTCCCGAGGGGGAACCCTGGGCTGTGTTCTCAAAACAGCGTGCTTCTGGTGCTTCACTGTCGCCCGAATGAACAGGCTGGTGCGCAGAGCTACAAGGTCCCGATGGGGGCTTGCAGCGGCGCTTGTATTACTCGGGTGACACTCGTGATCTGTAGACCATGAGATTCAGCGCGCATCACGGCCTCGAGGAGGGCTTGATGAAGCGTCTTCGTCTCCTTCTGGAGCGCGATTGCTTCCCGAGGGGGAGCATGAGCGTGACGCGATCGTGTTCACATCGTGCTGTGTTCTTGTCGTAAATGTGTCTTGTCGTAAATGTGTCTTGATCGTGCTTGTTTCGTGTCGTAAGCGTGCTGTGTTCGTGTCGTAAACGTGTCGGCTACGTGCTTGTTTCGTGCTGAAAGCTCGTCGCGTTATGAATCCGAACATAGGTCGCGAGGCGGGCTTGTCGGATTCGTGCTGTGTTTGTGCAGGATTCGTGTCGCGAACGTGCACTCTCCGTGTCGTGATCGTGCAGGATTCGTGCTGAGAACGTGTCGTCCCGTAAAGAACATCATGAGCATCACGAGGTGGTGCGACCGGTTGTCGTAAACGTGCTCGTTTCTCGTCGGCTTCGTGCGTGCTTCGTGCTGGAAACGTGTCGTCACCTGTGATCCGAAAGCGGCTATGTGATTCGGCCTGGGTTTAGTTCCGACCGGTTTGTCCGTTACTCAGTGAGTATCGGAAGCTGTGTGGCTGATTTGGCCTGGGTTTAGTTCCGACCTTCAGCGCTCACGGCTCCGATACACCTTCGAGGCGATCGCACTCTCCGAAGCGAGGTGAACTTGCTAAGCGTGTCGCGTGCGCGCGGTCACGCGCGGCCGTCGATCACCACGCGCATCTCGCACCGGCCGGCCTCGTTCCACTGATGGCTCGGATCGACGAGTTCGCCCCTGTCTGATGCTTTGGGCCGTCTCTGGACGGGCCCTCGGCGACCTGTTGTCATTTTGTCAGACGTCTCCGCTAGTGTGTGAGACACCAGTCCCCCCGCCGCCTCTCCACGATGCGCCCTGCGGGGGTCCTTTTTACCCAGGCAGACCAATGACCGAGAAGCGGCCGTACCTAACGCCCGAGAAGCGCACGGCGTACCTCGTCGATCGCGGATACATCGAATCCGGCGAGCTGAGCGACGAGGCGAAGTCCTTCCTCGCTCGCACGAACTTTCACTACTTCCTTGGTTACGCGCGGAATTTCCGCAAGCTCCGCCGCGATGGACTGATCGACGGCGACGACCGCATCGATCGTGTCATCCGTATGGTGCAACTCGATCACCAGATCTCGACGAGGCTGTTCACAGCGCTTCGTACGCTCGAGTGGCGACTCCGGTCGGCGCTCGTTGATCACCACTGCCAACTCTTCTCGCCGGCTGGCTGCTTCTTGAAGTCAGACCACTTCGTTGTCATGAATCCCGACGCTGCGCCCGTCGATGTCATCCTTCGCGATCAGATTGCACGCTCGCGTGAGCCGTTCGTGCTCGGAGAGTTCGAGAAGTACGAGACGAAGCACGGACGCACCTGGCGAGATAGCCCTCGGAAGATGGCCGGGCCTGATCAGCTTGCAGCGATGCAGGATCTGCCGATCTGGGCCGCGGTCGACGGCTGGACTCTAGGCCTGCTCGAGCGGATCGTCACGGAGACAAAGTCGACAAAGGTTGACGACCAGGAGCGCTGGCTGTGGAAGGACGTCGCCGGAACGTTTGGTGTGAGCAACACGATGTTCCACACGCAGTTGGGCAGTGTGATTGTCCTGCGTAATCTCGTCGCCCATCACTCTCGCCTCTGGATGAGGCCCACGACGGTGTCGCCCAAGAAGCCGAAGATCTACGTGAGGTCGCTGCGCGATGTGGACGCCAAGTCGATGTACGTACTCTGGATGACGCTCGCCTCGTTCCTGCGGTCGGCCGGCGGTGATCGGGAGTTGATGGACGACCTCGACGCCCTGATCGCACTGGACCCGCTCTACGAGCTCGGCGTCAAACACCCGCTGAGCTCAGCCGAACTCGTAGATCGCTGACCTCCTCTGCGCCTCAAGTGCGCCCCGCGAGTCTCAAAGGCCTTGCAAACATTGGGCTGCCTCCTGCTTTACAAGCAGGATGTCAGGAGTTCGAATCTCCTAGGCTCCACAGAATAGAAGTCCCCCGGCCAGACGGAAACGTCAGGCCGGGGTTTTTCGTTATCCTGCCCTTTTTCGAGTCGGACCTTTCGATGTGTCTTTGAACAACGCTCGACTTATAGACGACCGTTACGCGGAGAGCGGGATCCGAAGACTGGCGCGTCCCACGATTACAGCGTTGCGCTGGGCTTCAGCCTAAACAGCACTATGGACGGCCTGGAGGTGACAGGACCGATTCACTGCCACCTCGGCGAGTCTCTGTAACCCTTCGGAGCTCCGCGTCTAGGGGGAGGGTGAAACAACAGGTGAAGTTAAATTCGCATGAATAGAAGTCGGTAAACCTACGGATGCATCGCAAGGTGTATTCAAGAGGACGGCTTGAGTAGTCACGCAGTCTCCATCGTTGAAATTTCGCGGCTGCGAGCTGAATGCTGCGGTCTCTATCTTGTCGCTAAAGTGCGAATTTAGATCCTGCAATGAAATGTCGAGCCGCAGATCACTTCCCGCGACGTTGCTAGCTTTGCGGCAATCGTGCTTACAACTCGAATGTAGGCGTGTTCAAAACATGCAACGAGGGTTCCTATGCCCGAGTTGCGCCCGGGGGGGGGGAAATGCAGAAACGCACGCCTACGCGTCGCGCCATCGCAGCTTGTGCTGCAGTGGGCGTCGCGCTAACAACAACTTTTACCTTTGGAGCGGTGCCGGCCTTAGCGGCCGGTGAAACGCTGAACGTTACGCTCGCGCAGATAACTGGAACGCCGGACTTTGACGCGGATGATGCTCCGGGGAATGATTCGTCGGCCGATAACGACATTGTTCGCACGAACGACACCGTCGCTTACACGGTTGGCCTCCGCTACGAAGGCGGAGCCCAGACGAATCCGACGATTGAGTTCACTCTGCCGCAGGGAGAAGAACTGGTTTCACTGCCCGCATTCTGCTTGGCCGGTTCTAGTGTGACGCCAGCAACAGTGCCAGCACCTGCAGTGCCCATAACAGCGACGAGTTGGGAAAGTCTTCCCATTCAAACCATCACCTGTGTAGTGGCAAACCAAAATGCAGGTACATCCTTGGACTACAGCTTCTTGTCCAAGGTTCGTTCTGAGGTTCCCAACGGAACTGCGCTCACTCCGGTGTCTGCGTCAGCAACGTCCGACCAGGTGACGGTGCCGGTTGTCTCGAGTGAGGTTTCGCACACGGTTTCGGCCGCGGCGGACTTCGACCTCTCGAAGCGCCGCGACGTCGTCGCAGAAAACTCCGGGCCGCTCTTCACCAACAACCGCACGTGCTCGTTTGATACGACACGTGCGTGCGCCTACCTTGAGTACCCCCTGTCACTGTCCGGTCCTGCCGGCGGTAAGGGTATTACCCCGCTACTGTCACCGATCACGGTGACGGAAGACCTCCGCGTGGACTCGTTCTACGGTGCAGGCACCACCACGTCAGCCGCTTGGCTGGCCGCCGGTGCAAACGCCGCAGAGTTGTATGCACCTCGTTTGGTGAATTGCGCTGGTAGTACCTGGAACTTGAGGTACGCCATGCCTGGTTCGGAGGCGACGTCAACGACGCTCGATTCGGCCGTACGGGACTCGGGTACGAGCACCTGCGTGCAGTCTTCGTTGAACAGCGAAGTCGACATCGTTATTTCAGATGCCGACACCTCGGGCTACACCGTGCCCACCAAGACCAGTGGAGGCTCAGCGCTACCCGCAGACCTTGGGTTCGTCATCTCGCAGACGGTCCAGATCGAAATTCCGATGGACGCGATTACCGACTTCGGAATTCAGTCAGGAAACACGTGGACCCTCAACTGGGAGAACACCTACACCGGCATCGAGGCCACCGCCGTTGACGGAACCCCGTTCACGACCGATGACCCGTCCAACAATAACCGGACAGGTACCTCAAAGCTGCAGACTGGCTTCGGGTTCGACAAGGGCTACAGCGGAATCACCGATGCCGCCGGAAACACGCCCATGGGGACTGGTGGCTACACCACCTTCAACTATGAAGGCCCCGCTGGATCTGGCGTCTGGCATGACGGCAACACTGTTGTGCTGCCTGGCCAGACTGTTTTGAGCAACGTTCTCTCAACCCAGTCAGTGCCCCCGTTCACCGGGGAGCAGTTCTCGTACAGTTCTTTGATGTGTGACACCTGGGACAGCACCACGATGGCGATGCCTGCAACGTTCGACTTCGCCGGGGCAACGAGTTCTCGAGTACAGATTCCCAGCGACGGCAACCCCGCCTGGATTTCAAGCTTTTGGCAGGACGGGTATCAGCCCAACGCTGACGCCCTAGAGAACCTGACGATCGAATACGGTTACACGGCTACGCCGGGTGCCGGTGCAGCATCTTCTTGTGACACGGGGGTTTGGGCATCTACGCCTGCCGGTGTGGCCGGAGCGTCTGTTGTCGACGGCCTGTGGGAAGGTGTCAACCGTGTGCGGGTCTCCTTCAGCAGCGATGCTGGTGTGGACGCCGAGGCATTTGACGTCAACCTCTCTATTGCGTTGACTGCACTCGACTCAGGAGAAGCGACTGGCACGTACTTGCCCAACTGGGCGAGCATCAAGCGCGTTCCCGGTGTCATGGGAATTGATGACGTCGTTGCGTCAACGGTTTCAACCGGCACGTCCACCTACAACCCTGACAACAACTCAGGTCAGTACGGTGACCGTCTGATTCTTGGCGGTGCATCAACTCGCATCACTAAGGCAGTCAAGAACCCGTCCACGGGCGAGTTCTCGGACAGTACTGTTCCTCAGTACACGTCAGGCGCGTTGGTTGACTACCGTCTAAGCCCGTCGTTGACGGCGGACACTTCGGGAACAGGCTCTTCTCAGGATGTGATTGTCGAGGATTGCCTACCTGCGTATCAGTCGTTCGTGGCATCGGTGCGAGCAAATGGTGACGCGATTAGTCCGGTTCTCGTCCAGGCCGGTTCGCCGTCTGGTTCAGAGCTCACATGTGCTGCTACCGAGACTTACATCAAGTGGGAGCTTGGTTCGTTGCCGGTCAACACCGTCATTGACCCGATCATCTACTCGGTCGAGCTCGGTGGAACCGTCCGCAACGGTCTCTACACGAACACCACAGTGGTGTCATCTCCGGGGGACCCCTCATCGGTGGCGTCTCGTACGGACACCGCACAGATTCAGGTGACTGTGCCTACTGGTATCGCCATTTCCAAGACGGTCGACAAGTCAAGCGTCCAGGTCAACGACACTGGACTCACCAACCCGCGCTCCTTTGTGTGGACGGTGGATTTCGCCAACTTGAACTCGCCCGCGGGGATCTCGAATGTCGACGTGATCGATGTGCTGCCCGCTGATGGCATCAGCGGTTCTGACTTCGAAGGCACCTTGGCGCTAGACTCGGTGACTGTCGCGGCCGGAACCGGCATCGAGATCCTATACACGAAGACACCGTCTGGGTCGCTTGCAGTCGACCCGGCGGACTCGTCTAACGGTGCGGCGGGTTCCGCTGTCTGGTGTGACGCCTCAACTGGCGGATCAGTAGTTCTTGGTGCAGGTGCAGGTGCAGATTGTCCGACTGGCTTGAATGAAGTCACGGGTCTGCGGTTCCTGCGTGCTGGGGATTTCGAGTCGACAGACTTCATGACCATCAATATCGCGATGACACCTTCGGGAAACTCTAAGGGAGATGTGTACGAGAACATCACTGCTGGTCGCGCCGATGGTGTCAGCCAGGCCGTTGGCCCCGCTACTCGCACCGTGAATGTTGTCGCATCGTCGGTCGGTGACCTTGTGTGGCTCGATGCAAATAGCGACGGCATCCAAGATGCCGGTGAACTTGGCGTTGAGGGTGTACCGGTCACGTTGGCGGGTACGGACATTGACGGCAACACGGTGTCTGAAACCACAGTCACGGATGCAGACGGTAACTATCTGTTCGCTGACTTGGCATCGGGTGATTACACGGTAACTTTCGATCCCACGTGGGTCGATGCGAACAACTACACGTTCACTCTCCAAAGCAACGGCGACGATACGACTATTGATTCAGATGCTGACCCGGTAGCGGGTGTTGTGACCGACATTGCTCTTGGCGTCGAGGAAGATCGCACTGACATTGATGCGGGACTCATTCGAATCATGGGCGGGCTCGTCATCAATAAAGCGCTCGAGGGCCAGGGGGTGCGCTTCGCCGAGCAAACCTTTGCATTCTCGGTTGTCTGCACTTTCGGTGGTGCAGAGATCTATAACGGCGGCCTCAACATTGTGCAGCCGGCCGGAGTGTTCGGTGGAGCAACTCTCACCTCAGACCGAATCGGCAATCTCCCCGTTGGTTCGGTGTGTGATGTGTCTGAGACTGAAAACGGTGGAGCAGATTCAACACCCGCTCCGATCACCGTGATCATCGAGCGTGACGAAGACACAGACAACACCGCGTCCGTTGCGTTCGTGAACGAGTACTCCGCGGGAACCATCTCGGTTGAGAAGGTGCTTGACGGCACTGCTGCTTTGACAGAAGAAATTCTGGCGAAGACGTTTACCGTACAGGTTGTGTGCCAGGTTGACGTTGACGGTCAGGAAGCAGCTTCCACGGTGTACACCGGCGATATCGACATCAAGGGCGGTGAGATCATGCCCATGCTTGATGAAGAAGGCGAAGTCATATTGCTCCCCGCTGGCGCGATCTGCTTCGGAACAGAAACAGACGATGCAGGTGCCGACAGCTCAAGCGTTGACTTCGATTCGTTCGAAAACGGTGTTGAGGTTCAGACCGGGAACGTCGACGAGCTTCAAGCTCTGAAGATCACTGTGACGAACACGTTCGATGCCGTCGAGCCGACGCCCACCCCGGCAAGCCCCCCGACCGCTCTTGCCGTCACCGGTGTAGCTGTAGGCGGAACGCTCGCGGCTGCAATCCTGCTCATTGTTCTGGGTCTCTTCATCTCGAAGCGCAAGCGACGTGACGAAGTCGAAATGAGCGTATAGCTTCCCCCGAGCTGTACGCGCCTCGGGAGACGCGACCCCAGCCCAAGTCTCCCGAGGCGCCTGCATCCGTAGGTGAGGTGGCACCCCAGCTCCCTCGCCTACGGGCACAGGTGGGCGCGGGCGGAAACCGTGCCACTAGAATTCAGGGCATCAGCTGGCGTAGAACATCGCTGCATCTCAGGCTTTTCCTGGGTTTTTTGGTGCGCGGCTTGTCGAGAAACGTGTGACCACCACCACCGCGGCGCAAGCATACTGATCTCAGAGCAGGCTTAACTGTTCCCATCCCACCTAAGGGGAGAAGTGGCACCGCACCGCTACGACGCAACGATCTTGCCACGACCAAGGCTTCTGGAGGTCTTCGACGCCGCACGTCCCGCTGTGTGCATTCTCAGTGCGCCTAGTGGATTTGGAAAGACAACGCTTGTTCGCGATTGGATCAAGTCTCGTGAGTTGGACGAGTCACGCATGATCGCCTGGGTTCCGCTTACAAGAATCGTCCCGTCCGTGCGAGCATTTTGGGACGCTGTGCTTTGGGCATGTCACCGGGCGGGCATGGTTGACGCGTCTTACGTCGGTGCAGTGAGGAGTGCAGATCACATCGGCGACGATTTACTTCAACGTGTTGCGGCTAGCTTTCCACCGCATTCGTTCCTCGTGATTGATGCATATGAGAACGTCGGGACAAACGCTGACCGTCTTGCAGATGAGCTGATGACTCTCGATGCCATGGCCGATGACCTCCACCTCATCGTCACCACACACTCGGCCGGAAACTTCGCAAGTGCCTCGCGTGTGTTGCGAGATGAGGTGCGCGTCGTCACGGCTGATGATTTAGCCTTCAACCTCGAAGAGACAGAGCTACTTCTTGAGCGGATTGACCGTGCCGAAGACGCCAAAGCACTGCATGCTGCGACGAAGGGTTACCCGTTGGCTTTGCGGTCCGCGCTGCTCAGTTCTTCGAATCCGAAAGTAGTCCCACAGTTCGTTCAAGGAGGAGATGCGACAGTGTGGGCGCCGCTTGTTGCCGATCATCTCCGCAACCAAATTCGAGATCCCCGGCTTCTCGAATTCGCGCGCTTGACGTCATTGTGTGCTTTTTTCGACAGAGATCTCGCGGCATCGATTACTGGGTGGAGCGACCTCGACCCAGTCATCGAGACTTTCCAACGCGCGGGGTTGGGACGTTGGATTCCGTTCGGGTACGACCTCGAAGTATTCCAGTACATTGACTCGTTTCGCGAGACGATGCGAGAAGATGCGAGGCGGGGTGCGATCCACGGAGCTGCCCTCGCTCACGCAAATCATGTGTCTGCGCGGTGGTTCGAAAAGCATGGGCTGGTGGAGGACGCCCTCGCACTTGCGATATCAGCAAATTCTCTGGATATGGCAACAGCGCTCACGATGAATCTACTGTTGACGGTGCCCGAAACGTACACGTCTGGTCGTCTTCGCCCGCACCTGAGTATGGTCAGCAAGACCGCGCTGGCGGTGCATCCAATTCTTGCTTTTGCCCTCGGGCTTGGGATGCTGGTCGATCCGCACGCTCGAGCCGGGTCAGTGGAGCTCTTCAACATCGTCAATGAAAATCTCATCGTAGATGCACTCACCCCGCAAGGTCGATTCTTCGAGTACGGAGTTCTCACGGTCAGTCAGAGACTTGCTGGGCGCTTTGATCAGGCCGCGGAGTCAGCCGAGCGTGTCTGGACGACGTATCGCGAACTCTCGGACTCAGAGCGAAATTCTCTTGGTTCGCTCGCTACCGTTGCGCTTCGCAACGCTAGCTACGCCTTTCTTCAGGCCGGGTTGGTGGACACAGCGTCAGAGGTTCTGCGGGCTGCACTGCTTGGAAGCGAGCCTGGATCAGAGCAGAATTTCACGCTCGCATTCGCTTCGGGAGTCAACGCGATCGAGGGGCGGAGTGACTTGGCTGTTTACGCGTTAGATCGCCAGGATCCGCAGTCATGGCCACGTAGGCTCAACCGGTCGTATATGAGTCTTCTGGGCGAGGTCGGCGCTGCCCAGGTGCGTCTCGACGCGCTCGATGCGGAAGGCGTCGCCGCGTTGATAACCGAAGATGCCGCCTATGTGCGCGACTCCGAGTTTTGGCCATTTGCTGTCGCGATGTCGATGCGCGCCGATCTCGCACGCGGAAATGCGGAACTTCGAGCGTTGTTGATGGCGAAGAAACTCACCGAAGCTCCCAAACCCCCAGGAATCGGCAACAATTTCGGCACCGCGCTTGTGTATAACGAACTGGCGTTACTTTGGCTTGCATGTCGAAGGTTCAACCTTGCTCGAGAGGCCCTCGCCGCGTTCGGCGCTCCTCACGCTCAGCTTTCTTCGGCCCTGATCTTGTTCCCGCTCGTGCAGGGCGACTTCAATGAGGCGATCAGGCAATCAAAGATTTCTCTGGATCGTCACGGCCATACCCGACGTTCGAGGGCCTCCGTCGCGTTGTTATCGGCCGCGGCCGCGGCTCAGCGAGGGAGTGCAGAGTTCGCAATCACCCGGCTGAGGTCAGCGGTCGTTGACTTTCAGATGTATGGGATTCGATCGGACGTGTTGCTGTTGCCGCTGCCCGCACGAGAGGCGCTTTGTCGTCTCGCTGATGCGCACGGACTGGATGTGCGTGAGTACATACCTGAAAGCCTTCACGTGCCGTTTCTCATGGTTGAATCTCCGGTTCCCCGTCTCTCTGCCAGTGAGAGAAGGGTGCTTCAGGCGTTGATGGCCTCAAGATCAGATACAACCGCGACGCTTGCCGCGAGTCTCTTTGTGTCGGTCAACACTTTGAAGTCACAGCTCTCAGCGATCTATCGCAAACTTGGAGTCAGCTCACGCGAGCAAGCGGTGGAGCGTGCTCACTCGCTCGGCCTCTGAGAACGGGCGTAAACCTCCTAGGCTCCACAGAAAAGCCCCCGGGTCGGGTCCCCTTCTTCTCAGTTCGGACGCAGGCCCCCTCTCATCCTCTGGTGGACTACTGGTGCGCGTATTATCTATCGAGCAGCTCCCAAAAAAACACAGCCTCTCTCGTGGCCCGGTTGAACGCCGGCTTGAGCTGAGTTGCGAAGTAGGGCTCTGTTACGTGCACACAAGGTTCTTGAGCACTACACCTACGAAAAACCCCACGACGGTGCGCGGTATGGCGGGGTTGAGTGCGTGATTCCAGGTTCAAGAAGACGCAGATTTCAGAATGTCTCGAATGCTCCGAATACGCTCTTGCGACATGGGCGGCGCCTGGGCGACCGACTTGAGGATCTGGTCGAGGTAGGGCGGCTTAGGGGAGATCGTAGCCAAGTGCGTCGAAATCTTCTTCGGTCATCGGTCTGCGTTCCGTGTTATCGACCACGCTAAAAACCCCATCCACTGAAACTGACAACGTACCTTCAGTCAAGCTGAATGCTACGAAAGTAACACGGTGATCGCAGCACCAGAGTATCTGGGTACTGCGACCACCGTTAGGATCAAGGAGCGGTTAACTCTCGATCCATGCACCGCTACGCTCCAACTCGAAGCCCAGGATGTCCGCGTTCACGATGATCTCGTCGCTGAGCGTCACACCGACCTTGATGAGAGCAATCGTCGATGTGTGGCTGTACACGGCGGCTCCGTCAGCGGTTGCACTTGGCTCCGCAGCGTTGGGAATGATGACGTCCTCGGTATCCTCGAGATCAAACAGGGATTCAGCGCAGTCTTGCACGGACACCCCGCTTGCCAGGTCTTGCGCGAAGTGGAACCCGCGTGCCGGGTCAGCTTCATCGAGGCCAGCCAGTGACCCACCCCGCACCGAGAGCGCGTTGCCCGCGCGCTCCTCGTTCGGTACAGCCTCTGCGTCCATGACAACAGTGCTGTAGTAGTCGTCCGATTTGTCCAGCAGGATCTGGACGGCTGCATCGACGTTTCCGTCTGTGGCGAGGTAGTTTTCGTAGAACGTGTAGCTGATCGTTTGGAGGCGTCCCTGATCATCTGCAGATTTGACGGCGGCGGCCAGCTCGGCCTGCGTCGCCACCTAAAAATTGTCGAGAAGTGAAGACATCGCCTTGTCACGTTCTATCTCGACGAGGTTGTCTTGGACGAGCGCTTTCAGGATCGTATCCCGCGCACCCTCCGCATCTGCCGGGGCTGCGTCATCGTTTGCTGCACTGCAAGAGGTGAGCGCGAGCATTCCAGCGAGTGCACCTGACAGCAAAAGAGTGGCCGCGCGGTTGCGTGTGTTGAAAATCATTGTCTGTGTACTACTTTCTGTGCGCGAGTGGTACAACGACGCGAAGTCGAAAAACGAGGCCGGTAGCGTCTAGTGGTTACCGCGCATCAGCGCAGTTCTTCGCCCGTGTGCAGGTGCTCGTGTGAGAGAAGCCACGTATCGACGGCCTCGGGGCGATATCGAGGAACTCGACCAACGCGTATGAACGCGGGGCCACGACCTGTGATGCGCCATTCGTCGATGACGCGGCGGGTGACGCTCAAGCGATCAGCGAGAGTGTCGGGGGTTATAAGTGAGTCAAGCAACGGTGTGCTGACGACGGGACTAGCCATGGGGGAACGTTTCGAATGTAGGACCCGAAGCGCCCGAAGTACTGCCGCTATGCGGCTCGACGGCACACCCGTGTGGGTCAACCAAATCCGAGAGGGGCGAATTGGCCGACCATCATGACTGGTTCTTGGCCGCCTGGCCCTCGGCGGGCCCGTCTGTGGACCCTCACGGCTTTAGTTAGTTCCCCGTGTGCTCTCACGATATCGCTTGTTACATCTATTGAGCAAGCACCAAACTGTAAAAACATTTAGCCGGGAGAGCCATGGGTACGGTCAAGCCGTACGAGACGAAGACGAAAGGTCGCCTGTACGAGGTTTGGTACACCCGGCCGAACGGCACGCGCGGGCACGCACGGGGGTTCCAGCGAAGGCGAGACGCCGAAGCGCATCTCGTAAGCGTCGAGTCATCAAAGCTCAAGGGTGCCTACGTCAACCGGTCCGACGGTAAGGCGCAAATTGACACTCTCGGTCCTGATTGGCTGTCCCGTCACGAAGCTCGGCTAACCTCGTCGAGCTTTCATTCCGTAGACAGCGCCTGGCGGGTGCATGTTCAGCCGAAGTGGGGACACTATTCGGTGGGCGCCATCACTCGACGTGACGTGCAGGTCTGGCTGAACGAGCTGGGGGAGCAACGCTCACACACGACAGTCGCGCGCGCACGGGACCTGCTCGCGGGCATCCTGGATGAGGCTGTCGAGGATAACCGGATCAACAAGAATGTTGCGAGAGACCTCTCGATCAAGCGAAAGCCGATCGCGGACGAGGTCTTTCTGTCTCACGCCCAGGTTGAGGTTCTCGCGAACGCATCACGCTACCCAGGCCTCGTACGCTTTCTGGCTTACACGGGTCTTAGGTGGGGCGAGGCAACCGCCTTGCGCGTGCGAAATGTGGATCGGGTTCGACGTCGCTTAACAATCTTGGAAGCTGTTGCCGAGGTGAACGGCAAGCCCGTACCAGGGGGAGTGAAGTCACACGAAAAGCGCGTCGTAGCGTATCCCGACTTCCTTGACGCCGATATTGAAGCAGCGTGCGTAGGGAAGGGTCAGGATGAGCGGCTCTGGTACTCAGAGAGCGCGGGATGGCTCAGACCCGGCAATACCGTCTCGGGCTGGTTCGCGGGCGCTGTGAAGCGAGCGCAGAAAGACGATCCGTCGTTCCGGCGGGTGACACCTCATGACCTCCGCCACACGGCAGCGTCGTTGGCGATTAGCGCGGGCGCGAACGTCAAAGTGGTGCAACGGATGCTCGGCCACAAGTCGGCCAAAGTTACGCTCGACACGTACGCGGCTCTGTTCCCGGATGACCTCGATGCGGTCACCACAGCGCTCAGCGCTCAGCGTGCATCGCAGGTGGCTGCGGCCACAGACCAGAGCGCGGGAAGCGCACTTGCGGATAGCCCCGAATGACCGGCTGCCGTGGTGCAATTTGGTGCACTTTGGTGCAATTTGGTGCAGTAATACATGCGAACGGTTGCGAATACGTGTGAGCAAGTGTGTCGGAAAACCGCGTAATTACGCGGAAAAGCGCCTGCTCGCGCGTATTCATGGGATCATGCCCGTGGGTTCAAATCCCACCGTCACCGCCACTCAAAACCCCCGCACTTCCCTTGTAAACACTGGGATCGCGGGGGTTTTGCTTTGCCTGAAAATGGCCAAGTGAGAAAGAAATGAGAAAGAACGGGTTTTCGAGCGCGCCGAAGTGGGCGCTTTCGTAGCGGCCGCGATGGCTTCGGTGGAGAGATCAGTTGCTGTCGGAACGAGCGCGGTCAAGCGCATTTGCGACCGCATCGAGATCGTCGTCAAACAGATCTGAGTATGTGTCAAGCGTCATCGCTGCCGACGCATGCCCGAGCATCCGTTGGACTGCTTTGACGTTTGCTCCGGCACTGATCGCCAAGCTCGCGGCAGTGTGACGCAGATCGTGTGGGGTGAGGCGGGGGAAAGTGTCGTCGGCGCGATGGGCTCGCTTGACGGCTCCGGCGAACCAGCCGTCTTGTGAGTTTGGAAGGCGGAGGTGCTCGGCGCCTGAACCGAACAGCAGATCCGTACCGCGTTTTCCTAGAGTTTGTGCACCGATCATTTGGTCGAGGAACGACGGATATGGCACCGAACGGCTCTTGTGCGACTTCGGCGTCCCGACATGCAGCTTTCCATTGACCATTACCGCATTCTCTTGGACGGACACCCGGCGACGTGTCGCGTCCAGGTCTTTGACCCGTAGGGCTGTCGCTTCGCCCCAACGGAGTCCGGTGTATGCGAGGAAGTAGATGAGATCAGGGTGCTGAGAGGTCTCGGCCAGCTCGCGAACCTGCCCGTGACTGAGATATACCCGCGGCTTGGCCTGCTTCTTTGGTAACCGGACACCGCGCGCAGGATTGTCTGGAATGCGTCGATCACGCACTGCAATGTCGAGAATTGCAGCGATCACCCCGTAACAACGGATGACGGTCACCGCTCCATGTTGACCGGTGAGGGCCGCGACCCAGTTGCGAACCTCGCTGTGCTTGATTGAGTCCAGTCTGCGGTTGCCCCACTTGGGCCTGACATGAATACGCCATGCCGATTCGAGGGGGTGCATCGTCGATGGTTTGAGCACGGCTGCTTGGCTGGCAAGCCACTCGTCACCCAGTTCACCAACCTTGATCAGAGCGCTTGAGGGGTCAATGTAGCTGCCCTGTCAACAAGCGGTGTGACGCGCTTGGTTAGCGCGTCGGCCGCAGCCTGGGCGGCGCCTCTCGTGGTGACTGTGACGGTAGCAGTCGTGCGGCGGTCGCTGGTGGCCTCCAGGTGGATGCCGAGGTGGTCGAGGATGAGCAACACCGTGTCGAAGGAGGTGCCACCGTTGCCTCGCTCGAGGCGGGCGAGCGACTGACGGGTGATGCCGACAGCGTCGGCGACGTCCTGCTGGGTGAGGTTCCGCTGGACGCGGGCGTTCTTGACCAAGCGGGCGAGGTCTGATGGTGTCTGCAACTTCACGTCGACCACCTCCATCTATGTTCGAAAAATAGCACCGCGAGTTTTTGTTAGGAAAATCTACCATCTAATTCATGTGAGGTAAATAGAACATCGAATCGATGTATCAAAAATACAACACCTCCAGGCGCACCCCGGAAGGCCGAGTTGAAGCCGGGTGCGCCGCGCGCGGGAATGCGGGGCGCGCGGACGGCAAACTGGACCTCGAGCGACTCGACCGCGGCCACTTCTTCGCCGCGCAGGAACCGTCGGCCACGCTGCTCGCCTATGGCTGGGTATCGAAAGTGACGCTACGTAGACCTGCTTCGACAGTTCGACCAGACGCGCGACCCCGCCGCACTCGTCGCGTTTATCCCCTGCCGTGAAGGTGAGTTGAGCGTCGCGAAAAGGGCACCGGTGCCTCTCGAGGCGTGAACAAAAGTGTGAATGATTGAGGAGATCGGGTGTAGCCGCGGAGAACTCGCCGCCCGTGCGATCGTGGGGGAGTGCAGGGTTTGAGATCGAATGCAGTCGGGGTGACCCTCGCACATTAGGGTTCAAATGCCACTATTACCGCCAGAAAATGCCCGATCAAAAGCATATTATCTGAGCAGGTGTGAACAAAACGTGAAGAAACGTGAACAGCCCGTGGATATCTCCACGGGCTGTTGCTCGTTTGAAACCCTCGTTGTCCGCAGAGCATCGGCTGGTGAACGAGATATATCTGCCGCTGGGATCGCACTGGGGGAGATCTGGCTGGCCGCCGAAACCGAGAGTTCCGCCTATTGGCCGTCGTCACTCCACTCTTGCCAGAGGTCGGAACTTTAACCAGGCTAAATCACTGTTCGAGTCGCCGCCAGGTGTTTGGGTTGAGTCCACCCGTGCGCACCCTTGAGCGGTCCGAGCGGTGGGGACTCAGCCGAGTAGCGCGTATGCCCCACTGTTTGCACGCGCCTCATTTCGCATCGTGCCGATTCCCTCGATGCCACACGCGACAATGTCGCCAGGCTGGAGGTAACGCGGCGGATTCTCACCCATTCCCACACCAGCTGGGGTTCCCGTGAAGATGAGGTCTCCGGGCTCAAGCGTGACGATGTGCGAGAGGTACGAAACGAGATATGCGGGAGAGAAGATCATGTCGGCGGTCGACGCGTCTTGTACCCGGTCTCCATTGATCTCGCACCAGATGCGCGCGCGTGTAGCGTTATTGATCGAGGGCAGATCGACGATCACCGGTCCGACTGGCCCAAACGTGTCAAACGACTTGCCGAGACCAAACTGTGGCGGTGCGCCAAGCATTTGAACGTGCCGGTCAGAGATGTCTTGCCCCACCGTGGCACCGGCAATGTAAGTCAGCGCCTCCGATTCGTTCACCCGACGCGCTTGCCGCCCCACCACTAGAACGAGTTCGACCTCCCAGTCGACCGAAGGGGAAACCACATCGATCTGGCCAGCGGGACCGGTCAAGCAATTCGGGAACTTCGGAAAGACCATGGGGAAGTCGGGGATGAGAAGTTTCGATTCGTTGGCATGTGGCGCATAGTTCAATCCAACGGCAAGGATTTTCGACGGTGCCGGAACGGCTGCGTCAAGATCCTCGATCGCGACTGCACCATCGCTCACCTGGCCTTCGAGATACTGAGCGGCGCTCGCGCTAAGGTCGGCGAATCGCGGGATAGCCTCCATCACGTTGTGCGAGAACGCTGACCCGCTGATGCGCTCGAGATCAAAAAATTCGTCTCCTACAACGAGTACGGCACGGCCCTTACGGTTGGCCAATGTGAAGCTCATAGTTGTCCTTGTGTCTGTGTTTTAGGTGATGGTCGGTAGTCAGAAAGAAGAGAACAGTTCGGCGAAGCGGTCGCCGATCAGTTTGTAGCCCGCGGCGTCCGGGTGCAGCCCGTCGTAGAGATGCGCGGCATCGGCCTCAGCGAAAAGAGATCGACCGTCGAGGAATAGCAGCGAGGCGTCGTTTCTTTGGGCGACAAGTCGCTGCAAGATGTCGCGTTCAAGTTCGAGGGTCAAGACGCCCGGTCGATCGCCCCGGTCGGGCGTGCCGACGAACTGTGCGCCCGCGGAAAGAACGGTCGGTCCGGGTATGTGCTCGTGAGCAGGGCATGCAATGGGGGAGATCAGCACGATTCGAGTCTCGGGATGGCCATCTCGAATGGTGTCGAGAAATCCGTGCACGGCGGGACCGAACGTTCGCACCCGCAGCGCATCGGCATTGAGCGGATTGATGCCGACTTTAAGCGTAATGACATCGGCGGGCAGGTCCCGAATGGTGCGTGCGACGAACTGGTCGAGCATCGCCTGGCCACCGAAACCCATATTGGTGAGCTGCCAGCCCAGCTGCCGTGCGGCTACCGTCGGCCAGGTACCCAGAGGGCCGTCGGCGTCGGCACTGTGACTGATCGAACTCCCATAGTGGATCCACTTCGTGGCAGTTTCTGGTCGCGCGGCCGTCACGGTGCCATCGCTGCGCAGCGCAAGGATGGTGACATTTGCAGTGTGAGGCAACCACAATTGAACACGACGCTCGGCCCCAGTAGCAGGACCCAGAGTGAAGCGTATTGAAATGAAAGGATCGTGGCTACTGCGGTCAATATCGTCGGCCGAACGTGCCCGCACACGGGTGCCGCCGGTCGACACCACCCGATCGGTCGGCTCACCATCAACGGTCACTTCGAACACCGCCGGCCTGGCGGAATCTGCTGCCTCGAGGGGGAGAGTGCGCACGAGTAGCGCATCTAACTCCAATACCGACGCTGCCGTCAAGAAATCAAGAAATATGCCGGCCGACTGGTCTGCCACGCGTGCCATGGCGCTATCTGCATGTTGTGAGTTCGTCCACTCCGGCAAACGAAGCGGCTCTAGCGCGCCGTGACTCGTGCGAAAAAAAGTGGTCCCGCGCATCAACTCACGTACGTTGGTAAGGGGTAGTTCGATCACGCGAAATCTCCGGGTTCTGGTGCGGGTGGTGGCGTCACGCTGAATGGGGCTACAGAGATGAAGGCGCCGGCAGCTGCCGAAGCGTGCAGTGCCTCGGTGAAAGAAACCGCGTGCATCGCGGCGATCGGGTCTCCGTGATTCTCACCAAGGTATTTGCCTGTCAAGAGTTCGATGAACTCTCGCGCCGGCTCGGTCGCCGGATACGCGTGTCCGATATGCGGGGAACGTAGCTGGAGGATCTCACCGCCGGCACGTTGTAATTCGGCGCTGCCGGCGATTAAATCGTGATCCACGGTGCCGTGAGTTCCGATGTATCGGATCCTTTGGCGTAGCGGCATGTTCGCGTGGAGCGCGCCCGTTGCGGCGGCTGAGCAAAGTGCCCCGTTCGTGAGTCGAAAGATCACGGCATCCTCTACGTCGACGGACAGACCCCTGTTGGAGGTCATCCCGCCAACCGAAGTGGCGTTTTCTCCGGTGGTCCAAAAGACCGCTGAGGCGGCGTGGCTCAGCTGAGTGATAGCTTGGCCGCTTCCGTTGACGGAGGAATAGCTCGATGTCGCATTGTCCGCGCACGTGCGAGCGAAAAGTTCACCTGCGCGTGACGAGAACTCGATGATGACCTGCACAAGTTCACCGATTTCTTCGCGAACCCACACCCGCGCTTTCGATGCTGCAGGCGCGTATTGCGCCGTATATCCGACTGCGAGGAGCAAGTCGTGTTTCTGTGCTGTAGCGACGAGGTCGAACGCATCCGTCGATGTCAGAGCCAGCGGCTTTTCCACAAGTACCGGAATCCCGGCTTCAAGGAGTGCCTTCGTTGCGCCGTGATGGAGAGCATTGGGGCTAGCCACGAGCGCGGCATCGATGGATGCGCTTGCGATGAGCTCCTCAACGTCTGTGAATACGAGGGGCACGTCATAGTCTCGGGCGACATCGGTCGCGAGGGGGACGCGCGGCTCGATGATTGCCTCGATCGTGGCCAGCGGGTGGGCGCGAAGAGTGGGCAGATGATGGGTGGTGGACCACCAACCGGCGCCGATAACCGCAATGCGTAGGGGGTCTCTCATGCGAGCGCCCCCGTGCCCAGCAAGCGCCCGAGGTTGCCGCCCATAATCCTCGCGACGTCATCGGCTTCGAGGTAGCTCAGACCAGACCTCACGAGGTCTATCGTGGCGCGATAGCTGATCTGCTGTGTGCTGACCGGTGCATCTGAACCCCACAGCAGTCGGCCAGGACCGAACGCATCTACGATGCGGGGGAGACGCTCCACCGCATCTGTGTACGGATAGCTCAAGCTTGAGACATACCGAAATCCGGATATGTTGACAAAGACGTTGGACCGGCGACTCAGCTGAGCGAGCAAGGAAAGCTCATCGTCCGATTCTGCGTGCCCTTGGTGATGCAGCAAAATGGGTAGTTCAGGGTGCTGCGCGGCCAGTTCGTTGAGCGAGTGAAACCATGGCGGTTTAGCGTGCAAGCTCGCGACGAGTCCCAATTTCACTGCCCTCTCGAAAAACGCGTGCCCATCGGCATCGCTGAACCAGCCGTCATCCGTGCCGCGGACATAGTGCGTAAAGCCCTGTGCTCCGGCCGACTCTTGTTCAAGACGATCGGCAGCCCCAGAAGTGTGGTAAAACGGCGACCAACGAGAATCAACGTCAGCTACCCAACTCAGCCGACTCGGGTGCTCAGCGGCGGACGCGCGAACGTAGCGGTTGTTATGGGCGTTATCGGTGGCGGCACCGGGCCCGCCAGTATTCGCAGCCACAATCAGGGCGCGACCCACGCCATTTTCGTCCATGCGGCGCAGGAGCGTGGTTGTGCTGGCGTGGGTGCGTGGATCGGGGACGGACGTACGATACGGCCAACGCTCCCAAGCGTGGCAGTGCGCATCGAAAATCATGAGAATCCGATCAAGAATGGTTCGATTCCGACACCGGGTTCGAGTGACGGCTTGGGGACCGCGGCGGGATGGCCCAAGCCAACAAGCACTTCCGCGAGCCTCGCCGGTCCCATCGCGCCGAGTAGATGCACGGCCCACGGGTGCATGGCGGCGCCATGGGGGGCAAAACGTAAACCCCGAGCGGCAGCGATCGTGCCGATCGTCGATGCAGTTGCTAGTCCGCCGCACCAGGTGACGTCGACTTGAACGACGTCGACGCACCTGTTGTCCATGAAGCGAAGAGCATCATTGAGTCCGAAGATGTGCTCGCCTCCGGCGATTTGAATGGGGTGCACACGAGCACGTAGTTCGGCGTAGCCGGCAAAGTCGTCACTCAGAAGTGGCTCTTCGATCCACAGGACCCCTAAGCTTCGCGCATCCTGTGCGAATGCCGTTGCGTAGGGAATGTCCCAGGACATAAAGCAGTCGACGGAGACACTGGTGTGATCAGGCAGTAGGTCGCGAACCGCGGCAACGTCATTCAGGTTTTGCGCGTAGCCGGCTACACCGTCGGCCGGACCGAATCGCATAGGAATTTTTACGGTCAGCGCGTCTTCGACTAGCTGTGTGTCGAGATCGGGAATCGCGCGCGTATCGGGACATGTGAGGTAATACGGGATGGGCCCAGGTTCACCCCCGAGCATCGTAACGAGAGGAACGCCGAGTGCGCGCGCTGCGAGATCCTGAAGCGCGAGCTCAAGGGCAGACAGCCCCATCGAAAGAACTCCTCCAGCGGCATAGGGAAGTGCTGCGCGGTACAGCTGCTCGATGGTTCGCGTGCGTTCGAGAGCAGGGGCACCGAGCAGAAGAGGCCGCAGATGGTGCTCGATCAGTGCCGCTGTTACGGCGCCTCCGCGGGTCTGCCCGATACCGAAAACCTTCGGATCATCGGTAGTGATGTAAATCCACACAAGGTCGCCGCCGGGGCCGCGCCATGTGCTGCGGCGCTCCGAATACTGGGGATACCAGGACATCGGGGTAGAAACTTTACTTTCGTCGAGCCACGTACCGGTAGAGAACGGTGTGGTCCTGATCGCTATGTCGCGAATCTGCATGAGTTATGCCGACTTCCTCGTCACTGGGTTGCACTGGTTACGGCAAGCCTAGTAGAGTCCACGACAGCAGTTCAACATACGAGACAAGCGTTCAACCTGTTGAACGCTTAGCACAGTGGAGTGATCATGTCAGAAGCGAAGCGCGAAAGCGCTCCCGCCGTTGCACGCGCCTTGGAAATTCTCGAATTTCTTGCGGCGACAGGGGGGAGTGTTCGGATGAGCGACTTGGCCGGCCAGCTCGGCATGCCCAAGTCGTCCACACACCACGTTCTCTCTGCCTTGCTCGACGCGGGTTGGCTTGAACGCGAACCGACCACCAAAGAAATTACGCTTGGACTGCGGGCGTGGGAGGTCGGCCAAGCGTACGATGCGGCGCAAACGCTGAGTCAACGGGCGCAGCCATTCATCGACGCAGTCCGCGACGAGCTCGGCGAGACAGTAAGGCTCGCGATTCTCTCCGAGCACGACAACGTGTGCATCGCCAAAAGCACTGGGCTGCACACTCTCGTGTTCGACCAAAGGGTGGGCGCCCGCCTCCCCGCGCATGCGACAGGCCTCGGCAAGGCACTACTCGCTGGACTCTCCCCTGCGCAAATTGGCGAGCGCTACCAGGACTATGCATTCGAGCCATTTACTGAGAACACGCTCGTCTCGGTAGAAGCGCTCGAGAATGATCTTGCCCAGATCCGTGAACGCGGATGGGCTGATGACAATGGGGAATTCATCCTCGGCATTCAATGCATCGCGCTACCTGTTCGCTCACGAACGGGAGACGTGCTCGCCGCGATTTCCGTCAGTGTTCCCTCTGCACGATTCGACCAAGAACACCAGGAGAAGACCACTGTGTTGCTCACGCAAGCCGCCGCGGCACTCTCAGAAAGATTGAGTTCAGGAGTGGCACGTTCGTGAAAACAATGGATGCTCTAGTGCTCGAAGCTTTCGGCACAATGGTCGTGGCGAAACGACCAGTTTCAGATCCCGCCCCCCACGAGGCGATGGTGCGCACCATCGCGACCGGTATTTGCGGCTCGGACCTTCATGGTTTCACCGGGCATAATGGCCGTCGATTCCCCGGTCAGGTAATGGGCCATGAGTCTGTGGGCAGAGTCGTCGGCTACGGAAGCGAGGTCGATCCGAGAACGGTGCCGCAGCTCGGGGCGGCAGTGACATTTAATCCCACGATCTCGTGCGGAGCATGCCCCGCGTGCGACTCAGACCTGGCGCAAATTTGTCTATCCCGGCAGGTCATCGGAGTCAATGAAGAGATCAGCGCCGCTTTTGCGGAGTATGTCACGGTGCCCGCGACGAACCTGGTCGCGCTGCCCCAAAACATGCCTGCGCACCACGGCGCGCTTGTCGAGCCTCTCGCCGTGGGTTATCACGCCGGCATCCGCGGGGGAGTGCATGGAGGGTCTACTGTGCTTGTCATCGGGGCTGGGCCGATTGGTCAAGCCGCGATTCTCGCCGCGCAACGTCTCGGTGCAGCACGGGTGCTCGTGAGTGAACCTGCACAATCACGTCGGCAACTCTCAACTGCGCTTGGCGCTGAACTACTTCCGACCGGTGATCAAGTGGACGCCGCACTTGAACTCACAGAAGGCTTGGGTGTCGATGTTGTGATCGACGCGGTCGGATACAGCAAGACACTCGACACATCGCTGCGTTCCGTGCGGAGAGGCGGAGTCGTCGTTCTGGTTGGGATGGGAAGCCCCTCGATCGAACTTGAGGCATTCCGTATTTCTACCGATGAACGCTCCGTGGTCGGAGCATTCTGTTATTCGACTCTTGAGTTCGAGCAAACAGTTGAATGGGCCGCCACGGTACCTGATCAACTCGAAACGCTCATTAGTACCCGGGTCCCCCTCCACGAGGGACCCGGTGCATTTCGCCGTTTAGCTGATGGAAAAAGCGACGAAAGCAAAGTTCTAGTCATATTCCATAACGACTAGGGCCCCCTCGAAAAGATAAAGAAGCACTGTTCACCAAAGGAGACTGAACTCATGACCCACATTACACAGCGTCGACGCAGCCGCGCCGGCATCGCGGGCCCTGCCCTCGGCTTGGCATCCGTGCTCGTCTTGGCCGGCTGCTCGTCTGCATCGGAGGAGCCTTCGGACTCCGGCGAATTGGGCGGAACCGTCACTGCACTCATAACGCCTGGGCAGAACACCGGTCTTGAGCCGATTTACGAACCATTCGAAGAAGAGTCGGGCGTCGCAATCGATGCCGACTTCGTCGATGCAGTCACGCTCATCGAGCAACTTCGAATCCAACTCGACTCGGGCACCGCACCGGACCTCTTCCGCCCTTCGCTTGGCTACGGCACAGTGGGCGCCGTGCCGCTTGGCGAGCAGGGCTACCTTGCCGACCTTACGGACGAGCCGTGGGTTGACGAGATGCCCGCGTCCGTGCGTGATGTTGTGTCGGTCGACGGCAAGGTATATGCATACCCTGCCTCGGCGCAAAGCATCGTGATGTACTACAACAAGTCGGTTTTTGACGACCTCGGCCTCCAAGCACCGAACACGTGGGATGAGTTCATTGAAGTTAACGAGACCGTCAAAGAGGCGGGACTTATTCCCATCTCGCTCGGGCTCGGCACTCCGGCCTTTATTCAGTTCATGCCATTTATGCTTGCGGCCACGTTGGTAAGCGGGGTTGATCCCGACATCGATGCACAGATGGCGGACGGCGATGCGTCTTTCGCAGAGTCAGTGGGATGGAAAGAGACGTTTGAGAAGTTCTTTGGACTGATCGAAGACGGCTACACCACCCCGACCCCGCTCGGCATGCCGAGCGACCAGTCCATGCAAGCCGTAGCTACCGGCGAAGCTGCCATGATTCCCCTTGTCTCGAACAACATTTCGGAGCTCTCCGAGTACTTCGAAAACGGCGTTGATGACATCGGCGTATTTGCGCTGCCTGCCACAAACAATGCTGAAGATACCTGGGTGCCGTTCTCGCCTGAGCTTCTCGCCATCAACGCGGAAGCCGAAAACCCTGCAGGGGCGAAGGCATTTCTGACCTATCTATCTGATCCTGCCCGCTCAAGCGAGTTTGCGGCAGCAACGGGCACGTTGCCGGCATTCATCAACAGTGATCCCGTGGACAACGAGGTCGCTGAGACGCTCGCACCGTTCATCGAAGAAAGCAAGGTCGCGCCCTTCGTGGTGCACCTCTGGCCGAACGGTGAGGTTCAGCAGGTTCTCATCCAGTCCGGTCAGCTTGTTCTAACAGGCGACATTACGATCGACGAATTGCTCGAAGAGATGGACGCAGCCTACGCGATCGGTCGTTCGTGACCTTGAGCACGCCGGCTCCACCTGTGCGCCGCCGGGGGTCCTCCCGGCGGCGCGCCACCCTCACGACACTCGTTCTGGTGGTGCCCGCCCTCGTCGTCTACATCTTCGTGATGATCTACCCAAGCATCGTGGGTGCTGTCACCGCGTTCACAGATGCCCGCGGGCGCAACGACCCCCAGTTCATTGGACTTGATAACTTTGTTCGGCTCATGAGCGACCGGGCCGCGTTGGGTGCACTCGGAAACACTCTCATCATCACGGTGAGCCTCGTCCTCTTCCAGACGCTTCTCGGCCTGCTCCTTGCCGTATTACTCAGTCCACGCCTGCATATATCAGGCATCCTGCGCACCGTGTTCTTCATCCCGTTCGTGCTTCCTCCATTGATCATTGGTGTGCTGTGGCAGTACCTTTACACTCCAGGCGGCCCAATCGACACGGTCCTCGAAGGGCTAGGGCTCGGTTTTCTGGTTCAGAGTTGGCTCGGTGACCCGTCAATTGCGCTTTGGTCGGTTATCGCGGCGATCATCTGGCAGAACGTCGGAGTCTCGATGATCATTTTCATCGCTGGGCTCGAACGGATTCCTGCCGAACTATATGAAGCGTCATCGCTTGATGGGGCCGGAGCATGGTCGACATTCTGGAACGTCACGCGACCGCTGCTCGCCCCAGCAACCACAATCGCATTGACGCTGACACTGGTCGGTAGTTTGAAGCTGTTCGATCAGGTTTTCGTCATGACCGGCGGCGGTCCAGGATACGCAACGCAAACACTGTCGTTGATCATGTACCAGCAAGCCTTCGTGCTCGGAAACTACGGCTACGGAACTGCTATCGCACTGGTACTCACGATTCTGGTGGCCTTCGCCGCGTTCATTCAGGTCACCATTAGCAGACGATACGAGAGAGACGTATGACCCGCCTACGCGCCACATTCGGTTCAGCGCTTCTCGAGATCTTGCTCTTAGGGATCGGAATCGCATTCATCTTTCCCGTGTACGTCCTTTTTGTTATGTCGTTCAAGACAAAGCAAGACATCGCGGTATCTGCTGTCAGCCCGCCGACCTCGCTCTATCTTGATAACTACATTGAGGCGTGGAGAGAAGCTGCGCTGGCTCAAGCACTATTCAACAGTGCGATCGTCACCAGCCTGAGCATGGTCTTTCTCGTTGCGTTGGGCTCGATGGCTGCGTACGGGCTCGTTCGAGCCACAGGAAAGTGGGGTGACATCGGGATCCTCTTCTTCCTGTTGGGAATCACGATCCCCCTTCAGCTAGGAATGGTGCCGCTCTACCAAACGATGCGTGACCTCGGACTTTTGCAGTCGTACACGAGCCTCATCATTTTTCACACCGGTTCGCTCCTCCCCATAACCGTCTTCCTGTACGCCGGATTTATTCGAGCTCAAGACCGCAGCTATGAGGAAGCTGCGTATGTTGACGGCGCGAGCACAATGCAGACGTTCACCAAAATCGTCTTCCCTCTGCTGCGGCCTGTCACCGGCACGGTCATCGTGCTCAACGCCATTCACGTGTGGAACGACTTCCTCACCCCGCTGCTGTACCTCGGTGGAACCGACAAGCGAACGCTGCCTGTCGCAATCTTCGCGTTCAAGGGCGAGTACGCAACCGATTGGGGCATCATTTTCGCCGGTCTCGCGATTGCGATCATTCCAATCGTGATCGTCTTCTTCGTACTTCAGAAATACATCATCAAAGGATTCTCAAGTGGTCTCAAAGGCTGATCAAGCTCACCCCTCCACACTTGCCCGCGTCGGGCTCGAGCTCTCGCTCAAGCCGTTTCGTGGATGGAGTCAGGATGCGCTCGACAACGTGGCGCACACTGTATTCGAACAGTGGGCGAATCTCATTTCCGCAGCGGATTCAACTGCGATCCTCTTATGGATCGCTGACGGGAGCGAGATCCTTGAGTGGCGGGACGAGCTTTCCGATGAGGTCACCTGGGCCAGTTCGGTGGGGTTCTCCAACACCGAGGTCGACCCTTACGGCGTGAACGTTACTCCGGAGATGATCGCCGAACCGTATAGCGATCACATTCCAGTTCTGACATACGCTGACATTCAACGCATTATTGTGACCCTCAAGCGTGTGGGCGAAGCGGCAACGGGAAAGCCGGTGAGTGTCGGTGCCACGTTCGACGCCGGGCCTGAATTCGCCAAGTCTGCGTTCAAGTACGTACGACACCCTGAGCTTGTCGCACGTGGCGAAGACCGGGGCCTCGGCAAGCTCATCCAAATGGTACGCGCCAACTCCCGTCTCAACGAGGATGCGCAACCGTATGCGGCCTTCCCAGAAGGCATTGCTCAAGACACGTCTTTTGGTGAATTTCTCGGGAAGCAAAGCCAGTCATACCTGAGTGCACTGGGATTCGACTACCTGTGGCTCTCTAATGGTTTCGGGTTCAGCGCATATTCCTGGACGCCGCTCGGTGAAACTTTTGACGGCGCCACGTTCGCCCCCGAGCGCGCCGAAGCCGCCAGCGAAAGCATGCTGCAATTCTGGAGAGACTTTGGGCAAGCATGCACGTTCCCGGTCGAAGTTCGAGGTACGAATTTCACGACCGGCATCGACATTGGCGGCGATGCCACACCTGCGCGCGAAATCTACGCCTCCGGTCAGTTTAGAAACCCGCCACCGAACTCGCCGTGGGGGCCGTTGAACGAGGATTTCGGCATCGAGATGTCAGGATATCTCTCACGAATATCAGTTCTTCCGGCGGACGGTTTTCTGTTTCGTTTTTACGCGAACGACCCCTGGTTCTGGCAAAACCCGTGGTGGGACTTCTACAATCGCGAGCCCTTCGATATCTTCCTGCCGCTGAGCGTCGCTCGAATCGACAACGACGGCTGCGCCCAGACGGCGCAAGACATTCAGATACTCGCGATCGACACTCAGGCTGGACAACTCGACGGACGTGTCGGTCAAGAAGTGGGCTCGCGCATCCTGCAAGCGCTCGAAGCAACTCCGGATGAAGCGGGCCCGTTGGTCTGGTTGTATCCGTTTGATGAATATCACGACGACCTCGCCGGGGATCCGGATTCAATCCGACACCCATATTTTGAGGACTGGTATCTGACGGCAGCGCTCAACGCCGGTCTGCCGCTCAATACGGTTGTGTCGACGAGCGCGCTCGAGACTGCGGCAAAAAGTGGCGCGCTCCGCGATCGCACAATCGTGGCACCGACCCGCACGCTCACCGAGAGTAGCGTGAATGCGCTTCGCAAGCTCGTGGTTGCGGGCGCTAGAGTACTCGCATACGGTCCGATTGATCGCGCAAGCGCATCCGGCAAAGTGCTGCTGGGTCTCGCGGAATCACCGACGGGAATTGAAGGCGACCTGCAATTCGTCGGCGACATAGTCGAGGACTGCGTGCAATCAGGGATGCAATCCACGGTGCTTCGCCACATCGCAGCACTTTCGGGTGGCCCGGTGTCGGAGGTTCTGCGAGACGACAGCACCGATGTGGTCGCGCACGCGCACGTATCCGATGGGCAGTCGCGTCGGGTCTACGCGACGAGTCATGCGTTGGGCGAGGGCACTGTGGCATGGGTGCGCGGATCGTCGACGTTTGAAAAATCGCCCGTGGACAACCACGGGCTACGCAATCCCAAGCATCTTGACCCGGCGTTGTTTCGCGATGCGGGTTCCATACTGACGGGCTTGCTGGAGCATCTCGGAACTCACGTCTCTTCACGCCGGCAGACGCTGCACGCATCACGGCCTGTGCAAGCCCTTCACCGCCATGACAACGCGTACTGGATTAGCGGGTATTTGGCCGACCTGACGACCCAGCCGCGACTACGACTGCCGCATGGGGTGCCGGTATTCACCCATACGGAATGTTGGATCGAAGATGGGGTAGGGACCTATCCATTTGGCAAGTCGTACCATCATGAGGGGCGTGTTTTCGTCGACCAAAAGACGGCAGGGACGCTTTCGTGTCGAGAGATCGCGCATTTTCCGTACGGAACTAGCAGAAGCCTGAATGTGCGAGGCCTTGTCGAGGCGAACGTGACCGTCATGGTGTCGAAGGGCTACGCGAGCACAGCCCGAGTCTTGCTTGACGGCCAGCCGATCGAGCCGACACGAAACTCAGACTCGGATGTGCTCGAGATTGCCGGGGTTACTGGCGCGCTCACCATCAGCTGGTAGCGAAACAGATCTGAGAGCGCAGCTTTCGCTTGAGTCGAACGCTGCGCGAGCCGAGAGGACGAAAAGGGCTGTGACGTATCTTGACAAATTCACCGCGGAGCATGTCAGGCTCGGCGGTTCGCGCGACGGCGGGAGCACGCGGGCGATAGATGTGCTCGCGAACGCGAACGACGCGTCTCATTTCCTGCTCGTGCCAAAGATGCTCGTCGTCGCGGACGACGCGAAAGACGTAGGACGCCTCTTGCGAGCGAGTTCCGCATCCTGTGCGCCGATCACACTGCGGTCTGGCGGCACAAGCCTCAGCGGTCAAGGCGTAACCGACGGCGTGCTCGTAGACGTGCGGCGAAACTTTCGCGCGATCGACGTTCTCGACGGTGGTGCGCGCGTGCGGGTGCAGCCAGGCGCGACAGTTCGTCAAGTTAATGCTCAACTAGCAAAAGTCGGTCGAAAGCTCGGGCCGGATCCGGCGAGCGAATCGGCATGCACAATTGGTGGCGTAGTAGCGAATAACTCAAGCGGCATGGCGTGTGGAACCACCGACAACACCTATCAAACTCTTGAATCAATGGTTGTGGTGCTGACGAGCGGCACCTTCGTCGACACGGGGGCACCCGACGCCGATGCTCGACTCCGCCGCGACGAGCCGGCACTGTTCGACGGACTGCTTCAGCTTCGCGATCGAGTTCGCGCCAACCCGGAATCGGTGCGCGTCTTACGGCATCAATTCTCCATGAAGAACACGATGGGTTACGGCCTGAATGCTTTTCTCGACTTTGATGACCCGGCTCAAATCCTCGCCCACCTTGTCATCGGTAGCGAGGGCACGCTCGGCTTCGTCGCAGAAACCGTCTTCCGTACAGTGCCGTTGCTGACCCACGCCGCGACAGGTTTGGTCGTCTTCGATGGGCTTCGAGCGGCGAACGAAGCGCTACCAGAGCTGGTAGCAACGGGTGCCACGGCCATCGAGTTGATGGACGCGACGTCGCTGCGGCTGGGCGCGCGTGAACCCGATGCGCACGCCGTGTTGCGGGACCTAGTCGTCGACAACCATGCCGCGTTTCTCGTGGAATATCAGGCTTCAACACAGGACGAGCTCGATTTGGCGCTGCGGATCGGCTCGGAGGCGTTGAGTGGCCTGCGCCTGCACGCACCTCCTGTGCTTTCGGAGGACCCAGCAACGCGCGCGTCACTCTGGCATGCGCGCAAAGGTCTGTACGCAACTGTCGCTGGCGGTCGGCCGTCTGGAACGACCGCGTTGCTTGAAGATGTCGTCGTTCCCGTGCCGGCTCTGGCAAGAACCTGCGCCGAACTCATCACGCTTTTCGACGCATACGGCTACGACAACAGCGTGATCTTTGGTCATGCACGCGACGGCAACATTCACTTTATGCTCACCGACCATTTTGAGGGGCCGGGGCTAGCGAAGTATAGGGCATTCACCGAGGAGATGGTTGGTCTCATTCTTGGTGAGGGTGGTTCCCTAAAAGCAGAGCATGGCACGGGTCGAGTCATGGCGCCGTTTGTGCGACGCCAATATGGCGACGAACTTTATGCGGTGATGTACCACGTCAAGCAACTTTTCGATCCGGAGGGAACGCTCAATCCGGGCGTCGTGATTTCGGATGATTCCGAAGCGCATCTGAAAGACATCAAGGTCACGCCCGCGGTTGAGGCAGAGGTGGATCGCTGTGTCGAGTGCGGATATTGCGAACCGGTGTGCCCGAGCCGTCAGCTCACGCTGACGCCGCGGCAGCGAATAGTTGTTCGACGCGCGATTGCCACTGCGACGGCATCAGGTGATGTCGTGCTCGCGGCTGAGCTTGAAAAAGACTACGAGTATCAAGGCCTTCAAACGTGTGCCGTTGACGGCATGTGCCAGACGGCGTGTCCGGTGTCAATCAACACCGGCGACCTGGTGCGACGTTTGCGCGAGCCTGCGCACCACGCTCTTGAGAAAAAGGTGTGGTCCGTTGCTGCATCGAAATGGAACGTGACGACGAAGGCCGCCAGCGCCGCACTGTCGGCGACCGCCGCACTGCCGGCTTCGCTAGACTCGATCGTTCTCGGAGTGAACGGTTTGGCGCGGGCCGTTATGGGTACGGACGTCGTGCCGCTGTGGTCGCCTGAAATGCCCTCCGGCGGACGAGGGCGTGCCCGCACTGCCCCGGTGGGGTCTCCTGAACTGGTCTACCTTCCGGCGTGTGTCAACGTGATGTTTGGACCGGCTCGCGAAGGTGCGGGTGTACAGCAGAGCTTCGAGGAGCTGTGTGCGCGCGCTGGCATCCTGATGATCGTGCCGAGTGACATCGATTCGTTGTGCTGTGGCACGCCGTGGTCGTCTAAAGGGCTTTCCGGCGGTGGCTCCTTCATGAAACAGCGCATGCTGTCAACGTTGCGCTCGGCAACGCGCGACGGAGAACTGCCGGTGGTGTGTGACGCATCATCATGTTCCGAAGGGCTCGTGCACTTGAGTCAATCAGACACGGAAGAACCGCGTATCCGGGTCATCGATGTGGTGGATTTCGTTGCGGAACGTATCTTGCCCCGCCTGCCGTCGATCGAGAAGATCGAGACGCTCGTGCTCCATCCGACGTGTTCGTCTGAGCGGCTGGGCATCAACACTCAGCTCGAAGCTTTAGCGCATGCGGTCGCTGAGAAGGTCGTGATTCCGGATGCGTGGGGCTGCTGTGCATTCGCTGGAGATCGCGGGATGCTTCACCCAGAACTGACCGCCTCGGCGACCCGCGAGCAGGCAGCGCAAGTGCGTGAGCTTGCCGCCACCTCGCACGCGAGTTGCAACCGTACCTGCGAGCTTGGCATGACGCGCGCGACGGGTTCCGAGTATCAGCATGTGATCGAGCTATTGGCATCAGCGACTCGTCCAGGAGGCGACGGGGCAGGTTAGCGGCCGAGCGTCGTTCAGGACCTTGGCTGCGCCGCCGTACAGGCATCGATGACGCCGTCGAGCACGAGCTTGATGCCCACGACGTGAAGCCAGGGCGAATGCACCTCCGCCGCGAGCTGAACGGCGCGTTCTAC
>NZ_JBFBMP010000003.1:0-461093 GCF_040687125.1 Microbacterium sp. NPDC076911 | reverse complement strand
GCTATCAGGACCGCTCGCGAACAACCCCTCTGACTGATCCGCAGTCGCTCAGCTCGCGACACGAGGTCTTGACGAAAGACATAGGGGCACCCCCCTCTCGTCGAAGACATGCGCAACAGTTGGTGAGTCTCTAGTTGGCCAGCGTGCCGTGTAGCTCACCCATCGCGTGTCGAAGGTCTCGAATGTATCGACCAGGCGTCGTTCCTGCCACTTTGCGGAATTCGTTGATGAGGTGCGCCTGATCTACGTAGCCGAGGACGGCGGCGGTGGCGGCAGAATCGGCATCTGGGAGGGACAGCTGGCGCACAACCTCTTGCAGCCTGACGCGCCGAGCGACCTCGTTGGGGCCGAGTCCTACACTCGAGCGCAACACACGTTGCAAGGTACGCTCGCCAACTCCGAGCTCGGCAGCGATCTCTTTTCCTGCTCGCACATGAGGGCTCGACGCGATCGCATCGATGGCAGCGTTGGCCGTTCGTTGTGCACCGTTCAGGGGCCGCTCTTGGAGCATCTCGCGGATGATCGCGTCGCTACGCGCTGCGCGCTCGAGAGTCGATTCTTCGTCAGAGACTGCCTCCATCATTGCGTGCGCGCGGGCACCATTCTGCAGAGTCACCGGCTGTTGATGTTCAACCGACAGCACGTCGAAGTCTGACACTACTGCGAGGCCGGCCGGTCGTAACCTGATCGCGAAGACTGACCCGGCGCCGCTGATGACTCGCGACCAGGCGCCCGGCCGAACCGTCGAGATAACGAAACGCGCGGGCACCGCGCCAGCTTCGATGCTGAGCGTTACCGCGGGAAAATCCACGATTCGCTGCGCTACCGCCTCGTCGGGCGGCAGCCGCCACTGAACAGCCCAGTAGGTGTCGACGACACTTTGGACATCAGCGGACGGCCGTATCCATTCCGCATTGAAACGCTTGAGGTTCGAGGGCGTGAGCACACCAGAACGATCGCGATCGTCGATGTCTCGCTGTCGAGGATTCATGGTGTGGCGCAATTATCCAATACACCCGCGCGGGCTGTCGACAGTATGGGTCTGTGACAACCAACTACGCAAACACCTTCATCGCGGTAGCCTCCGATTGCAAAGCAACGACAGGTGAAGTACCGCCTGTTCCGGCAACGAGGCCCACGGTCGCTGCGCTGCAGTTCGAATTCATCGCGGAGCATCCATACGAGATGACCTCAGATGAGGTTCTCTTCGCCGTCTACGCCGCCCGCAATGGGATTGCCGATGAAGATCTTGAGGTCGAACGCGAGCGTTTCTTTGCGAAGGATCAGGCCTGTTTCCGCGCCTCGCCGTTGGGAAAGCGATACGGCTGGGGGACTCACCACGATCAATCTGGTCGAGTAGCGCTGTATGCGGTGGGCACGGCCGAGTATGAGCGCCTAGCCAACGAACCAGGCCTCACTCAGAAGTCAGCCATGCGTTCCAGCCGCGCCTGACGAGCGCTCTCTAAGAGGCACCGCACCCACGCAAGACTGAGCCGATGATCTCGGCCGCCTCGGGAAAGCGCTCGGGGTTGGGCCCTGAGTAGTTCAATCGAATATGGGGGCTGGATGCTTCCGCCGGAAACCATTCGCTTCCGGGAGCGATGATGACGCCGCGCGACTCGCACTCGCGCACGAGGCGCTCGAGATCGGTGCCGTCGGGCAGGCGGAGCCAGAGATTGAGGCCGCCGAGGGGGCGACGGGCAATGTGCGCTTCTGGCACATGCGTCTCGATGCTGTCTGCGAGCATGTCGCGTCGAGCTTTAAGCTGCTGCCGAAGACCTCGCAGATGCGTGCTCCACGACGGTTGCGTGACGACGTCGAGAGCGGCTGCCTGCAGCATTCCGCTCACATACATCGACTCGGCGACGTGGTCGGCGAGGATGCGCTCGCGCACGGGTCCACGGGCAATCACCGCGCCCACTCGCAAGGCGGGTGACGTGCTCTTGGTGAGCGAACGCAGATAGATCACATGCCCGGAAGCGTCATGTGCCGCCACGGGGTGGGGGTCGGTGTCGATCGCAAAGTCATGCGCCCAATCATCCTCGATGAGAAACGCGCCCTGAGCGCGTGTGATCTCAAGGATGTCGCGGCGCTGGTCAGGTGACCATTGCGCGCCGGTTGGGTTTGCATAGGTCGGCTGTGCATAGAACGCACGCGCACCGCTCTGTTCGAAGGCCCGCTGGATCGCTTCTGGGTCAGGTCCGTCTGGACCGGAAGGGACGGGGATGAGCGTCACCTCGGCCTGGGTCGCCGCGACGATCGCGCCCCAATACGTGGGCGATTCGATTAGCAACGGCTGACCCGGACCGACAACGGCGCGAAAGATCGAGCTCAATCCGCTCTGTGTGCCCGGAACGATGATGACGTCTCGCGCTGAGGGTGCGGTGATATCGACGGGTGCGGTCTGCGCGAGCTCCGAGGCGAACCATGATTGCAAATCGGCGTTGCCGGCGGATGGCGAACGAGTGATTGCCGCGCCGGTGCGTGCGGCTCGGGTGAGTGCGGTGCGCACCAGTCGCTCGGGCAGCAGATCTCGATCGGGGTACCCGGAATGCAATCCGATGGCGTCGGGTGCTGTGCCGCGTTGCGTGGTCGACAGGGCTGGGAGGCGAGCATGCGGAGCTCCCAACGCAGCGGTCTGCCAGCCGTAGTCGACGGGGCTCGCGCTTCGAACTGCTCGGACAAAGGTGCCGACTCCGGGTCGACTCTCGATCAGCCCGAGCGTTGCCAGCGTACGCATCGCTTTCTGCACGGTCACCGGGCTGGCGCCGTAATCCGCCATGAGCTCGCGGTTCGACGGCAGTCGCGCCCCGGGCGGCTCGGTCGCAACCCGCGCCTTTAGCGCGGCAAGAATGCGTGAGGTGCTATCGTTGGACATGTCTGACAAGAGTAGCGTTATCGCTCGAAATGCACCACTGTTATCCGGCCACGCCGGGCTGTGGTGGGGGCTGCTGGGCGTCACCGCGTTCTCATTCACTCTGCCGTTCACCAGGGTTGCGGGCGAGAGCTTCTCAGCACTGTTCATCGGCTCAGGCCGAGCGGTCGTTGCGGCGTTGCTGGCGAGCATTGCGCTGCTGCTCACGCGACAGAAGCTTCCCAATCGCACCCAGTGGGCGCGTTTGGCGGTGGTCGCCGGAGGCGTGGTGATCGGCTTTCCGATGTTCACATCGTTCGCGCTCACCACTACTTCGGCGAGCCACGCGGCAGTCGTGATCGCGCTGCTCCCCGCTGCTACTGCCGTGGCGGCCGTGTTGCGCACCAAGGAGCGCCCAACGCGGTCGTTCTGGGTGTTTGCGGGGCTTGGCGCGCTCGCTGCCGTCGGGTTCGCCGCGCTGCAGAGCGGGGGAGTGCCGCGGTTGACCTGGTCAGACCTTCTGCTGTTCGGCGCAGTTATCGCAGCGGCGGTGGGCTATGCCGAGGGCGGATTGTTGGCACGTGAACTCGGGTCATGGCAAACGGTGTCGTGGGCGCTCGTGCTTGCCTCACCGCTGATGATTGTTTTGACCCTGGTTTCGGTGCAACTACAGCCTCTCGCTGCCACGCCGGTGCAATGGCTGGCATTTGCGTATCTTGCGGTCGTGAGCATGTTTCTGGGCTTCTTCGCCTGGTATCGAGGTCTGGCGCTGGGGCCGATGGCGCAAGTGAGCCAGGTGCAACTCGTGCAACCGGTGATGAGCATCGCCTGGGCAGCGTTGCTGCTTCATGAGCAGCTCAGCTGGCCCACTGTGTTCGGTGGCGTCGCTGTCATAGCGTGCGCGGGCCTCGCGGTACGCACTCGGCTGGCTCGAAGAAAGCGTTGAACCAGCCGAGTGTGCCGGTGTTAGCCGGCGATGTAGACCACGTGCGTTTCGGTGAACTCCAGCAATCCGTGCTTGCCGTCGGCGCCGCCGATTCCGGACTTCTTGCGACCGGCGTGGAAGCCCTGCATCGCCTCGAAGTTCTCGCGGTTGATGTAGGTCTCGCCGTACTGCAACTCGCGTGCCGCGCGAAGCGCCGAGCTGATGTCGCGGGTGAAAACTGACGACGTGAGTCCGTACTCAGACGCATTTGCCAGTTCGATGGCTTCATCGAGGCCTGAAACACGTTGGATGGGCAAAACCGGGCCGAACGTCTCTTTGGCCATGATCTCCATCGTCGAATCAGCGTTCGTCAGGATCGTTGGCTGGTAGTGGTAGCCCGATTCCGTGTCGGCGCGAGCGCCGCCGGTGACGAGGGTGCAGCCGTCTTCGATGGCACGAGCCACCAACCCCTCGACCTTGGCGAGGCCTGCGGCGTTGATAAGCGGCCCCATGTCGAGCTCAGCCTCCGCAGAGGGATCGCCATAGCGCGTTCCTTCGAACAGCACGGTGAGGCGTTCCACGAGCGCATCGTGCACTTCGTCTTCGACGTAGACCTTCTCGGCGCAGTTGCACACCTGCCCGGTGTTGATAACTCGTGAATCCCAGATTGCCTTCGCGGCGAGATCAAGATCTGCGTCGCGCAACACGATCGCGGGGGCCTTGCCGCCGAGCTCGAGGTTCACTCGTGTGAGGTTTTTACCCGCTGTCTGCATGATGTGGCTACCGACGGCGACGCTGCCGGTGAACGAGATCAGATCGACATCAGGGTTGCTGATGAGGGCTTCGCCGGCGACGCTTCCGCGACCACCGACGAGGTTGAAGACGCCGGCGGGCAGTGAGGTCTCTGACACCAGCCGAGCGAACTCGAACGCGTTGATCGGCGTTTCCTCACTGGGCTTGATCACGATCGTGTTGCCGGTCAGCAGTGCGGGAGCCATCTTTCGTGCGATCAAGAAGAACGGAAAGTTCCACGGCAGGATTCCCGCGACCACGCCGAGCGGCTTGCGCATGAGCAGAATCGTCTCGTTGGGGCGGTCGCTCGGAATCACTTCGCCCTCAATGCGACGCGCCCATTCCGCCATGTAGTCGATGTAGTCGGCGGTGAAGTCGACCTCGACCTGGGCGAGACCTTGGGTCTTGCCCTGCTCTTGCACGATGATCTGCGCGAAGCGCTCGCGTTGCGTGCGCAACGCTGCCGCGATCTCGCGCAGATGGTTGGCGCGCTCGATCGCTGGCAGTCGCTCCCATGCGGGTTGCGCAGCGCGCGCCGCCGCCACCGCCGCGCCCACGGTGTCAGCATCCGCATCGGGCGTCGTGCCGATCACCTCGTGCGTCGCGGGATTCTCTACGTCGTGGTGCACACTCGACGACACGAACTCGCCGCCGATGTAGTTCTCATAAGAGCGCGTCATGGCCAGGATCTCCTCTCGGCTGCCTCGCTCTCACGTGGCAGCACTGCTCACGGCCGGGCGAATTGAACTGCGCCACTCGCGATAGCAGAGAGCGGATGTTTCTCCAGAGCCACGTTGCTGTCTATCGAGAACCGGTCAGTTCTTGCCCGGGTTGTCTACGGGAATCCTTACAGACATCGGATCAATTTCGCAATACGAGTTCACGAGCCGTTCAGCTCCGCGAGCACTTCGGTGCCGGTTGCTTCCCCTGAGCGCACGGCGCCTTCCATGTATCCGTTCCAGACGGGGGAGTACTCGGCGCCTGCCCAATGAATGCGGCCCAAGCTCTCGCGCAGAGCGGGTCCGTAAGAAGTCCACGTGCCAGTGGTGAAATGTGCCCCGTAGCATCCCCTGCTGAACTCTTCGGCGCTCCAGTCCTGTTCGAGGTAGTCGATAGGGTTTCGACCCTGCTCGCCGAAGTAGCCGACGAGACAGTCAACGAACGCATCGCGACGCTCGTCGACGGTGCGGCGCGCCCATTCTCGACCGTCGTTGCCTTCGATGAACCCCAGCAAGACCCCTTTGGCGTAGCCGGGTGGAGTGTTGTCGAAGACGACTTTCACTGGCCCGGAGTCGCTTCCGACCTGCCCGTTCAATCCCGCATCTCGCCAGAACGGGCTCTCGTACACCGCATACATTTTGATGACCGACCCCATGGGCACGCGTTGCGTGAGCTGATCTCGCCAACTGGGCAGCGGTGGCGAATACTCGAGCCGTCCTGCAAGTGATGGCGGCAGGGTGACGATCACGCGTTCCGCGAGCGTTTCGCCTGCGTCGCGGCATACAACTCGAACCCCATCGTCGAGCTGATGGATGCTGCGCACGGGGGATCCGAGGGCGACGGCAGCGCCCAACTGCTCCGCCATCTTCTCGCTGATGAGCGCGGAGCCACCCAGCACGCGGTCTTGTTGTGCGCCGCGATCCACCGCCATAAGCGTCTCGAGGTCGCTGCCGGATTTCGTGTAGAACGCCGCGTGGAGCAGTGACAGATCTGCGGGGTCGGCGGAAAAGACTGCTTCGCACGCGATCTGAAAGTACTCGCGCCCAGCGGTGGTGCGCAGGTTGCGGTTAATCCAGGTGCGAAATGTCTGGCCGTCGAGCAATTTGGCATTGGGCGTTGCCCACGGGGAATCGAGATCCACCCGCTTCGCGATCGCCGCAAAACGGGTGAGCCCCTGCGCAAGATCAGCGAGAGCGAACGTGTTGAGTTTTGGGATGGCGCCTTTGGCCGCATCCATTCGAGTGAGCTTGCCGCCCAGCTTGATGAGTGTCTTTCCCTCATTCCATGTCGGGATAGTGACCAGACCAAGCTCTTCGATCAGCTCATACATGCGATCCTGCGTCGGGCCGATCCATTGGCCGCCCAACTCGATCCAGTGCCCGTCGGCGAAAGCGCCATTCATCGTGCGTCCGCCCACGCGGTCGCGCGCTTCGAGCACGCGGACGCTCTTTCCGGCCGCGATAACCTGGCGCGCGGCGCTCAGCCCGGCGATGCCGGCGCCGACGACTACAACATCTACCCGATCGGTCACCTAAAACTCCTCGGTTGAATAGACGGCGCCCTGTTTGATGAACGACGCGGCCTAGTCGAGGGCAGGCTCTGCGGACTCGACCTCGACGGGGGTGAGCAACAGCCTGCTGACCACAACGGTGGCGATCACCAGCACGAGTGTCGTCACCAAACCGAGCCAGATGACGCCGGTGGCTGCCAGCATCGAGTAGCCAGCGACGGCCGAGAGTCCGGCCACGGCGACGAACGGCAGCTGGGTGACCACGTGGGTAATGACGTTGCAGCCCGCACCTGTCGCTGAAAGGATCGTGGTGTCTGAAATCGGTGACGCGTGGTCGCCCGCAACAGCACCAGCGAGCACCGCGCCAAGCATGGGCAACAGGAGCTCAGGTGCGTCGACCGAGTTCACGATGCCTCCAGCGATTGGCAGGAGCAGTCCGAACGACCCCCAAGAGGTACCAGTGGCGAATGCCATCGCGGCCGCGATCACGAACACAATCGGAATGAGCCATGCTGCGGGAAGGCTAGAGGCCTCCACCAGCTCGCCCAAGAACACGCCGGTGCCAAGGCTGTCGATCAGACCCCCAAGCATCCAAGCGAAGACCAGAATGCCGATCGCAGGAGACATGGCCTTGACTCCGCCTACCCAACCGCGGCCGAAGGTGCGCCAGCCAAACTTGGGATTCTCATTGGTGTAGCGAACGTAATAGTAAATCGCGCAGATGAGGCCGAGCAACCCGCCGAAGATCAAGGCCGTGCTCGGGTCGGTGGCAGCGAGAATTTCGACAGGATCCCACGAGCCGGAGGCTTGGTAGCCGGTCCACGTGATTCCGATGAAGACTCCAACAACGAGCGCGACGAACGGAACGATAATCGCGCGCTTGGCACCCGGCTCGTGCACCGGCAGATCATCACTCAACTGACCCGGGACCACCTCGCCGTCGGCGTAAGGGCGTCCTTCGACGATGGCGCGACGTTCTTCCCGGCGCATGGCTCCGAGGTCGGCTCGAAAGAGAACCACGAGCCATACCAACACCACGGCGGCGATCGCGTAGTAGTTCGACGCGGCTGCACCCAGGAAAGCCTCAATGCTGCTTACCGTCAGTGTCGACGCTGCGACAATCGGCGCGAGGATGCCGATGATGTATGCGCCCCAGCTTGAAAACGGAGCCAGCACCGCGACCGGAGCCGAGGTGGAATCAACGATATAGGCCAGCTTGGCGCGCGACGTGTGGTGCTGGTCCGTCACGGGCCGACTGATCTGGCCGACCGCGAGTGCGTTGAAGTAGTCGTCGATGAAAATGACGATGCCGAGGACTGCCGGCAGAATCTGACCGCCACGGCGAGTTTTGATGCGTACTACCGCCCAGTCGGCGAACGCCTTCGTTCCGCCAGACATCATGATGAATGCGGCGATGACGCCGAGTAAGACGATGAACAGCAGAATGTAGATGTACCAGGTGTTCAGTGCGCCGTCATCCCAGAACAAGACTGCGAAAGACTGCCAAATCAATTGGGCGGTCTCAAGCAGATTGAATTCTGTGATCAGCAACGCCGCGGCGAGGATTCCAGCACCAAGACTCAGCAGGACCTTCTTCGTGATGATGGCCAGGACGATTGCCACCACGGGGGGAAGAAACGTCAGCCACGGTGCGGCCTCAAGCATGGGTCGACTCCCTCGTTTGTGGGCTGAAGCTATCGGACGACGGGGCAGCGCGTCAATCAGCCGGTCGGTGTGAGACCGACGCTCGTGATTACTCGTTTGTTAAATTAACAAGTTCTTAAACGCTCGATGTGCTGAATGAACGATTGTTTCTTCGTAGCCTGGATGAGTGGATATCCCAAATCTTGTGGAACCAGTCAGCCGAACCGATCTGCGCACTCGCGCGGCGTACTTCGTGTCTGACAGTACCGGCATTACCGCAGAGACCCTCGGCAGCGCGCTGCTCGCAAACTTTCCCGGCGTGAACTTTCGCCGTCACACCATTCCCTTCGTCGACACTGCTGCCGGCGCGCAGCGCGTGATTGACGACGTGCAACGAGCCGCGAGCGAGGGCGACGCGCCGATCGTGTTCGCAACCGTGAAATCGGCCAACATCCTTCAAGAACTCAACAGTTCGGGCGCGGTGGTCATCGACCTGTTGGGCGGTCACTTGCGCGAGCTTGAAGCGGCTCTGGGCACGACAGCTTCTGAGCAACTGGGGCAGTACCACGGGGTGGGAGACATCGGACGCTACTTCGCTCGAATGCGAGCCGTGGAATACGCCATCGAGCACGACGACGGCCAGAGCATGCGGGCTCTCGATATCGCCGACATCATCATCATTGCGCCCTCGCGCTGCGGAAAAACCCCCACCACGATGTACCTCGCCCTGCAATATGGGTTGTTGGTAGCGAACTACCCGTTGACCGATGACGACTTTCCCTCCGACGGATTGCCGCGCACCGTGTCTCGATACGTCGACAAATGCTTCGGCCTGACCACGACGCCCCTGCGGCTCAGCCAGGTGCGCCATGAGCGGCGCCCTGATTCGACGTACTCCAGCCTTGCTCAGTGCACTTTGGAGTTGCGCCGAGCCGAAGACCTGTATCGACGCAATCGCGTGCCGTTCCTCAACTCCTCCACAAAGTCAGTGGAAGAGATGTCGGCCGTCATCATGCAGTCGATGCGCCTACGCAGCTGACCTTTCGTTTCTCTCACCCAACGCGCACAACGCACACCACTTCGGAGACTGATATGACGAACATCCTTTGGTTCCAAGAAATCGGCATGGCAGATGTCAACCGCGTGGGAGGCAAGAACGCCTCCCTCGGCGAGATGGTTTCCAATCTCTCGGATGCCGGCGTTAGCGTTCCGGGAGGCTTCGCCACCACCGCAGACGCCTATCGTGAGTTTCTCGCCGCGGATGGCCTGTACGACCGCATCCGCACCACGGTCGAAGCGCTTGACGTAAGTGACGTGGCCGATCTGGCTCGCGTCGGCGCGACCGTACGCGAGTGGATTGAACAGCAACCTTTGCCTGCTCAGATCGAAGCAGACATTCGTTCGGCATATGAGCAGCTCGTGAGCAGTGACCCCGAACCTGAGTCGGTGTCATGGGCGGTGCGCTCGAGCGCGACGGCAGAGGATCTTCCCGACGCGTCATTCGCAGGTCAGCAAGAGACCTTCCTCAACATCAGCGGCATCGATAACGTCCTGGCCGCAATTCGCACGGTGTTCGCGTCGCTGTACAACGACCGCGCTATCGCCTACCGCGTGCACCACGGCTTCGACCACCACGACGTTGCGTTGTCGGCTGGCGTGCAGCGGATGGTGCGCTCAGATCTCGGTTCATCGGGAGTGCTATTTACCGTCGACACTGAATCAGGGTTCGACCGTGCCGTCTTCGTAACCAGCTCGTTCGGACTGGGGGAAGCAGTGGTTCAGGGCGCGGTCAATCCAGATGAGTTCTACCTCTACAAGCCCGCGCTGGAAGCAGGGAGGCCTGCAGTGCTCAAGCGCTCGGTGGGTGAGAAGGCCATCAAGATGGTCTACGCCGGAGGTAGTCACGCGGGCGGCAGCACGGTCTTCACCGACGTGCCCGTCGCAGAGCGCGCGCACTTCAGCATTAACGACGCCGAAGTGGAAGAGCTTGGCCGCCAAGCACTGGTAATCGAGAAGCATTACGGGCGACCCATGGACATCGAATGGGGTAAAGACGGCATCGACGGCAAGCTCTACATTCTGCAAGCGCGCCCTGAAACAGTCGTTTCTCGGGCCGACGGCAACGTAACCAGACGCTTCGCGCTGCACGAACACGGGCCAGTTGTGACGACCGGCCGCGCAATCGGGCAGAAGATTGGCGCTGGCGCCGTGCGCGTCATGAGTTCACTTGATCAGATGAACACGTTCAAAAAGGGCGAGGTGCTCGTCGCCGATATGACCGATCCCGACTGGGAGCCGATCATGAAGCTGGCGTCGGCGATCGTGACCAACCGTGGTGGGCGCACCTGCCACGCCGCGATCATCGCGCGGGAACTTGGCATTCCTGCGGTAGTGGGCACGGGAGACGCCACCACAATGCTCAAGGACGGTCGCGAAGTGACGGTCTCGTGCGCCGAGGGCGATGCAGGTTTCGTCTACGAAGGCATTCTGAACTTCGAAGAGATCATCACCAAGCTTGACGACATGCCGGTGAGCCCGACCAAGATCATGCTCAACGTGGGCACCCCCGACCAGGCATTCGCCTTCTCAAAGCTCCCGAACAAGGGTGTGGGGCTTGCTCGCCTCGAGTTTGTGATCAACCGCCAGATCGGCATTCACCCGCGGGCGCTTCTGGAGTACGACACGCTCGAGCCTGAGCTGAGGGGCGAGATCACCGAGCGGATTGCCGCATACGAGTCGCCGCGCGAGTACTTCGTCAGGCGGGTTGCCGAGGGAGTATCGATGCTCGCGGCAGCGTTCGCTCCGGAACCGGTGATCGTGCGCCTGTCGGACTTCAAATCGAACGAATACGCCAACCTGATCGGCGGCGAACTGTACGAGCCGCACGAAGAGAATCCAATGCTCGGCTACCGCGGAGCTTCGCGCTACATTTCCGAAGACTTCCGTGAGTGTTTCGACTTGGAGTGCGAGGCGCTGAAGTATGTCCGCGATGAGATGGGGTTGACCAACGTCGAGATCATGGTGCCCTTTGTTCGCACCGTGACCGAAGCGCAGTCGGTTATCGAACTGCTGGGTGAGAACGGTCTGCGGCGTGGTGAGAACGGTCTGCGAGTCATCATGATGTGCGAGCTGCCCTCGAACGCCCTGCTCGCCGATGAGTTCCTTGAGTACTTCGACGGATTCTCTATTGGCTCTAATGACATGACGCAGCTCACGCTTGGCCTTGATCGCGACTCGGCGCTGGTGGCCCAGACGTTCGATGAACGCAACCCTGCCGTGCTGAAGCTACTGTCGATGGCGATCGAGGCCTGCCGCAGGGCCGAGAAGTACGTCGGCATTTGTGGACAGGGTCCCAGCGATCACCCCGACCTCGCCGAGTGGCTCGTGGACCAGGGCATCGAATCGATGTCGCTCAACCCCGACACCGTCGTTGAAACGTGGCTCCGTCTCGCCAAGCGCAGTTCGATGGATGCAGCCTAGCGGCGGCTGAGCTCACGTAGGCTGGCGACTCGGATGGCGTCGGCCTGCGTTGCTGCGTCTCTCGCACAGTCGAAAGGACAAGCTCGTGAGCTCAGACCACCACGTCACCTACGGAGCGGCCGACTTTGATACGGCGACACTTATCGGCCGAGCGTTTCCTGACGCCGCCCTGCTGGATGTGAACGGCGCTCCAACGACGTTCGCGCAGACAGTCGCGGGACGCTCAGCGGTCGTGGCGTTCTACCGTGGCGCCTGGTGCCCTTTCTGCAACATCGCGTTGCGCGAATACCAGTCGTCGCTTGTTGGCCCGCTCGGCCGAACCAATACCGCCTTGCTTGCAATCAGTCCGCAAAAGCCCGATGGGTCAATGACGTTGACAGAGAAAGACGAGCTCACTTTCGACGTGATGAGCGATCCTGGCAATTCGATTGCGCGCGCCCTTGGGATCGTCGCGCCGCAATCCGCTGAACGCACCGCGGCGCGGCTCGAGCGCGGACTTGACCTCACCGAAGTCAATGCGGACGGCACGACCGACCTAGTGCATCCCACGGCGATCGTTGTTGATGCATCTGGTGTCATCCGCTGGATTGACGTGCACCCCGACTACAGCACCCGATCCGCGCCTGCCGATATTCTGGCAGCCGTGAACGCGCTGCCATAGCTGCACGCGATTTCGCCGAACGAAGGAGTGCCCACATGACAGAGCTCTATTTGGTCCGCCACGGAGAGACGGAGTGGAGTAGGTCGGGGAGGCACACGTCGGTGACCGATCTGGATCTCACTGAACGAGGCATCGAGCAGGCGCGATCATTGCGCTCGAGACTGACCCCCGACGAGTTCGGGCTGGTGCTGTCTAGCCCACGCTTGCGCGCGCGACGCACTGCTGAACTAGCGGGGTTCGCTGATCCTCAGATCGATGATGATCTCGCCGAGTGGTTCTACGGCGACTTCGAAGGCATGACGAGCAATCAGATTCGTGAGATTCATCATGGCTGGCGAATCTGGTTCAACGGTTGCCAGGGGGGCGAATCTCAGGACCAGGTGCGAGCCCGGCTCACGCGGGTGATGACTCGCGTTCGCGAGTCGGGCGTCGACAGAGCGATCTGCTTCGCCCATGGCCATGCGCTTCGCGTACTGGCACTCACGTGGTTGGACTTTCCACTGGTGTTTGGGCAGAGCTTTCCCGTGGAGGTCGCTAGCGTCTCGATCTTGGGGTACGAGAAAGAATCAGCAGCGGTGATCCGCTGGAATACCTGAGGGCCTGCGGCTGGCTAAGACTTGCGCCAATGGAAGAGGATTCCCACCGCCAATGAGATCGACAAGATTCCCGCGATGAAAATCGGTCCCTGCCAGTACTCCGCGGTAAAAGCGGCGCCAAAAAGATAGAACCCCGCGAGGAACAAAACGATGTAAAGAACGAACATTGCGACCTCTACCCTCTCTTTGGGTCGATCGTAGCGTCGCGGAGCGGGTCGGCGCATCTCGTGCCCGCGCTACGCAATACTGAACCCAGGGAACAGTCCCAGGGGCGGAGTCGGTATGGTCGCGGTGACAACGGTGCTGGTCATCATCATTGTGTGGAGCGCGGTGTCTTCGCCGTTGGATCGCCGGGGGATTACCTCGGCGCTCTTCTTCGTGGTGGTGGGATTTCTCGTTGCCCTTCTGCTCCCGCACGTGCTCGACATTCGGCTCGAAGCTCTGGCAGCCGAACGTATCGCCGAGGTGGGCCTTGCGCTGTTGTTGTTCAGCGACGCCACCCGATTGAACCTGCGTGCCCTGCGTAGCCAACTGAGCTGGCCGACCCGACTGCTGCTGATCGGCCTGCCGCTGTCGATTCTGGTTGGATTCGGCATCGGACTAGTGGTATTCCCGGGTATAGCCGTCGCTTCGGCGTTTCTTCTTGCGACCATGCTGGCCCCGACCGACGCCGCACTCGGACAGAAAGTGATCTCCGACACCTCGGTTCCGCCACGCGTGCGCCAGGCGCTCGATGTCGAGAGCGGACTCAACGACGGACTCGGGGTGCCGTTCTTCCTGGTGGCACTTGCGATCGCTAACGCAGAGCTCGAAACCGGCTTCACGACTGCCGTGTTCACGAACATGGCCCTGCAGATCGGCTGGGGCGTGGCGGCAGGACTCGCCGCGGGTATGTTCGGTGGCTTGCTGTTTCGCCTCGGCGATCGTCAGGGATGGATCGCTGCGGATTGGCGCCAAATTCTTGCATTGGTTTCAGCGTTGCTGTCGTATGCCATTGCGTTCCAACTGGGCGGCAGCGTGTTCATCGCTGCGTTTGTCGGTGGAATTACCTTTGGCTACACGGTGGGGCCCGTGCGCTCGGTCGTCAGCATGCTCGCCGAACAGGCAGGCGATCTTTTGGCCGCGATCACTTGGATCGCTTTCGGTGCATTCGCGCTGTCGCTTGCCATCCCGCACATCACATGGCAGGTGGTTGTCTACGCGATCCTCAGCCTGACCGTTGTGCGCATGTTGCCGGTTGCGATTGCGCTCGCTGGTCGTGGTGCCCGAATGCAAACGGTCGCGTTCATTGGCTGGTTCGGTCCGCGCGGACTGGCGTCGCTGGTGTTTGCTCTGCTCGCTCTTGAGCGTGGAATTCCTGAGGCCGAAGTCGTGCTCACGACCGTCGTCGTGACGGTCGCCCTCAGCATCCTGCTGCATGGATTGTCATCGGTCCCACTGGTGGCGGCGTACCACCGTTGGTACTCGGCTCACTCGTCTCGAACTCCGGATGCGGCGGAGGCGGTCTCGACCATTGTGCCGCGGCGCCGACGTGAGATTCCCGGTGCTGCTCGCGCAGAGGAAGCGTAGCGCTCAGGAAACGAGCAACGGCGTGCGCCGCAACCGCTCAACGAGATTGCGCTCGACCAGCAGAGGCACGTAGTAGCGCATCTTCACGTTGCTGAATGGCTCAAGCTCTTCGGCGATCATCGCCAGTATCTCCGTCTCGTCGAGATAGGGAAAGCGCAACTCAAGACGCTGCGCGAGGTACAACAGGGCCTCGTACTCGCTCGCCGGGTTGGTGCAGCTCATACTGCCATTTTCGCCGATGATCGCTTGATCGGCGCAGGAATTTCGGTGTTTTTCCGGCTCTCTGCGGTAAGCAGAGCGTGGATGCAGCGCGCATTCGTCCAGACTTGGTTGGATGAAAGCGAGCAAGCAGAGCCAGCAGGAGCGTCGTGAAGGCGCACGCAGCGAGTTGAAAGACACCGCCTACGAGATCTTCATTGGAATTCTCTCGCTTCTATCGATCGTCAACATCGTGCTGGTGTACGCGCTCGCCGATGACGAAGCGATGCGCATTGTGCTCAACGTGATGAATGGGCTCTTTAGCCTGATCTTTCTCGGCGACTTCATCTACCGCATCACCACGGCGAAGTCGGCGTCGACGTACTTCTTCCGATCCTTCGGCTGGGCTGACCTGCTTGCGAGCCTGCCGTTCCCGCAGCTAAAGATCCTTCGTGTATTCCGTCTCGTGCGCGTCGCGCGATTGCTGCGAGATATCGGCGCGCGAACCGTGCTGCGCACGCTGCTGAGCGATCGCGCCGACAGCGCCCTAATGACGCTGCTGCTCATGGGAGTGTTTGTGCTTCAGTTCGGCAGCCTCGCGATTCTCGCAGCCGAAGATGGTGTTGAGGGTGCGAACATCACGAGCGCATCAGACGCGCTCTGGTACACGGTCGTCACGATCTCGACGGTCGGCTATGGCGACCAGTATCCGGTGAGCGAGGCAGGTCGCTTGATCGGCGTGCTCATCATCATTGTGGGTGTGGGTATCTTCGGTACGTTCACCGGCTATCTCGCCAACGCGTTTCTCGGGTCTCGTTCCGACGATGATTCCGAGACGGATGCTGCCGGTGCGCAGGCGGACGATGTAGCGGAGGAGGACTCCGCGCCCGCCCGTGGCGTCGCCGGTGGAGCGACTTCTGGGGCCGTAGCGGCAGGCATGCGAGCCGGTGGGGCCGACGATCCCGACGATGACGCGCGTGACGAACGCGTGCGTGAGTTGCTTGGTCAGTCGGAGGCAGCGCTGGCCGAGCTTCGCGAGCTTCTCGCGGCGCGGAGCTGAGCGCGCCGGTGCCGCGCACAGGGCTCGTCAGTCGGGGTCAACTCATCGAGCAGTTGCGTGGTTCACCTGCCCGCGCGATAGCAGTGTCGGCGCCAGCTGGTTACGGAAAGTCGAGCTTGCTTGCGGAGTGGGCAGCGATCGAGAAGCGGCCGGTGGCGTGGGTGTCGCTTGATCGATACGACAATGACCCGGGCACCCTGCTCGCCTTGATCATCTCGGCTTTTATCGCCTCGGTTGGAGGGGATGCCCGGGTCATTGCGGATGTTCAGGGTCGCGGAACGGCAGCGTTGGGTCGATCAGCACCGCTGGTGGCAGCTGTACTTCGAAACAGCACCACACCATTTGTGCTCATGATCGATGACTTGCACGAGCTGACATCACCTGACTGTCATGACGTGATGAGCGTGATCATCAGCAATATGCCCGCTGGCTCATTGTTCGTCTCGGCCAGCAGACACGAGCAGCCGCATGTTGCGTGGCTGCGTCCCGATGACGACGTCGTCGAAGTCGGGATGGAGAGTTTGGCGCTTGATGCCTCGGGAGCAACGCAGGTGTTTGCGGCATCGCGGGTTGAACTCTCGCCGCACGACTCGCAAGAGGTCGTGTTGCGCACGGAGGGTTGGCCGGTGGGCATGCAACTGGCCGCGATCCTTTCGCGTGACGGAGGAAACATCGCCGCGATCACCGGAGACGACCTCACCATCGCGGACTACCTCTACCGCACCACGCTCACGTTGCTGCCCGAGCCGATACAACAGTTCCTGCGTCGAACAGCAGTGCTTGAGAGAATGTCTGGGCCGCTGTGTGACTACGTGCTCAACGAATCGTCTTCACAAGCGAAGTTGCTCGAGCTTGAGGCATCCGGCCTGTTTCTGATCCGCTTGGATCGTCGGCGCCAATGGTTTCGCTATCACGCGCTGTTTCAGGAATTTTTGCTCAGCGAGCTTGACCGCCTCGAACCCGGAAGAGCTGCTCAGCTGCACGCTCGTGCCGCAGATTGGCACGAGCGTCATGGCTCACCAGCTCGGGCAGTCGAGCATCTCTTGGAAGCAGAAGATGTCGCCCGCGCGGTGCAGGTAATCGCGCAGCTCATGCTGCCGACCTACGAGTCAGGCCAGGTCGTCACCGTGCAACGTTGGTTGTCGGTGCTGGGCGATGATGCGATTGCCGAGTACCCGCCCATGGCAACCATGGCGGGTTGGATTATGGCGCTCACTGGCCAGACCCGTGAAGCCGAGCGCTGGGCGGCGCTTGTCGAGCATGCGACGTTTGACCCAACTCCTGCGGATGGCACGGCCTCTTTTGCGTCGGGGCGCGCCATGCTGCGCTCTTATCTGTGTGCTAATGGCCCCGAAGAATCGCGACAAGACGCCGATTTCGCCCTCGCCCAAGAACCCTCGTGGAGTCCGTGGCGCGACCTCGCGCTCGCCGTTGCGGGTGAAGCGTGTCTTGCGCTCGGAGATGTGAGTACGGCGAAGGCCCACTTCATTGAGGCATCTGAGGTTGCCCGCACGGGAGGCAATCAAGAGATCGGCGCGATTTGCGATGCGGAGATTGGCTTGATTGCGATGACAGCGGGGGACTGGGATATCGCCGAGACAGTGGTGAAGCGATCGCGCGCAACGGTTTCGGAGCACCATCTTGAAGACTATGCCGCCGCTGCAATGGTCTTTCCGGTGGCCGCTCGGTTCGCGTTGCATCAGGGCCGCACGACAGACGCACAGCGGGAGTTGGCCTCGGCGATGCGCGTACGCACCATTTGTACTCATGTTCTGCCGATGCTCGCGGTTAGGTTGCGCTTGCATACCGCGTACACATATGTAGCGCTGGGCGACGTTGCGACCGCACGCCACCTCGCGCGTGAAATCGACGACATCATTGCGCAACGACCGAAACTAGGCGTACTCGTCGATGAGGTCGAGCGATTCAAGTCTCGACTTGACGCGCATTCGTCCGAGGCGCTGAGCGGACCACCGCTCACGCCGGCCGAGCTGAGGTTGCTTCCCTATCTTCAAACGCACTTGACGTATCCAGAGATTGGCGCGCGCTTGTTTGTGTCGCGGAACACGGTCAGCACCGAGGTCAGTGCGATCTATCGCAAACTCGGGGTTTCCTCTCGCATGGATGCGGTCAACCGCGCGATTGATGTCGGGTTGCTCGGGGCGTGAGCTGATGGTTGCAACCCCGGCGTTCTCGTCAGGACTCGTCTAAGTCGTAGCCGAGCGCCGATGCGACTTTGGGGGCGGCATCGACGACCCTGGGTGCACCGACAACGACGCTTACTCCGACAAGAACATCGACGATTTCGTCCGGGCTCGCCCCGGCGCTGATCGCCGCGTCGGTGTGCTCGCCGAAAGATGCGCCGGCGCCTCCTATCGCGACCAAAGCGGCAAGTCGCGCCAGCGCTATCGTTTTCGGCGTCACCGCACCACGCAGACTCGAGTGACTGTTCGCCGTGGTGGGGTCGCTCACTGACAGAGACCGCAGTCGATCGCGATACGTAGGCATTAGCATCCTCACCTCAACTAGTGTGGGCCCGACGCTACGGCGCTGACATTCGCGGCGCATCATGCATTCTGCATGACGTGTGCGAACGCGGTTGATGGTTTGCTGGGGCAGTACCTTATGCAAGGAGAGATCATGATTCCGGATCGTCACGCTCGCACGATGTTGCCCATTCCGGATCGGCCGGCGTCGGGTTTGACCACGTACGACGCGAAGGACCCTGATACGGCGTATCCACCGATCGAGCCACTGCAGCCACCCAAAGGTGCGCCGAATGTTCTCATCGTGCTGATTGATGACACTGGATTCGGTGCATCGAGCGCCTTCGGAGGCCCGTGTGCAACACCCAACGCTGAGCGACTCGCGGCCGGCGGATTGAAGTACAACCGATTCCACACGACCGCACTGTGCGCCCCGACGCGCGCTGCACTGCTGAGCGGTCGCAACCACCACTCGGTGGGCATGGGCAGCATCACCGAGACCGCGACTTCAGCACCCGGCAACAGTTCACTTCGTCCCAACACCAAAGCGCCGCTCGCAATGACGCTGAAACTCAACGGATACTCCACTGCTCAGTTCGGAAAGTGCCATGAGGTGCCCGTGTGGCAGTCATCGCCAATGGGGCCGTTTGATTCATGGCCGTCAGCCGGCGGCGGGTTCGAGACCTTCTACGGCTTCATCGGTGGCGAAAGCAACCAGTGGGAGCCTGCGCTCTATAACGGCACCACACCGGTCGAGCCGCCGGCGACAGTCGAAGAGGGGTACCACATGACCGAAGACCTCGCCGATAACGCCGTGACATGGATTCGCACGCAGAAGTCGCTCATGCCCGACAAGCCGTTCTTCGTCTACTTTGCGCCCGGAGCGACGCACGCGCCCCACCACGTGCCGAAGGAATGGTCGGACAAGTACAAGGGAAAGTTCGCCGGCGGTTGGGACAGCGTGCGCGAGACCACTTTCGCTCGGCAGAAAGAGATGGGTGTTATCCCACCGGATGCGGAGCTCACCCCTCGACACGACGAGATCCCGGCGTGGGATGACATGCCTGATGACATGAAGCCGGTGCTTGAGCGTGAGATGGAGGTCTACGCGGGCTTTTTGGAACACACTGATCATCACGTGGGACGAATCGTCGATGTGATCGAAGAGCTGGGCGAACTCGACAACACGATCATCTACTACATCATCGGAGACAATGGTGCTTCGGCCGAAGGCACTTTGAATGGCGCGTTCAACGAGATGGCAAACTTCAATGGCTTGGCAGCTCTCGAGACGCCGGAGTTCATGCAGTCGAAGATGAACGAATTCGGCACCCCGTCGGCCTACAACCATTACGCCGTGGGGTGGGCCCACGCGATGAACACGCCATTTCAGTGGACAAAACAGGTCGCGTCGCACTGGGGCGGCACACGCAACGGCACCATCATGCACTGGCCCAATGGGATCAGCGACCCCGGTGGCGTGCGCGAGCAGTTCACGCACGTGATCGACGTTGCCCCGACGATTCTTGAAGCGGCTGGACTACCGGAGCCGACAATGGTCAACGGTGTGCAGCAGTCGCCGATGGAAGGCACGTCGATGCTCTATTGCCTCAACGATCCGGAAACTCCGGAGAAGCACGACGTGCAGTACTTCGAGATGTTCGGCAATCGCGGCCTCTATTACAAAGGATGGAGCGCTGTCACCAAGCACCACACCCCATGGGAGATGGTGGGTGCAGACCTTCCCGCGTTCGACGACGACGTGTGGGAGCTTTACGACGGCAAGAGCGACTACTCACAGGCGCGAGACCTCGCTGCAGACAACCCCGAGATGCTTGAAAAGCTCCAGCGGCTGTGGATTATCGAAGCGACGAAGTACAACGTATTGCCTATCGATGACCGTGGTGCAGAACGCCTTGAACCGGGTCTTGCGGGTAGGCCGACGCTGATCCACGGTAACTCTCAGCGGCTGTACCCCGGGATGGGCCGCCTCTCTGAAAACAGCGTTGTGAGCATCAAGAACAAGTCTTTCCAGGTGACGGCCGAGGTCACGGTGCCGGCCGGCGGGGGTGAGGGGGTCATCATTGCTCAGGGCGGCCGCTTCGGTGGGTGGTCGCTGTACGTCAAAGACGGCCGACTCACCTTCGTCTACAACGTGCTCGGCATTCATTCCTTCGCCACCGTCGCCGACGGCGTCATTCCGGCCGGGACTCACCAGGTGCGGATGGAATTCGACTATGCGGGCGGTGGACTCGGCAAGGGCGGCGACGTCACGCTCTACTACGACGGCGAACAGACCGGTTCCGGTTCGGTTGCGGCGACGCAAGCGCTGATCTTCTCCGCAGATGAGACAACCGACGTCGGTCACGAGACGGGCACCATGGTCTCGTCGGACTATGACGCGAAGTCGAGCAAGTTCACGGGAAAGATCGCCTGGGTGCAGATCGACCTGGGAGATGACGACCACAACCACATGGTCGACCCGCAGGAACGCCTGCGCGTCGCAATGTCGCAGCAATAGGAGATCACCATCGCTGAAAAGAATTCCCTTACTGACGCTGAGATCGCAGCCGCTGTCACGGCGGCATACACCGCGCATCGCTCAGATACTGGCGGTGCGAACGCAAGCTATATTCCGTATTTAGCTTCTGTCGACTCATCGCTGTTCGCGGTTGCGGTTGTCACCGTCGACGGCAGTGTGCACGTTGCAGGTGATGCGCACGTTGACTTTGCGATCGAGTCAATTTCGAAGCTCACGACGATGGCGCTCGCAATGAGTCAAGTCGGCATCGATGCGTTCCATTCCAAAGTGGGCGCTGACCCCACAGGCATGGCGTTCAACTCGGTGATGGCCTTGGAAATGCACAGCGACCTTCCGCTTTCGCCGATGGTCAACGCGGGGGCGATGGCGTCGACCAGCCTGGTGGTGGCAAATGACGCAGAGGATCGCTGGCGACAGATCCTGAAGATGCAGGGCGACTTCACCGGCCGTGACCTGCAGATGAGCGACGTGGTGAACGACTCGGAGCAGGAAACCAACTTTCACAATCGCGCAATCGCATGGTTGCTCTACGGAGGCGGGGCCATGCATTGCGACCCCATGGAAGCTGTGGAAATCTACACGCGGCAGTGCTCGACGATGATCTCGGCGGTTGACCTGGCGACGATGGGGGCAACGCTCGCCTTTGACGGCGTCAACCCAGTCACTGGCGCAACGGTCGTTGACAGCGAACTCGTACCTCACCTGCTTGCAGAAATGATGATGGAAGGCATGTACACGCGTTCGGGCGACTGGGCATACACCGTCGGCCTGCCCGGAAAAAGCGGCGTGGGCGGCGGCGTAGTCGCTGTGGCCCCCGGCCAGCTCGCGATCGCTGCGTTCTCGCCGCCTCTTGATGAGGCAGGCAACAGCGTGCGCGCGCAAGCGGCCATTGCAGATGTCGCCACAGCATTGGGGCTCGGACTGTTCCGCAGCGGGTCAAAGCCCTAAGGCAACAACAAAGTGTGAGCGCCCAGAATCATCGGGCGCTCACACTTTTCGCATTGCGCTATGCGAGCAGCTTCGCCTTCGCGGCTGCGAACTCCGAATCAGAGAGGATGCCCTGCGAATGCAACGTTGCAAGCTGGGTGAGCTCAGCCATGAGGTCGGATCCACCGCTGGCGGGAGCTGCGGGTGCCGCAACGGGCGCCGCAGGCTGAGCGTTGGCGACGGCTTGTGCAGCGGCCGCATCCATCGCGGCCTGTTGTTGCTGTGCTTCCCAGGCCTGAGCTTCAGCGGCTTGGTTGGCTTTGTTGGCTTGGCGGGAGCGCATGCCGCCTGACACCGCAGTGGCGGTGCCGGCGACGACCGCCGTGCGTGCAGCCATGCCGACTAGTCCTGGACGACCCATTCTTCTCATCATGATTTCTCCTTCAATCGAGGTGTTCGGACAGGTAAGCGTTCACGAGCGGCGCGGGAATGCCCTGCCTGCTCACCACGAACCCGCCTGCGTCATAGAGGGCTCCCGCGAACGACTTAGCCCACAACAGTTCGACAACAAGGATCGCGGCCGATGCGCCCGCAGGAACTGCTTCAGCCAGCGCTTCGATGTCTTCCTCGCTCGCCAAGCCAGCGAGATCGAGGGCAGGGACGCCGGCATCGTTGGTGGTGTCGGTGATTTCGGCGATGGTGAGTTCACCGTTCGCGTCGCGCGTCGCAAAAATCAGATCAAGCAGGTTCACGGTGCCTGATGCGACGAGGTCATCAATCGCTTGCAGAACGGCCGGACCGGGCCGATCGCCATCGAATCCGATCGTATAGAACTCGATGGGGCCATAGTCGAATGTGGTCATGGGCGAGACCTCCGTAGGTCAGCAGTTGTGGGTACACCCCAGCTTCTGCCCTATGCGTGATTTTGTCATCATCCTGTCGGGGTGATGTCGCACACCCGACAGGATGATGCACCTGCTCGATCCTGACTGGGGCAGAATGGAGCGATGCCGATTTCTCGTGAAGCGCCGCGCGTTGTGGCGCCGGTGCTGCCCGAACTCGAGTCGCTCGTTGGAACAGAGCTGCGCCCCCACACCCGATACGAAGCAATGAACGTAGCGGGCGCAGATCTGAGCGGGATGCATCTCGACGGCCTGTTTTTTGACGAGTGCAGGTTGAGCAAGGTGAAAGGCATGGACGTGAGCCTGCGCGGGCTCACCCTCACCGAGTGTCTTGTTGACCAGATCGATTTACCGGTGCTCACTGCGGGACGCAGCGAGGTTCGCGGTGTGCAATGGCAGTCATCGCGCATCGGGTCGGCCGACCTATTCGATAGCTCTCTGCAACGGGTGCAGTTCATCGACTGTCGTTTAGGTTTCGTGAACTTGCGCGGGGCGCGGCTGGAAGACGTGCGTTTTACCAACTGCACGATCGACGAGCTCGACCTTGGCGCTGCAACTGCGAAGCGTGTGGAGTTCGTCGACACGGCGGTGGGCAGTCTTGACGTGACCGCGGCGAAACTGCAGGCATTCGATCTTCGCGGTGCGGACTTGTCATCGATCACGGGCGTGGAGTACCTGCGCGGGGCGATTATCAATGCGCATCAGCTCGTGCAGCTTTCTGCTGCCTTCGCCGAGCATGTCGGCGTCAGTGTGCGTGACTAGCCTTGGCGAGGGGGAGCTCTAGCTCAAAGGTCGCTCCGCCGCCCGGGGTTTCGTGAACCGTCACGGATCCTTGATGTTCGGCCGCAATTTGCTGGGTTACCGCGAGCCCCAACCCAGTGCCGTCGTGGTGCACTCTTGTTCGTGATGGATCTGAACGATAAAAGGGCAGAAAGATCTTGTTGCGTTCTCCCACGTCGACGCCTGGTCCATGATCGACGACCGACACGGTCACTGTCTCAGCATCCTGATCCTGCTTTACGGCGATCAGAATGACGCTGTCGACTGCAGTGTGGGTGCAGGCGTTGCCGCCCAGGTTGAGCATCGCCTGGTGGAGCCGGTTCGGATTGCCCGTAACAAGCGCTGTGTGCGCTGGAGGCAGTTGCGATTCGATGTTGCGGCTGGGGAATGCAACGCGCAGATCATCAACGACATTGCGAGACAGCACGGCCAGGTCGACGCATTTTTGCTCGACCGGCAACGGGCTGCCGTCTCGGGCAAGACGCATCATCGAGGTCACCAGTTCGTTGAGCCGGATGCTCTCATCGCCCACGCGCGACATCGCGCGATCCAGCGCTTCTGAGCCGCTCAGCATGCCCTGCGCATAGAGATCGGCGTATCCCTTGAGCGCTGTCAGGGGAGTGCGAATCTCATGTGACACATCGGCCAGCAGTCGGCGCATATCGTCACGCGCCTGGGTCGCGTCGCTCGTCGATTGTTCCCGCGCCGCGATCGCCGTGCGCAGGTGATCAACCATTCGGCCGAGGTCTGCCGTGAGCTCGGCGGTCTCGCGCGATCCGTTCGACGGTTTGATCACGGTGTCAAGCTCACCGGCTGCGATACGACTCACCGCGGCAGTGGTCTCAGTGAGCGGTCGGGAAAGGCGCCCCGCGACACCCCAGACGATTGTCGCCTCAAGCATCACGATGACGATTCCCCCGACGAGCAACCTCTGTCGCAAGCTCATGATCGCCGAGTCGAAGCTGCTGAGCGAGAGCGCTGTGATTCGTGTCAGTTCGTCATTCTCCGGTGACACCAACACGCGGTATCCGTCGGTGCTGAGCGTGCTGCCGAACGGCTCGGTGGCGAGTTGCGTCAACGTTTCGGTCGAGAAGGGATTCGTTCCACCCCGCTGAGCGAGCAGTTCGCCGCCACTTGTCACTACGAGCTGAACGGGCAGTGCATCATCGGACAACTCAGCAGCGCCGGTGGGGCCGAGCGGGGGAGTCGAGACTGGGTCATCTTGTTCGAGCGGTGCGTTGGGATCAATCGGCACGAACGCCGAGAGCGGTGTGAGCTCAGCGCGAGAGAGCTCGCGGTCGATTTCATCAAGCCGTTGTGAGCGCTCACTAGCGTCGACAAAGCACGCGAAAGCGATGAAGCCGACGGTGATCGTGGTGACGATCGGAATCAGCAGCATCCATCGCAGAGAAAGCCTTCTCACCGTGGCTCCTCGCGCAACACATAGCCCACGCCCCGCCGGGTGTGTATGAGTGGCGGGTGCCCGTCATCAACCTTGCGACGCAGATAGCCGATGAAAAGCTCAACAACGTTCTCGCTGCCCGTGAAGTCTTCCCCCCAGACTTCGGCCAAGATCTGGGACTTCGACACCACGACGCCACGGTTCTCCATGAGGTACTGCAGCAGGCGATGCTCAGTGGCCGAAAGATCAGCCGGCACTCCGGCTCGGCGTACTTCGTACGCTGCTGGGTCGAGTGTCAGAGATCCCACCTGCAGCAGGCCGTGGGCAGGCGAGGGATAGCTGCGACGCAGTATTGCCGCCACCCGAAAGACCAACTCGTCGACCGTGAACGGCTTGGTGAGGTAGTCATCGCCGCCGGTCGCGAATCCTCGAATGCGATCGTCGGCATCAGCGCGAGCACTGAGGAACAGAATCGGGGTATCTGTGCCAGCTGAGCGAAGTCGCCTGCAGACTTCGAATCCGTCGAGCCCCGGGAGCATGACATCGAGCACAATCAGGTCGACTGGTTGGGCTCGCAGTTGTGTCAGTGCATCGAATCCGTCGCCCGAGTGCGAAACGGTGTGACCTTGAAATTGCAGCGCGGTCACGACGACGTCGCTGATCGCTACGTTGTCTTCAACGACCAGAACGCGATGGCGAGGCGTTGCAGAGGTTTCACTGGTCACGGGTTTGAACCTAGCAAGTGCAATCACGAGGAGCACAGCCACAGCGTCGCCACAGCAACAAGCGGCATGCTGTGGGCATGATGCTCTCTCGCTCACGCCGGGTCTCCCGCACACTCCTCGTCGCAGGTCTTGCGGCCACTGTGGCACTTCTTGCTGCTTCATGTGCGGCGAGCGAAGAAGAAGCCTCTTCGTCGTCGTCTGCCACGTCAGAAGCAAGCGACACTGCCACCGAAACCGTTGTCGCTCCGACCGGCATTGACCTCACGCTCTTCGCCGACGACGCGATCGTCGGCGAGCCTGAGCTAGTTGACTGCACCCTCAGCGAAGGCACCGAAACCACGTGCTACGAGTTCACGATCTCGGGCTACCCGAGCACCTACGAGACCGGCCCATTCTGTCCAGACACCATCACAACGAGTGCTGACGATGCGGGTATCTGGTTCGATGGGGAAGACGTTTACGATCTCGATGGCGAGTTCATCGCTGGTCTTGCAGATCTGTACGGCAGCGGCTGGCAGATGTATGACGAAGACGGCAACGTGTATGTAACCGAAACTATCGAGGCCTTCGAGGCAGCCGCTCGGCCCGACGTCGATCCGGAATACCAGAACTACTGCATCGAGGGCAGCATCGACTTTCTCGACAACAGCGAGCCTATCGAAACGACCGTGACGATCCCAGCGGAACCCGTCGCCGCGTCTGCAGCGTCGTCAACGCAGGGCAACCTCGGGGTGACCCTAGATGGCGTCGTGATTGCGTTGTCGGCTCCTGTCGACGCGATCCTCGGCGCGTACACGATCGCCGCGTTCGACGACTGCGGCGGACACTACAACCCATTTGAGGGCTATCACCTGCATGGTGCGGCCGGATGCTCAGAAGTCGAGTCCACCAGCGAAGACGAAACCGGACAGTTCGGCTATGCCATGGATGGTTACCCGGTCTTCAGCCCCTACACCGAAGAGCAGCTCGAGTCCGTTGAGTTGGACGAATGCAACGGGCATACCACCGAGGCCGAGGGGTATCACTACCACGCCAACGCCATCGAAGAGAATCTCGTCATCGAGTGCTTTGTCGGTCAGGTAGTCGCTAGCGAAGAGGGCGCTGGCGGGCCGCCCGCCGGTGGACCCAACGGCTAGCGCTGACGCCTGATTGCAACCCAAGGGATCAACAATGAAGCCTTCTTCAAAACTTCTGCTCGTTCCGATTGCCTGTTCGGCGTTGCTATTGGCGTCGTGTGCAGCCGAGAATACGGATGCTTCGACGCAGACCTCGGACTCCGAGTCCGTCACGGTTGAGACTCCTGAGTCCACGCAGGTCGAGCTGGTCAGCCTGTTTGGCGATGACGCCCTCACCAGTGAAGCAACCACCGTCGACTGCACGCTCGAAAACGGCACCGACACGACGTGCTACCAGTTCGAGGTCGCGAGCCTGCCGTCCACGGTCGAAACAGACGGACCGTACTGCCCGGCGACCACCAGTGACATTGGCGGGATCTGGGTCTGGGACGGAGATGATCCCGGACTTTACGCACTCGACAGCGAGTACTGGGACATGATGTCGGCGCAAGGCTATGACTTCGTGGATGCTGATGGCAACATCTCGATCTCTGACCCTGCCGCGCCCTCAGAGACTGCAACTGAGAACTCTTGCTTGGAAGCGACCCCCGATGGCTCGTACCACCTGCAAGTGTTGATTCCTACGGCACCGGAGCTGCTTGATGAGCCGGTAGACCTCACGGAGATCTCGCAGATCGGGCTTGCGTTCGACGGTGTCACGATCTTTGGTGATGCGCCCTCTGTCGCAGACCGTGGTGGTCTACCCGCGTTGGACGCGTGTGGCGGACATATTGACCCGAGCGGCTACTACCACTGGCATTTCGGTGCTGAGTCGATCCAGACGAACCTCGATGACGCCGACACCGGCCTCATCTGCGACGTCACCCAAGACGTAGAGGCCCCGATCGGACTCGCGTTTGATGGCTACGTCATCTACGGGCCAGAAGAAGACGGTGCGGTGCCGAGCGATCTCGATGCCTGTGGCGGACACGTCTCAGACACGGATGAGTTCGGTGAGGTGTACCACTATCACCTGTCGTATGACTCGCCCAACCTGCCGCTGTGTCGGGTTGGTGCGGCAGCCGACGGCAAGCTGTCGAGTCCTGACGGCGACAACATCGCGTTACCTGACGGCGAAGGCGGCGGCCCCGACGGCGGCGGCGGGCCTCCCGGTGGGAACGGCTGATAGGTGAATTCGTTTCATACTGAGCCCACGACGAGAAGCCGTGGTGTGTCGGTACTGATCGGTGTGGCGATGCTCCTGGGGCTCCTCACGATCGCCTCTCCTGCGGCAGCGCACGATGGAACCATCGCCCTCACGCTCGCCGTCGAGGATGGAAGAATCGTTGGAACGGGACTCGTCGCGTTCGAAGACGTGGGCCTCGAAGACACGTCTGGTGACGGGCTGATCGATCAGTCAGAGATCGGCGCGCAGCAGTCAGCGCTTGCCGAGAACCTGGTATCGATTGTCAAAGACAACGTCGAGCTCACCGTCAACGGTGGTGCGGTCGAGATCATTGGTGCTGGGCTCGGCGCCGACGAGTCGGTCGTTGCTTCTGAGTACATCGGACTTGCGTTCGCGACGGCAGAGTTTGGCGACGAAGATGTTGCGCAACTTGAGGTCGTGTGGCAGTTCACCTCACCGACCAACAGTGTCGTGGTTTCGCAAAACGACGAGCTGGTTATCGGGCACTTGAGCGATGACGGTGCCGTGACCTTCACCCTTGATGGGTGGGCGACCGCAGCATCCTTCTTCTTCCAAGGTATTGAGCACATTCGGCTGGGCCTTGACCACGCGCTGTTCCTGATTGTGCTTGCGCTGGGCGTGGTTGGCGCGCGCGTCGATCGTTCAACCATGTGGCGGGTGGTGAAGCTTGTGACGGCGTTCACCGTGGGACACGCGATCAGCCTGTGTTTGGCGTATTTTGAGATCTTTCCGGTGCCCGCCGAGATAGTTGAGCCCGCGATTGCGCTATCGATCGTGGCCGTGGCAGCGCTCGCCGCGCTGGGCAGGCTGGGCAAGCATCCGTGGTGGATCGCCGGTGTGATCGGGCTCGTGCACGGGCTCGGCTTCGCGTCGAGCCTGGCAGGGTTGGGCCTCGCGACCCAAAACCACATTGTGGCGCTGCTGATGTTCAACCTCGGCATTGACGTCGCGCAACTGGCAGTTGTCGCAATCGTGCTCGCGGTTTACGCGCTTCTGGGCTGGCTCTTGCCCCGACAGCTTGAGTATGTGCGAATTGCGGTCTGCGTCGCAGTCGGTTTGGTCGGCCTCTATTGGACGGTCACACGCGTTCTGCCGGTGTGACGATCTGTCATTCATGTGAATTTGTAACATCCAAGAAACTCTTTGAATGTGAATTAGCAACATTCAGGTCGCATGCTTTGTGAAACAGTCGCCCGACGGGTGATTCGATCTCAGGGAGCATACGTGGACCGCGACAGCATCGAGCGAGGCGCACTGCGCCTGGCTCTGCCTGTAGGCGCGGTGGTGATCGCACTCGTCTTTGGCGGTCTTCTCGTGTCAACGTTGGGCGTGTCGCCGTTCGACGCTGCGGGCACGGTGATCGAAGCGGGATTCAGTTGCTCGTCAACGCACTGCTCGCTCGCAGGAACGCTTGCTCTAGCCAGCCCCATCATTTTCTGTGCGCTAGGTGCGGTTGTCAGCTTGCGCAGTGGGCTGTTCAGTATTGGTCAGGAAGGCCAATACGCGCTCGGCGGACTTGCTGGTGCGGTGATCGGCTACTCGATTCCGGCTCCCGCTGTGCTCAGCCCGATTCTGTGCCTGCTCGCTGCGGCGTTGGTCGGCGCCGCGTGGGGCGTGATCCCAGCGATCCTCAAGGTCTATCTCGGCGTCAACGAGCTGATCATCACCATCGTGTTGAACGCGATGGCGGGCCTGCTGGTCGACTTCTTGGTGAATTACCCGCTTCGCGCGGAAGCTTCGACAGTGGGGTATACGCAGACGATCCGCGACGAAGCCAAGCTGCCGGTTTGGGATGTGTCCACCAAGTTCGGACTCGCGTTCGTGCTTGCTGTTATTGCCTGCGTGCTCGTGTGGTTCTACCTGTCACGCACGACGCGGGGATATGAGCAGCGCATGAGCGGCGAGGCGACGTTGTTTGCCCGGTACACAGGTATGTCGGCCACCGCGAGCGTTCTGAGAGCGGGCCTCATCGGAGGTGCACTCGCAGGCATTGGTGGCGGTGTCCAAGTCATCGGGTCGAATTACCGCGTGATCGAAGGATTCAGCGACGGGACTGGGTTCACTGGCCTTACCGCTGCGATCCTTGGCGGAACTACCGCTATCGGTGCCGGAATTGTCGGCGTGTTCTACGCCGGGGTCACCGTTGGCGCTGTGAACGGACTGCAAATTGCGCTGGGCGTGCCCCGCGAGATCGGCTCGACCGTGCTCGCTTTGATGATCGTGCTGGTCGCCATTCAGGCCCCACTCTTGGTGAGGATTCAGCGTGCCATCGACAAACGGCGGGCGAACAGATCTAACAGCGCGTCGAGCGAAACCGTCAAAGCCGGGAGCCCACGATGATCATGTTGGCGGACTTCCTCAACTCCGGTATTCGCCTTACCGTTCCGATTCTGTTCGCAGCGATCGCGTCGATGTTGTCAGCGCGCGCTGGGATTCTCAACCTCGCAATCGAGTCCAAGGTTCTCATCGGCGCATTCGTGGGAATTCTCGTTGCCGCAGGCACCCAAAATACGTTCGTCGGAGTCGTAGCGGCTGCCGCCGCCGGCGCGGTGATCGGTGTCATTATGGCTCTTGCGCACCGTTTCGGCGTGGATCTAGTGGTTCTTGCCATCGGCCTGAATATCTTGGTTTTGCAGCTCACAGTGTTTCTGATGCGCTCGTACCTGGGCGGTGTGGGCACATTCAAGCCCGACATTGAGACGCTCCCCACGATCGTCTTGCCTTTTGTCGAAGCCTTTCCGCTGCTTGACAGTCTGCTCAGCCGACTCAATTGGCTCGCATACAGTGCCTTCTTTCTGGTGCTCCTTATCGCCATCTGGTTTCGCACCCGTAGCGGCCGTCATCTGCTTGCCGTCGGCGAGGCGCCGGGGGCTGCGGCAAGCGCGGGGTTGAAGGTCGATCGTGCACAACTGCTTACCTTGGTCGCAGCCGGGGCGATCGCTGGTCTCGGCGGGGCATACCTGTCGGTGGGGGAACTCGGGCTGTTCACCCGAAACATGAGTGGCGATCGAGGCTGGATCGGCATTACCGCAGCCTTGCTCGCGTTGAACAAACCCGCGCTTCTCATTCCCGCCGCTGGACTCTTCGGTCTGGCAAGTGCAGCGAGCATTCGCCTGCAGCAGTTTGACGTTCCTTCCAACCTCACTCAGTTCATCCCACAGGGAGCAGCGTTCGTAGCCCTGGTGATTGTCGGACTGCAAGCGAAGTCTCGTGGACGTCTGCTCCGCCTGTGGGAGCGCAACTCCAAGATTCCACTCGCACTACCTCGTCGCCGCCTGCGACCGCCAGACGAAGCGGCGACGACTGTCAGCGAACTGCCAACAGATGATCCTCCCGAATCACCACCCGACGAAAGTCCCCCTTCACGCTCCACCTCGATGCACCACTGAACTGCACCACCAACCAGGAGACACAAATGTCAATCACCCGAACACGAGCCATCGCGGGCGTTGCGCTCGCCCTTACTTCGGTCATCGCGCTCGCCGGATGCTCCGCGTCATCCGACGAGACCGCTGATGCCAGCGAAGAGACCTTCACGTACGCTCTCGTCACACCCGGCGCTGCGGGTGATGGCGGTTTCATCGACTCCGCGATCGCAGGAACGGTTCTGGCAGAGTCTGAACTCGGCGTAACCGGTCGGGTTGTCGAGGCCGAGTCAGTCTCACAGCAAGAGTCAGTATTGCGCTCGACAGTCGCCACTCAGCCTGACATCATCCTGGCCCCGGGCCTTGACCCAGATTCGCTGCTGGCGGTTGCCGAGGAGAACCCGGACCAGTTGTTCGGGGTGCCCAGTGATATCTACGTCGACGAACTTCCAGACAACGTGCAGGCCTTCGCCATCAACGTGCACGAGTCCAGCTTCCTCGGCGGCTATGTGGCTGGATCGCTATCGGAGACCAAGAAGGTCGGCGCAGTCCTGGGCATCGACAACCCGGGCCTGAACCAGTTCTTCTACGGATTCGAGCAGGGCGTCCTTGCCGCCTGTGCCGACTGCATCGTGACGCCGACCTACCTGAATGGTGAGTTTGCTGATCCATCGGTTGGACAGGAAGCAGCTCTCGCGCTGTACCAAGACGGCAACGACATCGTCTTCGCGGTAGCCGGTCTGTCCGGACAAGGCGTGTTTACTGCAGCAGAGCAAGAAGGAACCTACGCGATCGGCGTGGATTCGAACCAGGACGCAGACGCGGCCGGTAGCGTGATCGTGTCAGTGATGAAGCGGGTCGATATGACTACGTACAATCTCATCAACGCGGCGCTCAACGGCGACTTCACAGCAGGCTTCGTTGCCGCAGGCATGGCAGACGGTGTCACGGGCCTTTCATGGGACGACGGGTCAACGGTGTTTGCTGACGAGGGACCTGCCGCCTTGACAGCACAGCTCCCTGACCTTGAGGTTGAGATTGCAGATCTCACCGAGCAGATCCTCGCTGGCGACCTCGAAGTCTGCGATGCACTCAACGATCCGAGCAGCGACGCATGCGCCGCGCTCGGGTTGGAAGGCTGACTGGCGCCCCCGGCCGGTTAGGAATTCACCCATGAGCCAGACCTCAGCAGACGCACCACGACTCGAGCTACGTGGAATGCGCAAGTACTTCGCTTCCTCCGGCGTGCTCGCTGTCGCCGATGTGTCGCTAGAGGTCTGGCCGGGTGAAGTCGTTGCGATCATCGGCGAGAACGGAACGGGCAAAAGCACACTGATGAACCTGCTGTTCGGGGTTCATCCTGCCGATGCTGGAACCGTTCTCGTCGATGGTCAGCAGCGCGATATCAAAAGCCCCCAAGACGCGATCGATATGGGACTCGGTATGGTGCATCAGCACTTCGAGCTCGTTCCGAGTTTCACCGTGGCACAGAATGTGCTTCTCGGGCGGGAACCAGCGCGTGGTGGCTTTTATGACGATCGCGCGGCAAATGAGCGCGTTGCCAAGCTTGCATCCGAGTCCGGACTTGAGCTTTCGCCCACTCAACGAGTCGGCAGCCTTACGATCGGCGCGCAGCAGCGGGTAGAGATTCTAAAGGCACTTGCGGCAGACGCGCGGCTTCTCATCTTTGACGAGCCGACCGCAGTGCTGACCCCTGCGGAGGCCGATGACCTGGTCCTGATGATGCGCCGTCTCGCAGATACAGGTCGTGCGGTTCTGTTCATCTCGCACAAGCTGCCTGAGGTGCAGGCCGTCGCAGACCGAATCCTTGTCATGCGGCAAGGGAAAGTGGTGGCGAATCTTCGCCGCGGTGAAGCGGATGACGCGGAATTGGCTCGTCTGATGGTGGGGCGAGAAGTGCAGCTGCAAACCGCGCCGCCTCGCGAAACACCAGGTGGTGTTGTGCTTCATGTCGCAGGCGCGCGGCTACCAGGAGTTGGCGATACAGATGATTCAGGAATCTCTTTCGACCTGCACGAGCAACAAGTCGTGGGAGTGGCTGGGGTAAGTGGAAACGGTCAAGATGAGCTCATTGAAGCGCTCGCCGGGTTGCGTGCGCTCGACGCTGGCACAGTGAGTGTGCGCGGCCAGAATCTAACCAACGCACGGCCCTCGCGCATTCGCGACGCAGGCGTCGCCCATATCGCAGCGGATCGCATGCACGTTGGCCTCAATGTGCAAGCGACCCTTGAAGAAAACGCCGCAGCCACTGCATTTCGTTCCCGCATGTTCAGCAGATTCGGCGTGATCAAACGCCGCGCGCGGCGCCGATTCGCTGAAAAGCTCATCGCGGACTACGAGGTGCGCGGCGCCGCCCCGACGCGGACCGTCGCGTCTCTCTCGGGCGGCAATCTTCAGAAGATCGTCATCGGCCGCGAACTAGCAGGCCGTCCGTCGATCGTTCTCGCCAACCAGCCGACACGCGGCCTGGACGTCGGATCGATCGAGTTCGTCCACAGCGTGCTCCTAGAAGCATGCGCCAACGGCGCAGGTGTACTGCTGGTGTCTACCGAGCTTGATGAGATTTTTGCCCTCTCTCATCGCATCGCGGTGATGTATCGCGGAAAGCTCGTCGGTCCGTTCCCCCGAGAGCAGATGACACGTGAGCGAGTGGGAAGAATCATGGCTAGTGGAGAGGACGCATCGTGAAAACTGCGCAGGAATCGCCTCGAATTATCGTTGCTGACGTGGTCTGGACAGGTGACGGTCGGGTGCTTTCGCCCGGGGTCATCGAGGTTGAGGACGGCATCATTGTTGATGCGCATCAGCTGGTGGGCGAACGGCCCACAGGTTCGCATGTCATTGACCTTGGAGAAGCTCTCGTGATGCCAGGGCTTGTGAATACGCATGCCCACACGCCGATGTCGCTCATGCGCGGCGTGGCGCAAGGCCATTCGTTGCTGTCCATGGAGGGGTTTTTGGGCGTCCTGCGCAATCGCGAAGCGCATCTCACACCCGACCTCGTTCCAGCATCAGTGGCTGTCAGCTGCGCCGACTTCGTTCAACATGGAACGACATCGTTTGCCGATCAGTATTTCTATGCAGATGAAATCGCGCCGACCGTGATCGAGTCAGGCCTGCGCGCCGCCATCGCATGGGGAATTGTCGAACTCGGTGATGACGACGCGCGCGCCCGAGAACTTCGATCAACAGCCGAGTTTGTGTCGGCGATGAGCGGCGCCTCGGATCTTGTTCGAGGCTGGGTAGGTCCGCACGCCTTCTTCGTCGACAATCAGCCGGATGCAATGGTCGCCGCGCGCGACCTCGCTGAGAAGTTCGGAGTGGGCATGCACGCTCACTACTCGACCTCCAGCGAAGAAGATGAATACTGCGCCGAACACTACGGAATGTCGTCATTGCGCAAGCTGGTTCAGATGCAGATGCTTGACGTGCCCACCATCCTCGCGCACTGCAACACCGTGCCCGTTGAAGAGCTGAGTCTGCTCGCGGGAACCCGAGCTTCTATGGCAGTGATCCCCTCGGTGGCCATGCAATCGGGCGCGCCAGCTGCTCCAGTTCGGGATGCGCTCGATCAAGGCGTGAACGTGACTCTCGGTAGCGACAACGTGTGCAACAACACCAACGTCGACTTGTTCGAAGAGATGCGCATGCTGGGTAAACTCGCCGCCTTCACGTCGCGCACGCCGAACAACGTGACACCCGATGAGATTCTGCGCATCGCGACGCGCAACGGTCACAAGGCACTGGGCGGCGCCGCGGTTGATGGTGCGCTCGCACCTGGCGCTGTTGCGGATCTGATCGCTTTGCCTCTTCGCGAGATCGCGAGAGGACCGATTGGCGCCCAGAGTCTCGAAGCCGCACTCGTGTATGGCACGAGCGGAGCATCTGTCACCGACACAATGGTGGCGGGGCGGTGGCTGATGCGAGACAAGCAGCTCCTTACCATTGACCTCAAGGGGCAACGAGAGCAGCAGCAGCGTGACTACGATGTGCTCGTAGGGCGGATGGCAGGTGGGGCAGACCATGGACGTCAATGAGCGACGCGGCGCGATCGAAGACTTGGTTATTCGCGACGGCGAGGTTCAGTTTGCGCAACTTGCTTTGCAGTTCGGCGTGAGCGAGATGACTGTCCGACGCGACATCGAGGCGTTGAGCAGTGCCGGAGTCGTGCGACGAATCTCAGGTGGAGCGATCGCACACGGTGGCACGGCATTTGAGCCTTCCTACGGCGCACGCGCTGGGCGAGCTGCGGGTCCGAAGGCGCATATTGCTACCACCATCGTCAATCTCCTATCTCCCGGCGAGTCGGTCATCCTGGACAGCGGGTCGACGGTCGCTTCCGTCGCGCATGCGATCCAAGGGCGGGGCCTGGGGCTGATCGTGGTGACGCCCTCTCTGACGGTTGCATCGATCCTTGCCGATGAACCGGACACCACAGTGATTTTGACCGGAGGACTCGTCCGTCCCGGCGAGCTCAGCCTCATCGGGCCAGAGGCAGAGCGGTTTCTCTCTCAGTACAACTGCGACACCTATATCGCTGGCATCTCAGGTATAGACCCTGTCCGCGGTTTGACGGAGTATCACCCCCAAGAAGCCGCCGTGAAACGAGCCGCAGCGGCAGTTGCTCGTCGGATCATTGTCGGTGCGGACGAGGCCAAGTTCGGTCGTACGCACCTCGTCAGCGTCGCGCCGATTAGTGACGTAGAAGTTGTCGTCACCGATGCGTCTCCCGAGCACCCCACGATCGTGGAGCTGCGCGAGCAGGGGGTCAACATCACTTTCGCCGAGGCGGAATCCACGCCGCCTGGCTCAAGCGCTCTCGGCTGATCGCATTTCGCACACTTTCCTCTCTCTAAACCTAGGAGTCGCATGTCCTCGCTTTTTCGCGCCGTCTTCCCGACGCAGACCAAACCTCTCATCGCTATGGCTCACGTGCCAGCGCTGCCTGGCACTCCGCTTTACAACGCAGCCGAAGGCGTCGACGGGCTGGTGGCTCAGGTGACGCGCGATGTTGAAGTTCTCGTGGACGCGGGGTTCGATGCCGTGATGTTCTGCAACGAAAACGACCGACCGTACCAACTCAAGGCGGGCCCAGAGGCGGCGGCAGTGATGGCACGTGTTGTCACAGAGTGTCGACCATCGTCCATCCCGTTCGGGGTCGACTATCTATGGGACCCGAGCATTGCGCTGGCGACCGCGGTTGCTACGGGAGCATCTTTTATGCGCGAGGTCGTTACGGGGGTGTGGGAGTCCGATATGGGGCTGTGGAATACCGATGCGGCCGAAACCCTGCGTGAGCGCCGCCGGCTCGACGCCAACGACATTGCGATCTTCATGAACATCTCGCCCGAGTTCGCTTCGCCGATCGGAAACAGGACGTTTTCGCAGATTGCCAAGTCCACGGTGGTTTCATCCTTGGCAGACGGCATATTGGTGTCAGGGCCGATGGCGGGCGCTGGTCCATCGACCACACTGTTGCGCGATGTGCGGGCTGCCGTCCCTGAAGAGACGCCCGTTCTATTGAACACCGGAGCGCGAGCTGAAAGCATTGCTGAGATGCTCACGATCGCGGATGGTTGTATCGTCGGATCTTCGCTGAAGATTGATGGTAATACCTGGAACGCGGTCGATCGTGATCGTGCACGACGCTTTGTCGACGTGGCTCGCTCCTGAGCGAAAGTCGACGATCAGGAGAGAACGTGACTGACTCACAGCTGGTCATCGGAGTCGATATTGGCACGACCGGTGTGAAATCCGTACTGGTTGACGTAGGCGCGGGAGTCATCGCACAGTCCACCCGATCCAATGCGCTGATATCGACACATGCTGGCTGGGCTGAAGCCGACCCCGGCGTGTGGCTCTCAAACGTGCTCGAAACGCTTGCCGAACTGGCAGCGTTTGCGGCCGGGCGCAGCGTCAGAGCGATCGCGACGACGGGAATGGTGCCCGCAGTCGTCTGCTTGGATGCAGCCAGCAATCCCTTGCGTAACGCGATACTCCAGAACGATGCGCGGGCGAGCGCAGAAGTCGACAGACTCGCGAGGGCGACGACTGGTTCGAATCTGCTCCACGCGACTGGATCGGTTCCTAGCCAGCAGTCTGTGGCGCCGAAAGCGATGTGGCTGGCTCAGCATGAGCCTGACACCTGGTCAGAGACTCGCTGGATAGTCGGTTCGTACGATTGGCTGCTGACCGCGCTCGGGGCGCAGGTGCATGTCGAGTCCAATTGGGCCTTGGAATCTGGTCTGTTCGATCTCGCAGGGCATGCCTTCTTGCCCGTCAACGACTACGTGCGGGGTCTTGCTGAACGGTTGCCGCCGGTAGTAGAGCCGGGTCAGATCATAGGCGAACTCGATCCGCGTGTGGCGGATCAGACCGGGCTCGCGCGCGGAATTCCGCTGGTTACGGGTGGAGCTGATCACGTCCTCTCCGCCTATTGTGCGGGACTTGTTGAAACCGGGGACTGGCTCGTGAAGCTGGGAGGCGCCGGCGACATTCTCGCGGTGGCTGAGGCGCCGATCGTTGACGAGAGGTTTTTCCTCGATCGGCATCCCGTTGCAGGCCTCTGGCTCCCCAACGGCTGCATGGCAACGAGCGGAAGCCTGGTGCGCTGGGTGCAGAAGCTGCTCAGTATTGCTGATCTCTCGGCGATGGATGCTGAGGCGACCGACAGGCGAGCAGCAGAGGTGCTGTGCCTGCCGTATTTTCTCGGCGAGAAGAGTCCGCGTAACGACCCCGACCTTCGGGGGGTCTTCGCAGGGATGCATCTCGGGCACGACGCGGTTGATCTGTACCGCAGCGCTCTCGAAGGCATCGCATTTGGGTTCAGGCACAATGCCGACGTCATGCGTTCGCGCGGAATCGCAATGGATCAGGCGACGGTCACCAACGGCGGCGCGACGTCGCTGTTGTGGAAGCAGATTCACGCTTCGGTTCTGGGAGTGCCGTTGCGCACCGTTCGCAACCATCCTGGAGCATCGTTGGGCGCTGCCTTCGCGGCGGGAACGGGCACGGAAGCCTTCGCTGATTGGCGTGCGCCCCTCGAACTCATCGAAGCGGGAGAAACCATCGACCCGGTCGCTGAGCTGGTCGCACGCTACGACGAGGCGTTCGGGCTATGGACCTCATTGGGCGACCTCACCGCGCCCACGATGCATGCCCTCGCGCGACGCTAAAAAGGTCGGGGTGACGCACACCTAGCGTGCGCCTCACCCCGACCTTCTCGTACTTACTCTTTGTCCTTCTCGTCCTTCTCGCGCTTGCGCTGCTCGCGCTCTGCGCGTCGGTTCTCGCCGACCGTGAGCGATGCATCACCCGACGCCGTGTGACGCGGGTTCTCGGGGCCCTTGGGCTCAATACGGCCTGGCTCGAGCGTGCGGCGCACGTCGTCGGCAGTGACCACTGCAATTTGACCGGTTGCGGTGTCGTACCACTCGGTGAGTGCCGGGTCTTCGGAATCGAATCCAGCTCCCGCGCCCTCGTCTGCGCCCACTTCTGTGGACCCGAACACGAAGTCGTCACCGTGTTCGGCGATACCGAGTCGAACACCCTGTGCGATCGCAGCCTTTGCATAGCGGCGGCGCAACATGTACGGATCAGTCTGCAGCTCTCGGCCCCACGCGAACATGATGCCGATGACGATAATGGCAAACGGCAGCGCCGTGACGACCATGATCGATTGCAGACCAGATAGCGCCGTCTCGCCGCCAGCCAAGAGCAGCGCGAGAGCCGCGGCGCCCAGCAGCAGCCCCCAGGTGATGGTCACCCAGGTCGAAGGCTCTGGCTTGCCTCGTTGGCTCATCGAGCCCATCACGATCGCAGCGGAGTCAGCCGATGTCACGAAGAACAGCACGATCGAGATCATGGCGATGACGGAAACAACGCCACCGAACGGCAGGTTCGACAGCATGGCGAACAGCACGGCCTGTGAGCCGCCCGCTTCGCTGATGCCCAAGCCCTGGAGCTCCATAAGCATGGCGGTGCCGCCCATGATGCCGAACCAGACAATGCAGACTGCCGAGGGAACGATGATCACGACGGTCACGAACTGGCGCAGCGTGCGGCCGCGCGAGATCTTTGCGATGAACATTCCGACGAAAGGCGTCCACGAAATCCACCATGCCCAGTAATAGTTCGTCCAACTCGACATGAAGGCGGAGGCATCTTCACCCTGCGCGGGGTTGCGCATGAGCATCATCCACAGGTCGTTGATGAAGGCCGGCACGCTGGCGGGGATGATGTTCAGCAGGAACAGCGTCGGTCCCATGATGAACACGAACAGGCCGATGACGCCCGCAAGCACCATGTTGATGTTCGACAGTGCACGGATGCCGCGCTTGATGCCCGAGACAGCAGACACGACGAATGCGGCGGTCAGCACCGTGACGATGATGATGATCGCGCTGTTGCCGAGTGGGCCGACGCCGGTGACGAACTCCACACCACTGGCGATCTGAAGCGTTCCCATGCCGAGCGTGACACCGGTTCCGAACAGCGTAACGATGATCGCGAACACGTCGATTATGGCGCCCAGTGGGCCGTCGGTCTTGTCTCCGAAGATCGGCTGAAAGATCGCCGAGATGAGCGGGCGACGTCCGCGCCGGTAGGCGGCGTAGGCAATCGCACCGCCAACGAGCGCGTAGAAGGCCCATGCTAGAGGCCCCCAGTGCAGGATTGACTGCGACAGTGCGTCGAGCATTGCGCCTTCGGTGCCTGGCTCGGAACCGAACCCGGGAGGCACATTGTTGAAGTAGAAGAGCGGCTCAGCCGAACCCCAGAAGATCAGGCCGATGCCCATGCCAGCCGAGAACAGCATGGCGATCCAAGACACGGTCGAGAACTCGGGTGCTTCGTTGTCAGCGCCGAGGCGGATGCCCCCGGTGCGGCCGTAGCCGAGCACGAACATGAAAACGATCGTCACCATCGCGAGCGATGAGAACAGCCAGCCGAAGTGGGTCGTTACCCAAGCAAGTGACACAGACCCAACGGTGCTGATGCTGTCTGGCGCGATAAAACCCCAGATCACCACAGCTAGCACGAGGGCGCCGGCGATCCCGAACACTGGCCAGTTTGTGCTGAACTGGCGAGGCGTGTCTTCAACACCGATTCCCGGGATCAGCGCTGGGTGTGTCACCTCTTTGAGGATCTTTTTCGGGGTGACCTTTTCAGGTGCATCCGAGCTATCTTGTGCGGTCATCGACGTGTCTCCTCTGCGTGCTCCAACGTGGTTGGAACTCCGGCTAGTTCGTTCATTCGTCGCGAATCGATCTCACTACCTTACAGAACGCTGTGAATGCGCAAAAAGGAGCGCTACATCGGTCGGGTATCGTTCCCCACGGGCACAGCAATGCGGCGGGCCCTCGACGAAAGGCGAAATGATGCAGTTCGGACTCATTCAGAACTACTCGACCGACATTCATGAGATTGCGGATGCGGTGGAAACGTATGAGGCGGCTGGCCTTGACACGATCGCTGTCGCCGAGGCGTATTCCTTCGATGCGGTGAGCCGGCTGGGGTACCTCGCAGCCAAGACGACGCGCATCGGTTTGATGTCAAACATCTTTCAGCTCTACACACGCACGCCGAGTCTCACCGCGATGACCGCGGCAAGTCTGGATTCGCTTGCCGGTGGGGGGTTCACCCTCGGGCTCGGCGCTTCGGGCCCCCAAGTGATCGAAGGTTTCCACGGCGTGAAGTACGACGCCCCGCTAGGTCGCACCCGTGAGATCGTCGACATCTGCCGCCAGGTGTGGCGGCGTGACCCGGTCGTCCACGACGGGCGGCACTATTCGGTGCCGCTGTCGCGAGAGCAGGGAGGCACCGGCATGGGGAAGCCTCTCAAGCTCATCAATACTCCCGAGCGCACGAACATCCCCATCTCGATCGCGGCGCTCGGCAGCAAGAGCGTTGCCCAAGTTGCCGAGATCGCTGAGGGATGGCAGCCCATTTTCTATGACCCGAACCGTGCCGACCGTGTCTGGGGCGAGTCGCTGGAGCAGGGATTGGCTCGGCGCGACGCTGAGCTCGGCACGTTGCAGATTCAGGTGCAGGTCTTCTTCGCCTTCGGCGACCCGTCACCGAAGGCGCTTATGGCGGTGCGTGCGCAGTTAGCGCTTTACATCGGTGGCATGGGCGCGAAGGGCAAGAACTTCTACAACGACATTGCTGTGCGCTACGGCTACGAGGCTGAAGCGGCCGAGATTCAGGAGCTATACCTTTCGGGGCGTCAAGCCGAGGCGATCGCGGCCGTGCCAGACGAACTCCTGTACGGCGTTGCGCTGTTCGGCGATGCTGACGAGCTGAAGCGCCGCATTGCGGCGTTCGAAGCTGCCGGTGTCACCACGCTCTTGCTCGCGCCGGTCGGCGACACCCCCGAGCAGCGGCTCAGTGATGTCACGTCGCTGCTCGAACTGGTGCGCGACTAGCGAGATCAGTACCAGCCGACAGACTCAGAGTGTGACCAGGCGCCGCAAGGCGTGCCGTAGGCCGCAGAGATATATCCGAGGCCCCAGGCAACCTGGGTTGCTGCGTTCGTCTGCCAGTCCGCACCGGCGCTCGCCATCTTGCTACCTGGCAACGACTGTGGAATGCCGAACGCTCCGCTGCTGGCGTTGTAGGCCTGGTAGTTCCAGCCCGATTCGCGGTTCCACAGAGACACGAGGCACGAGAACTGGTCAGCGCCCCATCCGTACTGCGAGGCGCCCAGCTCCTGTGCGTAGGCTTGCGCATCGCCAGCAGAGTTCGAACCCGTAGACGCAACTGCGGCGCCAGTGCCAGTGCTCGAAGATGCTGACGCTTCGTCCGCTGCCGCCGCTTCGGCTTCGGCGGCCGCGGCCTCTTCGGCAGCCTGCTGTTCAGCCGCGGCTTTCGCGGCGGCTTCTTCTGCGGCCTTCTTCGCCGCGGCGGCGGCTTCTTCGGCTGCCTTCTTTGCTTCGGCGTCCGCCAGATGACCGCTCAGCTCATCTGCTCGAGCCTGCACGCGCTCGGTCTCAGCAACGGTGTCATCCGTGAGCCCGGGAAGGATCAGCAAAGGCAGCACTTCGAGCCCATCGAACTTCTCGATGTAATCGCGAAGCGCCGTTGTGTCGATCGACGTGTCATCGGTGTCGAGTTCGAGGTCGGATGCTGCCACATCACCGACTACCGCCGCAGCCGCAGTCAGCGTGGCGTTGGCTGCGTCGAGGGCAGACTGCGCTTGGACGGAGATGTCGTCGAGAGTTTGTGCGTCGTCGTTCGTATCAGCGAGCGCGGTGACCGTCGACGCCGACGTGAGAGTCTGCGCTGTCGCGGGGGTGGCTGTGGCGATGCCAGCGGCGATCAGCAGCGAGAGGCTCAACCCGAAGGCTGCGGCGCGAGTGGTGGTCAGGCTTCGCAGTGAGTGAGTTTCAGCGCGATCAGGCTGGGGGAAGAGCATAGGGGGAGGTGTTCTTTCTGAGGGGACTCGGTGCCGAACTCCGCGGCAGGTGCGCCGTCGGGTGAGGCGCACGTGAACGAGTCTGGGCGCTCGCTCTGGACGAACCCCTTGTGAGCGCTGGTAAAAGCGTGAGAACGCGGCTGATCCACTTCCGCGAAACATGACTTCGTGCACGAAGCAGGCTGCACGACGGCTCGTCTCGCGCACGAGGTCATGCTTGGGTGAAAGTCGGGTTCGCCCGCGCGTGCGGTGCGCATCACCGCGGTACTCGCGAGTCGCTACCAGGCGTCGACGGTGAGGTGCATCGCCTGCACGTACTCGTGGATCTCTTCCGCGCTTGCGCCCGAGCGCATCACGACGTGGAGTCCAAGGAGGTAGGTCGTGAGCACATCAGTGCGGGCCCGCGCGAACTCAGCCTCGCTTTCGTCGCCGGGCCACGCCGCTGCGACAAGCGTCGACAGCTGTTGGCGCATCTGCTGGCGGTAATCGGATGCGAAGTCATAGCCGGGCAGCGCGCCACGCAGCTCGTTCGAAGCCATCACCATCAGGCATCCATCGCGGCCACGCTCTGACACGGCATCGATCTCAAACAGGGTGAGGAACTTGTGAGCGGCGCTGATGCCGCTGCCAGATTCGGCGATGAGTTGGGAGAACATCTGCATCCGCTCCGCGAGGTAGCGGCGCAGCACGATCGCGAACAGCGCTTCTTTGCTGCCGAAGGTTCGATAGAGGCTCGGCTTGTGCATTCCGCTGGACTCAACGATGTCGCTCATCGTGGTTTGGGAATAGCCCTTGCGCCAGAAGAGCGCGGTGAGCTCCGCCAGCACGTGCTCTTCGTCGAAGAGGCGTGGCCGGCCGACGGGGGTGCTGACTATCGCGCTCATAGCGACACTCTACGCCGATGTCAGCGACTTTGAAACCGTTCGGTAGCAAAGCTGATCGAACTATGTTACCGTTCGGTACCGAATACATCTTGTGCGGCGATGGCGTGTGCCCGCTCGTACCAGTCGAGAGAAAGAGGATCACCATGGAACTTCGCAACCGTCGCGGAATCATCACCGGCGCAGGCCAAGGAATCGGTCGAGAAATTGCTCTCAAGTTTGCTGCCGAGGGCGCACACCTGCTTCTCGTAGGCCGTCGCGAACAGACGTTGAATGAAACCGCTCAGCTCGTCGAGGCTGCGGGTGGTAGCGCCGAGATCCTGGCCCAAGACCTCGGCAGTGCGGACGGTGTTAACGCGGTCGCTCAGGCTGTTGCCTCGTGGGACGCCGTGAACTTGCTGGTCAACAACGCCGGCAACGTGCGTGCCGGTCGTCTCGAGAACTCAAGCGAGAATGACGTGCGCGCGATGCTGGATCTTGACCTCAGCGCGCCGATCCTGCTGACACGGGCGCTTCTGCCCCAATTGCGCACGAGCGGCGCAGCAGACGGCAGCGTCATCGTGAATATCTCCAGCTCGATCGCTCTCGTCGCGATGCCCTTCTACGCTGTGTACGCAGCGGCAAAGTCAGGGTTGGCAGCATTCGGCGAATCGCTGCGCCGCGAGCTTCACGGCACTGGTGTTCACGTCGCCACTGTGTACCCGGGAGCAACCGACACCGCGATGATGACCACCAACAACGCCGGTTGGGAAACCGCATCGGTCGAAGATGTGGTGAACATGCTGATGACCGCTCTCGCCGCTGACAAGCATGAGATCAACGTCACACCCGAATCGGCGCGAGGCATGCAGCAGCTCAACGCGACTGACTCCTTGGCCGTCGACGCGATGATCGTGCCTGGACTCGCTGACATGGAAGCAGCCGTGCAGGACCACCGCAGCATCTGAGAACTGATGGGTGCCCGTCGCGCGAGCGGCGGGCACCCCGCGGTGGCTTGACCCGCGGTGGCTGACCGCGCTCTGGTGCCCGACTGTGGCCCAACGGTGGCTGGCCGCGCTGTGGCGCCCAACTGTGGCCCAACGGTGGCTGGCCGCGCTGTGGCGCCCAACTGTGCGCCCAACTGTGGCGCCTAGGCGCCGCTTAGGCAGTCGCTGTAGACAGCGCGGTCATCGCCGGCACATCGAGCAACACGATTCGCCCCCTTGATTGCCTAATGAGGCCGCGCGACGCCAGATCAGACATTGCTTTGCTGGTCGACTCTCGTGTGGTGCCGAGCAACCCGGCGAGCTGCTCGTGCGTCAGCCTGATTGTGACGTGCCCGGTCCGCGAGCGACGTTGCGGTTCAGCCAAACGCACGAGCGTGCTCGCTAGGCGAGCCAGCAGCGGACGCAGCGCGAGATCGGTGAGGCGCTCTTCGAGGCGCGCAACCTGTTCGCCGAGGTGCCGAGAGATGCGAATCGCGATGCGCGGGTCTGAGAGCAAATGCTGTTCCACATCGGTGACGCTCAGCTCGCAAAGCAGGGTCTCTTCGATCGCTTCGGCATAGTTGTCGTACATGCGCTGGCCGACCAGCATCATCTCGCCGAACACGGCGCCGGGCTCAAGGATCGCCATCGTGAGCGCTTTGCCGTCTTCGGTGACGCGAAAGACGCGAACGCGCCCAGATTGCAACACGAATAGCGCATGAACCGGTTGGCTCTGGCTGAACACGAGTTCGCCCGTGCGATAGGTGCGAGACGGTGCCATCCGATCAATCGCGGCGAGTTCATCTGGCGAAAGGTCGGCAAAGAGTTCGACGGCGCTTAAGCAGTTGAAGGGCTCATCGGTGGCAGGTACCAAGGGGTTGCTTTCTCGCTGAGTAGGGGCCCACGGGCGCTGACCCGAGAGCGGCGCTGCCACGACGTTGGCACCGCACTCACTAATCATGGAGCCCCCACCTGGTAATCCACTCATGAGCTTGTTTGTCGCCCCTTAGCGATACTCCGGGTTGGCGTCGAAGCCGAAGCGTTCGCCATCGTTCCACGCCTCGCGAAGGTTGCCGTACGCGGGTATGCCGCCGGCGTCTTTCAACATGCGTGCAAGGTGAAGCAGATTCCACGTCATGAATGTGGTGTTGCGATTGGTGAAGTCGTTCTCGGGACCGCCCGAGCCGGGGTCGAGGTAGCTGGGCCCCGGGCCCACTTCGCCGATCCAGCCAGCATCTGCGGCAGGAGGAATGGTGAAACCGATGTGCTGCAGGCTGTACAGAGTCGACATGGCGGCGTGCTTGACACCGTCTTCATTGCCTGTGATTAGCGTGCCGCCGACTTTTCCGTAGTAGACATACTGACCTTTGTCGTTGAACAGCCCGCTCATGGCGTAGAGCCGTTCGATGAGTTGTCTGGTCGTCGAGGCGTTGTCGCCAAGCCACAGCGGACCGCCAACCACGAGGATGTCTGCGGCGTCGATCTTTGGCCAGATCTCGTCGGGCCACGCGTCTTTAGCCCAACCGTGCTCGCGCATGTCTGGGTAAACGCCTGTGGCGACGTCGTGATCAATCAAGCGGATGTTGTCAACGTCGACACCTTGCGCGCGCATCAGCGCGATGCTTCGATCCATCAAGCCCTGCGTATGGCTCTGATCGGGGCTCTTTTTCAGAGTGCAGTTGATGAACACTGCCCGTAGGTCGGAATATTCGGCGGATGGTTCTTGTGTAGCGCTCATGGGGCCGATGCTACGCCGCACGAAAGCTCTTATCTGTGTTGTCGGTTACAGAGCAGAAGGCTTCGCCCTGTTAGACAGATACAGCACGTCAGTGCGCAAGCTGTGAAGGGAATCGGATGCTGAAATCTGGCACGTGGGATCTTGTTGTCGTGGGCGGGGGCAGTGCCGGACTGGTCGCGAGCAAGACAGCGGCAGGGTTCGGCGCGAAGGTTCTTCTGATCGAGCGTGATCGTCTCGGTGGCGATTGCCTCTGGATGGGCTGCGTCCCTTCAAAGACGCTGATCGCGGTCGCGCACGACGTCGATGCGGCCCGCCGCGCCGGGCGCAGCGGGCCTTCAGACCCTGAACTTGCGCAATCTGATTTTGAGCGCGCAATGTCGTCGGTGACGCGAGCGATCACGACCATCGCCCCCGTGGATTCCCCTGAAGCGCTTGAAGCCGAGAACGTTTCGGTCATGATCGGCGATGCTCGCTTCACATCGGCAAAAACGCTGGATGTGAACGGTCAGAAGGTGACCTTTCGTCAGGCCGTTGTCGCCACAGGCAGCTCTCCCGCTCTGCCCAACATCGAAGGCGCCGAAACAGTGCAGATGCGCACGAGCGAAGACTTCTGGGACCTCACCGCCCTCCCACCGCGCCTCGTTGTGCTGGGCGGGGGAGCGATCGGCAGTGAGCTTGGTCAAGCCATGGCGCGACTGGGATCTCAGGTGGCGATCGTTCACCGAGGCTCACGGCTGCTCCCCAAAGAAGACGAAGAAGCCAGCGAGATCGTTCAGCGGGCCATGACCGACGACGGCGTGACCGTGCTCACTGGGCGTTCGGCAGTGGCCGTTCGCTCGACCGATGGACAGTCTGGTGTCGTCACCTTGGATGATGGTGCTGAGGTTGCGTTCGATGCGATCGTCGCGGCGCTTGGTAGAACTCCGCGAGCCGACTCGCTCGGTCTTGAGCTTGCGGGCGTCGATCGTGATGCAAAGGGATACGTCGAAGTCGATGACAGCCTTCGCACCACAAACCCCAGAATCTGGTCGGCAGGCGACATCACCGGGTTGGCGCAGTTCACTCACACTGCCGGAGTCAATGGGAGTGTGGCGGCCACCAACGCCATCTTGGGACTGCGCCGAAAGGCGGAGACGCGCGTCGTGCCACGCGTCACATTCACCGCACCCGAGGTTGCCGCCGTCGGCCTCCAAAGCGCTGATGCGACAGCCGGGCGCCATCGGGTTGTGACCTGGCACCACGAACATTCCGACCGTGCGATTGCAGAGAACAACACCGCAGGGTTCGCCCGCATCGTCGTCGACCGTCGAGGGAAGATTCTCGGCGGCACAATCGTCGGCCCTCGCGCCGGCGAAACGATGGGAGAGTTGGCCCTTGCGATGAAGGCCAATCTGTCAACCAGCGTGCTGGCGGGAGCGATCCACCCGTATCCGACGTTCAACGACCCGTTGTGGAACACCGCGGTCGCAGATGTGCGGTACCGGCTGCGTCGAGGCGTTTTCGCCGTCGCGGTTCAGGCGCTGCGCCGACTGCGCGCGCTCCGCGTTCGCTAGCGCAGAATTCGTACCGCGAGCACAACGCGTTGCACAGCGCTGGCGAACACCACGGCCGCCCACACCAGCGCGATTTGCCATGCAAACCACGGCAAGATCAACCACAAACTGTGGACGAAGATGGTCTCGGCCCCCTCGGCGATGCGCCCGAGGAACGACAGCGATCGTCCATCGTCGATGCGCCGGCCGGTACGTTCAGCGATCGACGAGAACGCCAGGAAAGTTGTGCCGTTGAGATAGTAGGCGAACAGCACCAAGAGGAATGGCCACCACGGCGCATCGAAGGCGGCGGCCGCTCCGATGGCGACGCCGACGACGCTCGCGCCGTAGGAAACGAAGTCGGCGACGATGTCGAGGAACCCTCCCACTTCGCTGGCGGAGCCGTGCTTCGAACGGCGACGGGCCAACGTCCCGTCGAGACCATCAAGAATCCGTGACAGCAGCCAAACGACAAGCGCCGGGATCCACAGTTGAAAAGCCGCGAGTGTCGCGCTTGAGAGCCCGAGCAGCATCCCCGCCATTGTGAGCCGGTTCGGTGTCACCCACGCGACATCGATCGCCCGTGCGCCCCACTCCAGTGGCCGCTGCAGCGCCCGCCGCAGCTGAGAATCGATCATTCCGCAGAACCGGTGGCGGCGGGGGAGTCAGCTGAAGTTTCTGAGTCGATGTTCGCCGCGGTCGCCCGCGAACGTGAGCGGATGCGCACGGCGAGCACAGCGCCACCGATCGTGAGGATTCCGAGGAAAGCCATTGCGATGAAAAACGGCCACTCGAGGCTGAACCCGTATGCACCGACGGCGACATAGGCGAGCGTTCCCGGCACGATGCCAATCATCGTGCCGATGGCGTAGTCGCGACGGCGCACGCTCGTGAGCCCAGCGGTGTAGTTGAGCACGGCGAACGGAAACAACGGCACCAGACGCATTCCGATCACCGTGGCCATCCCGCGACTGCGCAATAGGTCATCGACGGCGGCGACGCGTGCTCCGGTGATTCGCTCGATTGATTCGCGTCCGAGCACGCGGCTGGCGGTGAAGGCGATCATTGCGCCGCCGAGCGCGCCAACATATACCGCTAGGAAACCCACCCCGAGTCCCCACACGAGTCCAGCCGCGATACTCATTACGCTGCTGGGAATGGGGGTGAGGGTTGCGAAGGCGTAGACAATCGCGAACACGATCGGCACCCAGATCCCGCCAGCGTCAGCCACAGCCCTGATCTCTTCGACGCTCGGCAGTGGCACGAGCAGGCCAATCGCAACAACAGTGGCGAGGAATGCGGCAAATATGACAATGCGCCATCTGGCGCTGATTTTCGAGATCCGCATTTTAGACATGCTAGGTCGCATACCAGAGATCCGTCTGTGTCATAGATCACCTTCCGATGGTGACGTTGGCAACTAGCCTTGCTCACACCCGCCTTTGACCCAAGGAGCTTCGCTGTGCCGCGTCCCCCCTTTCCTCGGCGGCGCTCGCTCATATTGGGTGCCGCATTGGGCATGACGAGCCTTCTTGCTCTCACCGCGTGTTCAGCGCCCTCCCCGCCCCCGTCCGCGACCGCGTTCTCGGATTGGAGCGCTGTCGCGAGCGACGCCGAAGGCCAGAGCGTCGACTTGTGGATGTGGGGCGGTGACGAACAGGGCAACAACTACGTCGACACTGTGCTCGCGCCCGCCGCGGCAGCAGAAGGCGTGACTCTGCGACGGGTCCCGATCGCCGACACCGCCGACGCCCTCAATCGTGTGCTGACGGAACTGCAGGCGGGGCGGTCAGACGATGGGTCCGTCGATTTGATCTGGGTGAACGGTGACAATTTTCTTACCGGGTCGCAGGCAGGGGCGTGGTTGTGTGAGTGGACGCCACTGCTGCCGAATATGGCGAAAGTCTCTGCATCCGACCCCCTCGTCACCGAAGACTTCGGAGCGCCGGTCAACGGCTGCGAAGCACCTTGGAACAAAGCACAGTTCACCTTTGCCTACGACTCGGATGCCGTCGACGATCCACCCTCGACGATGGCTGAACTGCTCGAGTGGATCGATGCCAACCCCGGGCGGTTCACGTACCCCGCGCCGCCAGACTTTACGGGCTCTGCTTTCTTGCGACAGGTGCTCTACAGCACCACTGGGGGCCATGACGAGGTCGCGTCCGAGTACAGCGATGAGGCTTTCAACACGCTCTCTCCCGCGCTGTACGCCGCACTCGAAGAGATCGCTCCTTCGCTGTGGCGCGGCGGTGATACGTATCCCGCAGACTCAGAACAGCTCAACAGCCTGTATGCAGATGGTGAAGTGGATTTCACGATGACCTACGGCCCGGCAACGCTCACCAAGTTGGTGGCCGACGGCACCTACCCGGCAGGCACAAAAGTGCTCACGCTCGAAGAAGGAACCCTCGGCAACGCAAGCTTTCTCGCCATCCCCGCCAACGCCGCCGACGCCGCTGGCGCCATGGTGGTAGCCAACCTCGCTCTCAGCGTCGATCAACAGGTGGCGAAGGCAGACCCGGCGACCTGGGGCCAATTCACCGTGCTCGACTACGACGCATTGACCGACGACGAGCGCGGCGAGTTCGACAGCTTGCCGGCCTCACCTGTCGTGCCGTCGTTTGAAGAACTATCGGCTTCTGCGAACCCGGAGCTTGAGGCGGATTGGGTGCGAGCGATCGATGAGGGCTGGCGCACCCAGGTCGCCGCGAGCAGGTGAAGAGGTTAGGGCCATGGATGCTGGTGGTGGCCGTTGCCGCCCCCACAGCATTCGTCGTAATAGGTGGCCTGGTCTCAATGCTGTTGCAGAGTCTTGGTCTGATGCCGCTCGTCGGAACCGCCGCACTGAGCGTTGAGGCCTATAGCACCACCGCTGGCGATTTGCCGCAATCAGCCGCCGTACCGCTCGGCATTGCCGCAGCATCCACTCTGATTGCCATTTTGGTGGGTGGCGCCGCTGCGCTTCTGATTACGAGCGGGAGCTGGTCGTCGAAGGTAGTTGTCGCCGCAGGAGCGGTGACAGTCACCGTTCCCCACCTCATCGGAGCGGCCGCCGTTGGGCTGCTACTCGCTGATTCAGGAGTGCTCGCCAGAGCGCTTTCTATCCCGCCCGAAGCGTGGCCTTCGTTTGTTGGGGGTCCGTGGTGGGGCGCCGTCATCATTGAGTACGCGTGGAAAGAGTCCGCGTTCGTGGCGCTGGTTGTTGCGGGCACGCTGATCACCCGCGTCGCTGACTTCGACGAAACTGCCGCGCTGCTAGGGGCAGAGCGGCGCACGCGTCTGCGCCTGGTGTGGCTGCCGTTAGCCACACCAGCGCTCATCATTTCGGGTGCCATCACGTTTGTCTACACGCTGGGCTCATATGAGGTGGCGTGGCTTCTTGGGCGCACGTACCCCGAACCGTTGTCGGTGATGGCGGTTCGCCTCTACAACGATGCCAATCTCGCGGCGCGAGACGAAGCAGCTGCCGTGGCGTTGACGGCTGTGGCGCTGGCGGCCGTCGCCGGCGGCATCGCTTTCACGCTGCTTCGCAAATCGGCGGTGTGGCGATGACCGCATCGGCGTCGACTCGTTGGCTGAGTCGAGTGGTGGCAGCGCTGCTTGTCGTGTGGTTCATCTTGCCCTTTGTGCCGCTGGTGCTCTGGGCCTTCGCAGACCGCTGGTCGTACCCGGCGCGACTCCCCACCGAGTGGGGGTTAGACGGGCTGACCTCAGCCGTTGCGCAAGGTGGGGGTGAAGCCTTCGTGCGTTCGATCACCTTGGGGCTGGTGGTTGCTGTCATCGCGACTCCGCTCGGCGCGCTCGCGGCACGGGGGCTGGTCTACGGGTGGGCTCCGTTCCCACGGTTGTTGACCGCTCTTCTGTTTGCTCCGGTGCTGCTGCCACCGTTCGCGGCTGCTCTGGGTATCAACGTGCTGTTTTTGCGGGTGCACATTCCTGCACTGCTGGGCGTGGTGTGGGTTCTCGTGGTGATGGCAATTCCGTACACGACTTTCTCGATGCGGGCTGCCTACGCCGCACACGACATCGGCTATGAAGAAGAGGCTCGGATTCTTGGCGCATCGCGCAGACACGTGCTGTGGCACGTTCACTTCCCGTTGCTTTCGTCTGCACTCGCGAGATCGGCTTTCCTGGCGTTTCTCGTCGGGTGGAGTGACTACGTGGTCACAGTGATCATCGGCGGCGGCCAGATCGTCACGCTTCCGCTGATCACGGCGGCGGCAGCATCCGGAATAGGAAATGATGCCATGGTGGCGGTGCTCGCACTCGCGGCCGTCGTGCCACCGATTGTGCTGCTATCGATCATTGTTCAAGGGCGTTCGCGAAAGGAGGCTGCACGATGAGCGCTGCCATCACGTTGGCCGGCGTCAGCAAGCAATTCAGTGGGAGTCAGGCGCCCGCTTTGAACCACGTTGATCTCGAGCTTCTAACAGGAACACGCACCGCAATCCTGGGGCAGAGCGGGTCAGGCAAGAGCACGTTGCTTCGTCTCATCGCGGGACTCGATGAGCCAACCACCGGCACCGTTCTGATCAACGGCGATGATGTCGCCGGAGTCGTGCCCGAACGACGCGGCATCGGAATGGTGTTTCAGCGTGCCCTGCTATTTCCGCATCTCTCGGTGCTCGACAACGTAGCGTTTGCGCTGCGCGCTAGCGGGCGATCCCGCAGCGAATCGCGCCGGAGCGCGCAGCCCTATCTCGATCTCGTGCAGCTTGGCGAGTACAGTTCGCGCTCGGTTGCTTCGCTGTCAGGCGGTCAGCAGCAGCGGGTAGCGATTGCACGCACCATGGCCGCTGAGCCGTCGATTCTGTTGCTCGATGAACCTTTCAGCGCACTAGACCCCGCATTGCGTGCAGACATGCATGCTCTGCTTGCCGAGTTGCGAACCGAGTTGCCATCGACCCTGGTGGTCGTGACACACGACCGTGACGAAGCAGCCGCCGTGTCCGAGCGGATTGTTGTTCTTTCGAATGGCGCAGTGCTGCAACACGACACCGTTGATCGCATCTATCACCGTCCGGCCTCTCTCGCGGTGGCGCAGTTCATGGGTGGGCGCACGGCCATCGCTGGGATCGTTGCCGACGGAGTGCATCACTCTGTGCTGGGGCCCGTCGTCGTAGACGCCGATACGCCGGACGGCGAAGGGCTGCTGGTCATCAGGCAAGAGTGCGTGCAAATCGCCGATGCGGCGGAGTTCTCCGGCGTGATCGCTCACGTGGCCCGCAAGGGCGCGCGTCGTGAAGCTACCATCGCGTGTCAATCTGCAGAGCTGGTTGCTGATCTTCCGCCGGGCGACACGGCGCGACCCGGAGATGTGGTGCGTTTCAGATTCGCACCCGGCGCAGCATCCGTTGTGCCCATCTAACTCGCTCGCACTCAATCACCACCCTGCGAGACATGAATTCGTGCGTGAGACAGGCCCGCGGGCGCCATGTTTCGTGCGCGAGCTCATGTCTCGCGGGCGATGGCGCCGGTGATGGCATCCGTCACATGCGGGTGCCGAGCAAGAGCCAAACCTGTGGCCCGATCCTTCCTCGGCACCTGAGATGCCTGTGTCAGCTCTCCGGTTGCCGCCTACCGAGCGAAACTGCCGAGATGGTGGTCACCACGATGCCGACGAGCAACACCACGACCGCCGTTCCCGTGACGAGGAGGGCCCCGTCGAAACGTGCTCGCGCCCGAAACATGATGCCGTGCGCGAGACAGAGCTTTGGGGGCTATGTCTCGCGCACGTACTCATGTCTCGAGGCCGGGCTGCGCGGCGTCGGAAGCTACTCGTAGCGCAGCGACTCCACCGGGTCGGCGCGCGCAGCCTTCGCTGCGGGCAGGGTGCCAGCTAAGAAGGCGATGAGCATCACGATCAGAACGATCACGGTGACCGAGATCGGATCGAACGCGATGAGCGTCAGGCCTGGCAGGTTCGAGAGCAACGTCGTTGACAGGGCATTGCTCGCAGCAGTGCCAACGAGCATTGCAATGCCCACCCCGATCGCGCTGCCCAAGAAGCCGATGAACGTCGCTTCGAGGCTGAACAGCGTGAACACGCGGCCACTGCCCATGCCCATCGCCTTCATCAACCCGATCTCGCGCGTGCGCTCCTGCACTGACATGAACAGGGTGTTCACAATGCCAAAGCTCGCGGCTAGCAGAGCGATGATCGCAAAGGCGTTGAGAACGAGCACGATGCCATCGATGATGGTGGTGAAGGCACCGAGCTGATCTGCGACGGTGGTGCCGGTGTATCCCTCTTCGGCCAGGAGGTCCTTCAGTTCGGTGATCTCCTCGTCGGTAGCGTTGGGGTCGAACCAGACGCTTGCCTGCAGGTAACGCTCAACCTCGTCGTCGGGAAGACCGGTGGTCTGCGCCTCGAACAGCGCGTCCGTCAGAGCTTCGTTGGGCAGCACGCTTTCGCCCGTGGGGCCAGCGAGTGCTTCTTCAGCCACTCCGACGACTGTGGCTTCGATGAGGTGGGTGGTGCGTTCCGCGTCGGTAAGCGCGATGGTGATGTTCTCGCCTAGGGCGGATTCACCGTCGTCGAAGCCCATTGGTTCGACGTACGACAACGGCAGCACAGCTTCGAACTCTGTGGCGTCGTCGTCGGGAACGGTGCCGGCTTCGAGCTGAACGGTCATGCCGGGAATGAGCGTGCCTACGCCCGCCACGAACTGGTCTCCGTTTGCACCCTCGATGTAGTCGGGTGAGATCGAGCGGGTCGGCTCGACCTCTAGCACGCCTTCGATGTCAGCTAGTGCATCGAGATCGTCGGGAGTGAGAGCCACGACCGAAGCGCCGGGGATGCCGGTAGCCACGACGTCGGGGTCGTATTCAACGGGCCCGGTGTCTGAACCGGGGACTCCGCCTGCGCTGTCTGCCGGTTTGGTCGCCGTCATCACATCGGTCGCGCCGATCGAAGTGACGGTGTCGTCGATGTAGGCGTTGATGCCTGTGCCCAGGCCGCTGGTGAGGGTGAGGGCGAAGGCGCCGATGAAGATGGCGAGAATCGTGAGCAGCGTGCGAGTCTTCGAGCGGAAGGTGTTCGCGGCAGCTGAGCTGACGAGGTCTGACGTTCTCATGCTGCCACCGTCGCGGAATCTTCGACGATCTCGCCGTCTCGAATGAGAATGCGCCGATCACATCGACTGGCCAGATCTTCGTCGTGGGTGACCACGATGAGGGTGATGCCATTCTCGCGGTTCAGAGTGAAGAGAATGTCTTCGACAACCGCCCCGGTAGCAGAGTCGAGGTTTCCCGTGGGCTCATCGGCGAAGATGATCTGCGGATTGTTGACGAGTGCTCGAGCGATGACGGTTCGTTGCTTCTGTCCGCCAGAGAGGTTAACCGCCTTGTTCTTCGCCTTGTCGTCGAGGTCCAGTTGCACCAGCGCCGCTAGTCCGCGCCGTTTGCGTTCTGTTCGTCCGACCCCGGCAATCTTCAAGGGCAGGATCACGTTCTCGAGGACGGTCTGGTTTCCGGTGAGAAAGAACTGCTGAAACACAAACCCAAAGGTCTTGTTGCGCGTGCGGTTGAGCTTTCGGCCCTGCAGCGAGGCGGTGTCGACGCCGTCGAGTTCGACCGATCCTGCCGACGCTGCATCCAACAGCGCCAACACGTGCATCAGAGTGGACTTTCCTGATCCGCTCTTGCCGACGATGGCGATGCTCTCGCCTTTGACGATGTCGAGACTCACCCCCTTGAGCGCATTGAATCGGTTCTGTCCACGGCCATAGGACTTGTGTACGTCCTTGACCGAAAGAATCGGCGTGGTCATATTGCTCCATTTGTTCGGATGCTGCTGGCTTGCACCAAGCTTCGCCTTTCGGCTACCGGTGAGCATCCTCCCGTCGCAGACACTGCGTGTACCGCAGTCGCAGTACATGCGATGCCGCGCGTGGGTGACGCGTGTGCGGCGGCCGCACGCCACACTGGGAGCATGACGCAGCCCGAAACGAGACTGCCCGACCCGGCGCGCATAACGCGACGCGTGCCGCTGTGGGTAGGTGACGTCGTCGCCGGACTGTTCATCGCCGCGGCCCCGTTCATCTCCATAGACGGCGCTGCGGTGACGAACATGTGGGTATACGCCGTGGCGATTGTTCCCGTTGCGCTATTGCCGCTGCGTCGCCGTTGGCCGAAAGCCGTGCTGGTGGCCTGCCTGTTGCTGTATCCGATCGCGGTCTTCTGGAGCGTCCCTGCAGCGGGCATCGTGATCGCTATCGCTATCGCGACGTTCGGAGTGGCGAACCGCTCGACCAGGCGCATGACGTTGCTTGTCGGTGTACTGACGGTGATCGCGATCGCGCTGATCGCGCTCTTCGATCCTGCAGCCGGGGTCGTCGACCCGCGCGTGTTCCAGGTTGTGATCACGGTGGCATTCGCCGCGGCAGCGGGTGACGCTACTCGTTCACGGCGCGAGTTCGTTCAAGCGATGGTTGAGCGTGCGGAGCGCGCAGAAGCGACGAAAGAGGCTGAGGCGAAGCGCCGCGTCGCCGAAGAACGGGTGAACATCGCGCGGGATCTGCATGACGTCATGGCGCACCAGATCGCCGTGATCAGCCTGAACGCGGGTGTGGCGTCCTCCACTATGGCGAGTCAGCCTGAGAAGGCGGAAGAATCACTCAGCACGATTCGAACCGCGGCGCGCACCGTGCTGGGTGAAATCGGTGACCTGCTCGAGGTATTGCGCGCAGACGAGCCAAGTGATGCCAGTCCGCAACCGGGCTTGGCCCGCCTCGCTGACCTTGAGCGGCCGTTCGCCGCCGCGGGATTGGCGGTTACTGTTCGCGTTGATGGCGATCTGTCAGCGGTGCCTACTGCGGCCGATCTCGTCGCCTACCGGGTTGTGCAAGAGGGGCTCACTAACGCGCACAAACACGGTGCCGAGCATCGCGCTCATGTGCTCATCGAGGCCACGGCGAGCATGCTTTCGGTGGTCATCACCAACCCGGCGGCACCGGTTGGGCGGCGCGAGGCGAGTGATTCTGAGGCAATCGGCTCAGGACTCGGACTCGTGGGGCTGCGTGAACGTGTATCCGCCGTGCATGGCACTGTGGAGACGGGGCCGTTCCCTGGCGGTTGGCGGCTCGCAGCGGTTGTTCCACTCAACACGGAGGAGCTTTCACGGTGATCACGGTGCTTGTCGTAGACGACCAAGCCCTCATTCGGCAAGCGGTCTCTGACATCTTGAGCCAGGTTGAGGGCATTGATGTGGTGGGTGAAGCCGTCGATGGTGAGGACGCCATCGAGCAAGCCGTTCGAGTGAAGCCCGATGTGGTCGTGATGGACATCCGGATGCCACGCAAAGACGGAATCGCGGCGACCGCGGCGATTTGCGCACGACCAGAGCTAAGCGCGACGAGGGTGCTCATTCTCACCACCTTCGAAGAAGACGAGTACGTGCTGGCGGCGTTGCGCGCGGGAGCGAGCGGTTTCATCGGCAAAGGCTCGGAGCCTCAAGACATTGTGCTCGCGGTGCTCGCGATACATGCGGGGGAGTCGCTTCTTTCGCCGGCTGCGACCCGGAGCTTGATCACGAAGTTCGTCCTGCCGCAGACCGAGGCATCGACGGCTCCGGTTCCGCGAGAACTCGAGCAGCTCACTGATCGTGAACGTGAAGTGCTCCTTCTTGTGGCGCGAGGCTTCTCGAACCAAGACATCGCCGAGTCGCTGGTCATCTCTCCTCACACCGCCAAGACGCACGTCAACCGCATTATGGCCAAGGTGTATGCACACGACCGCGCGCAGCTCGTGATCCTCGCCTATGAGACGGGCCTGCTCGCGCCAGGCGCGTAGCGCGCCCGTCTCCGCGTCTCGCCCTGCGCAGCATCCGCCCCTCATCGCCACCGCCAACCTGCGAGACATGAGTTCGTGCACGAAACAGGCTCGTGGGGGCCATGTCTCGAGCACGAACTCATGTTTCGCTGAACGATGCGCGTGCGGACGAGGCTCAGGTAGGGGTTGACACCTTCACCGCTCGGTCATAATGTACAACCAAATGGTTGTACAAATAGAACTCTCTGATGATGAAGTCGACCGGATCTTTCGGGCCCTGGCCGATACAACGCGGCGAGACATCATCCGGCGCACGCTTGGTGGCGAGGCCTCGGTCTCGGAGCTTGCGACCTCATACGACATGTCGTTCGCCGCAGTGCAGAAGCACGTTGCAGTGCTTGAGGAGGCGGGCCTGGTGACCAAGCATCCACACGGCAGAGAACGCATGGTCCGCGGTAACCCTGAGGCGATCCGCCGCGCACAACTGCTGCTCGATCGCTATGAGCAGATCTGGCGTGCCCGCATCGATCGCCTCGACGCACTGCTCGCTGACGAGCAGCATCCCAACAACTGAATTCTTCCCACGCAGAAAGGCAAAATCATGCCCATCACCTCAGTCAACAAAGACACCGAAGCGCTCACGATGACTGTGATCGCGGAGTTCGCCGCCTCGGTCGAGCGGCTCTGGAACGCGTACATCGACCCTCGTCAGATCGAGCGCTTTTGGGGTCCGCCCACGTGGCCGGCCACTTTTTACCGTCATGACGTCTACCCGGGCGGGCGCTCGCACTACACAATGACTGGCCCAGATGGAGAGCGCTCGAGTGGCTTCTGGGAGTTTCTTGCCGTTGATCCAGGCCGCAGCTTCGAGGTGCGCGACGGCTTCGCAAGCGACGACGGCACCGAGAACGCCGACATGCCCGCCGTTCGCATGACCTTCACTTTCGAACCGATGGATGCTGGTTCTCGCCTCACGACAACCACGTACTTCCCTTCGCTCGAAGGTCTCGAGCAGATGATCGAGATGGGTATGGAAGAAGGCATGCGTCAGGCGATGGGCCAGATCGACACGGTGTTGGCCGACTTGGCGTCGTTCGCGAAAGATCGCGGGATCGCTACGCAAATTCTCGATGACACTCACGTTCGTGTCTCCCGTGTGATTCGAGGAAGCGTCGAACAGGTGTGGCGCGCCCACCATGACGCTGCTCCTATGAAGAAGTGGATGCTGGGGCCTGACGGTTGGGCGATGACAACGTGCCATCTTGCGACCGAAATCGGTGACGGCTATCGCTACGAGTGGGCCCCCATCGCCGGCGGAGCGGCCGACGGCGCCGAGGGCTTCGGCTTCGAGGGTGAGGTGCTCGAATCCGATGCCCCACACCGCGAGGTGACGACAGAACGAATGATCGGTATGGAAGGTGCAGGCACGATCAACGAGATGACCCTCACGCCGGTCGACGATGGGACGCTGTTGAGCGTGCTGATCACCTACCCGAGCGTCGAGGTGCGAGACATGGTGCTGTCAACCGGCATGACGGACGGCATGGAAACGAGCTACGCGCGGATGGAGTCCGAACTGATTTCGGCGTAGCGCCGCGGGGAAGGGGGCGCGGGTGCGCCATCATGGCATGGTGAGCTCACCATCCTCCGTGCCTGACACATCCCCTGCCCCCACCCGTCGGGATTGGCTGGCGCTTGCCGTCTTGTCTACCGGCCTCGGCCTCATCGTTCTCGATGGCACGATCGTCGGTGTCGCACTTCCCGACATCATCAGCGACCTGAGCCTCGATCTGACCGACGCCCAGTGGGTAAACAGTCTCTACGCCGTCATCCTGGCGGCGTTGCTGCTCTCGACGGGACGACTCGCTGACCGGTGGGGCCGAAAGCTGCTGTTCCTCGTGGGCATCGTTATCTTCGTGGCGGGTAGCATCATGGCGGCCGCTTCGGATGTAGCTGGCACACTGATCGGCGCTCGTGCGGTGCAGGCGGTCGGGGCGGCGATGATCATGCCGGCCACGCTGTCTAGCGTCAACGCGATGTTCCGGGGGCGCTACCGTGCGGCGGCTTTCGGCGTATGGGGCGCGGTGATCTCAGGGGCTGCGGCGATCGGTCCGCTCGCTGGCGGCGCGCTCACCCAGTGGGCGTCTTGGCACTGGATCTTCATCGTCAATGTGCCGCTTGGTCTGATCGTTTTCGTGGGTGCGTGGTTGACCGTTCCCGAATCTCGCGGGGCAAGGGGTCGCCCGGGCGCCGACGTGGACGGCGCGTTGCTCAGTGGCATTGGCTTCGGTGCGCTTGTATTCAGCGTGATTGAGGGCCCCAACCTCGGCTGGTGGACGCCCACAAGCGAACTGGCGATCTTCGGATGGGGGTGGCCTACCACCGCTCCGATCTCGATCGTCCCCATCACGCTCGCAATTGCTGCGGTCGCGCTCACGCTGTTCATCGTGTGGGAACGGCACCGCGAAAAGGTTCGCCGGTCGGCGTTGCTAGACCTCAACCTGTTCAAACTGCCGACCTTCTCGTGGGGCAACCTCACTGCCGCGATGGTCGCCGTCGGTGAGTTCTCGATCATTTTCGTACTACCGCTCTATCTGATCAATGCGCTGGGGCTTGACGTGTTCGGTGCGGGGCTAGTGCTCGCTGCGATGGCACTCGGTGCCTTCTTCTCCGGTGCCTCAGCCCGCCATCTCGCTGCGCGTTTCGGGTCTCCAGGCACCGTGTTGATCGGGTTGGCTCTCGAACTGGGGGGCGTGGTTGTGCTGGCACTGCTCATTCACGGCTCCACGCCAGGCTGGTTGGTGGCGATACCGCTCGTGGTTTACGGATTGGGCCTGGGTCTCGCTTCGGCTCAACTCACCGGCACAGTGCTGCGCGATGTGCCCGTAGAAGTATCGGGTCAAGGCTCTGCCACGCAAAGTACGGTGCGTCAGGTCGGGTCGGCGCTCGGCACGGCCTTTGCCGGAGCAGCGTTGTCGGTGTCGCTGGCGCTCACCCTGCCGGCCGCGCTGTCGGATGCGGGGATCAGCGGTGATGCCGCCGACACACTCGCTGAGACGACGCGCCAATCTGCGGGAACCACAATCACCCAACTTCGCGCGGAAGGCAGCGCAAGCGCGCTCGGCGATCAGACAGCAGCCGCCATCGACGCTCTGGCGACTGGCTTTGCAGATGGCACGCGCTGGTCGCTTCTCGTTGCCTCGGCGTTCCTGCTGCTCGGGTTCGTCGGTGCCCTTCGATTGCGCGTCGCGGCTCGTCAACCGCAATAGGGCCCCGGGTAGCAGGCGGGAAGCCTTGTTTGAGCTGATACCGCGCGGTCCAACGTGTAGTCGATCCTGCAGAGCTGTCAACCCCCTCGCGGTGCGCGGGCGGCGCTGGCTACCGTTGCCGCGGAGGTAAAAATGACACGCGATCAATACACCCTTGTTGACCCTGCCAAGCTCTACGCCGAGTACGACCCGAAGAAGCAGCATCAGCGCGAACCTGGCCTTGAAGCCGACCTTCAGCCAAAGCCCGACCTCGGCGAAAGCACCTACCGTGGAACTGGGCGCCTACAGGGACGACGTGCGCTTATCACTGGTGCAGACTCGGGCATCGGTGCCGCAGTCGCCATCGCATTCGCGCGAGAGGGCGCAGCGGTGGCGATGTCGTATCTGCCAAGCGAGGCCGAAGATGCCGACCGCGTCGCCGAGCTGGTGCGCGAGGCCGGTGTGGCGGCAATCCAATTGCCCGGTGATCTTCGGGATGCTGAGTATTGCCGCGCACTCGTCGCTGACGCCGCGGACCAGTTGGGGGGCCTCGACATTCTGGTGAACAACGGCGGAAAACAGGTTTTCAACGAAGACCTCGAAACGCTCCCAGACGAACAGTTCGACGACACGTTCAAGACGAATGTCTACGGGATGTTCTGGATCACCAAAGCAGCGCTCGCACACCTGCCGGCGGGCGCGTCCATCATCAACACCACTTCGATTCAGGCCTACAAGCAGTCAGTCGTGCTGGTCGATTATGCATCGACCAAAGCGACGATCAATGCGTTTACGAAGGGACTTGCGCAGCAGCTGGCACCGCGTGGAATTCGAGTGAATGCGGTGGCACCTGGTCCGATCTGGACGGTGCTGCAAGTCACTGACGGTCAACCGCAAGAGAAGATCGCCCACTTCGGGGAAGACACCCCGTTGGGGCGGATGGGGCAACCCGCCGAGCTCGCGCCAGCATACGTGTTTCTAGCATCGGCAGAGTCATCGTATGTGATCGGTGAGACGCTCAACGTGAACGGCGGCATACCTTCGCCCTGACGCCCACCACGTAGCAGCATTCGTTAGGGTTGCTCGATGAAGATAATGCTGATCACCGCGGGCTCGCGTGGTGATGTCGAACCTTTTGCCGCGTTCGCTCGCGGTGCCCACGCAGCGGGGCACGAGGTACGACTCGCGGTTCCCGATAACTCCGGTGTGGATCTCTCGGCGCTTGACGCGGTCAGCCTCGGCGCCGACTTCTCGGCGATGATCGCTGATCAAGGAGTATCGCCGCTCGCAGCAATGCGTTCCTTCCGCACCACGGTGAAGCCGGCGATGCGCGCCGTGATCGTGAACAGCGTGCGCGAATCGCTTGAATTCGCGCCTGATGTGCTGATGTACCACCCCAAAATTGTCTCGGCGCCTCTCATCGCCGACCACCTCGGTATTCCTCACATCATGGTGGAAGCGGTGCCGGTCACCGCCCCGACGCGAGCTTTTCCCGCTCCGGGCACGATCACGGCAAACCTCGGCGGCGCCGTCAACAAGCTCACCTACAAGGCCGTGGGGGCGGCGGGCGGAATGTTCCGCCAAGAACTCGCCGAGGCAGCCGCGTTGCTTGGCAGTTCAGCGACGAAGACATCGGACCCCTCGGCCACCATGGTGACGGTGAGTCCGCACCTGTTGGCGCGTCCCGCAGATTGGCCAGAGCGCGTTCATCTCACCGGGCCGTGGATGGTGCCCGCATCACGGACTGTGCTCGATGCGGCGTTGGATGAATTCATCGCGGAACCGTTCGTCTACGCGGGTTTCGGTTCGATGGCGGCGGGCAACGCCGCGGATCGCGGTCGCAGCATCATCGAAGCGACGCGGGCACGTAGCATCCGAACCTTGATTGCCACAGGTTGGGGCGGCATTGACGTGAGTGAGGACCTTCGTGGTGATGACGTCTTTGTCACCGACTCCGTGCCGCACGCGCAGGTGATGGCGCGTGCGAGCGCTGCGATTCATCATGGCGGTGCTGGCACTGTGCATACCGCAGCCCGGGCGGGTATCACGTCGATCGTCGTGCCATTCATCGCTGACCAACCGTTTTGGGGAAAGCAACTTCACGATGCGGGACTCGCGCCGGCACCCGTCGCCTATCGCAGAGTTTCGGCCGCCACGATTGGTGCAGCGCTCGATGCCGTGCCTGTGTATGAATCAGCAAATCGGGCGCTCGCTGAGCGCATGGCAGACGAAGATGGCATCGCAGCCGCCCTCGAGATCGTCGAGGCAACCTGCTGAGACGGCGGGCTACTTTTCTTCGACCACTACTTCGACAACCTGTGGAGCATCGTCAGCGACCGAGGCCGGCTTCGTGTCGAAGTGCTCGGCGACCAACGTGATGCCGCCGGTCGAGCTGGCGGTGTTGGCGAGTTCCTCGATCCATTCCCGACTGAGTGGGGTCGGTTCGGGATCGTCAAACACAAAGCGCAGGGGAATCGAGGGATGCAGCCAAATTGTGCTGCGCCCGCGTGGCTGGTCATCGGGATGCACCCACGAGACGGTGAAACTCTCCGCGCGGCGGAGCTTGGTGGCGATGACAACTTTGAGATGCGCCAACGCGCGATCTTCGATATGAATCGGCGTTGCCGAACCGCCGTAGTAAATGGTGCCCACACGCTCACAGTAGCCGGTCGAGATACAGGTTATTGTCTCTGTGTGGGCAGATTCATCTATGACACCTCAGCGAATGCGATCGAGATCGACGATCGAACCCTTGCGCACCTTCGATTGGTGGTCATGAACAAGCTCCGCCGGTCGGAATCATTCATGTTCGATCATGAACTCAAAGACGGCACGGGGCGTCGCAGCTTCTGGATTCATGCCTCTGTGCCCCTCCAGTTTCACTTCATCGACCGCCGCCCCCAGACCATCAACCGGCTGTGGGTCGACGAGCTGATGCTCTCGGCGAGTAGCCCCTCAGGGCTGACCCTTTCGCCGGAGCCCAAGGATGCGCCACCCGCATCTTGACGACGAAAGCTCGTTTCGGCGGTAGCGACTCCCGTGCGCCACAGCGCCCGACCGCCAAACGGGTTAGCCTTGCTCGGTGACTGATGAGCAGACCTATACCGTGGCCACCGACGGGGCATGCAAGGGCAACCCTGGGCCGGCGGGATGGGCATGGGTTGCTGAAGATGGACACTGGGCAGCGGGCTCGATTCCGCAGGGCACGAACAACATCGGCGAACTCCTCGGGCTGCTCCACGCGATCGAAGACCACGTGAGCGTGAAAAACCTGGTTGTGCAGGCAGACTCGAAGTACGCCATCGACACCTACCAATCGTGGATGGACAGCCACCGCCGCCGCGGTTGGAAGACTTCAACCGGAGCTCCCACAAAGAACCGCGAGATTCTCGAGCAGCTGATTGTGGCGCGCGATGCGCGGCGCGAGGCAGGAATGCCCGATGTTGTGCTCGAGCACGTGCGCGGGCACGCGGGTCATGTGCTCAACGAATGGGCTGATGAGCGGGCAGTGCGGGCATCGACCCATGCGGCCAAAGGCGTGGCCAGCGCCTGGTCATCGCACGGAGGCAAAGAATTACTCGATGTTTCGGCGGCGCCGGGCAAGTAGCCCGATAGCGCTTTACTCGAACGCGTAGCAATGCTGGCGCTGCTGCGCAGCGCACCGCATAGGGTGGGCGCATGCGATCCCCTTTGGCATGGGCGCGAGGCGTCCGTCATCCCGAAGCATTCCACGGCGACGGAGTCAGCCGCGAATTCTTTGAGGGTTGGTACATCAAGCTTGTCTCCGAAGATCGCTCTGAGCGATGGGCGGTGATCCCGGGTATCTTTCGCGGACTCGTGAGTGACGGTGGTGCGCGTGACGAAGCATTCGTGCAGGTGCTTGACGGACTCACCGGGAGATCTTGGTATCACCGTTTCGAGGCAACGGAGTTTCGTGCCTCTGATAGCGGATTCGACGTATGGGTCGGCCCCAATCATTTCTCGCCGACCGGAGTCACGCTCGATCTGCCGCAGCTACGCGGACGGATCGACTACACCAGCAGATTTGTGCCGTGGCCGATCACGCTAACAGCTCCCGGAATCATGGGGTGGTATGGCCTCGTTCCCTTCATGGAATGCTTTCACGGCATCGTTTCCTTTGGTCACTCACTGGAGGGCGCTCTTGAAATCGGGGGAGTCCGTACCTCGTTCAACGGTGGTCGCGGCTACATCGAGAAGGACTGGGGAGAAGCATTCCCTTCCGGGTATGTATGGCTCGCGTCGAATCATGTGGATGCTACGACAGGAGATGGTGCCGGGGCATCCCTGATCGCTTCGGTCGCCATCATTCCGTGGCTTGGCGGGTCGTTTCGAGGATCAATCATTGGCTTTCACCACAGTGGACGCCTGCATAGGTGGACCACGTACAACCGATCCAAAGAAGTCGCGCTGTCGATCGATGACTCCTACGTACGGTGGTCCGTCACTGGCGCTGATGGCACACTCGAATTGACCGCAGAGCGCGTTCGCGGTGGACTTCTGCACGCGCCTCTGCGCACTGCTATGCACGAGCGCGTCGAAGAGAGTCTTGATGCCCGCATTGAGTTTCGTCACGTCGACCAAGATGGCACCGTGCTCATGGAAGGCGTCGCAGAGTGTGCGGGCCTCGAAGTCTTCGGCGACATCGACCGCCTGCTCGCCCTGTGAGCGGAGTGGTTCCCTACACTGAAGTTCTGGATGCTTCGGCAACCGGAGTCCCGCTGCCGTCGACACCTCTGGAGTCTCTGTGCCGCTGATCGTGATGGGCGTATCCGGCTCAGGTAAGTCCACAATCGCCGAAGGAGTCGCTGCCGACGCGGGGGCGGTATTCCTCGACGCCGATGACTTTCACCCCGCGTCGAGCATCGCGAAGATGGTCGCTGGCGAGCCGCTGACCGATGTCGACCGTCGGCATTGGCTCGCTACTGTCGGCGACGAGGTCTCTCGCCGCGCTACGAGGGGACAGTATGTGGTTGTCGCCTGCTCAGCGTTGCGCCGAGAGCAGCGCGACATCCTTCGCGCTCACGCTGAAGATCTCACCTTTGCGCATTTGGTCGGCGCTCGCGACTTGCTCGCAGAGCGACTGGCTACGTGCGATGGTCACCCCGTATCAGCATCCGTGCTGAGCGCACAGCTAGACGCACTTGAACCGCTCGCCTCCGATGAGCACGGTGTCGTGGTGGATGTCGCCCAGGATCCACGGGTTGTGATTGACGAGGTCCTTGCAGGGTGGCCACGTCGTTCTTCCCACAGTCCGGTGACCCGCGCCGACGTCGCGCCCGAGCTGCAGACTCTTGCTCGGCGTACTCCCAACATTCGGCTAGAGAACCGCCTGATGCGAGCGATCTTTGTGAACGGTTCGAAACTGGTGCCTGCCGTCAACGTCGCGGGCGTCAAACGTCGTGTTGTGCGTGAGCAAAACGTGGATCTTCGCATCTATCAGCCTTCGGGACAGCGAGCACCAGCGGGTGGGCTGTTCTGGATTCACGGTGGTGGGCTCGTAATCGGCGCTGCCAAGATGGACGATCGATTCTGCGGGGAGACGGCTGCCCGGCTGGGGATCACCGTCGTGTCGGTGGAGTATCGAGCGAGCACCAAACACGGCTACCCAATCGCGCTCGACGATCTTGATGCTGCGTGGCAGTGGCTGCAGGCTCATGCCGAGGCGCTGCACATCGACACGCAACGAATCGCCGTCGGCGGCCAGAGTGCCGGGGGAGGCCTCGCCGCCGCCTTCACACAGAAGCTGTTCGACCGCGGTGATCACGTCGCCGCGCAGTGGCTGTTCTGCCCGATGGTCGACGATCGGACGGCAGCGGATCGGTCACTGGACGCCACAGGCCACCTGATCTGGAATAACCGTGCAAACCTTGTCGGCTGGACGACATACCTGGGCAAGGAGTACGAGAGCGCAACGCAGCCCTATGCAGTCGCATCGCGTCGCAAAGACCTGTCAGGACTGCCGCCCGCGTGGGTTTACGCATCCGACATCGAGCTCTTTTTTGATGAAGATGTTGACTTCGCACGCAGCCTTCGCGCAGCAGGGGTCGATGTGGTTCTCGAGATAGTGCGAGGGGCGCCGCATGGCTTCGAATCGTGGGCCGCAGACACCGCGCTTGCGAAACGTCTAACCGGTCGCGCTCGCGACTGGCTCGGACGCATGCTCAGCTGAGCGGGGGTACCTGCCGCAGGGACATTCGGTGATTGACGATCCCCGCGCCGAGCACGACAGCTGCCGCGCCGATCGGCGCGATCAAAGCAGTGTTCCAGCCGGATGCTTCAGCGACGATTCCCGTGAGTGCCGTCGCGGCAGATTGACCGACGATCACGCCCGAACCCAGCATCGTCATCACGGTCGCCGATCGGCCCCAAGGGCTGCGCGCGGCCGCGAGGCTGTACTGGGTGACGAGCGTGGGTCCGATGCCAATGCCGATCACTAACAGGCACAGTGCCATCCCGGTGATGCTGGTGACCAGCATCAACCCGAGTGAGGCGGTGAACAGAATCGCTCCGAAGGTGAGCCAGCGGGCATGCAGGCTGAAGCGCACCGGCAGAAAAGCGACGCCGAGGGCAAAGATCGCAGATCCGATTCCCATCGCGCCATAGACCAGGCCGGCCTGCTCAGGCACTCCCCTTTCTGCCATGAAAGCCGTGAGCGAAGTGAGCATTGCGCCGAAGAACAGCCCCATGCCCATCGCCCCGACTGCCGTGACGAGCAGCTCTGGACGGAATAGCTGTTTGGCGGGAGCCTGTAGTTCGGCGCTTTCGCCGTCGCGCAACGGGGGAGTCTTCGCGGTCGGATGCAGTGCAAAAGCCGTCACGAAGACGAGGGCAAGCAGAGCAGCGCCGATCACCGGTGCCGCTGGTCCTTGCGTGGTCGCGAGCAAGCCGACAACGACCGGACCGAACACGAACACGATCTCGTCGGCAGCGGATTCATAGGCCATTGTGCCGCTGAGCACTCTCGCTTTGCGGTGTCCTTCGAACGTGCGACGGATGATCCCGACCAGTCGGCTTCGAGAAAGCGGAGAGACCTGAGGCATCGTGGCGCCGATCAAGAACGCCAGAGCGAGAAGTGCACCATCGCCAGCGGTTGTGAACGCGAGCCAGGCAATAGCGATGAGCAAGAGGCTGTTCGCGGTGCCCGTGATCAACAGCACGCGCCGCTGGCCGAACTTATCGGCAGCCGCACCGAGCAGCGGGCCGAACAGCGCTGTGCCCACGCCAGTCATCGCTGAAGTGATGCCACCGAGCGCTAATGAGTCGCGGGCAGACACGATGAGCGTGAGGACGCCGACCACCATCATGGCGAACGGCAGCCGCGCGGTGAGTGCGATCGGAAAGTAGCCCAAACCGGCTTCGCCTACAAGCGTCGGCGGGCGTGGTGCAACTCTCGTAAGGGTGTTTGTCATCTTTGCTCCAGGGCGGTGTCAATGTGCCGCCTTGGACCGCCGAGAGCGCGAGGTAGATGCACGAAAAGGATCGTGGACCGAGTGTATCGAAATCGCCTGGGTAAGGCCTCAGTTTCTGTGCTAGTGCGACGCGTGGACGGCGACCAGCGCGATGACGACGAGGCCAAACATGCCGATACCACACGCCATCAGCGTGAGCGCGAGGGTGAGTTTGCCGTCGGGCAGAATTGCTCGGTCACCGTGCGTGATGGTCGCGTGGCTCACACGTCGATAGCGATGTGCTGAGATTCGCCAGATGGTGACGGCACCAACGAGACCAATGAGACCGGGGAGAAACCAGAATGGGTTGCCCAAGATGGTCGGGAGCAACCGCATCGCGACGATCGAGCCGACGGCAATCGACAGCATCGTTCGCCGCCAGGCGAGCTCGGTTCGCTCCGGCTGTAGGCCCTGGTCGAAGTCTGATGGTTTCATCGCATGATGACGGCGAGGGTGACGAGCACCCCGGCAACGGTCACAGCAACCATCAGCACCGTTCCGAGCAACGAGGCTGGTAGTGCCTTGTCTTCGCGCAGAGCGCGCTCGGTGCGTGCCCAACTGATCCACGCGAGTGCGGGAACGAGCGTTCCAGCGACGACCAGCACAATCGATGCGGCAAGGCGCAAGCCGGGATTGAGGTCGAGGCCGAGCACCTCTAGCGCCACGCCGGCAGCGACGAGCGCGAGCGCGGTGCGAATCCAGGCGAGGTAGGTGCGTTCGTTTGCGAGGGTGAAGCGTGCGTCGGGTTCATCACCGCGGCCGTATACAAACGAGGGAAAACGTGCCACGGGGGTCCCTTCAATTGCGTTGAGCAACTCAAGCCTACGCGTGCCGGGCCATGTAGATCTGGTGCCCCGCAGTAACGTCGATGCATGGATGCTGCGTCACGCTACGTCGCGCCCGGCTCCCACAGCCTGCGCACTCCGAGCGGGTTGCGGTCTATTCCGTATCACTATCGACTCGTTCAGGGACCACATCAATGTCTAGCACCCCAACTTCCGGCACGCAGCATGCGCTTCGCGCTGGTGACTACGAAGCTGTCATCGCCAGTGTGGGCGCGACGCTTCGCACACTCACATTCGAGGGGCGCGACCTTGTCGTGCCGTTCGCCGCAGACGAAGTGCGCCCCGCATATCGAGGCGTGACCCTTGCGCCGTGGCCGAACCGGGTTACCGACGGGCACTACAGATTTGATGGCGCCGACTATCAACTCGCTTTGACAGAGCCCGCTCGAAACCATGCCCTGCACGGCCTCGCGGCATGGCTCGACTTCGAAGCAATCGACAAGGGGCCCAGCCACGTAGCTCTGACCGCGACAATCCCCGCACAGACGTCGTACCCGTGGCGCATCTTGATTCGCACGACCTTCACGCTCACCAGCGAAGGGCTCACACAACACGTCGAGGCAACGAATGAGGCGGGGGATGCTGCGCCTTTCGGCACCGGCCCGCATCCGTATCTGGTGGCTGGACCGGGCTGCGTCGACGAGTGGGTGCTCGAGCTGCCAGCATCACAGGTGCTCGCAGTCACGCAGGATCGGCTGATTCCCGAGCGTCTTGAAGAGGTCGATGCGGTTGATGCCACGCGATTCGACTTTCGGGTGCCTCGTACGATCGGCGCTGCTGAAATCGACCACGCGTACACCGGTCTCGTCCGCGACGCCGAACGCCGTGCGACGGTTAATCTCAGGGATCCGCACGGACGGGGTGTGTCGATGTCGTGGGATGCCTCTTGTCCGTGGGTTCAGGTGCACACCACTGACACCGGCAATCCGGCGACGCACCGAATCGGTCTGGCAGTCGAACCGATGACCTGCGCGCCCGATGCGTTCAACGACGCTGTATATGACTACGACACCGGGCTGATTGTGATTGAACCCGGCGGCACGACCGTGGCCTCCTGGAGAATCAGCGCGCTCTGACGCGGGTGACCAGGCTTCGCACTGCGTAGGGCCCTGGATTCTTATCCAGGGCCCTACGCGATGCACCGCTTACAACGGCCGAACGGCGATCAGTTGTCGCGAAGGTCGTCTTTGATTTCGTTGCGGGTCTCGACCGAGTCGCGCTCCGCTTCAGCCTTCTTGACGTTGGCGTCGGCCTTCATCTCGTCAGCTTTGTCGCCGACCTTGTCGGCAGTGTCATGTGCAGAACGCTTGATACTTTCGCCGACCGCTTCTGCTGTCTCTTTGGCATCGTCCATGAATCCCATGTCGCGCTCCTTCCGGGGTTGATCTCGCTCGTCCACGCTAGAAACGCCCATCAACGCGCGCAAGGCCCTTGCGTCGATCGCCTTGGCTTGCTACACACTGGAAAGTGCGCCGATTGGTGCTCGGCGGTCGGGGTCATGGTGTGCGCCCCCGATCACCCATATGCTGTGAATATGCTGAACATGAACTCTGTCACGTCAACCGCAGACATTGGCACGCTCTTCGGGTCAATCTCGATCCCCGGAATCATCGTCTACGTGCTCGTTGCTGTCGCACTGTGGAGGGTATTCGACAAGGCAGGATACCCAGGAATCCTCGCTATCATCCCGATCGTTAACTTCTTCATTCTCACGAAGATCGCGGGTTTCTCAGCCTGGCTCGGTCTGCTCTTCCTTGTGCCGATCGTCAACATCGTGTTCTCGATCATCGTCGCGCTTCGCGTAGGGCTTGCGTTCGGCAAGGGAGGCGTTTTTTCGTTCTTCCTGCTTTGGATGTTCGCATTCATTGGGTACTTCATCATCGGCTTCGGCAAGGAGACCTACACCAAGCCCCTGTAAGCGCTGGACTTCGGAAGGCCCGTATGTACTTCAGTGCATACGGGCCTTCGTCGTTGGGGCGAGACGCCTGAGGCTCTCTTCAAAGGTTGGAGCGGGAGAGCAGCCTCTACGCGGCGATCGCTTGAGGAAAATGCTCCGTGAGCACCCGGCGCCATTTGTTAGAGGGCAGATCAGGACGAAGTGCAGCAAGACCGGTGCCGTACTTCGAGATCCTGGCGGGCCGGTGGTGGTGACGCCATAGCGCCCGGTCAAGAGCTCCCGCGCGCTGGCCAGACTTGGTCTCGATGATGACCGCGTCGGGGAGTCTCATCTGAGTTCCGTTCACATCGGCCCACTCGAGTTCGATGTCGATTGTCGCGCGTGACGCGGTGGATGCGTCGCCTGCCTCGGGTGCGAGAAGCAACGTGGCTCGGCGGTAGCGGGTTTCAAGGACTGGTTGCAGCCCGTGGGCAATGCGATCGGCCGCGGGGATGCCCGCATCTGCGAGCATGTCGGCGGCATAGCGCACACCGTTGTCGTCGAGCGAGTCGTCGATCACCGGCACACGGTCCTTGACTGTGGCTGAGCGGCCGCCGCGGGTCTTCACCTCAAGAAACGAGCCACCCGAGTCAACGTACGTGCGCGAACGCACCTTGAACCGGCGGCGACGGCCGTGCGCCGCGCCGAGATAGCTGTCGAAGCCTGGGGTGTCGTAATAGTGCGAGGCGTACCGCAAGGCTCGCTCGCCATCGATCTCGAGGATCGCGGCCCCTTCGGGCAGCTCGGCCAGCACCGCTGCGACGTCGGCCGCACGCAAGATGTATTTGCGGTCGACTCGCGTCTGCAGCGACGCCTGCTCGTTGAGGTCAGCGAGTGAGACGGTAGGCAGTGCGCTGAGCTGCGCGATCGCGGCGCTCATCGCTGCACCTGGAGCGTGCCCGTTGCCGACGTGATGGTTGCCGAGGGGCTGGTGGCTGGTGCCGCGGGGGCGGCGGGAGCGCTTGGTGTTGCTTGGCGAGGTGCTCGTGGTGCGTTGTAGCGGACATTCACCGAGGTGGTGTCTGACACGAGGTCGATCGAACGCACGGTGACAGTAGCCTTCTCGCAACCGAGCAGCTCTTCGACGGCTGTCTGTAGTTCAGCATCGTCGAGGTATGCGCGGTCCAGCGTCAAGGAACGTTCCTGCGAGCGGCGAAGCAGCTGGGGGGAGTCCACAATCGAGATCACGATGACAACCAGCGCGATGAGCAATGCGCTCAGCCAGGTGATCGAACCCGAGATGCCGGCGATGAGGCCGATAGCCAGGGCTGCGAAGTAGTAGGCGATCTCGCTCTGTTCGATTTCACGCGACCGCAGCCGGATGATCGACAGCACGCCGAACAGCCCAAGGCCGAGGCCAGCACTGATCGTGGATGAGCCGAGAACCATTGCGACGGCCAGCACGCCGACGTTGATGCCCACAAACGCGACGGCAAGGTCACGCCGGCGATGGCGGGGGTAGTACACCGCGAAAGCAAGCAGGCCGATCGCGAGCAGATCGATGGCGATGACGATGAGTTGACTCATGGGGTGTCCTCCGGGAATTCGTTACATTCCTATTGAGGGCCCCGCGCCTATGTGCTTGCTATGACAGATCTTTGATTGAACGAAGAGTTACGAATTGGTAAACGACGTGCGGGTGCGTGTCTACCCATTGATTGGCGTTGTGGTGTCGACCGCCTCGCGCAGTGTTTTGCGCATGGCCGACCAATAGTGACTCGGTGCAATGCGGGTGATCGCGTCAACAAGTCGCGCTTCACGACCGATGAAGGTGCGCGCACGCCGGTTGACTGTGGCATCGACGATGGTGCGCGCAGCGTCTGCGGGCTCGGTGTGGTACATCTTCGCCTGGGCGTGCGCGGCACGTTGCGCGATCGCGGGATCGAGCGCCGCGGCATAGCGGCCGTGCAGAATGATGCCGGTCTTGACTCCCGCGGGGTACACACCGCCGACGGTCACCGTCGAACCCTCTAGCTCGTGTCGCAGCGACTCGGTGAACCCGCGTACGGCGTATTTGCTCATCGCGTACGGGATGCGGCCAGCCGGCGCGGCGAGCCCGTAGATACTGACCAGATGAGTGATGTGAGCGGCGGATTCGCGGCGCATCGCAGGGATTAGCGCCTTCGTGATGTTGACGGTTCCCCAGAGGTTGACATCCATCAGCCAACGCATCTCAGCCATGGACAGTTGATCGATATTTCCGAGCATCGACGATCCAGCGCAGGTGATCAGCGCTTGAACGTGAGCGTGAGACCCTTCGATGTCCGCTGCCACGGTGACTACGGCGTCGTCGTCGGTGAGGTCAATCAGATGGGCAGTGTGGCCGGTGCCAGGCAGGCTGGCGAGGATCGCAGCGAGACCTTCTTCGTTGCGGTCGAGCAGGGCAACTCTGCCGCCACGGCGAGCGATATCTCGGGCGACGTCAGCTCCCATTCCGCTCGCAGCGCCCGTGATCACGGTCGTCTTGTCGCGCGTTTGGAGGGGCTTGTTCTTGGCCACAGTTTCACCTTGTCGTCTTTGAAGAGGGTCGCCGTCTATTCTCACTGATGGAACCGGGTGCTACTGACGCTAGCCTTCAGGTTGGAGGTTGTGATGGGAAAGACAGCGGATGCGATTGCTGAAGGCGTCGCCATTGCCTATGCCGCTGCCAAACTAGCGATCCGCAACCGCATTCTGGTGGGCACAATCGCTCGCGGCGAAGACTTCGACGCGGCCAGATTCGCCTCATTCGCCCAAGAGACGCTCAACCACCTCGCAGAGGAGCAAGAAGAAGCCGCCGAGCTTGCCAGGCGTCAAGTCAAAAGGGCCTGGGGCAAGTTCAGCGACTCGGGCGGCACCCATGACTATCGCGATCGTGACACGAGGAACCTTCGCAAACGGCGCAAGCAATACCGGGGAGTAGCCAAACAGCTGCGTCTGCAGGCGCAAGACCCTCACGCGGTGAGAGTGCTCGTAGAGCAATCGCGCGATGCCGCGTGGGGAGATGTCGCGGCGAACCTCGAGCGTCGTCTCAATGTTGAGGGTATGCGCCCCGATCTGGACCCTAACTATCAAATGATGCGCAACGCCAGAATGCAGTCGTTGCGACTGGTTGACCTGCCCAAACTCGCCGCCCACCGACGCCATCTGAAAGAAGGCGAATCGGCAGATGCGAGTGACCAGGGGCCGATCGAAAGTGCGCCCGCGCCCCGTCGTGCTGGCGTCGATCTGAGCGAACTCGACGCCTGAGCCGGCGCCGTTCCGCGGCATCCTGCCCCGATTCGCGAGTAACGCGCCCGTGGGGTATTCTTGATTCTCGGTGCTTGTGAGAGCAAGCGCCATGCGCCCGTAGCTCAATGGATAGAGCATCTGACTACGGATCAGAAGGTTGGGAGTTCGAGTCTCTTCGGGCGCACACTGTGTTGAGACAGTAATTGAGAAAGAGCGTCGGTCACCCGACGCTCTTTTTTTATGCCCGAGAGCGGCGCGAGCTAGCGAAGCATAGCCGAGCCGGGCACCATCGTCCGCCTTGGCGACACCCCAAGTAGGGTCGAGAGCATGCCCGAGGTGAGATGAACAGCGCCCGGCCAGGCCCCGCAAGGGCCACGGTCTCGGTTGTGATTCCCGTGAAAGACGACAGCGTCGAGCTGGCGCGATGCTTGCGCGCGTTGAAACGGCAGACGCGCGCGATCGATGAGCTGATTGTCGTTGACAACGGTTCGTGTGATTCCTCTGCAAGGGTGGCTCTAGAGGCGGGGGCGACGGTGCTGGCATGTGCAGAGCCGGGCATTCCCGCAGCGAGCGCGCGCGGCTACGACCACTCCAGTGGAGACTTCATTCTGCGCCTCGACGCGGACTGCGTTCCGTCGAGATTCTGGGTGGAGTCGATCTGCGAGGCTTTTGCTAGACGCCCTGATGTCGCCGTTTTCACGGGTGGCGCGCGCTTCGTCGACGGGCCTAAGGCGCTGCGTGGTCCTATCGCGGCTGTCTACCTGGTGAGCTATTTCGCCACCACGCTGCCCGCGCTCGGGCACCTTCCTGTGTTCGGATCGAACCTCGCAATGCGCAGAGAGGTGTGGCGCGCAGCCAGGTCGAGCGTGCATCGTCACGATCCACACGTTCACGATGACCTTGATCTCGCCTTCCACATTGGAGAGAGACACCGCATTCGTTATCTCGCCGACGCGTCTATGGGGATGTCGATGCGACCGTTCAACAGCGCGCGCTCGTTTGCGCTGCGCATGTATCGCGGCTTTCGCACCGTGCTGATCCATTGGCCCGCAGACTTTGCGCCGGTCAGATGGGTGAAGCTCGTTCTCTATCGCACGGTCGTCAAACCGACGCGACGAAAAGGCATCGGCGCATGAACGAGGATGCTGATCGCGAAGCGTCGCCACTTGTTGGGCGCGCTGCCCCGCCAGCGCTGCACCTGATGAGTTGGAACATCCGTCGTCGGGTGCCATCGCCTCATTGGCGCAAAGCAGACCGCTGGTCTCACAGGGCCCCGTCAGTCGCGACGCTATTGCGCGCCGAAAGCCCGACGATTCTCGGGGTGCAAGAGGCGCTCGCTGGCCAAGCGCAGTTTGTTGCGCATTCCCTCGGCGATCGCTATCGAAGTATCGGCGTCGGACGCAGTCGCAGCGGTCGCGGCGAAGGCTGCCCACTGTTTTACGACGCCGATCGACTCGAGTTGGTCTCATGGGAGCAACTGGCGCTCTCTGACCGCCCGCACAAGCCAGGGTCAGCGTCGTGGATGTCGTGGGGCAACATATTCCCGCGGATCATGGTGACGGCGTTGTTTCGCGACCGCGACACGGCAGCATCCTTGTCTGTGATCAACACACACTTCGATCACCTTTCGAAACGCTCTCGTGTGCGCTCGGCGCGGATGGTGCGACAGCACGCACTTAGCCAACGGCATGCAGCAGTGGTGATGGGGGATCTCAACGCCCGCCCGCACTCGACTGAAGTGCGCGAGATGCTCGGCAACGGCGAATTGGTCGATACGTGGACGGCCGCGCACACGCAGTTGAGCGAGGAGTGGACGACCTACGCCAACTATCGCCCACCGCGTCGTGAGGGCGAGCGCATCGACATGATCGCCGCGACACGAGGAATCACGGTGCGGAGAGCAGCGATCAATCCGCGACAGTACAGCGGCGCGTGGGGCTCGGATCACCTTCCGGTTCATGCGATGGTGGATGCTACCCAACAGGAGCGAATCGAATGATCGAGAACTTCTTGCGGCGCCCGCAGACTCTCGGTGAGGTGGCCGCAGACGCGGTTCGAGTGGTCGGCGCGCTCAGCGTGGTGGCCGCCGCTATCTGGTTCGACCTCACAGACGCAGGGGTGCTGGCATTCGCGTTGCCGGGATTGGTCGCGCCTCGCTTTGTGGGTGTGCGGTCATGGTTCGACATCACGTGCGGGGTCACGCTGCTGGTCGCGGCATGGAGCAATGTGTTCGACCTCTACACGAGTGTGGCGTGGTGGGACCTTGCGGTGCATTTGGTGTGCACGGGCGTCGTCGCCGCGCTGCTGTATGTGTTGCTCGCGCGACTGCAGATTCTTCCCAATCCACAGAGCGAGCGTTTCGTGCCGGCGGGGGCGGTCGTGGTGGTGACCGCCTTCGGACTCGCGCTGAGTGCGGTGTGGGAAATGGTCGAATGGATCGGCTTCACATTCATCAGTGACGACATCTTTGTGGCTTATGGCGACACGATCGGCGACATGGCGGTGGGCGGCGTCGGCGCGTTGCTCGCGGGGTTTGCCGTGGCGCACATCACTCTGCTGCGTGACTAAATGGTGTCGGCGTTTGCTGTGAGGCATCGCTCGACGATGACCGCCAGTGGATCCGTGGTCGCGTTGCAAAACGTGGTGGCCGTGGAAAGCTAAAGTGGTGCTCATGACTGACCGTGGCGGCAACAGAGAAATAGTGGTCGCGCAGGTGGGTGCCATCGAAGATGGGACCGGAATAAAGGTACCGCGCGAACGGGCGGGGACTCTCGACGATGTCGCGGTATTCAACGATGACGGCCGCTACTTCGCCCTGGACAACACCTGCACCCACGAAGAGACCAATTTGGCTGATGGCTGGGTAGAAGACGGTTGCGTGGAGTGCCCACTGCACAGCGCTGTCTTTCGTCTCGCTGATGGCGCGGTGCTCGCGCCGCCCGCGCCCACTGGCGTCGCCGCGCACGCGGTGCGAATCGACGGAAACGACGTCGTTCTGATTCCAAATCCCGCGCGACTCGCGTGAGCGACGCGCACCCGGCAGACGTACTTATTGTCGGCGGTGGAATCGCAGGCGTCACAACCGCGACGGCATTGCGGGCGCTTGGCTACGCGGGAAAGATCACCCTGATTGAATCCGAGCCGAGATGCACGGATCATCCACCGCTATCCAAGCGAGCGCTTGTCACTGGGTGCGACCGCGAAGAACTCGATCTGCTTGCTGCTGAGAGTGCTTCAGAGCTCGATATTCGTATCGTTAGCGGCTGTGCGGCCATTCGCGTCGACGCGACGGCGGGGCAGGTAGAGCTCGCAGACGGATCGATTTGGAGTGCCGCTGCGATTGTCGTTGCAATCGGGGCAGAACCGAATCGGCCCGTCGCGGTTGACAATCCAAATGTGGTGACGTTGCGTGGCTACGACGATGCCATGCGCATACGAGCCGCTGCTGGGCGCGGTCGAACCGTGCTTGTGTGGGGCAGCGGTTTTGTTGGCGCGGAAGTGACAGCTTCATTGGCGGCACTTGAGACGCGGGTGGTTCTCGTCGATCCGCACGAGCGCCCGGGCTCTCATGTTCTCGGCGAGACTCTTGCCGGCTGGTTGCACGACATGCATGCCGCGCACGGTGTTGATGTGAGGCAGACACGAGTTGAGGCGATCGCCGATGACGAGTCTCGCGACGGATTGATGGTCGCACTCGCTGACGGCACCAACGTGGTCGCTGACCTCGTGGTGGCGGGGGTCGGTGTTACTCCCCGCGTGTTGCCTGGTGCTGAGAAGTTGATGCTTCCGCGTGGGCTGCGCATTCTTCCCGACGCTCATTGGGAAGCTGCGCGTTTTGATGGGCAAGCCGCAGCGGCGCGCCTACTGGGTCAAGAGCCGTCGCCCCGAGGAGCAGCTTGGTACTGGACTGACCGCTACGATCACCACATTGAAGTGGTGGGCGACTTGGTTGGCACGGGCCGGAGTGGTTCCGCGGTGGACGTTTTACGTGCCGGCAGCGCGGTGTTTCGCGTTGACGGCGACATCATGCTGGGGGCAGCGTCAATCGATGATCCGATGACAGTGCGCGCTGCGCGACGTATCATCGACCGCCAAATGCGTGTGGATGCAAGAGCGCTCGCCGATCCCTCCAGGTCGTTGCGTCAGATGCTACGCAAGTGAGGGACGGGCGAGCGCCGGATCGCTAAGCCTTGGCGCGCACCTTGCGGTAGGGGTGCTCGGTTGCGTGCGCGATTCCGTTGTCGACCATGTCTTGCAGCGTCTTGTTTTTGCGAGCAATCGCGAGGAAGCGCGCGGTCGTGCGCTGTGAGCGAGCGAGTTGCTGTTCGCTGATGTTCTCTACGCCATAGATTTGACGGGCCCACAAGGGCAGGAGTGACAAAATGCCGTTGAGCACGGCGCGCGAGATCCAGTTGTTGACGGGGTTCTTCGTCTTCGGCGGATTGCGCAGCCCCAGAGCAGCTTGAGCCCCGAGATAGTTAAGCGCCTTCGTCTTCTTGCCGTCTTCGATGAACGCATCAAGTTCTGCTTTGGTTTCTGGATGAGGCCCCGGCACATGGAGCTTCTCAGCGATGATCTGCTGTTCCTTTACGAACGCGTCTTGTTCAGCTTGGCTGAGGTTTACACCGAACTTGAGCGCTCCCTCAAGCGAGCCCCAGATGAAGGTGTACATCGTCCATCGCTGCCACTCGGGCCACTTCGCAACATGTTCGGTTCCCGTCTCAGGGTTGGTCCACGTGGCACGCTCGTGCAACATGTCGACGTGCGCTGTGGCTGCGTCTACGTGCGCTTTGTCGCCGAAAGCACAGGTGATGATGAAGTCGCCGGTGCGATCGAACCGGGCCTGACCGGCCTCGGGGCTTTCCGAAGTGATGGAGACGTGGTCGAAGTGATTGAGCATCCCCGTGTCGAGGGCCTGCAACAGCACAGAGGCAACCGCTCCGAGCGTCGCTCCCGAGTCGGAATACACCTTCCAGGTGGCACTTTTGGGTCCGAAATAGCCATCGTCGGCGCGGGGAGAGTCTCGTGACGGGCGAGCGTGCATAAACGGTGCTCCTGTGAGTCGGGGAGTGGGATCGGCTCAACTATCCCATAGCGCGACGTCCGCCGCGGGCGTTTGCAGCTGTGGCAGCCGCAACTGCTGTTGCTAGTGGCTTACGTGAGCAGCAGCTCCCACCCGTCGCCCTCGGCGTGCTCGAAGATCAGGTTGGTTTCGGTGTGCGACACCGCGGGGTGGCCGGTCAGATGAGCCAACACGAACTCTCGCAACTCGCCAGAATCGCGAGCAGCGACGTGCAGCAGGTAGTCGTCAGCGCCAGCCATATGGAACAGACTGAGCACTCCCGGGAGGCTTGGGGCTGCGCGCCGAAACGCCTCAATCTCTTCGCGTGCGTGTTTGACCAGCCGAACGGCGACGAGCGCCTGCACTGTGGCGCCGATCGCAGTCGGATCGATTTCGGCGCGAAAGCGCCGAATCACCCCGTTGCTCTGCAAACGGCGCAATCTCAGAGATACCGTCGATTCTGCGATGCCCAGCGTCGAGGCCAGTGACGAGCCAGATGCCCGTGCATTGGCCGTGAGCGCGCGCAGTAGCGCTCGGTCGGTTTTGTCGAGATCAAGGACCTTCGCCATTCGGCTCCTCCAGAAGCATCGGTACGCAGGATATTCGACGTCACAACGCAATCAATCTGGATGCTTCAGATGCAATTGCTACTTCGTCCATAATCTGTTGTTCTGGCTCGATGGGCAACAGACAGCAACGATTCGATACCCGGGCCGTGCATGCAGGCATGGATGGACTCAGAGAGAGCGGAGCGCACGTTCCTCCAATCGATTTCTCCACCACATACCCATTGCCTGACGTTGACTCCGGTGGTCTGGCGTATGAAGAGCTTGCTACCGGCCAAGACCTCAGCCCTGGGCGAAGCGCGGTGTACCAGCGGCTCTGGCAGCCCGGAGTTGCTCGATTCGAAGACGCGCTCGCCGAGCTCGAAGAAACCGATGGCGCTGTGGCATTTGCCAGTGGAATGGCCGCACTCTCGGCATGCCTGATCGCGTCGGTGACCGCTGGTAAACCTCACATCGTTGCGGTCCGGCCACTTTATGGCGGAACCGACCACGTGTTGGCGAGCGGCCTACTGGGCACCACCGTCACCTGGGCGAGCGTCGACGAGATCGCAGCATCCATTCGTCCTGACACCGGGCTGGTGATCGTCGAGACTCCCGCGAACCCAACTCTCGAGCTCGTCGACCTCGCGGAGGTCTCGCTTGCTGCTGGCGATGTGCCAGTGCTTGTCGACAACACATTCGCGACCCCGGTGTTGCAGAAGCCAAAGCGCCACGGCGCCACCATGGTCTTGCACAGCGCGACCAAGTACCTCGGTGGTCATGGCGACGCGATGGGTGGTGTTGTCGCGGCTGATCAGTCTTGGGTCGAGCGCTTGCGTCAAGTGCGTGCACTAACCGGTGGGCTGCTTCACCCGATGGGCGCATACTTGCTGCACCGCGGTCTACGCACGCTGCCACTTCGCGTTCGGGCTCAGCAAGAAACAGCGGCCGTGCTGGCTGAGCGAGTGAGCGCGCACCCCGCCGTTCGCCGTGTCTTCTACCCGGGACTGCCCGGACAAGATCCCAACGGGTTGCTAGGCACGCAGCTCGACGGCGCAGGGTCGATCGTCGCTATCGAGCTCGCTGGCGGCTACGATGCCGCAGCATGCTTCACCGAATCCTGTGCGCTGATCGAACACGCGGTATCGCTCGGCGGCGTCGACTCGCTGGTGCAGCATCCGGCCTCTTTGACCCACCGGCCGGTCGCTGGTTCTGCCAAACCAGGAGCGGGAGTCGTTCGCCTTTCGATCGGGCTCGAACATGTCGACGACCTCACCGATGACCTCATGGCAGCTCTCGATGCGGCTCATGCTCTTTCGCTTGCTGCGGCTGAGCCCGTCGCAGCCTCGCGGCTGGTCCAGGCGTACTGAGCACTGCGGAGTTCACAGTGAGGCGTAGCCTGAGGTGGTGAGCGCATACGTTTCGGCGTTCGAGTTGTTCTCCGTTGGAGTAGGACCCTCGAGCTCCCATACCGTCGGACCCATGCGGGCTGCCCGCGATTTTGCCGCGCGCCTGCGCGCCGGTGGTTTACTCGATACGGTTTCGCGCGTGACGTGCTCCCTGTACGGGTCGCTGGGTGCAACGGGCATCGGCCACGGCACACCCGATGCTGTCGTGGCTGGGCTCAAGGGGCTTGAGCCTGAGACGGTTGACCCGGCCGATGTGCGTCGGGCGTGGTCGGGGTGGACTGATGGTGCGAGTTTGCTCATCGACGGTTCGCACCCGGTGGTGTTCTCACGAAGCGACATCGAGATGCTGCCGCGCACCCGCTTGCCCGCTCATCCGAACGCGATGACGATGACGGCGCTCGACTGCGACGACGCCATGTTGCTCAATGACACTTACTACTCGGTCGGAGGCGGCTTCATCCGGCGGGAAGGCGAGCCGGCGCGGGTGCAGTCGCACGCTTTTCCGCTGACATTCTCTTCTGCAGATGAATTGCTTGCCACCTGCGACGAGCGGGGCATCACGATCGCCGAAGCCGCACGTCTGAACGAAGAAGCGTTGCGTACCGATGCCGAGATCGCTGCGGGCCTCGACGCGATTTGGGAGGCCATGGCGGGCAGTGTCGAAGCCGGGTTGCACGCTGATGGCATGTTGCCCGGTGGGTTGCAGGTGAAGCGGCGCGCATCAATGATCAGGGGTCAACTGGATGCTGCCGAGGCCGAGGGGCATCAAGAGATACCGGGGGAGTGGATGGGGGCGTTCGCGCTCGCGGTTAATGAAGAGAATGCCGCGGGGGGACGTGTTGTCACTGCGCCTACCAACGGCGCTGCTGGCATTGTTCCGGCAGTGGCCATGTACTGGTGGCGGTTCCTGGCAGAGTCTGGCCTCGGCGCGGGCAATGCGGTAACTCCTTATGGTGAGCTCGTGGGCAGTGCATTGCTCGGGTTCTCGGGCGAGATCGCTGGCGCTGTGGAGCATGCTCAGGCGGTGGCTGACGATGCTGCGGTCGCCGAGGCGAATCGTCGCCGAGGCATCCGTCGGTTTCTGCTCACTGCGACAGCTCTGGGGTCGCTCTTCAAAGCGAACGCCTCGATCTCGGGAGCTGAAGGTGGATGCCAGGCTGAGGTCGGCTCGGCGTGCGCGATGGCTGCAGGGGGCCTCACCGCGGTGATGGGCGGCACCAACCGTCAGATCGAAAACGCGGCCGAAATTGCCATGGAGCACCACCTGGGGTTGACGTGTGACCCGGTCGGCGGGCTGGTGCAGATTCCGTGCATTGAGCGCAATGCCATTGCCGCATCGACGGCGGTCACCGCCGCACGCCTCGCGCTTCGCGGCGACGGATCGCACCACGTTTCGCTCGACATGGTTGTCGAGACTATGCGCCAAACCGGACTAGATATGTCAACCAAATACAAAGAGACCAGTGAAGGCGGCCTCGCCGTCAACGTCATCGAGTGCTGACGCGCGCAGATCACCCGCATCGCCGCTCGCGCCTGCGTAGGCTGGCCCCGTGAAGGAGTATGTCGTTCCCACGCCGAAACGGCGCCGCGGCCGCCCACCCGCCGGCGAGTCGAACACACGCGAGCGCATTCTGCATGCCGCGATCGACGAGTTTGGCGAGGCGGGCTACGACGGAGCCACGATGCGTGCCATTGCGGCGCGCGCAGACGTGGACGCTGCCCTCGTGCATCACTACTTCGGCACGAAGGCTGACCTGTTCGGCGAAGCGGTGGGTGCACCTATGCGACCCGATGTGGCGTTGCCTGAGATTCTGGCCGGGCCTCAATCCGAGGTGGGCGAGCGGATCATCCGATATCTGCTTGAGTCGTGGGACAAGCCCGAGGTGCAACGGCGAGGCGTGGCCCTCATGCGTACAGCGCTCGGCAACCGGCTCACCACACCGCTGCTCGCAGGCTTTCTCTCTCGCGAGGTGATCGGCCGAGTATCAGGCACGCTCGATAGCGACGACGCGCAGCTGCGAGCCAGTCTGGTTGCATCGCAGATCGCGGGCTTGATCGTTGCGCGCTACGTCATCAAGCTGCCAGCGCTGTCGCATGCCTCTGTCGACGAACTGGTGGGACGAATTGGACCGACCGTTCAGGGCTATCTCTACGGTTGACCCGAACTCGCAGTGAAAGGACGCAGATGTCTTTCCAGGCATACCTCGACAACACCGAGGACAAGACCGGAATCACCCCGTGTGAATTTGTCGACCTCGCCACTGCGAAAGGGTTCGGGCCTGGCGCCAAGGCTGGCGAGATAGTCACATGGCTTGCCGACGACTATGGGCTCGGCCGAGGGCATGCGATGGCCTTGGTGCACGTGATCACCAAGGGCCCCAAGATCGCGGCGAAACATGTCGGCACGGCAGGTGCACATTCCGATGTTTCGGATGAGCTTTGGTTGGACGGAAAGGCTACGAATCCCGCAAGCTCTTGACGCTCTATCCTTCACGCGGAATAATTCATCGCATGATGAATAAATTGGCGGATGCTTCATCGCAGTCGCCTGGTGCAGCAGATGCGCCAGCCGTGCAGGTGAGAGGCCTTGAAGTGTCTCGCGGATCCACGAAAGTGTTCGACCGGCTTGACCTCGACATCGCGCGGGGGCATATCACTGGGCTGCTGGGCCCGTCAGGGTGCGGCAAGACCACGCTGATGCGTGCAATCGTCGGGGTGCAGAAGGTAGCTGGCGGCAGTATCACCGTGCTCGGGAGCCCCGCCGGTGCGAAGAACCTGCGCCACCGCGTTGCCTACGACACTCAAGCGGCCTCGGTCTACTCCGACTTGACCATCGAACAAAATCTCAAGTACTTCGCACGCCTCATCGCCGCTGGGTCGAGCGACGTTGACCGGGTAATCGAGCAGGTGGGTCTCGGCACGCAGCGCAGCCAGACGATCGATTCACTCAGTGGAGGGCAAGAGAGCCGCGTCTCACTCGCGGTCGCCATGCTCGGTGAGCCCGAGCTGATTGTGCTTGACGAGCCAACGGTGGGTCTCGACCCGGTGCTGAGGGCCGAACTCTGGCAGATCTTCCGCGGGCTCGCCGACGCAGGCACTACCTTGATCGTCTCCAGCCACGTGATGGATGAAGCCACGCGGTGCGACAGCCTGCTTCTGATGCGAGCAGGTCGGGTCATCGCTGACACCACAGCCCAGCAGGTGCTGCGAGACACCGGCACGAGCGATGCCGAGGCTGCGTTCTTGGCTTTGATCGAACGGGATGCTGCAGCATCCCCGCCGACAGAAACAGACGTGACAGCTTCCGCATCGAAGAAAGCTGCGCCTGCGCCGGCCAAGGCCCCAGTCACACCACCTACTCGCCGAGAAGCACGCGAACAATCAGGGAGCGAGCAATGAACGGCGCTCGCACGTTCGCTACCGCGGGGCGGGTGATGCGCCAGTTGCGTCATGATCCACGCTCGATCGCGCTGATGCTCATCGCACCAAGCCTGCTGGTGGGATTGTTCGCCTGGCTCTTTGTCGATCAAGAGGGAGTGTTCGACACCTTCGGCGGCGCCATTTTGGGGCTATTCCCTTTCATCGTGATGTTTCTCATCACCTCGATCACCACGCTGCGTGAACGCCGTTCGGGCACGCTCGAACGGTTGATGACGACGCCGATCAGCAAGACGGACTTCATTCTTGGCTACGCCCTCGCATTTGGCTTGATGGCCGCGATTCAAGCAGTCGTGACGGTTTCGTTCGCCGTGTTCGTGTGCGGACTCACCGTCGATGGTCCGCTGTGGCAACTCGGCTTGGTCGCGGTGATCGACGCGGTTCTCGGCGCCGCTCTCGGGCTGCTGGCGAGCGCTTTCGCGCGCACTGAGTTTCAAGCGGTGCAGTTCATGCCGTTGCTAGTGTTCCCGCAGATCATTCTGGGTGGCTTGTTCATGCCCCGCGAAGATATGCCCGACGCGCTCTATGTGATCTCGAACTTTCTGCCGCTCAGCTATGCGATCGACACCATCAACGCGGTGACCGTCGGCGATGAGGGGTGGGACGTATTCGGTCCGATGCTCGTGGTTGCCGCTTTCACCATTGGTGCGCTGGTTCTTGCGCCGCTAACACTGCGCCGCAGAACGCCCTAGCAACGGACTCAGTCGTCGGGTGTGACGTGTCGCAATTTCGTAGTCAGCGCGCGGAGCTGCTGGAGTTCTTCGTCGCTGAGCACTGCCATCCTGCGGGCAATGGATGCTCCGTGGCGCGACGCGATGCGCCGGAACAAGGCCGAACCTTCGTCAGTTGCGCGAACCAGCGAGCCGCGTCCGTCGTGCGGATCGGGGCACTTGGTCAGCAGGCCTCGGGCTGTCATGCGATCAACGAGACGTGACACGCTGGGCTGACTGATGAGCATGTTGCCAGTGACATCTCGCAGGCGCGCGGTGAGGTCCTCGCCACGCGTGACGGTCAACAGCACGTCGTATTCCTCTTGTGAGAGGGTGTCGTCGAAGTCATCGCTGATCTCGGCGAATACCCCGTGCTGAGCGCGAAACAGACTCTCCCACGCATCGATAGCAAGACGACGATCGGTCATGACTTCAGAGTAGCGACTTGCCGCCTGGTCGTAGGCTGGGCGGGTGATCGACAAGCAAAGGGAACAACAGCGCGTGGGGCGCATACGCTCCCGATGGGTTCGCCTAAGCGCGCTCGTCACGTTGCTATCGGTGTTGCTCGTGGGCGGCGCGGCGGCGCCTGCGCTCGCCGACGCGCAGATCGCCTCTGGTGTGGTGATTGCCGGCGTCGATGACTTCACCTTTCAGAGCTTGGACGTCGAGTACGAGCTTGGCCGTGCAGATGACGGCACCAGCACGGCTCTGGTGACCGAGACATTCGTGGCGTTGTTTCCTGAGTATGACCAGAACCGCGGCATGCGGCGCAGCATCCCAGATTCGTATTTAGGCTCCCCGACCGATCCTGAGCTCATCTCGATTACCGATGGCAACGGAAACCTTCGCCCGAGCGAAACTGACCACGAAGACGGCTACTTCTCGATGACATCGAGGTCAGACGACTATGTGTATGGGTCGCAGACTTACGTGTTCACCTACACGCTGACAAACGTCACCCGATACTTCGAGAACACTGGCTCCGATGAGTTCTATTGGAATGTGAACGGCACCGAGTGGAGTCAGCCGTTTGGGCAGGTCACCGCGCGGGTGACGATGGCCGATGAGTTGAACGCCGCGCGCACCGGCCAGCAGGCCTGCTACGTGGGCTACGCAAACGACACCACAGTGTGTGCGATTGCCGACGAGGGTGACGCTCTCGCAGCCGGGGCATCCAACGTGCTGGCCTACCAGACGATGACCGTGGCGATCGGCTTCGAAGCGGGAACGTTCAGCGCCTTCAACCCGTCGATGTTTGCGTCGGGTTGGGGGTGGGCGCAATTGCTCGCGGCGCTCGCGCTGATCGGTTCGGTGGTGTGGGCTGGCGTAAATCGGGCACGGTTCCTGCGAGATGCCCCCGGGCGGCCCACCATCATCGCCGAATTCACTCCGCCGCCGGTGGTCGACGCGCTCGAGAGTGCGGTGTTATTGGGCCTTACGGCCAAGGCGATTCCGGCAGAGGTTCTTGAACAGGCCGTGGTGGGAAGCCTGCGCATTATTGAGGGTGAGCGCAAGTTCTTCGGGGGCGCAAAGCTCATCGCGCAATTGGTCGACCCGTCTAGGGCAGATGGTGATGGACGGATGCTCTTGAGGGGCCTCTTTCCGAATGGCCAGCCCGGCGACGAGTTCGAGTTTGGTCGCAGCGACACTCGGTTCTCGTCAGCGGCTCAGAAGATCTTGAAGGCCGCACAACAAGAGCTCGTCAACCGTGGCCTTCGTCGTGAAGTGCCCGCCGGCGTGCGCGCCTTGCCCATCTTGCTGGCGGCGGTTTCTGCAGGTGCGGTGCTGTTCTTCGGGCTCATCGCGATCGCCAACTTCGTTGACGGCCTGCTGCTGTTCGTGCTGTTGATTGCGGCGATCCCCGCGTTCTTCGTGGTCATTGCTCTACTGACGCGCAAGCCGTTGACCGCCAAGGGTGCTGAGGTGCGAGATCACCTCAAGGGACTCAAAGTATTCATCGAGTGGGCTGAGGCCGATCGCATCCGGATGCTGCAGTCTCCCGCCGGTGCGGAACGGTCGCCCGTCGACACCACAGACTCGCGACAGATGTTGCGACTTTACGAGAAGCTGTTGCCTTTCGCGGTCGTTTTCGGTCAAGAAAAGGAATGGGCTGAAGAGCTTGCGGTTCTGTATGGCGTGGGCAACTCGCCAGGTTGGTACGTGGGCGCTGCCGGGTTCAACGCAGCATCGTTCTCGAGTGGAATCTCTACGCTTTCGGCCAGCACAGCCTCGTCGTCATCGACGTCGGGTGGCTCGAGTGGTGGCGGTTCAGCTGGCGGCGGTGGCGGCGGTGGCGGTGGCGGCGGAGTGTGAGCCACTTCGTCAGTGCAGCATCCATCAGTTTTAGGCAAAAGTAAGGCCCGGTCAGAGAGGCTTCTGACCGGGCCTTGTCCCTTGCACCAAGAGTGTCCTGCAATCACATGTCGGTAGCTGCCACAGCAAAACAACTACCGTTCCTGAACTCTATAACGGAAAGATAACGGCGGCAAGCGTTTGGCGTTATCTGTTTGTGATTATTTTCGGAGCATGGTGTCGACTAGTTGTCAGGCGTGGCAGCCTGATGCCGATTCTGTTGATGCCCGCGCCTAGCGAGATGCGGTGGCGGGGCGTCATTCCATAAAGTTGTGCACAATCTAATTGCGTGCAATAGTTGAGCCATGGCCAAGGAATCACTCGACGACATGCTTTGTTTTTCGCTGTATGCGGCATCCCGAGCCGTCACCCAGGCCTATCGCGCAGTACTCGCCGATTTCGACCTGACGTACCCGCAGTTTCTCGTAGTCATATCGCTGGATCACGCTGGCGAGCTGTCGGTAGGAGAGCTGGGGGCCGCGATGCAACTCGACTCAGGCACGCTGTCGCCGCTCGTGCAACGGCTCGAATCGCGCGGTTTCTTGACGCGAGAACGACGAGTCGGCAATGAACGGGTGGTGGTGGTCGCGCTGACCGAGGCAGGCCGCGCGCTCCGCCGCGACGTCTCGCTTGCGGTCGAGTGCCTACCCGAGGCCTACGGCATCAAGCGCGACGAGATTGTTGGCTTGCTCGACCAGTTGCATCGCATCACAGTAAACATGGGAGAGCTCACGACATCGCTTCGTTCCCCGGCGCCTGCCTGAGCATCCACGACCCCTACCCCTGAAATACACCGGCATCTGTCGGTGTTTCGACGCGAAATCGTCTCTCTGAGCGAAATCGTCTCTCTGAAAGGAATCCCCACATGAGCGTTCTCTACACCGCTGAAGCTCTTTCGACCGGCGCTGGCCGCAATGGTCACGTCGCCACGACATCGGGTCACGTCAATCTCGACATGGCCATCCCGACAGAGATGGGCGGGTCCGGAAACGGCGCGAACCCTGAGGAGCTGTTCGCGGCGGGTTACGCCGCGTGCTTCCACTCTGCTTTGCAGAGCGTTGCTCGCAACCAGAAGGTTGCCATCGCAGACACCTCAGTAGGCAGTCGCGTGCACATCGAGCCCAACGGCGAGGGCGGCTTCGTGCTTTCCGTAGACCTTGAGGTAGTTATCCCCGAACTTGAACACGACGCGGCGCAGGCGCTTGCAGACGCCGCGCACCAGATCTGCCCATACTCGAACGCAACCCGCGGCAACATCGTCGTGAACGTCACCGTCACCGACGACTGAGCGCGCCGAGCAGCTATGCCCGCAGCGTCACCAAACTGGTTCGAGGGCGCTGCGGGCGCGGCGACAACTGTGGTGAGAAAACGCCCAGATCCCTCGGTTCGCGTTCTGTCAACTCGACTGAGATCAGACAGCGTGGGTGCGAAGATCGGAGCATGGCTAGCGATCGCGAGAACCGAGCCGACGAACGACGTGCCGATGGTGATAACGAGGGGCCCGTCGAAGAAGAGCTTGAGGTCGAGTTCGAAGATGTCGTAGGTGAGGGCGCTGAGCGCCTGCACCGCACTTTTCGCGCGACGCTTGTGACAGGCTTTCTCGGCGGTATCGAGGTGGGTATTGGCGTGCTCGCATATCTGGGCGTGCTCTATGCCACGGGCGATCAGCTGCTCGCCGGTGTGGCGTTCAGCGTCGGCCTGGTTGCGCTGCTTTTGGCCCACAGCGAGCTGTTCACCGAGAACTTTCTCATGCCGATTGCGGCGCTGGTTGCTCGAGAAGGAACGGTCTTGCAACTGGTCAAGCTATGGACGGGAACGCTGATCGCCAATCTCTTCGGTGGCTGGTTGATGATGCTCATCATCGTGACCGCGTTCCCTGAATGGCACGATCTTCTCGCCGAAACAGCGCACCACTTTATTGACGCGCCTTTTGATTGGCAGTTCGTGGCACTCGCCATCTTGGGCGGCGCAGTAATCACCCTGATGACTCGGATGCAGGAGGGCGCCCACTCTGAGATGCCGAAGATCGCTGCCGCCGTCGTCGGAGGGTTCGTGTTAGCGGGGTTCCAACTCTTTCATTCGATCCTGGATTCGCTGTTTGCCTTCGGGGCGATCGTCAGTGGCGCCGACATCAGCTATCTCGACTGGGCGGGGTGGTTCTTCCCTGTGCTGGCGCTCAACCTATTGGGCGGAGTGGCGCTGGTGACAGCCCTGCGTATTGTCCGCGGGGGGCGAGCTCTTTGAAGTTCGCCGACACAACAACAAGAGCGCGAAAGCCGCGGACTAGACCTACTCCGAGAGCGACCGACTGAGAACAGACAGCGTTGCCGCGCGTGCCTCGCGGGCTGCGACTCCGCGACGAGCGGCGAGCAGCGCCACGACCGACTCGGTCATGAGCATGAGGGCGGCGCGTGAGGTGTGAACAAGTTCTTCGCGAAACGAGTCATCGATGGGCGCGACGACGAGTGTCACATCAGCGCGCTCAGCGGCTGCAGATCGCGGGAACGAAGTAATCACCAGCACGGTTGCGCCGCTGGCTCGCGCCGTATCGATTACCTCGAGGGTTGCGCGGTTTGCCCCGGAGCCCGAGATAACAAGACAGGCTGAACCCTTGCCGAGCTGAGCTGCTGTGATCTGCTGGCCCATGGTGTCAGACATATACTCGGTGGATCGCCCGCTCGACACCAGCCGCATGGCAAGGTCAAGGCCGAGCGGGGCGGATAGACCATTCGCCGCGACAAGAACCCGGTGCGACTCGTCCAGCACGCGCACGAACTCTTCCAGTGACTCCTCGGTGAGCGCAGAGGTCGTTTGGCTAAGCCGGCCCGCTACTCGGTCGATCGATGCCCTGACGGCACCGAGCATCGTTCCATCTGAAGCATCCGGTGCGGACGACCCGCCAAGCGCCACTTCCCGTGTGAGTGCGACGCGCAGCTGCGGATAGCCGTCGTAGCCGAGCGATTGAGCGGTGCGAACAACCGTGGCCCGACCCACCCCGACGAGGTCCGCGATTTCTTGAGCGGTGCGTTCGATCGCGTTCTCCGCGTCGCCGGCTATCGCCTCGGCCACACGTCGCTCGCTGGGCTGCAGCGAAGGGGCGAGCATCGCGATCCGCACGGTAGGAGGCGCCTCAGCTGACCCTGACCACATCGCTACTCCTTGTTCTCTTCAGTTTGGCGGGGGCCTTCGTCGACATGCGTGCGCCGTTCATGATTCGTCGCCGGATTGCTCCAGAGATAGCATCCATCAGCATCGTGACGACGATGACCACAATCAGCAGCATCCCGACCGTATCCCACTCGCGAAAGTTCGTGTAGTTCGCGAGCATGGTGCCGATGCCGCCGGCACCAACAAGGCCGAGCACAGCCGAGGTGCGAATGTTGATCTCGAATCGGTACAGCGCGAACGACATCAGCGTGGGTGCTGCGGCGGGCCACAAAGCCCAACGGGTCACCTCGGCAGTGCCACCGCCCGCGGCGCGGACGGCTTCGGACGCCCCTTCTTGCACAGACTCGACCGTTTCATAGACCCACTTGCCCTGTGTTCCGATTCCCGCGATACCCAGCGCCAGTGCCCCGGTGAACGGAGTGAGGCCAGTGATGGTCAACAGGATCAGGGCGATGATCACCTCAGGAACTGCTCGGATCACCGCGAACAGCCAGCGAAGCGGCAGCCGTATCCACACGGGTCCGACCGAGCGGGCGGCCAGCATGCCTAGAGGAATGGAGACGACCACACACATGATCGCGCCCACCCATGCCATCGAGATCGATCGCCACATCTCGAAAAGTGCGCGCGGCAACTTCTCCCAGTTTGGGTTCTCGAACATCAAGACGGAGTAGTGCCACACCTGTCCAGGCACGGCGCCCAGATCGCTCCAGTCGATGGGCAATCCCGCAGCCGCGACGATGATGATCACGCCGGCAACCAGTGCCCATAGCGCGGGCACCACACGTGACGGACGCGGTGGCACGGCGAAGTCGGTGTGCTGATGACTCATACGAGACGCCTCCGGAGTGCATTGGACGCGATTTCGATCAGGATCACCACGACGAGAATCTCGAGAATGATGATCGAGACATCGTCGTATGCATAAAAAGCGCGTCGTTCGTCGAGAAGCCGGCCGATGCCGCCAGCGCCGACGATTCCGAGGATGGCTGAGATACGCACATTGAGCTCGAGCGTGTAGAGCCACTGGTTGGCAAAGAGCGGCCATGACTGCGGCAGCGCCGTCACGCGGTTGATCTGTGCTTGTGTGCCACCCGCGGTGTGACCCGCTTCCATGTAGTGGTGGTCAGCCGAGTCGATTGCTTCAGAGACCAGCTTCACGATGATGCCGATGTCGAACAAGAACAACGTCATGAGGCCAGGCAGAGCCCCGACGCCTACCATCGCGACCAGGATCGTGGCGTAGACGAGGTCGGGGACTGCGCGCACGACATTTATGACCGTGCGGACGGTATTGCGGGTGAAAGAGTTCGGGTTGGTCGGAGACGCCGCCCACAGTGTGAGCGGCACCGAGACGATCGCGGCCGCGACGGCGCCGATCAGCGCCATCTGCAGCGTCTCGATCATGGGCTCGATGGTGCGCGGGATGAACGAGAAATCGGGCTGGAACAGCTGCGCCATCAAGCCCGAGCCGTTGTCCCAATTGCGAATGAGCGCACCGAAGTCGAGGTTGATGCCGCCGATGGCAGGGGTGCACGTAGCGATAGTGAAGGCGACGAATGCCGCAACGATTAAAGCGACGCGCAGCCGCGCCGTGGGTTTGGGCGGAAGTGTGAATTCGCGAGCGGGCGCGCTCACGAGCCAAGCCGATCGTCTGGCTGGATCGGCCGACCGTAGATCTGCTCGAAATCCTTCTCGGTGGCATCTGCCGCGGAGCCGTCATAGACCAGTTCGCCGTCGCGCAACCCGATCATTCGCGTCGTGTAGGTGCGCGCAAGATCCATCAGGTGGATGTTGACCAGCACAGTGAGGCCAGCGTCGGTGTTGATGCGACGCAAGTCGTTCATCACGGTATGCGCGGTCGGTGGGTCAAGGCTCGCAACCGGCTCGTCGGCGAGCATGACACTCGGCTCTTGGGTGAGGGCGCGAGCAATCGCGACGCGCTGCTTCTGGCCGCCCGAGAGCTGGCCAGCGCGAATCCATACCTTTTCGAGCATGCCGACTGAATCGAGCGCGCCGAGTGCGAGCTCGCGGTCGTGGTGTGTGGTGATGCCAAGCATCGTGCGATAGCTCGGCGTGTGCGCGAACCTGCCGACGAGCACGTTGCGATACACACTCGTGCGGTCGGCGAGGTTGAATCCCTGGAAGATCATGCCGATGTGCCCACGCAAGCGGCGTAGCTCGCGCCCCCGCATGCCCGTCACCGTGTGCGGTCCGACGGTGACGATGCCGCTGGTCGCGCCGACCAAACCGTTGATCGTGCGAATGAGCGTCGACTTTCCTGAGCCCGAAAGCCCGACGATCGAGACCATCTCGCCAGCGGCGATGTCGAGTGACACTCCGCGTAGCGCGCGGGTGCCGTTGGGGTAAGTCACCGACACGTCGTCGAGACTGATGGACCACGACGCGGAGGCCGAGGGGTGAATCCCGGCCTCCGCGCGATGCGGGTCAATGTGCATGCATCGACTCTTTCAGTGAGTTGTTCAGTTCGAGAACTGAGCGAGGATCTCGCCGTAGCGGGCGATCTCGTCTTCAGCGGTTTCGCTCGTCCAGTCCGAGAGACCAACGAGGTCGAACATGACGCTCGCTGCCTCTTCGGATGAATCGGCGTAGCCGTCCATCAGTTCGGTCAGGTCAGTGACCAAGTCAGCGGGCAAGGTGTTCGAGACAGCCACGCCGCCGTTGGGGATCATGTCGGTGTAGGCGAAAGCTACGACCTTCTCGGCGATGTCAGGTGCTTCTTCGGTGACCGTGGTGCGGGCATCCCAGTAGGCGAAGCCGATTTCAGCGTCGTCGTTGTAGACCGCGAGCACCGCGTTGTTGTTGCCCTCGACGGGAACCTGAGTGATTCCTGCATCGGTGTCGATGCCTGCTTCGCGCATTGCAACGACGGGGTACTGGTAACCGGCAGGTGACGTTGCTGCCTGCAGGGCAACCATGGTTCCGTCACTGATCTCAGCCAATGAGTCAAGGCCTGCTGCGCCCTGGCCCATGGCAGCCTCGCCGGCCGCTTCGATGCCGTTGCAGTACGACAGCTCGATGTCGCTCGCCGCATAAGTCGACATCACGGGCTCGTCGGCGCAGTACTTGTCGGGGTTATTCGTGAATGCGACAGACGCGTACGAGGTGGCACCGAAGCGCACGTCACGAAGAACCAGTTCGGCGTCGTAGCGGTCGGTGGCGTTGTAGAGCGAGCCAGCGTCGGTGATGATGACCTGCGCCTGGTCGGCGCCGAGCGCCTCAACCGTGGCTGCATAGTCGGTAGCGACCACGCCGTTGACCTCGATGCCGAGGTTGTCAGACAGGTAAGTCGTCAGCGGGTCGAGTGCTTCGGCGAGGTCTTCACCCTCGACCGACGGCACGAGAGAGATCGTGATCGACTCGGGCCACTCGGTGACCTCTTCGGTCGACGCGGTGTCGGAGCTGCTACTGCAGCCGGCGAGGGTGAGGGCGGCGGTAGCCGCGACACCCGCGATGAGCAGGGACTTGCGCATAATCAGTTGGACCTTTCGGGGGACGTGGTGTTCGGGATGGCGGAAGAAGAAGTAGAGGCTGCGACCCAGGCGATGATCTCGTCGTAGAGGTCGGCGAGGCTAGCGCCTCGCATCGTGGTGGCGACAGCTGAGCTTGATGCGGTGGCGCCGACCAGCGCGGTGTCGGCACCCAGGCGGCTCGCCGGCGCAAGGTCGAACTCGAAAATGTCGCCGATGGAAAGCACGGGGCCGCGATCGAGAGCGGCGGTCAGCACTGGCTCCAGCCCTTCGGGCTTGCCGACGCTGAAGTGCATCGCGTCGAACACGTCGGCGACACCCCAGGATTCGAGCACGGCGACGACGCCGCTCCCTGGTGCGTTGGTGGCCAGTTCGAGGTTCGCTTGCGCGCCGACGCGCTCGAAGAACTCGGCGAGACCCGAGGGTGGGGCGACCGCGGCGCCGTCAGACCCCAGGATGGCGCGTGATGCGTTGTACGAGGCGCCGATGACGTCTCGGTCGACTCCTTCTGCCAGCGCGACGCTTGTCACGGCGTCGTATCCGTCGCGGTAGCTGTGCTCTCCGCTTGCGAAGGCTGCCAGTGCAGCATCCGCTCGGTCGATGAACTCGGCATCGTTCATGCGTGCCGAAATCTCGCGGGCGAACGCCGTGATGGGGCCATCGCCGAGTGCAAGCGTGCCATCGAAATCGAAAAATATGGTGGGGCTCACGGCTCTCCTTCTCATCCGGACTGCTTTCCAACCCGGTGTGGACGTTGCGTCCATGATTACCCACGAATGTGGACGAAGCGACCATCCTGCGTAAACAGTGTGTGAACTCCGCTCTACGAGCAACGCACGTACGCTGGTGCCTTGTGATCGATGCTCTGGATGCTGCCGCTCAGCAGTCCGAGCGTGACGCCGTAGCCACGCTCGACAAGTACCCGTGGCTGGGTGCCGCAATCGACGCAGACGCCACAGCCGGGCGCTTTGCCGAGTGGGGCGCGTCCACGGTCGTCGACGAGAACATCGGCGCGGCCGTGATTAGCCGAACGGTCTTCGATGCGCTCCACGATCGTGCCCAACTACAAGCGCAGTGGCCGGTGGGCAATGCCGGGGTACTGCACGTTTACGGGTACTTGCTCTCAAGAGCCGAGACGCCCTACGGACTGAAGCGTGCCCGCTGGATGAACGGACACCTTGCAATCGCATGCGGGCTGCCCGCCGACGCCTTTGTGCCGTGGGCCTCGCCTCGTACACTGCTTGAGCGCGTCGGCGAGGCGGCGCACTCAGCGCTGTCGCGTGCCGCGTGTATTCGTGAAGCTGGTGGTGCAACACTTGCGCTCGAGCGCACGTCGCAGTCGGAGGAGTGGGCGCTCGTGTACGCGGTCGATGGCTTGCTCGTCACAACCTTTCCGGTGGTGTCGGTGGAGCAGATCCTTGCAGAGTGGGATGCTGATCCGCAGCGCCTACGTTGGAATGCGGTGCGCTGAACGAGCCCCTAATCTGCCGCGATGGCCGCGGCGCACCTAACCAAGCATACCCCCCAGGGTATGCTAGATTTGGTATAGGCAACCGAGAGGACCAACCATGTGCATGCGAGTTACTTGCCCGATCTGCGGCAAGGCGACGTGGGATGGCTGCGGCCAACACATTGAAGAAGCACTCGCCGGCGTTCCCGCCGAGCAGCGCTGCCAGGGGCACGACAATGCCTGATCGCGTCGATGCGACTCAGCCGAAGACCATCGTTGTTGTTGGCGGCGTTGCAGGAGGCATGAGCTGCGCTGCCCGAGCCCGCCGCCTTGACGAGTCTGCCAACATCATCGTTCTCGAGCGCGGCGAGCATGTCTCGTTCGCGAACTGCGGCCTGCCCTACTTCGTCGGGGGAGAGATCGAAGATCCTGCCGCGCTGCTCGTGCAAACGCCCGCATCGCTTCATGCCGCGCTCGCCCTTGACGTACGACCCGGCCACGACGTGGTCGGCCTCGACGCATCGAAGAAGACCGTCACGGTGCACACCGCGGAGGGCGAACAGAACATCGGCTTTGACGCGCTCGTGCTCTCGCCGGGTGCCGCCGCATTCGTGCCACCTCTGCCAGGAATCGACTCGCCGCGCGTGCGAACACTGCGCACTGTGAACGATGCCACCGATCTGCGAGACATGGTCACCGGGGGAGCGCGGCGCGCTGTCGTGCTCGGCGCAGGCTTCATCGGAATCGAAGCAGCCGAAGCGCTCGCGGCCCAGAACCTGGAGGTCACGGTCGTCGAACTCGCTCCTCAGCCGTTGCCTCCCATGGAACCCGAACTGGCCTGGCTGATCACCGAAGAGTTGCGCCAGCTCGGCATCGACCTGCGCGTCGGGGTAGCTGCAGCATCCATCGAACCAGGCGTCGATAGCGACACCGTCGTTCTCGCCGACGGCTCCCGAGTGGATGCTGACCTGGTCGTCGTTTCGGTCGGAGTCCGCCCCGACACCGAGGTCTTCGAGCAGGCCGGAGTCGCCTGCGAGCGCGGCGCAATCATTGTAGATTCGCACGGACGCACCAACGTGCCCGGCATTTGGGCGGTCGGCGACGCCACGCTCAGCGTCGACTCGGTTACCGGCGCTCGGCGTCCGGTGGCGCTCGCGGGCCCCGCGAACCGCGCTGGCCGTCTGGTCGCCGATGACATTCTGCGTCCGGATCTCGCTCGTGAGATTCCGCAGCCGGTCGGCACCGCCATCGTGCGGGTCGGCTCGCTGGCTGCAGCACTCACCGGCGCCAATCGGCGAGCACTCGTTGACGCGGGTGTCGAGTTTCGCACGCTGCACCTGCACGCGAATCAGCATGCAGGCTACTTTCCCGGCGCCACCCAAGTGCACCTGGTTGTGCACATCGCTCCCGAAGACGGCCTGATTCTCGGCGCGCAGGCAGTGGGCCTCGAGGGCGTCGACAAGCGCATTGACGTGCTGGCAACCGCGATTCGTGCGGGCATGACCGTCGACGAGCTGATCGATCTCGACCTGGCATATTCGCCCCCATACGGCCAGGCGAAGGACGCCGTCAACCTCACCGGCATGGTCGGCGAGAACGTGCTGAACGGCACCCTCAAGCTCTGGTACGCCGATGACCTCGACGAGGTGCTCAACACCTCTCTCGTGCTCGACGTTCGTCGCCCTGATGAGTGGGTGAAAGGTCACCTTCCCGGCGCGCTGCACATTCCGCACACAGAGTTGCGCGAACGAATCGACGAGGTTCGCGAGCAGGCCGCCGGGCGGCCGGTGCGCGTGATGTGCGCGTCGGGCGTGCGCTCGGCGATCGCTCACCGCGTCGTTACCCAGGCGGGTATGGATTCGGCGTCGCTTTCGGGTGGCATCCTCACCTTGCATGCCGCACTCGGCGATCGCGCGAATGAGCTGCTTGAGACGGAGTCGGTGCTGCAACCTGTCTAGAGCTGGGTGAGAGCGGCGCGCGCGCTAACGATCGTTCTACGTCAGAGACATCGACCGGCGCAGCCGCCCCGAAGTCAGCAGAGCTAGCAGGGCGATGATGGGGACAACCCAAAAGAGCACGGTGGGGCTATTCGCAGATCCGGCACCGAGCCAGACGGCGAGAACACCCACGATGATCAGTGCATCAGCCTGCCAGAAAGCCGCGCCGATCGAAGATGCATCTCCGGCCGGGGTGGGCACTGGCATCAGGAGCTCGATTGGCATCGGACCCTTTGCCGCGTCGCAGGCGCGAACTGCAACAAGAGTCGCCGAGAGGGCTACCGCTGTCGCAGCTGTCGCCGCGCCACCGGCTAGCGCGGCGGTGATTGTGGGAATGACGATCGCCAGGGCAGGAAGCATGGTGTGTAGCCGAAACAGTTCCGCTGGGGTTTGACGGAACAACGACGGTCGGCCAGCGGTATCGGCGGCATGGCGAAAACCATCAGAGAAGACTCCCAGTGCTGCAAAAGCGAGCAGCCCAGCAGCTAGCGCATATGCCCAGGTCACTCCGTCAGCGGCGACGTGCATCCATCTCCACGCGACACCCGACAAAGCGAGCGCGAGCGTGGCAAGTGCCACAGCGAGGCGTATCGGATTGCGCGCTAGACCGATTGCATCGCGTTGCAAGACAGCGAGGGCGAGGGGCTGGTCCAGCGGAATCCGCACTCGCCGACCGACAGCAGGAACCGCTCGCAAACGGTCGAAGGCGCCCGCAAAATCACCGGTGCGTACGAGCTGGGTGAGAGCCTCCCACCGCTCCGCATGCAGAACTACGGTTCGTGGATCAAGCCGCTCGACGAGAACGAGCGCCAACGCGAGCGAAACGAGTGCGAGCACGCCGAGCACGGCCAATGAGAGCCTCGAATCGACGCTTGCCGGAGCTGTCGACGGCCAAAGAGCAGCAAGCAGCGACCAAGGAGATGCCCACGCTGAGGGTATGAAGATGGCGAGCGCCGCGCTACCCGCCACTGCTGCGCCGATGCTGACTGTCCACCAGCGGGGCAAGGCCTGACCGATAAGCCACAGCATCCCGAACAACACCGCCACCAGGCACATACCAGCGACAAAACTCAGGCTGGCGCCAATTTCTTGATTGCCAGCGACGAACCCGGTAACGGCCAATGCGGCGACGGCAGCAAAAAGCAAGATGGTGCTCACGAGCGCAAACGTCAACTGACGGCCCCAGGCGACTCGAGGCGCAATCGAGCTGTTACCGAGCGTGCTCGCGACAAAGGGAGCGGGGGCCACCGGGCCGCGCACCCGACCGCCTGCCAACGCAAGACACCCCAGTCCGGACGCAAAGACGGTGATGATTGTGCGGGCTGATTCGTTGAGCATTGCCTCTTGCGCGGCGGGTAGAGCCAGCGTGAGGACCACAGCGTGGACAATCGGGACGCCCAGCACGGCACCGACGAGCACGCCCACATAGACGACGTACGCCATGTTCCAACCCGAAGGGCGGTCAGACCGGGCGCGCCATACCGCGTGTGCGGCATGGACTCGGCCGCGGTCGGAGCGGCTGGGTGAAATGTTCACACCGGTTCGCCGACGGTGATCGCTTGTGCGCCGACTGCATCTACGAGTGCGGCATCGTGTGTCGCGAATACGACGCCGATTCCGTCGGTCAACCGACGACGAATCGCAGTAGCGACGAGGGCTCGCCGTGAGGCGTCTAGCCGCTGTTCTGGTTCATCGAGAAGATACACATCGCACGGACGCGACAGGGTGAGCGCGAGCGAGAATAGCTGGAGTTGCCCAGACGAGAGCTCGTGCGTGTAGCGCTCCGCGAGCGGGGTGATGTTGAAGTCGTCGAGAAGCGCGTAGCCCGTGGCCTCGCCCGCCTCAGCGGAATCGCCCCAGGTCGCACGAACGAATCTCAGTTGTTCTCGCAATGTCAGGTCGCGCGCGAATGGCGGGGAGCCGATCATGGCGGCAATGGCCGCGCGGTGACTCGCCTTGCGGGTGCTTAGTTGTTCGCCCCGAAGCTTGACCTGACCGCTGCTCGGCGAGGTCAAGCCGCCGAGAACGCGAAGCAAGGTGGTCTTGCCTGCGCCGTTCTGCCCGCGGATCGCAACGGCTTCTCCCTCGGATGCGCACAACGACGTCTCAGGTAGCAGTACCTGGTTATCGATGACGACGCTGACGGCTCGGGCTTCGAGCAACGAGTCCCTGTCGTCTGCCATGAGCACCCCATCATCGTGCGCACTGAGTGCGCTCAGTCGTCTTCGCTCATCCTACGATCGAAGGGTCGACAAGAGGTCGCCTGGGCACGAGCCGCCGCGCGCTAGCGCAAGAACGCTGCGGCCACCCCTGCATCCACGGGTATGTGCATGCCAGTCGTGTGCGACAGGTCAGACGAGCACAGCACGAACACGGCATTCGCAACGTTCTCTGGAACAACTTCGCGCTTCAAGATGGTTCGCTGCGCATAGAAATTTCCGAGGTCGGCTTCGTCGACGCCATAGGTGGCGGCTCTGTTCGCTCCCCAACCGGAGGAGAAGATGCCGGAGCCGCGGACGACGCCATCAGGATTGATGCCGTTCACACGGATTCCAAATTCTCCCAATTCTGCCGCGAGCAATCGCACCTGGTGCGACTGATCGGCCTTCGTTGCTGAATATGCGACGTTGTTAGGGCCAGCGAATACCGAGTTCTTGCTCGAAATGTAGACGATGTCGCCGCCCAGGTTCTGAGCGATCATGACGCGGGCGGCATTTTTGGAAACCAGAAACGAGCCCTTGGCCATCACATTGTGCTGCAGGTCCCAGTCTGCCTCCGTCGTCTCAAGCAACGACTTGGCCAGTGAAAGCCCCGCGTTGTTGACCACGAGATCGAGTCCGCCGAAGGCCAACACGGTGCGGTCAATTGCCGCCTTCACTGCGTCTTCGTCGGAGACATCGACGGCGACACCAATGGCAACATCTGTCGACCCGATTTCCGCGGCAGCGGCCGTTGCTCGTTCAAGGTCGAGGTCTCCGACGACAACACACGCACCTTCGGCTGCGAGGCGCTTTGCGGTGGCCTTGCCGATTCCGCCCGCCGCACCCGTAATAAACGCGATCCGTGAAGCGAGCGGCTTGGGAGCTGGCATGCGCTGGAGCTTGGCTTCTTCGAGTGACCAATACTCGATACGAAACTTCTCTGATTCACTAATCGGCTGGTAGGTCGAGATTCCCTCGGCGCCGCGCATGACGTTGATGGCGTTCATATAGAACTCGCCAGCAACGCGCGCTGTCTGCTTGTTGGCGCCGAAGCTGAACATGCCCACCCCGGGCACCAACACAATCATCGGATCGACACCCCGGATTGCAGGGCTCTGTGCCGTGGCATGGCGCTCGTAGTAGTGCTGGTAGTCGCGGCGATACTCGACGACCAACTCTGCCAGGCGCGCCACGGAGTCCTCAACGCTGGTGGTGGCTGGCAGATCAAGCACCAGCGGCTTTACCTTGGTGCGAAGGAAATGATCGGGGCAACTTGTTCCCAACGCCGTGAGTCGCGGGTGCTCCGCTGCGGCGAGGAAGTCCAGAACGACGGAACCGTCGCTGAAGTGGCCAACCATTGGTCGGTCGCTCGAGACCATCCCGCGAATCGCCGGCGCGAGAGCGGCCGCTTTTGCCCGGCGCTCCCGCTCGGGTAGGGCTTCAAAGCCGGCCAGGGCTGGTCCGAATGGCTCCGCCTTGCTGTGCTTCTCGATGTAGTCGGCGGCTGTCTCAATGATCCAAAGAGAATTTGCCTCTGCCTCGTCGCTGGTGTCTCCCCACGCAGTGATTCCGTGACCACCCAGGATGACTCCGATTGCTTCGGGCGACGACTCTTTGATCGCTGCGATGTCGAGACCGAGCTGAAAGCCGGGCCGTCGCCACGGCACCCAGGCCACTTTCGAGCCGAAGATCTCTGCCGTGAGGCTCTCACCGTCTGCGGCCGCGGCAATGGCGATTCCTGAATCTGGGTGAAGATGATCGACGTGCGCTGCATCTACCAAACCATGCATTGCGGTATCGATCGACGGCGTTGCTCCGCCTTTGCCGAATAGCACGTGGTCAAACGCGGCCACCATCTCGTCTTCTCGGTCGATTCCGGGGAAGACATCAGTGAGTGCCCTTAGGCGTTCCACATGCAACACGGACAATCCCGACTCGGTGAGTGTTCCGAGGTCTCCGCCTGAGCCCTTGACCCACATCAGTTGCGCAGGCTCTCCGGTGAGGGGATCCCGTTCGAATCCCTTGGCGCTGGTGTTTCCGCCTGCGAAGTTGGTGTTCTTTGGGTCGGCTCCAAGTCGATTGGAGCGAGCGAGGAGCTCGGCTGCTGCCTGATTCGTCATGATGGTAGATCCTTCGTCAGTGGGGATAGGCGTCAGGGCAAAGAGATGGTCGGTGCGGCGAGGGCGACTCGTCGGTGTGCGTTGCGACAACCGTATGCGCGCGCGGCGAAGAAGTGCTGGTCTAAACCGGGGCCATGGCATCCGATAGACACTTCGCCTGCTTCCCTGATGCCCGCCGCATCGCGTTGTATTCGAGGCGCGCATGCTACTGATCGTCCTCGACCGAGTGGGTAACCCACAGCCGCCAATAGTTGCTGGGCATCGTGAGTTGTCTTGCGATCACTGTAGGAATGAAAAAGCCGCAAGTCAACTGAATATCTTCGTTCGAAAGCGATTTAGTTTCTTTTTGCTTTCGTTTCTTGACGGCAAACGACCATTTGGGTTAGCGTCCTCTACACAGAGCGTTCAGCTTTGTTCGTCAGCGTCGTCGATCCTCAGGAGCCAAAGTGTCACAGCGGTACGACTTTGTGCGTGAGGAAGGCATCCTCCAAGATCTCAACGCCCACGGCCGAGTCGTCGTGAACGATCTGGCCGAGCGTCTTGGAGTGTCAGCGGTAACGATTCGCAAAGACCTCGCAACCCTCGAGGAACGCTCACTGTTACGGCGCGTCCGCGGTGGTGCGGTGGCCTCGTCGACCGGCGAGGAAGGCGCCTTCGCTGAACGTCTGCGTAAGGACGCCAACACCAAGCGCGAGATCGCTCGCGAAGCGGCGCAACTGGTGCCAGACGGATCCGTCATCGCGATGGATTCATCGACGACGACCTACTACATGGCGCTGGAATTGCTCGATCGACGTGACTTGATCGTCATCACTTACGGCATGAGAGTAGCGACCCTGTTCATGGACCACTCTCGTGCAACTGTGATCATGCCGGGCGGAGTTCTTCGACGAGCATCGGCTTCAATGGTTGGAGCGATTTCGAATGTCATGGAGGGGCGCGGTCGCATTGACATGGGCTTCTTCGGAGTGGCTTCGCTGTCTCTAGAGCTCGGGTTGCTTGAGCTTTCGAACGAAGAAGCGTTCACCAAACAGGGCCTGGTCGCCGCGACTGACGCGGTCTATGGATTGTTCACCTCGTCGAAGATCAACTCTTTTGGTCTGCATACCTTCGCGGACGTGGACACGCTCGCCGGGTTGTACACCGACGAGCACGCCGACGACTCTTTCGTGTCGAAATGGGAAGCCCGCGGGGTTCCCGTGCACCGAGTCGCGGGCACCGGCGCAATCCTCGACGACAGCATCCGCGCGCAGCAGGCCGTCAACGGACGGTCGCGAGACGAAAGCGGCGACGAATGAGCGTCGTAGTAGCGGCGATTGATCTCGGGGCTGAAAGCGGACGGGTCGCGGGGGTCAGCTTTGATGGCGCAACGCTCGAGCTTCAGATCGCCCACCGATTCGCGCACGTGCCTCGCACCACCTCCGGATGGTTGCACTGGGACCTCGATGAGATCTGGGCGAACGTGCAGAAAGGGCTTTCGAACTTAGCTGGTCGAGGCGCTGTTGCCTCTACCGGCGTCGATACCTGGGGGCTGGACTACGGACTCTACGGGCGCAAGGGCGAACTGTTGGGTGCACCGACTGCCTACCGCGACGCTCACCGAGTCGAGTGCTTCGATGACGCCATCCGAACGCTCGGTCCGCAAACGATCTACGACGCCACGGGCATTCAGCTCATGGAGATAAACAGTCTGTTCGGCCTCATGGCAGAAAAGTCCAATCGCGCCGAACACTTCGCAAAGGTTGATCGAATTCTGATGATGCCCGACGTGATGCATCGCCTGCTCAGCGGCAGCAGTGTCACTGAGTACACCGCAGCATCCACCTCGGGAATGTTCGACACCAGACGAGGAGAGTGGGCAACAGAACTGCTTGACCTTGTTGAACTGCCCGCACACATCATGCCGGAGGTCGTCGCCCCCGGCACCGATATCGGTGCCGTAGTTGGTGACCTGGCAGTGGGTGGCCTGAGCGAAACTCGGGTGATCGCGCCTCCCGCCCACGACACAGCGAGCGCAGTTCTTGCGATTCCGGATGCTGGGCGCCAAACCTTGTTCATCTCGTCGGGAACATGGTCGCTCGTGGGCGTTGTTCTCGAAGCGCCGATCATCAACGCCGCGGCGCGCAGCGCGAACATGACCAACGAGGGTGGCTACGGCGGCACCACCAGGTTCCTGCGCAACGTCATGGGACTGTGGGTGCTTCAAGAGTGCCGCCGTCAGTGGCAACGCGATGGCCAAACATTCGGCTACCAAGAGCTGGTAGACCTCGCTGCGGCAGAAGCGCCGTTGCGCAGCGTTATCAATACGAACGCGATCGACTTTCTTGCACCGGGCGACATGCCGCGTCGAATTCAGAACTATTGCCGGGCGAATGCCATTGCCGTGCCTGAGACCGTCGGGCAGATCACGCGCACAATCATCGACTCGCTCGCACTGTCGTATCGCCTGGTTGCAGAAGACATCGCCTCAATCACCGGCACTCCTCTCCACTCGATCGCCGTTGTCGGCGGCGGTGGGGCGAATGGGCTGTTGCAACAGGCGACGGCTGACGCGACCGGGCTGCCCGTCGTTTGCTGGGCGAGGGAAGCCACCGCCCTGGGCAATGCGGTCAGCCAACTTCGCACGCTCGGCGAACTTAACTCGCAGCGAGAGATGTGGGACGTCATTCGCGCGAGCACACAGACACACACCTATGAGCCAGCGGCACACCACCGCTGGCACGAGGGTGCACACAAGCTTCGACAGTTGGAGCGTGCCGAGGCGCGTCGCCGCGGGCTCGAGGAAACCGAACCGACATCACTCGTTTCGGACAACCACAGGGCATAGACGCCCTGCGATCACAAGGAGGCAACACGATGATGAAGTCAAAGAAGGCGCTTGTCTTTGGAGCCATAGCCGCAATCACCGCGATGGCGCTTGCGGGGTGCACGAGCCGAAACGATGACACCACCGATACGTCGGGCTCTGATTCCAGCTCTGAAGAACAGGTCACGGTGGCGTTCGTTCCCAAGCTTCAGGGTATTCCCTACTTCGAGGCCATGAACGCGGGTGGCGAGGCTGCCGCAGAAGAACTGGGCATCGAATGGCTCTACCAGGGGCCGACAACGGCGGATGCTGCCGCGCAGGCTGACATTGTGCGGTCGTTCATTCAGCAGGGCGTTGACGCGTTGATTGTTGCGCCAAACGACCCCGACTCGATGGCACCGCTCCTGCAGGAGGCCGCCGATGCTGGTATCAGCGTCGCAACGTCTGACACCGACGCGCCGAACTCGGTACGTGAAGTGTTCGTCAGCCAGGCCTCTGTTGAAGGTATTGCTCACGCTCTTACCGACACGCTGCTGAGTGCGATGGGCGGTTCGGGCAAGTACGCGATCGTCTCGTGCGGTGAGACGGCTGCGAACCTGAACTCGTGGATCGAGGTGCAGGAGACCTACACGGCGGAGAACTACCCAGACGCGGAGATCGTCGACATCGTCTATGCAGGTGAAGACCAGGCTGCCGCGACCTCGATGGCAACGGACCTCATGAACGCGCACCCTGACCTCACGGGTCTCGTGGGCGAGTGCACCTCGTCGGCGCCAGGTGTCGCGCAGGCGGTGCAAGATGCCGGAAAGATCGGCGAGGTCTTCACCAACGGACTCGGCACACCGATGTCGATGGCTCCCTACCTGAAGGATGGCTCGTCCAGCGCGTCGATTCTCTGGGATGTGGAAGCACTGGGTTACCTCACCGCATGGACAGGGTTGCAGCTTGCTGAAGGCAACGAACTGCAGGCGAGCAACGACGTGAGTGCTGACCTTCCTGCTGTGGAGTTCGACTCCGAGACCAAGGTGCTCCTGCTGGGGCCGGCTCTCGAGATCACCGCAGAAAACGTCGACTCGTTCGACTACTAATCGGTCACGGGTGGGGATCCTTTCGGGTCCCCACCCGCTCATCCCCCCATTCATGGAAAAGCGAGGAGTGAGTACGCAATGAGCGCAGATCTCACGACTGATTCGACCGAGAACTTTCGGCTCGAAATGCGGAACGTCACGAAGAACTACGGCGGCGTTCGCGCCATCCGGCATGCTGAACTCTCGATCCGACCCGGCACCGTGCATGCCCTTGTTGGAGAAAATGGCGCGGGCAAGTCGACGCTGATCAAGATCCTCTCGGGAGCAGAGCGTGCCGACACCGGAACCATTGATTTCGACGGCAAGCGCGTCAACATCGCCTCGACGAGCGATGCGATCGATCTTGGAGTGCAAACCGTCTACCAAGAACCCCAGCTCTTCGCCGATCTGACCGTCGCGGAGAACGTGTTCGTCGGACGCGAGCTCAAGAGGGGAATGCGCATCGACTGGTCGCGTCAAGCAGACCAGATGCATGGACTGCTCGATACCGTCGGTCTGTCAGAACACACCGCACTGGCTACGGTCGGAACGCTGTCAATTGCCGCCCAGCAGCAGGTGTCGATCGCCAAGGCGCTCGCCGGTGAAGCATCGATACTCATTTTGGACGAGCCTTCAGCGATCCTCACCGATTCTGAGATCGAGGTGCTCTTCACCGTCATCCGACGTTTGACAGCGGCAGGCGTCGCTGTCATTTATATCTCGCACCGCCTCGACGAGCTGTTTCGCATCGCTGATCAGGTGACGGTCATGCGCGACGGCGAAACGATCACCACGAAACCTATCGATGAACTCTCCGTGCGCCAGATCGCCGAGCTGATGGTCGGTGGCGTCGTCAGTGAGTCGCGCCCCAAAGACGCCGGCAACGCTGGCGAGACGGTGCTCCAACTCGAATCATTGTCGAGGAAGGGCCACTTCAACGATATCGATCTGTCGGTGCGCTCTGGTGAGATCGTAGGTCTTTACGGGCTGGTTGGCTCCGGAGCCGGTGATATCGCGAGCGTCGTCTACGGCATCGACCGTCCAACATCCGGTCGGATGTTGCTTGAGGGCGATAGCGCCGCAGTCAAGAACCCCACCCACGCGAAGCGTCTCGGTATTTATTTATTGCCCGCCAACCGCTCGGCGCAGGGCTCGTTTTCCTTCCAGAGCATCGCGTTCAACATCACCATCGGCCAGCTTGAGATGCTCAGCAGGCTGCCCGGTTGGGTGACCAAACGCAAAGAGCGAGAAATCGCAAAGAACTTCATCGAACGGCTCTCTATTAAGACGCCGAGTGAACGGCAACCAATCAGCGCAATGTCGGGCGGAAACGCCCAGAAAGTCGTGTTGGCGCGGCAGCTAGTCCGCAGACCGAAGGTGCTTGTCCTCGCTGAGCCGACTCAGGGCGTCGATGTTGGCGCCAAAGAAGAAATCCACCGCATTATCTCTGAACTGGCTGACCAGGGCACGGCCGTGCTCGTTGTCACCAGCGACCTCGGAGAAGTGCTGCGCATCTCGGATCGAATCATCGTCGTAAAAGCCGGTGAGATCGCTGCCGAATTCACGAACGAAGCTACCCAAGTAGAGATCCTCGCGGCGGCCGCTGGCGAGTGGTCCGAGCCTGACCCGTCGGTAGCTGACGCTTCAGATTCAGAGGACAACGCATGACCATCGATACGAGCGCCACTGCTGAGAAAGCTCCGCAGCACGCCACTGCTCGCCGCATCCTTCCACCACCGTTGACCGGCCAAGAAATTGTACTTCTCGGTGTCGTTGCGGTGCTGTGGATGCTGCTTGGCTTGTTCACTCCCGCGTTCCTTACGCCCGGATCGATTCAGCCCCTTCTCGTCGCGGTGGCGCCCATCGCGTTGATCGGCGTGGGCATGACGTTCGTGATCATCACGGCAGGAATCGACGTCTCTGTGGGCGGCGCGATTATGCTGTGCGCTGTCGTGACCGCCAAGATGCTCGTGAACTTTGATGTTCCATTGCTGGTGGCCGTGCTGCTGTCGGTCGTCCTCGGAACGCTGCTTGGTGTCATCAACGGTGTGCTTACCGCCTACGGGCGAGTGCACGCCATCATCATCACATTCGGAACCGCGAACATCTTCCAGTTCTTCGCCCTGCGGGTGTTTGGTTCATCCACCGTCAACGGCATTCCCAGCACGCTCGACGTATTCGGTCGAGGAGAGGCAGGCCGAACCTTCGGAATTCCGCACAGCTTCGCGATAACGCTAGCGATTGTCGCTCTCGCATGGTGGTATCTGCGACACAGCTCGGGCGGCCGCAACCTGTTCGCGATCGGCAGCAATGCGCAAGCCGCACGTTTGGCCGGCATCAAGGTGCAGCCGCGGGTCGTCATGGCATACGCCGTAACCGGGGCGTTGGTCGGGCTCGGGTCCTGTTTCATTCTTGCTTCGGGTACTTCGACCTTGGACCAGGCTGTTGGTTCAGGCCGAGAGTTGGCAGTGATCGCCGCTGTCGTTATCGGCGGGACGTCCATCCTTGGTGGCCGCGGGTCTGTGATCGGCACGCTCCTCGGTGCGCTGCTGGTGCAAACGGTCACTTCTGGAGTTACCCAGCTGGGATGGCCATCACAACTGGCCAACCTCTTCGTTGGCATATTCATCATCGTGGCGGTCGGAACGGATCTACTCCGCGAACGAGCAAGGAGACGAGCATGACTACCGCGCAGACGCCGCCGCCAGCGGCCATGGAACGGAAGAAGTCACCCGCTGTCAAACGGTCGCCGATCTCACGGGCGATTGAGGCGCTGCTCACCCAGCGCATCGTGCTGCTTGCAGTATTGCTCATTGTCGTCGTGGCATTCATGTCGATTCTGGATGCGGCAGGAGGCCTCAGCGGTTCGTTCGACGCCGACTACATGATGGCGTCGTTGATCGGCGCAGTGCCGCTCGCCATGTTGGGGCTGGCGCAACTGCTGGTGATTCTGTCGGGGCGTGGTGGCATCGATCTCTCGGTTGGATCGATCGTCTCGCTCACCGGCATCGCATTCGGGCTCGCTTATGGCATCTGGGAGTGGGGCTTCCTCGCTTCGCTGATTGTCGCGATTGTCGTCGGCGGAGCATGTGGTGCGGTCAACGGCGCGCTCGTCGCCTACATCGGCTTTCCGCCGCTCATCGCTACGCTGGCGACCTTCTATGCATTTCGTTCGCTCGCCCTAGTAGTGAGCGACCAGAAGCCGATCAACTCGCCGGTCATTCAAGACTTCTACTCGGCGGCGCAATCAATCGAGCTTCCGCTGATCGGAGGATCGCTGCCGCTCGTTCCGCTCGGCATCTTTACGTTCCTGCTACCGACGATCGTGATCGTGTGGATCATTCTCAACAAGACGAGCTTCGGGCGACGTATTTACGCGATCGGCACGAACGATACGGCAGCTAAATGGTCGGGAGTGAACACCAAGACCAACCGGTTCGCTGTCTATGTTCTGTCTGGGGTGATCTCTGGGCTGGTCGCCGTCGTCACGGTTGCCCAATTCGCATCAGCTCGTCCCGATGCGGGCAACAGCGGCAACGGAATGGCGCTGCCAGCGATCACGATCGCGGTGCTCGGAGGCGTGGCCATCACCGGTGGAATAGGCCGAGTTGCCGGTGTTGTGCTGGCTGCCCTTCTGATCGTCTGGATCAACGCTGGAATTCTGCTCGCTCTGCCGGGCAACGAAGGATCGCAGTTCCAGCTCTTTGCCCTGGGCGCGGTGCTTATTCTTGCTTCGTTGCTCAACGGGCTTACCAAACGCAAATATGGAGGAATCTAGATGACCGCCGAATGGAACCCCGCGCTCGTTAGCGATGAGCTGATCACGCTCACCCGTCGCTTGGGAGACCCTGCTCACGACCTCGTCATCCTCGCTGAGGGAAATACCTCGCAACGGCTTGATGACGGTCGGATCGCGGTAAAGGCCTCTGGCGCCAATATGGCAACCTCTACGCGTGATGACTTCGTGATCGCTGAAGTGCCACCGCTCGCTGCGATGATTGCCTCGTCGGCGACGACGCAGGAAGAACTCACGAGCGCCCTGGATGCTGGTCAACACGAAGGAGCGCGACGACGCGGGTCGATTGAGACCCTCATTCATGTTGCGGTACAGACGATTGCGCCGACCGCGTTCGTAGCGCATACGCATCCGACCGCGGTCGTGTCGTTGCTCGCGAGCGTGCACGCTGAGACAGCTTTTGATCGTCCGGTGTACAGCGATGAACTTGTTGTGACGGGCAAGCCACTGTTCGTGCCGTATGCGCAACCCGGAATCGAACTGGGACAGCTTTTCGCTCACCGACTTGATGCGTATGCGCAGAGTGAGGGCTCGCTGCCCTCACTCGTGCTGTTGGGCAACCACGGAATCGTGGCGATTGCGTCGAGCGCTGCGGGGGCAGAAGCCATCTCGCTGATGGCAGTCAAGGGGGCACGCGTGCGACTAGCTGCCTATGCAGCGGGTGGGGTGGCCGCACTCAGCGCAGAATCTGTCGCGCACTACTTCGAGCGGGAAGACTTTCACGAACGTCGCAAGAACCTCGCCGGGACCGCGTGATGGCAGGCCCCATCAGCGCAGTATTCTGCGACGTGGGCGGGCCAATCTATGACGATGAGAACTTCGTCGTAGCAGTGCTCGCAGCCTTGGATGAACTGCGCGCGGCCGACGGCCAGCCCGCCGCGGATCGCACCACGTTCCGCGCCGTGTACCGACAAATTCTCAATCAGCAGAGTGGCTCGCTTCGCTCCGCGCTGGCACAGACATTCCTCGGCGAGGCTGGGCGCAAAGGCGAACTGCACGACCTCACCCGACAGTATTGGGTGCACCCCGTGGGCACGATGTACGACGACGCGTTGCCGTTCTTTCAGGCCCTCGCAGGCAAAGTCACGATCGGAATCCTTGCCAACCAAGAGGCTGCCGTGATCGATGCTCTTGAGCGTGATGGCATCGGCTCGATGGTTGATGTGTGGGGCGTTTCGGCCGTCGTGGGGTATGAGAAGCCCTCACCTGAGCTGTTTCGTTGGTGCATGCGTGAGGCTGGGGTTGAGCCCGGCAACGCCATTCATGTCGGAAACCGTCTGGATACTGATGTGCGTCCTGCGAAGTCGCTCGGACTGCGTACCGCGTGGATTCTTCGCGGCGAGGCACCTGAACGGCCCACCGACTTGCAACTGCGTGAGCCTGACATCGCCGTGACAGTTCTTGTGGGCCTTGCAGATTGTCTGCTCTCGGATGATCCTTTCTCACCTGACGCGCAAACTGCCTTGCAGAGTTATTCGATATGACGGGTTCAGGCGTTGTTCTAGGAGTTGATCTCGCGACAGCAAATGCCCGAGTCGTGGCGGTCGATATGGAGCATGGCGCGACGATCGCCACGAGATCGCGGTCGCTTCCGGTGCCACACGGCGCAGGAGGCGTACGTGAACAGGCTCCGCTGTACAGCGATATCGTTATCGCTCTAGTCGCTGCTGTGGTGCAAGATCTCGGCAAACAGGCGAGCGAAGTTCGCGCGATTTGCACAACGGGAACATCGGGCACGGTCGTCCCGACAGACAGTGACGGACACCCCGTTGCTGAGGCGTTGCTCTACAACGATGCGCGCGGCGGCGAGTATCTTGACTCGATTCGCGCTACTCACACCGGCGGTCGGCCTAACGGCGCGTTGCTGCGCACGGCGTGGTTGCAACGCCACCGACCATCGCGGCTGTACCTCTTCACACCCGACGTCGTGAACGCTGCGCTCGCAGGGCGCGTGTTGCCAACGGACACTTCGCACGCGCTGAAGAGCGGCATCGACCCGATAGCTCGCACATGGGATCACGCGGCACTTGACGCGCTCGGCGTGCCGGAGCAGTCACTGTCGCCTCTCGTTGCGCCGGGCACAGCTATTGGCACCGTGGACGAGTCGGTTGCCGCGACCTGCGGACTGCCGCGTGGCGTGGCGATCATCGCCGGCATGACCGATGGTTGCACTTCTCAGATCGCGACAGGAGCAGTCGAAGAGGGACAAACGGTCGGGATTCTCGGAACAACTCTCGTCATCAAAGCGTCAGGTGCAAGCGACGTTACTGACGCGGCCTTCGGCGTGTATTCACACGTCGCCCCCGACGGTCTCTTTTGGGCCGGTGGGGCATCCAATACGGGGGGCGGGGTGTTGCAGCGGCATGATGCACTCGGAGTGGATTCGCGCGAGGCTGACACCGCCGCTGCGGACGTTACAGCAATGGAGTTGGTCAGTTACCCGCTCGCGGGGACTGGAGAGCGATTCCCAGTCGTCTCAAGCAAATTCTCTGGGTTCACTGTCGATAAGACAGGCGCTCCGGCAACGGCGAATACTCCCATAGAGCGACATCGTGCCGATCTCGAAGGCATCGCGTTTGTCGAGCGGCTGGGTCTCGAGCGGCTGCGACGGCTAGGGGTGCCAGCTGGCGCGCACTTCGTCAGCGGGGGTGCGAGCTCGAGTGTCGTGTGGAACACCATTCGCGCGTCGGTGATCGGCACGCAGCTCTTCGTTCCGCGAGAGCGCTCCAGTGGGTTCGGCGCGGCAATACTCGCAGCCGCGGCGCTGGCCGACCGTCCATTCAACGACACGGTTCAACGGATGGCTGCAGTGGAAACGACCGCCGACCCTGATCCGCGCCAGATCGAACCACTCAATGAGCGATATGCACGCTTCTTGGAGCAACTGAACACGCGAGGTCTTCTTTAAGCGCCGCGGACGCTCATGAGCGCTACTAGGCGGCCGCGGGGCTGAGCTCATTTGCTCGCGTGAGCCTGTCTCAAAACTCCTATGCGAGCGCCAGGCCGCGCTACGCCGAGAAGCGTGGAATGAGCGCAGGCGTGCGCTTCTTGTAGGCGGCGTAGTCCTCGTTCGAGCCCCAGCGCTTATCGGCCTTCGCCTCGAGCAGGGGAATGCCGCTCACCTTCGTCAAGAGCAAGATGACAAAAAGCGGCGAGATGAGGGCGACCCACTGCCAGCCGCTCAACACGGGAACGGCTACGAGGGTGACGCCGATCCACAGCAGAATCTCGCCGAAGTAGTTGGGGTGACGCGAACGCGACCACAGCCCGCTGCGAATGAAGCTGCCTTCATTGGCGGGATCGGCTTTGAACGCGGACTTCTGCAGGTCGGCGACGATCTCGAAGATGATTCCCACCAGCCACACCACGATGCCGACGATCGCGAGCCAGCCGATCGGTTCACGCGCTTCCGCGCTGGTACTCATCGCAATCCATGCGGCGGCGGCGGTCAGGCTGACCCATAGGGCTTGCAGCATCCACACTCGCAAGAACACCAGCGGCGAGTTCTTGAATTCGTCGAAGCGATCGTCAGAGCCGGCCTTGTGAATGCGCATGAACAAGAACGACCCGAGTCGCGCCGCCCACAGAATGACCATTGCCGCCAAGATCCAGGTGCGCGCATCAGGCGCCGGAGCGAGCAGTAGCAACCCGACCGAGATGCTGATGAACGTGAGGCTTCCGGTCAGATCGAAGAAGCGTTCTGTCTTGGCCAGCATCGAAGGGATGTAGACGATCACCTGAATGATGAAGGCGGCCGCGACGGCCAGGGCGAACAGGGGGAATCCGCCGACCGTGGCGCCACCCTGGCTTCCTACCCAAGCGACAAGACCACCGACGACGATGGCAACGATAACGGCGATCAGTGAGGCGCGGTTCTTAGAGTCCATTGCGTGTTCTTTCGGGATCGGTCAGCGGTAGAGGTTTTCGACGGTGGATGCTGCGCGTTGCAACACCACGTTCCGTTTGATCTTCATCGTGGGCGTCACCAACGTTGTGTCGGCCAAGTCGGTGGCAACCAGCGTGAATCGGCGCACTTGCTCGCTGTGGGCGACGAGTGCGTTGGCAGCATCGATGGTGGTTTGGATGTGCTCGCGCAGGCGGGCATCGGCAACCTCATCGAGGATCGTGGCATCGGGCGCAACAAGCGCGACGCCGGCAGCATCCGCCCACTTCGCCGTCTCTTCTGCATCTAGCAGCAACAGCGCCGACAGGTACGAGCGCCCTTCGCCCACCATCACGGCGTGAGAGACGAGCGGGCTTGATTCGACGACGCTCTCCCAGAGGGTGGGAACGATGGTTTTGCCATTTGACGTCACGATAACGTCTTTCAGCCGGCCTTCAAGCACCAATCGGCCCTCCGCATCGATGCTGCCCAGGTCGCCAGTGCGAAAGTAGCCATCAATGAACGCGGCCTCGTTGTGTCGCGGATTGCGGTAGCCGACGAACACGCCGACGCCTCTGGCCAGCACTTCGCCCTGCTCGCTGATGCGAATCGCTGTTCCTGGCAGAGGCGGTCCGACGGTGCCCGAGCGAATGTTCCCTGGCAGGTTTCCGGTCAGCGGAGCGGTCGTCTCAGTCAGGCCGTAGCCCTCGATGACGGGGACTGCGATGCCCCTGAAAAACTGAGAAAGTGAAGCATCAAGCGCAGCGCCGCCCGAGAGAATGTAGTCGACGCGTCCGCCCATGACTTCGCGCAATCGGCGGTAGAAGAGGCGATCGAAGAACGCATGACGAAGTCGGAGCGACAGACTCGACGGCGCCCGACTATCGCTTTCGCGTCGTTCGCTCAGCTCTCCCCACGCGACGGCTGTCTCAACCGCGGCAGACCACACCTTCGACAGCCCGCGGTCTGCGGCTTTGTTCGCGGCGGCAGCCTGGATCTTCTGCAATACGCGAGGAACCACCACGATGAAGGTTGGGCGCAACACAGCAAGGGTGCTCACCACGGCGCTGGTGTCTGACAGATGGGCAATGCGCATGCCGCTCGCCAGGCAGATGAGCTGGAGCCCTCGAGCGAGTACATGCGCGAGCGGCAAGAAGATGATCGTGTTGCCGCCTGAGTGCACCACCTCGCCGTACGCTGCGGCAATGTTGAGCACCTGGCCGAGAAAGTTGCGGTGGGTGAGTACTGCGCCCTTGGGCTCGCCAGTGGTGCCCGAGGTGTAGACGATAGTCGCGGGGGAGTCGAGGTCGGCGAGGCGACGACGATCTTCGAGCTGTCGGTCGCTGACCTCGCCGCTGCGGGCGGCAAGGTCTGCGATGCTCGCTCGTGGCTGACTGGAAGACGTCGAATCCATCGCCCACGCGCCAAGCGCACCGGCACCGGTCTTGGCGAACGCGTCGTCGAGCAGATCGAGCTGTGCAGTGTTGCCGCCGATCGCGAGCACGACACCAGCGTCAGCCACGATGGCCGCGACCTGAGCCGCAGACGAGGTGTCATAGATCGGCACCACCACGCCGCCAGCGAACCACGATGCCAGATCGGACACAGCCCATTCGTAGCGCGTCGGAGCCATGATCGCGATCGTGTCGCCTGGCTGCACCCCAGCAGCGATGAAGCCCTTAGCGAGCGCGCACACCTCGTCAAGGAACTCTCGCGTGCTCACTTGGCGCCACGCGGCGTCGACGTCAGCCTGCGGCGGCGCTACCTCGAATGCGATGTGCTCAGGTGCCGCGAGCGCTCGCCGAGTGAGTAAATCAGTGACGTTTCGGTGGTCGCTGACATCGACCAAGAGCGCTGTAGCGGAGTCCTGCACCGTGAGTTCCTTTCGCATGCACGCCGATTAGCGTGTGTGCTTATTCATTCGTAGCCCATTCCGGAACGGATTGGTGGCGGCGCGACCAGGTGGTATGAGGACGTCGATATCACCCCCTGTGCCACTTAGCGATGTATCGTTGAGTATCGGTAGATATATCGTCGGTCGGATTCGGCCACCGATGCGATCAGGAGGAAATGATGAACGAGTCGACTTCAAGCAATCAGCCCGGTGGGTCGCAACGGCCCCGAGGATTCAGTGGCGAGGCCGGCTTGGGCCTGTGGGAGGCATTTGAGGGTCTCCGCGACGTTCTCGGTCAGGGGGTCCGCATGGCTACGCCCCGAATGGGACGAGGAGACGTGCGAACCGCCATTCTTGCGCTACTCGCCGAAGAGCCTATGCACGGATATCAGATCATCCAGCAGATCGAGTCGCGCAGCGGCGGCGCATGGAAACCCAGCCCAGGCTCGGTGTACCCGACGTTGCAGTTGCTGTCTGATGAGGGACTGGTCCACGCAGAAGAGACTGCGGAGCGCAAGACCTATTCGCTGACCGAGAGCGGTCGAGAGGCGGCCGCAGCATCGGACGGTTCGCTCCCTTGGGAATCGCCTACCTTTCGCCAGTCAGAACACTCCACTGCGTTGCCAAAGGCCGGGGCCAAGCTCGCACAGGCGATCGTGCAGGTTTCGCGCGGCGGCACTCCCCAACAGGTTGAGCGTGCGGTCGCCGTAATTGATGACGCGCGTCGCAAGATGTACTCCATCCTCGCCGAGGATTGAGCGTGCCGACATCCGGCCAACCTCACGCTCTCGCTGAGATCACGCCCCGACGGGCAAGGGCGCGATACCGGCGGATCATGCGGTTTGCGGCGCGCTTCATGGTGCAAGCGTGGTGGTTTGAACTCGTCTTGCCCCGTTTTGGGATGTCATCGCTGGCGGCGCGCGGACGCAACGCGCGCATGCAACATCTTGCGCAGCGCTTTCACGCCCTCGCGATAGATCTCGGTGGCCTCATGATCAAGGTGGGACAGTTCATGTCGTCGCGCCTCGACATTCTTCCGCCCGAGATCACCAGCGAGCTGGAGGGGCTGCAAGACGAAGTACCCGCCGTTGACTTCGAGAGCATTCGCGCCCTCGCCGAGTCAGAGCTGGGGATGCCGCTGGCGCAGGCGTATGCATGGGTTGATCCGAGCCCCATCGCTGCTGCCTCACTCGGTCAGGTGCATCGCGCGCAGCTTTCGACGACGCTCGCCGCCGACGCCGGGTTCAGCGCGGCGGTGGTCAAAGTGCAGCGACCGGGGATCGAAACCATCGTAGAAGTCGACCTCGCCGCCCTTCGAAAGATCGCCCGGTGGCTGTCACGAGTTCGGATCGTTTCAGACCACGCTGATATGCCCACGGTGGTCGAAGAGTTCGCTGCGACCAGCCTGCAAGAGATCGACTATCTGCAGGAGGGCTCGAACGCTGACAGGTTCGCCAGTAACTTTGCAAACGAGACGCGCGTCGCGACGCCGAAGATCGGATGGGAGCGCACCACCCGGCGCGTGCTCACGCTGTCAGACGTCACCGCGATCAAGATCAACGACCTTGATGGGCTTCGGGCGGCGGGGATTGACCCCGCGCAAGTGGCGGACGAGCTGGCCCGTGTCACATTCGAGCAGCTTTTTATTGCTGGCTTCTTTCACGCAGACCCCCACCCGGGCAATATCTTCGTTACCCCGCGCGAGTCCGCGGTCGAAGGTGCCGGGCGTGAATGGGACCTGACCTTCATCGATTTCGGCATGATGGGCGAGATTCCCGATGCGCTGCGCCGTGGACTTCAGCGGCTAGTGGTTGCGGTGGTTGCCCGAGACGGCAAAGGCCTTGTCGCAGGCATGCAGAACATTGGCGTGCTGCTGCCAGCGGCGGACACCGTCGATCTCGAACGGGCGATGACCGAGTTGTTCGACCGCTTCGGCGGCATGGCGATGACTGAGCTTCAAGACGTTGACCCTCGCGAGATGGTCGACTTCGCCGATCGATTCGGCGACACGATTCGCGAGCTTCCGTTTCAACTGCCCGAGAACTTCTTGCTGGTCATCCGCACCATTTCGTTGGTCTCGGGCGTGTGCAGCGCACTCAACCCAACCTTCAACATGTGGACGGCGGTCGAGCCGTTCGCCAACTCCCTCATGCGTCAACAGGGCGCAGGGACGGTCAAAGGCTTTGCAAAAGAAGCCGTATCGATCGTCGGCGTCATGGCGCAACTACCACGCCGCATGGACGAGCTCGCGACACGGGCCGAGCGTGGCCAGCTCGCGGTGCAGGCGCCAGCCACCGAGAGGCGCCTGCGAACGCTTGAGCGCACAGCTCGTCGCATCGTGTCAGCGGTCATATTCATGGCATTGCTGCTGGCGGGCGTGTTGCTGCGCGCCAGCGATCCCGTTTTCGGCACGATGCTCATGATTGTCTCTGTTCTGCCGTTGCTGCACGCCATGTTCGCTGGCCTGCTCGGACGGCGTTCGCGCGACTGACAAATCGGCCGATTTGGGGTCGCCGTTTAGAGTGGATGGTGCTGCGGCCGCTCGAGCTGCAGCATCCACCCCCTCTTTGCGTGCGTTGTGACGTGCGAACCGAATTCATCGGAGTGCCATGACTGCCGTCATCCCATCCAAAGATCCTGCTGCGCGCTACCGCATTGAGCCCACCGTGCTACAGGCGCTGAAGAGCCCTCGACTTCTCACACGCGAGGTGCTTGCAGGGCTTGTTGTCGCGCTCGCGCTGATTCCCGAGGCCATCGCATTCTCCATCATTGCGGGCGTCGATCCTCGAGTCGGGCTGTTCTCTTCGTTCGTAATGGCTGTCACGATCGCTTTCGTGGGCGGGCGTCCCGCCATGATTACAGCAGCCACCGGCGCGATTGCTCTCGTGGTTGCGCCGTTGGCGCGCGAGTATGGGGTCGACTACCTCATTGCGGCGGTGCTGCTGGGAGGCCTACTGCAGATCGTGCTCGCCGTACTCGGCGTCGCGAAACTCATGCGATTCATTCCTCGCAGCGTGATGGTGGGGTTTGTCAACGCGCTCGCGATTCTCATCTTCATGTCTCAGGTGCCGCAACTCGTCGACGTGCCGTGGCTGGTTTATCCCATGGTTGTGGTCGGCCTTGTGATCATCGTGCTGCTGCCGCGAGTAACCAAGGTCATTCCAGCGCCCCTGGTGTCGATCGTGCTTGTCACCGTGGCCGCGGTGGCGTTCGCGTGGAACGTTCCGACGGTGGGTGACCAAGGCGAGCTGCCCGAAAGCCTGCCTGAGCTGCTGATTCCGAATGTTCCGCTCACCTTCGACATGCTTGCAATCATCGCCCCGTTCGCCCTGGGTATCGCACTGGTCGGGCTCATCGAATCGTTGCTGACCGCCAAGCTCGTTGATGACATCACCGACACCCACTCGCACAAGACACGTGAAGCATGGGGCCAGGGTGTGGCGAACATCATGTCGGGCGCATTCGGCGGAATGGGCGGTTGCGCAATGATCGGCCAGACGATGATCAACGTGAAGGTCTCGGGAGCGCGTACGCGCATCTCGACGTTCCTGGCGGGTGTCTTCCTTCTGATTCTTGTTGTGGCCCTCGGCGATATCGTCGCAATCATCCCGATGGCGGCGCTCGTTGCCGTAATGATCATGGTGTCGGTCGGCACGTTCGATTGGCACAGCATTCGCCCGTCGACGCTGAAGCGCATGCCGTGGAGTGAGACGAGTGTCATGCTCGTGACCGTCATCGTCACGGTCTGGACCCACAACCTCGCGATCGGCGTAGCTCTGGGCGTTGTCACCGCGATGGTGCTTTTTGCTCGCCGTGTTGCGCACTTCACCAACGTGACCCGCACCGTGACCGAAGACACCGCACACTACGCCGTCGAGGGCGAGCTGTTCTTTGCGTCTAGCAATGACCTCACGACTCAGTTCGAGTACACCGCCGATCCTGATCGAATCGTCATCGACATGTCGCGCTCTCACATCTGGGACGCATCAACGGTCGCGGCACTCGACGCGATCAGCACGAAGTATGAGCAGCGCGGCAAGCATGTGCTCATCGAGGGAATGAATGAAGCCACTCAGGCTCTTCACCTGCGCCTCAGCGGCAACCTCGGCGGCGGCGAGTAGCCGCGATTCAGCGCTGAGCGAGGTGTGCGACGCCCTCGATGACCGCCTGGTGTGTCGCTGGGGCCTTGAGAACGCGAAAGTGACCTGGCGCTGATACGAGCACATTTGTCGCTCCGTCAAGGGCGCTTCCCTCAGGAATATGTGGGTCGAAAGGACCGAACACTGAGACGATTCGTCCGTTGACCGATGTGTCGCGTCCCAGCGAGACGATCGTTTCGTCGCCAGGCAGAAACGCTCGGATGCTGGGATCAGGAAACAGCTTCGCGAGCCGCACCCCGTGAAAGGGCGTGCACACCGCCACCATTCCCAGCAGGCCTAGCACGGGCGCTGCCTCGGTCGCTGCTGCCGCGGGGTCGCCGCCAACTGCAGCTTCTGCCGCGGCCTGGTGCGCAGCGCCCGAGTTGATCAGCAGGTGCTTGCCCACCAGACCGCCCTTGCTGTGCGCAACCAGCACCCGCCCAGCATCTGGCACCGGTAGCGTCGAGAGTTGCTCGCCCAGGTACTCGGCGGTTGCAGCGATTGGGCGCCGATTGATGCCCAGCCCGTGTACCACCCGTACGCGATGGCCAGCGTTCGCGAGTGCGTCTCCAAGAGGACGCAGAAATGTCCAGTGCTCATATACGCCTGGAACTAACACGATCTCCGGCAGCGTAGCCGAATCATGCCGCCACGCCCGCGGCGGGCGCCGGCGTCGGCGGAGCGTCCACGGGGGTGCCAAGATGGCGAGCTGACGCCCGAGCGCATATCCGTAGTCGGCGGCCCACCACTTCACTCGGTCGAGAACTGACGCATTGGGTCTGCCGACGACTGAAGGTTCGCGCGCCGAAGTCATGGGGGGAGTCTATGAGTGATTACTCACCCGCCATGCGTCACAGTGCGGGCAGGATGGAGGTATGACCCACATTCCTGCTGTGACGTTGAACGACGGTTTCCCATTTCCCGAGCTCGGCCTCGGCACATACAACCTGCGCGGCCCAGAGGGAACGGCCGCGATTCAGACAGCGATTGATGCCGGCTATCGCTTGCTCGATTCGGCGGTCAACTACGAGAACGAAGCCGAGGTAGGCGAGGCAGTGCGCGGCTCAACAGTCGCACGCGACGATCTGCATGTTGTATCAAAGGTTCCCGGTCGCTGCCACGGTCGGGCGGAAGCGGTTGACAGCGTCGAGAGCTCATTGCGAGCAATGGGACTTGACCATCTCGATCTTGAATTGATCCACTGGCCGAACCCGAGTGTCGGCAAGTACGTTGATACCTGGAGAGGGCTCATCGATGCTCGCGAACGCGGTTTGGTTCGTTCGATCGGGGTCTCCAACTTCACGGAGTCGATGCTCACCGAACTGATCGACGCGACGGGAGTCGTGCCTGCGGTCAACCAGGTCGAACTGCATCCCTATTTTCCGCAGGCGGCTCTGCGCGCATTCCATGCGGAGCATGGCATTCGCACCGAGAGTTGGAGTCCGTTGGCGCGTCGCAGCGAGCTTCTCGCCGAGCAGCTGGTCCAAGAGCTCGCGGTAGTGCACGCGGTGACGCCAACGCAACTCGTGCTGCGGTGGCATGTTCAGCTGGGCAGCACACCGATACCGAAGTCGAGTGACCCTGACCGACAGCGGGAGAACGCGGATATATTTGGCTTCGCTCTGACTGACGATCAGGTAGCCGCTGTTTCAGCTCTTGAGCGGGGGCGTTTGTGGGATGGCGATCCGCTCACCCACGAAGAAATGTAGCGGCGCCTCGGGTGCTCAGTGCGGAGCGTGATACTCGGTATCGCCGCGCTTCCAGTAGCCCTTGACGATCACGGAATCAGCATCGAGTCCCCATCGATCCAAGAGGAGTGCCCGGCCGGGCTTCACGACAGACTGCTCGGCGGCAATGAAGCCAAGCACGTCATTGTTTGGCCGGTCATCCACAGTGAGCTCATCAAGGCGTGCGATCAGAGCAGTGCTCGGCGGCGTGTCACCGCGATGCACCTGTTCGACGGTCACTCCTTCGGGCACCTCGATCACCATTTCGTGTGCGGCATCGGTCACTTCCAAAATAATGCGGCCAGTCGCAGTGGCAGACATTAGCTGCGCGAACCGTCGAATAGCGGGGAGGGCTGTCTCATCACCGGCGAGAAACCATGCGTCGGGGCTACCCTCGAGTACCTTCGAGCCTCGAGGTCCACCGACGCCTGCAATCGAGCCGAGCGGCGCTTTCGCTGCCCATTGAGCGGCGACGCCAGAGTCGCCGTGCACGGCGAACTCGAGTTCGAGCCAGTCATCGGCCCACGCGACCGGTGTGTATTCGCGACTGGGTGCGGCGCGCAGCTGCTCGATCGTGTCGGGGTTACCGTCAGGAAAGAAGACTCGCACGTGATCGTCACACCCCAGCGATTCGAATCCCAGCAGTTCATCGCCGCGTAGACGCACGCGCACGTAGCTTTCGGTGAGCCACTCGCGGTGTACGAGAGCGGCCTTGCGAAAGTGCAGGTCGAACCCTTGCATGGTGAAGCTAAAGGCAGATGAAGTCATGGTGGTGTCCTGGTGTCGGTGAAGAGGGGCTATCCCCACAGCACGATCGGTCGGCCATCGATCTCGGCGACACGTGCGGGGGTTTCGTAGAGGGCACTCAGATGTTCGGCGCTGACGACCTCGGCGACCGGACCGTGGTGCACGACACTCCCGTTGCGCATTGCGATGATGTCGTCTGCATATTGGGCGGCCACATTGATGTCGTGCAAGACGACGACTACGGTCATTCCTCGCTCATCAGCGAGCCTGCGAACAAGTTTCATAAGGGCCACACAGTGACGCGGGTCGAGGTTGTTGAGGGGCTCATCGAGAAGCAGGTGATCAGTGTCTTGGGCGAGCGCCATCGCCACGAATGCGCGCTGTCGCTGACCGCCCGACAGCTCGTCGAGAAAACGCGTGCGCACGCTCCCGATATCGAGCAGCTCGATTGCGGCGTCGACGTGTGCTCGATCGTCGGGTGTGCGCCCGGACCCGCCGTGCGGAAAGCGTCCATAGGCGACGAGATCCTCCACGCTGAGTCGGATGGCGAGATGGTTATCTTGACGCAAGATCGCGAGCCGCTGTGCGAGAACGCGTGATTTTGTCGTCAGCACGTCGAGGCCGTCAACAGTGATGTCGCCCGCGTCGGTGCCGATGAGTCGCCCGATTGCGGCCAGCAGGGTCGACTTGCCCGCGCCATTGGGACCGATAATCGCGGTGACACCAGGTCGAATGTCGACTGATACATCGTCGACGGCAACGAGCGCGCCGTGGCGTTTGACCACAGAGTCGGTGCTGATCATCAGCGAGCCTTTCCAGAGAGTACGAGAACGATGAAGAAGATGCCGCCGACAAATTCAATGACGATCGGCAACTCGGTGCCGAAGCCCAGAACGCGCGAAAGGATGAGCTGTCCGCCGACCAGGGTGATCACGCCAATCGCGATAGAAGCGGGGATGCTGCGCAGGTGACGGTGCCCGACTGCGCCGTAGGCGAGGTTTGCCACGATCAGGCCGAAGAAAGTCACCGGGCCGACGAGGGCAGTGGACGCTGCCACCATGGCGGCGATCGCGACGATCACGTGCATCACCACACGGCGATGGTTGACGCCGAGCGAGATCGCGGTGGTCTCGCCAAGTGACAGCACGTCGAGCTCGCGCCGAACCGGCCACAGCGACGCCAGCGCCAACGCGACCAGTATCGCTGTCGGCACGAGTAATTCGCGGTCGATAGAGGTGAAGCTCGCGAATGCGAGGTTCTGAACGATCGCGAAAGTGTCGGGGTCGAGCAGTCGTTGCAGAAAGCCTGTGACCGATCGAAACAGCACACCGAGAACGAGGCCCGCCAGCACGATCACGTGTAGATCGAGTCGGCGTTTGAGAAACAGCCACCAGTACAGCAGCACGATCGAGCCCATCATCAACACGAGCTCCACTCCCCAAGAAGCCAGTGGTGGGGCGGAGACCAGAATGGCCGGGCCGATAGCGAAGGCCACCAGCGTCTGAATCGCCAGGAATATCGCGTCAAAACCCATGATTCCCGGGGTGAGAATTCGATTGGCAGTGATGGTCTGAAACAGCACGGTCGCCGCGCCGATAGCAGTTGCCGCGATCACCATTCCAAAGACGGTGCGGCTGCGCAACCCCAGCGCATATTCCCATTTGCCGGGCAGGTCGATGAAGAGAAACACCACCATCACCACTACGGCGACCGCGCCGAGCGTGATGAGTGCTCCGGTCGGGTGTCTTAGCTGGCTGGCCGCGCGCCGTGCGCCGTCGACGAATGCGGCGGTCACCGAGTCACCCCCGCGGTCGATGTCTTCGGCTTGCGTCGACGGCGGGTGGATGCGGCGTCATCGACGGGGCGGGCGGTACTGAGCAATAGCCAGAGGAAGATGATTCCACCGAGCACGCCCATAACGATCGAGATCGGCAGTTCGTAGGGGAATCGGACGACTCGACCGATGATGTCGCAGAGCAGCACAATCGCTGCGCCCAAGAGAGCGACCAGCGGAACAGCGCGCCGCATATTGTCACCGATGAGCCTGCTGACGATATTGGGGGCGATTAAGCCAAGAAATGGGAGGATGCCAGTGACGACCATGAGGATTCCGGAAACGACCGCGATGATCGTCACGCCGAGGCCCATGACCGCCCGTGTCTCTAGACCGAGGCCACGGGCGGTGTCATCGCCCAGCCCAGCGACTGTGAAGCGGTCTGCGGCGATCCACGCGATCAGAGCAGCGGCCGCGGCGAAGTAGAGGATCTCATAGCGCCCACGCATAATGCTTGAAAAGTCGCCGATTCCCCAGCTGAGCAGTTCTTGAAGCATGTCGCCGCGGTAGGCGATGAAGGTTGTCACTGCCCCGATGACGCCCGCATAGAGAATGCCAACAATCGGCACGAGCACGCTTGAGCGTGCCGGGATTCGGCGGGCGAGTATCAAGAAGCCGATAACTCCTACGAGCGCGCCGATAGCGGCGAGCACCGCTTTGCCCGCGATAGGCAAGCCCGGCACGGCCAGCAGTACTGCGAGCAAGGCAAGACTGGCAGCATCCGTCGCACCAGTGGTGCCGGGTTCAACAAACCGGTTGCGCACGAGCAACTGCATGATGAGGCCGGTGATCGCGAATGCGGAACCTGCAAGGACCAAGGCAACGGTGCGAGGCACGCGGCTTGCGAACAGGATGAAGGGATCGAGTTCGGCGACACCGATGAACAGTGAAATCGTCGCAAGGGCGGCCACAAGGGCCACCCCCGCGACGATCAGAATCGTGGGAGAGACGCGTCTCAGAACTCCGCGCTCCCCGCTTTGGGGCGGTCAACCATCATTCAAGTTAGTTGGCAGCCGCTTCGTGCATCGTGGTGAGAACGTTGTCGATCGCCGTAAGGCCGTTGATCACGATGTAAAGCTCGCTGGCGGGCAGGTAGACAATTTGGTCTTCCTGCGCTGCGGTGGTCTCGGCGACAAGCTCGTTGTCGAGAGTTTCTTCTGCAGAAGAGCCTTCGCCGGTTGCCGCGCCGCGGTCGAAGGCAAAGATCCAGTCTGGGTTGGCGGTGAGGATGAACTCGTTCGTGACAGTGTCACCGTGCGCTGAGCCTTCGGCGCCCGGCAGTTCTGCGGCGACGACGGCAGGCGTCCATCCAAGTTCGTCGTAGAAGTAGCCGAAGCGGGAGCCTTCGCCGAATGCACCGTACTCACCGCCCGAGATGGAGAGGACGAGCGCCGTGCCGTTTGCCTCGGACTGGATGGTTGACTGAAGTTCTTCAATATTTGCCGTGAGCTCAGCGACCTCTTCTTCGGCGCCGAAGATCTCGCCGAGCTGTGCGGCGCGCTCCAGGCCAGCACTGGGATCGAAGGCTCCTGCGTAGGCGCCTGTGAGGTCAATGGTCGTCGAAATCTCCGAGAGCTCGTCGTACTGCCCGGTACTGCGGGCAGCGGTGATGATCAGTTCAGGTTCCAGCTCGGCGACTGCCTCAAAGTCCGGCTCGAACAGCGTGCCGACCTTGGGAAGGTCGGCGTATTGTGCGAGGTAGTCAGGCAGAGCAACATCGGGGATACCCACGACCGAGTCGCCAGCGCCGATCGCGTCGAGCGTGTCGAGAGTGGCAATATCGAAGGTCACCACTGTCTCGGGGTTCGCAACCACCTCTACCGCGTCACGCGCAACCTCGGTGTCTTCTTGGTAGTACGACTCGCCCTCTTCTTCGACGAACACCAGGGTGGGCTTCGCGTTCTCGACAACCACGACAGCGGTGGTGTCAGGTGCCGCCGTGCCTGCGTCGTCTGAACTGGAGCAACCAGCGAGTGCAAGGGCTGAAATGCCAATCGCCGCGAGGGGCGCTGCGAAACGAATTCTCTTGTGCATGTAGGTAAGCCTAACCTAATTCACACGAGGAGAATTTCGCTATCCTCTTCCCGCTTACCGGGGTCGCAGGTAGTCGCTAGAGTTGCGCGCCGTCGTCTTCCCGGTTTTCGAGACCTACGTTCTTGCCGCGCCACGACTCGTAGGCCATCAGCCAACCGATTGAGACAGCTGCGGCAAGGATGATGCCGAGCAGCAGGCTTCCCCAGATTGCTCCGAAGATGATGCCGAGCGTGAACATGAGAACTGTGCCGACAGCCCATCCAGAGTGTCCGCGTGTCCAGCCGCGGCTGCGTGTAGAAGCCATAGGCCCAGCATACGGGGAACCGTTTGCCTCAGCATCCGTAGAGTAGACAAGCCTGCTCGCATAGAACGGAATCGCTCATGACCCTGAACGTCAGCCCGCTCACTCTCGGCACTTCTGGTCTGGGTCGCGATAGCCTGCCGGGATCGGCCGAGGAGTCAGCAGCGGTGGGCGTTGCCGTCGATCTGCTGTCCAGCGAACACACGTTCGTAGATACCTCAAACAACTACGCGGGTGGTCGGTGCGAGTCTGTTATCGGTCGAGCGTTGCGGCAGGTGGGAGAAGAATCGCGCTATCGGGTGATCTCGAAGGTCGACCGTGATCCTGAGACGGGAGCGTTTGACCGCGACCGCGTGTTGCGGTCCTTCGACGAAACGAAAGCCAAACTCGGTGTCGAGCGCTTGCCGCTGTTGCACTTTCACGATCCCTATACCGTGTCGTTTGAAGAAGCGGTCGGCCGACGCGGTGCGCTAGAGGCTCTCATCGAGCTGAGGGAGTCGGGCCAGGTTGATGCGATTGGCATTGCGGCAGGCCCCGTTCCGATGATCGAACGCTATTTGCAGACTCAGGTCTTTGACGCAGTGCTCTGTCACAACAGGTACAACCTGGTGGATCAGTCGGCCGAACTGATGTTTGCCGCGGCCAAGGAGCAAGGGCTCACGGTGTTCAACGCCGCACCATTCGGTTCAGGCTTGCTCGCCAAGGGGCCGGGCTCGCAGTATCACTACGCTCCTGCGAGCGAAGAGCTTCAAGCGTGGGTCGCGCAGGCGATTGCGATCTGCGAACTCTACGAGGTCACGCTGCCCGCGGTGGCACTGCACTTTTCGCTGCGCAACCCGAATATTGATAGCACCATCGTCGGTGTGGCGTCTCCTGGGAGACTCCAGCAACTCAACGGTTTGCTTGCCGAGTCGGTGCCTGATGAGGTGTGGGGAGCAATTACCGCACTCGGGTCGGCGCCCAAAGCAATCGACGACAGCGCTTACCGCTGGACGTGAGTCAGCGCGCTCGATGGTCTTCGGGATGAAGTCGCGCACCCCTGCGGGGTTCGACCATTCCGCTCGCACCGATGAGCCGGATCACCCGTTGTCGCTGACCGGACCAGGGCGCGAGAAGTCGTAGCATCCCGTCGTCATCTACCCGCATTCCCGTGAGCGCGAAACCCACTTGATGGGAAAGGTGAAAATCACCGACGCTGACCGCATCGGCATCTCCGAGTGCGCGAATTCGCGTTTCAGCAGACGTCCACGCGCCGACACCGGGCTGGCTGACTAGCACACGGTCGACGGCCTCCCCATCGACGGCATCGAGAACGCTCTGCTCGAGCGCTTGGCCGCGTCGCGCGGCTCGAACGATGGTCTTCGATTGGGGCGGTTCGAGCCCTGCCTGGTGCCATGCCCATGAAGGTATATAGCGCCACTGTTCGATTGAGGGGGCAGCGTAAAGCGGCACAGGCGTCGGTCCGGGCGCGCGAGTGCCGAAAGCCCGAACCAGGTGTCGCCAGGCACCAAAGGCCTGCTTTCCCGTGACTTTCTGCTCGATGATCGCGCTCGCAAGCGCGTCGAATACGAGATCAGTACGACCAATTCGTAGACCCGGGTTGTCGTGGTGTGCTGCAGCGATGAGCGGATGCAACGCCGCGTCAAAATCTGGCGCGTAGTCGTCGCGCCCGCACAGTGCGGGCATCTGCGAGAGCGCCCACGCAGCGCCCGGACCCCATGCGGCGGCCCGAATCACACCGCGCGACGTCTCCCGAAGCGCGAGTGTGGCGATGCCCTCGGGGCTGCGCGACGCGTGCCAGATCACATTCGGCGTCACAAAGAACGTGGGATCACCCGCGCCGTGGCGCTGAGCGAGCACTGTGCGCCTCAGATCGAGTGGGCCCCGCGGCCGATACTCCGTCTGCACCGGACGCTCGGGCCACGCTTCGCGCGTAGAGACGCGATGCGCCGCGGGTGCTTCCAGGCTCATGCCCACACCCTACGCCGCCCTTCTGACACGTGGAAACCTGCTCGCAAGGCCTCCCAGATAGGCGGTAGGCGATCAGAAGCGGTCAGGTGACGGCGTGCCGTGCCCGTAGCGAATAATGACATCGGCGTGACGATCGAAGCGGTACCCGACTCCGCGCACCGTGCGCACGATGTCTTCGTAGCGGCCGAGTTTGGCGCGCAGGCGGCGCACATGCACATCGATCGTGCGCTCGCCCGGGGCCTCGTCTTCTGTGGCACCCTGCCAGAGCGAGTTCACCAGTTCGGTCCGCTCGATTGTGCGGCCCTCTCGCAGCACGAGGTATTGCAACAGCTCGAACTCTTTAAACGTGAAGGCGGCCGATTCGCCATCGATGAGAACACGCTTGCGTGAGATGTCGACGACAACGCCGCCGTCGACGGGTTCATCGTCGATGGGGTCCTCGGGCTTGGTGCGAGCGACTGCTGAGGGCTCGTGCAGCGCGAGGCGCACCACATCGACATCCCGGCCGCCGGCCCCGACTGGGGCGAGAGCGACGGTGGCGTAGGTCTCAGCTTCGGGAGCAAGTTCACCGATGGTGCGTCGAATCGCGTCGACGATCGTGCCGAGGCTGACGCCGGCTGCAGCTGCTTTAGCTTCATCCAGGCCGACGTAAAGGGCAAAGCCGCGGGGAGCAGTTCCGGTGGGAACCGCCCGCTGCGACGCTGCAGGCTCGGGCGCGAGTTGCGGGGCAGGCGCTGTCACGGCGCGAAGGTGACGAGTCGTGGTCGGTCGTTCGAGGAGTGCAGTGGTTGACATGATGATGTTCCTAGCGGGAGAGGAACCCTGGCCGAGGCCGACAGATGAAGGGTTCGAGTCTTGTTGCCCTGTGGGGCGGTGCCCAGCATGGGGCGGGAAGCGAAGCATCCGGCCGCACGTGATCGACGCGCGACTTCGGCACTTCGGGGACTCAGAGGCATGACGCGATTAACAGCGTCGTCAGAGTCCAGCAGGTTCACCGTGCTAGTGGCACATTCGACAACAAGTAGCACCGCGGCCGGCCATCATCATGCCGGCAGCCCCGTTCGCCTCCCAGGCGGACAGTACGCGTGCGTTGTCAGTCATGTGGCTGATTATGACGCAGTGCGTCGCCATACGTCAAATCCCTACCACGTCGGTGAGCACCGAATGAGATTGTTACGACGCTACCGGCCTGGTGGCGGATCCATGGCGCGCGGGCTCATCAAGGCCACACGCTCTGATCGGGCGTAGCCTGACGACATGGTTGACCTGCGATTTGCTCACGAACCGGACTCTTCCCGCTACACCCTTCACCGCGGTGACGACCTTGTCAGCGCGCTGGACTATCGCGATGACGGGAAAATCGTTGCCTTGACTCGCGCATACACTGTGCCAACTTTCCGAGGTCACGGCTATGCGGGAGAAATCGTCGACCGAGCGGTCGCCGAAATAGAGAGCGCTGGTGAGCGAAAGGTCAGCCCGGTGTGTTGGTACGTCGCAGACTGGTTTGCTGCGCACCCCGGGCGGAGCGACGTTCTGCAGGGCCGCACTCGCTCTTAGGCCGCACAGCTCGTGCTGTCAAGCCGTTCGCCGCGCCCACGTCGAGCGACGAAAGTGGGTTGAACACGAATAAGGGGGCGCAGTGAGCAACAAAGATCACCACGGGCAAGATGAAGGTCGGCAAAGTCTAGACGCCGCATCAGCGCAGCGTGCGGAGAACGGTCTGGGTGCGGGCAAGGAACAGACTCTGCCGGCTATGGATCAGAACAACGCCTCACGCGATGAAAAGGTGGCTGGAATCGTCGCGCAAACTCGTGCTGATTTCGCCAGCGAATCGGCTGATCGCATCGCCGAAGTGCTTGGTCAACGCTTCGAGCAGGCGGGCGTGCAAGTGTCACCCGAAGAGGTCGCGCGGTACGCAGCAAACATTTCTCACTAGTTCCAGTTGATGTACCACGCATTGGGCGGGGCTGATAGGTAGCTGCGCGCGTCGGGAAACACCTTTTGCGTCGGCATCTTCCAACCCGCGCAGGTCATCTTCCGTCGGTCAATCCCGCGCTTTCGGAGCGCCCTGGCGGCGATGTCGGAGGCTCTGCCTACGGTTGAGTTATGCGGATCTTGCACACCTCTGACTGGCACATCGGGCGCACCTTTCATGGCAGCTCCACGCTCGATGCGCTCCGTAGTGTGCTCGCGGCGCTCGTCGATCAAGTACGTGAAAACAACGTCGATGTGGTGATCGTCGCGGGTGACGTGTTCGACTCGGCCATGCCCGCCGCAGACTGCTACACGTTGCTCACCGACACACTGGTTGCGCTGCGTGACGCTGATGCGCAGGTGATCGTAACGAGCGGAAACCACGACTCAGCGGCGCGGCTTGGTTTTCAATCGAAACTCTTGCGCGACGGCATCTTCATCGTCACTGACCCGCGTTCGGTAGGGATTCCCGTCACCCTCGACGACGAGTTCGGGCCGGTGAACTTCTACGGAATCCCCTTCCTGGAGCCCTCTCTCGTGCGCCACATCTGGAACGATCTGCCGTTGCGGTCGCAACGCGACACTCTCACTCATGCCATGGAACGAGTGCGAGAAGATATGCAGACACGCTCCGGCCGCTCGGTGGCGATTGCTCACTGCTTCGCGGCAGGCGTTGACCCGACGCCGCAGTTGGAACGCGATATCCAACAAGGTGGGCTCGACGTGGTGCCAATCGAGGTTTTTTCCGGCGTCGATTACGCCGCGCTAGGTCACATTCACGGGCGCCAGCGACTCAGCGACCACGTCCGATACGCAGGCGCGCCACTTCACTACAACTTCGGCGAAGGCGACAAGCCGCGCGGCGGGTGGCTGGTGGAACTGGATGCCGACGGACTCTCGACGGTTTCACCTTTCGAGCTGCCGGTGCCGCGTGCTTTGGTAACTCTCACGGCACCGCTCGAAGATCTGCTTGATCCTGATCTGTTTCCTGAGGCCACATCTGCTTGGGTTTTCGCTCGCTACACTGACACCGCACCGCAGGCAGACCCAATGCGCCGGTTGCAGGCACGCTTTCCGCACTGCGCCAAGGTGGTCCACGCGCCCTCGGTCGTGCACGAAGACCACGCCGACTCGTTCGGTGCTCGTGTTCGTGCTGTGAGAAACGACGCCGAGCTCTTCGAAGCGTTTCTCACTCACGTCAGAAACGGGGTCGGTGCCAGCGAGGCAGAGTCCCACATCATCCGAGAGCTGGTCGCGGAGCGGTCGCTGGCCGAAGTGTCTGGATGAAACTGCACCGGCTAGAGCTTGAGGGCTTCGGACCATTCCGTCAGCGCCAAGTCGTTGACTTCGACGCTTTCGATGACGGCGGCATTTTTCTGATCTCGGGACGCACGGGCGCGGGCAAGTCGAGCATTCTCGACGGCGTGTGTTTCGCTCTTTACGGGATGGTGCCCAGGTATGACGGTGCCGGGCGGCGATTGCGCAGCGACTTCAGCGCGCCAGCTGAGCCCACTGAGGTCTTGCTGGAGTTCTCAGCGAAGCGCGAGCTGTATCGAGTCGTGCGATCACCGGAGTACGAGCGACCCAAGGCTCGGGGGGAGGGCGTCACCAGCGAGAAGGCACGCGTCGAGGTCTCTGTGAAAGACGGCGGGGTCTGGCGAGCATTGACGACGAACGCCAAAGAGGCGGGCACGCTGATATCGGAAGAGATCGTGGGTCTCACCGGATCCCAGTTTCTTCAGGTCATTCTTCTCGCCCAGAACAGGTTTGCCGAGTTTCTTCTCGCCGGAAATGATGAACGACAGGCTCTTCTTCGCAACCTCTTCGGAACCCGCACGTACGGTGCGTACGAGCTCACGCTCGATACCCGTCGGCGCGAGTCGCAACGCCGGCTCGACAAACACGGCAACCATGTCGAGTTTCTTCTGAACGATGCCGAGCGACTCATCGCCGAGCATCGACTGAGCGGCGATGCGCAGGATGAGTCGGCGATAGCCAGCGGCGTCGCGCCGCAAACGGCAGCTCGCCTCACTGCGATTGAGAGAGCAGTTCAGCGCGCGCGATATGCCGTTGAACAGGCGGATTTCGCTCGCGCCGTAGCGAACGAGGCATATCAGGGCGCCGAAGCGGCGCATAGCGCGCGAAAGCACTTGCGTGATCAGCAAGAGAAACGCGCGGTCGCACGAGAAGCGCTGGCCGCTTTAGAAGCGCGGAGCGCCTCCATCGCGGGAGAGCGACTTCGGCTAAAGCGAGCCATCGAGGCCGAGGGTTTGCGAGCCTCGCTCGAGACCGTCGCAAGCGCACAGAAGGTGTTGGAAAAGCTGCGACGTGCTGAAATGGAGGCGGCAAGCCGGTGGCGCGCGTTGCCCGGCCACACCGACCTCACCGATGATCAGTTCACGGAGCTGATTGAGACAATCACCGGGCAGCTTGCAATCTGGCAGGCGGCTGCGTCCACAGAAGATGAGATGCTCGCGCACGTTGCCGAGCTGGCTACGCTCGATGAAGCCCTCGCTAGCGACGAACGAGCACTCGCAGCCGTCGCGCAACGGCTGGCAGAGGTGGCTGCGCGCATACCTGAAGTCGAGATTGTCCTGCCTCCGCTTGAGGCAGAAGCCGCGCGGCGTGAAGCGGCTGAGGAACGGGTCGCATCGTTGCGCCTCCGCTCTGCTGCTGCCGACGACGCTGAGCGGCTTCGGGCGATCTCGCGCGAGGCTGACGCTCAAGAAGCGATTGCGGCACGAGAACATTCCGATGCCGTAGCCGCTGTGAGCTCACTGTTGCGTCGCCGCCTTGAGGGAGCGGCTGGCGAGATTGCGTCGAACCTGAGCGCGGGTGAACCTTGTGCAGTCTGTGGATCGATTGAACACCCCAAGCCCGCGGCGCCTCTCGAGCAGCGCATCAGCGAAGATGACGTTGCCGCGGCGCAAGAAGCCGCTGAGGCAGCAGCGGCCGCGGCACGGCTCGCTTCAGAGGCAGCACGTAGAGCGCGTGCGGACCTCACCGATGCAATCGCACGCGCAGGCAGTGAAAGCTGCGAGCAGTTGACAGCTCTGCTGACAGAGGCTGAAGCCATGGTGCGTGCCGCCGAAACCGCATCGCGCGAGCGGCAGATGCGCGCTGATGAGTTATCGGCTTTGCGCGCCGAAGCAGAGCGAAGTCGGGCATCGAGCGGCGCAGCGGCCCAGCGCATCTCTGCTGCGCGTGAGAAGCGCGCGCACCTCGCCGCCCAGATTGAGTCGACCGACGCGGCAGTGCGTTCAGCGCGGGGACACTTCTCGTCGATCAACGAAAGAATTGAAGACGCACGACAGCGACGCGATCGCGCGCGTGACTGCGTGGCGGCGCGGGCTGAAGTGGTCGTCGCTGATCGTGCGCTCGTGGTCGCCGCGACCGATCTTGAGCAGCGCATCACGGACTCGGGCTTCGCCGATGCAGCCGAGGCCTCGGCCGCGTTGCTTGGAGCTGAGGTTCGTGCAGAGATTGATGATCGAATTCGTGCTTTCGAAGCCGAGCTCGCCGGTCAGCGTGAGACGCTGCGTGTGCTTGAAGTAGAGCTGGCAGGCGCGCCAGAGATGCTCGCCGACACGAACGAAACGGAGTCGGCGCTGGCCGCTGCGCAAGCAGACCGAGACAGTCACGCCGAGCTCGCGACCGAGGCGGTTGCGACAGCCCGTCGACTGAGCGACGTGCATGCGCGCGCCGTGGAAGCGCACGCTGCAACGTCCGTCGCCTCAGCTGAGCATCAGGTGCTCGCAGGGATCGCTGACGCGGTTGCAGGGCGCAATGTGAAGAAGATGGACCTCGAAACTTTCGTGCTTGCGGCTGAGCTCGAAGAAATCGTCATCGCCGCAGCGCGTCGACTGGAAGAAATGTCGGGTGGGCGATACCGGCTGCGGCACACCGATGCTCTCGCAGCGCGAAACAAGGCGTCTGGCCTGGGACTCGAGATCATCGACGCTCACACCGCAAAGGCACGGTCGCCGCAGTCTCTGTCCGGAGGCGAAACCTTTCTCGCATCCTTGGCGCTCGCGCTGGGTCTTGCTGAGGTCGTGACAGCACGCGCTGGCGGAGTGAAGCTTGACACTCTGTTTATCGACGAGGGCTTTGGCTCACTTGATGCCGAAACGCTTGAGCTTGCGATGGCAACACTCGATGAGTTGCACCAAGGCGGACGTACCGTCGGAATCATCAGCCATGTCGCCGCGATGAAGGAGCGCATCACCTCGCACCTTGACGTTGAAGCGTCTGCAGCTGGACCGAGCATCATCCGGCAAACAGCTGCGATCTCGGGCTGACATCCCGAGCTGAAGCGGCCAAAGCGAAGGCGGCCGCGATTACGCTGTAGGAGTGACCAAGAACAGCATCTGGACCATTGTTGGCGTGATTGTGGCGATTGTCATCGCCTGGGTGCTGGTGAACGCACTGTTCGCGCTTATCGGCGTCGTCTTCAAGCTTCTCGTTGTGGCAGTAGTCGCACTGCTGGTCTTTCTTGCGCTGCGCTACTTCTTCGCTAACAGCACTTCGTCATAGCGCAGGCTGTCAGCCGCCGTTTGAAATCAGGCCAATGACGCCTGAACCAACCATGTAAAGCCCGACGCTACCCGCGACGATCCAGAGGATAATGCGTGCGGAGGACGGCTTCTTCGATTCTTTGTCAGGGCTGCTCACGCCTACGAGCGTATCCCGACAGGCGAAGGGGCTGATCCTGTTGTGCGGCGACCCTGCGTGGCGCGCTTTCGTCTGCGGCTGTGCTGAGACAGGATGAGTGTGCGGCGCCCGCCGCGGAACGAGGTGGAATATGCAGTCTGTGCTTCTTGACACTCCTGCGGGCATCATCGCGCGGCTTGGCTGGGACCCAAAGATGAGCGAACACGACCGCAAGCGGGCCTTGGCACGCGAAATCATCGCCCCCAAGCTTGGCGTTGAGGAGCGCAAAGTGCGGGTAGAGCGCGAACTGCCGGGAAAGTTCGGATTCCACACCCAGCTCGGCGCCGAGGTCAACGGTGAGCCGGTTCCGCTCTCGATTCGCAACGCCAGCTATCGTGCGGCCACCCTTGTCGCGGTCTACGACCCGTCGATTGTCGTCGGCATCGATTTGCGTGACGCGCACCCCGACGACGCCACTATTCACCAGATGCAACGGCATTCGCATCTATTCGACGAAGACAATATTCCTAAGCTCGTTGAGCACTGGACCCGAGTGCAAGCGGTGAGAGACGCCGACGGTCGCGGGTCACGCGTCGCCGGCGAGCTGGTGCGGCTCGACTCGCCACTGACTAAGGGTTGGGTCCCTGATCGTCGGGTGTACTACACACTCGCCGATCTCTCTCGCGATAGCTGGATCATCACGCTCGCGTACTTGATGCCAACGGAGTAGTCCTCTATTCGTCGGCGAGATCAGGCAGTGCTGCTGCCAGCTCGGCGAGCCAGACTTTCGCGTTGCCGTCAGACGGCGCTCGCCAGTCACCGCGCGGGGACAGTGAACCGTATGCCGACACTTTTGGGCCGTTGGGGATAGCTGAGCGCTTGAACTGAGCGAACCCAAAGTAGCGTTTCAAAAACACGGTCAGCCATTTCGTGACTGTCGGCAGATCGTATGCGTAGCGATCTTCGGCGGGGAAACCAGGCGGCCAAGCTCCTTCATCCTTGTCTGCCCAGGCGTGCGCTGCGAGGAATGCGATCTTTGACGGGCGGAAACCGTAGCGCAACACCTGCGCAAGTGCGAAGTCATGCAACGCGTACGGCCCGATGCGGTCTTCGGTCGACTGAAGCTTCCCGTCTTGAGCCGCTGGCACGAGTTCCGGTGAGATCTCGGTGTCGAGCACGGATTGCAATACTGCCGCTTCGGCTTCGTTGACACCCTCCCCTTCGGCGATCACCCACCGGATGAGGTGCTGGATGAGCGTCTTGGGAACCCCTGAGTTGACGGCATAGTGACTCATCTGGTCGCCGACGCCGTAGGTGCACCATCCGAGTGCCAATTCGGAGAGGTCAGAGGTTCCGATCACGATGCCGCCGTTTTGGTTCGCGAGTCGGAAGAGGAAGTCAGTGCGCGCTCCGGCCTGCACGTTCTCGAATGTGACGTCGTAGCGGGGCTCACCGCCCGCGAACGGATGTTTGATTCCCTTGAGAAGTTCGGTGGCTGCTGGCCGGATATCGATGGTCTCGATCGACGCGCCGACGGTCTCAGCCAGTGCAATGGCGTTCGACCTTGTGTGGTCGCTGGTGGCAAAGCCAGGCATCGTGTAGGCGAGGATGTCGCTGCGCTGTTGCCCCATGCGATCCATCGCCCTTGCCACCACGAGCAGTGCATGGGTGGAATCAAGGCCTCCGCTGAGGCCGATGACGGGACGCGGGCGGCCGATCGCCTCTAGTCGCTGCACGAGCCCCGAGACTTGGATGTTGAACGCTTCGTAGCAATCCTGCGCCAGGCGCGCCGCGTCGTCAGGCACGAACGGAAACCGGTCCAGCGGTCGTTTCAAGCCGACGTCGGTCGCTGGTGGCCGAAGGTAGGTCTCGACGGTGAGGAACGGACTGTCGTTCGTCACCCGGTTGTCATCAAAAGTGCCTTGGCGCAGCCGATCCTGACGCAATCGGTCGAGGTCGACATCGGCCACCGACCGGCGCGGCCCATCAGGGAAACGCTCGGTGTGCGCGAGTAACGTCCCGCCCTCGTAGATCATCGTCTGCCCGTCCCACGACACATCGTTCGTGGATTCGCCTGCGCCCGCCGCCGCATAGGCATAAGCCGCGAGGCAACGCAACGACTGGGATTGTGCAAGTGTTCTACGGTCGTCGGCGCGCGCAATTGTGATGGGGCTACCGCTGAGGTTCAGCAGTACTGTCGCGCCGGCCAGTGCCGCCTTTGACGACGGCGGGATCGGCACCCACATGTCTTCGCAGACTTCAGCGTGGAACGTCAGCCCCTCGACATCTCGAACGTCGAAGAGCAGGTTGGTGCCGAAGACAGCTTCGTTTTCGCCAATCCGAATAGTCTCTCCAGACCACTCTTCGCCAGGCGCGTACCACCTACGCTCATAGAACTCACGGTAGGTGGGCAAAAACGCCTTGGGTGCGACCCCGAGTATCTCTCCGCGGTGGATGACCACAGCGCAGTTGTAGAGACGATTGCGGTGACGCAATGGTGCACCCACCACCAAGACCGAGAAAAGATCTGTGGATGCCGCCACAATCGTGCTGATGGCCACGGCGACCGCGTCGAGAACTGCGTCTTGCATGACCAGATCATCGATGGCATAGCCGGTGAGGCACAATTCGGGAAACACCGCGATTGCGACAGACTCGGCATCGCATTCCCGAGCTGATTCGACAACGGCTTTCGCGTTGGAAGCAGGATCGGCAATAGCGACCGGAATGGTGCACGCGGCCACGCGGGCGAAGCCGTGCCGGTATGCGCTTTCGAAGGGGAGGCTGATGCTCACTCCTCCAGTCTGTCAGGTGCGCCGGGCGAGGGCACGCCTGACTATGTCGGGGCTCGAGGCTAGTGTCGTGAAAGAAGGGGATGCATGCGCTACATCGAGCAAGACAATCGGATTATCTGGAGTGCCAGTGACCTGAAGGCGGCGGCGGAGTGCGAGTTCGCCTGGGTGCGAGGCATCGACGTGCGGCTGGGGAGGACGGCGGCTGTCGATGAACCTGAAGACCTCACGCTTGAGCGCGCTGGCCGATTGGGTACGGTGCACGAACATCGTGTGCTCGACCAGTACATCGCCCAGTTCGGTGACCGAGTAGCGGTGATTCCCGAAGTGCGATCCTCAAACGCCGACGGGCTAGCCGATGCTGTTGCTAAAACGAACGCGGCCCTCGCCTCTGAGGCTGCCGTGATCTTTCAAGCGGCCTTTGCCACCGAAGAATTCGTCGGCTTCGCTGACTTCTTAGTGCGCGATGAAACCGGCAGATGGCTGGTGCAAGACACCAAGCTCGCACGACGCGCGCGCGCGACCGCGCTCATGCAGCTGGCCGCGTACGTCGATCAGCTTGATCGGCTTGCTGTACCCCGCTCTGATCGAGTGCAGCTCCTCCTCGGAGACGGGAGCGTCAGCGAACACGAGGTTGACGATCTCATGCCGGTATTCGCTCTTCGGCGTGAGCGGCTCTTTGCGCTGATCGCCGATCGCGGGCTCGAATCAGGTGCAGCGGGTGACCCAATTGCCTGGGGAGACGCTCGCGGTGAATTGGATGTGTTCGCCTGTGGTCGTTGCGCGACGTGCGATATCGAAGTCGTCGCGGCGCGTGATCTGCTGTTGGTTGCAGGAATGCGTCCCGTGCAGCGCGCACGACTGCGAGACGACGGTGTCACGACGGTCGATGAGCTCGCGGCGGCCACTCGCGCGCCGAAGGGCATGAGTGTCGATGCTTTCTCGATGCTTCGTACCCAGGCGCGGCTTCAGCTGGCTAGCCCTGCGGGCGGCGTGGTCGAGCAATCGGCAGAACCGCATGAACAGTTGGATGGGCCGCCGGTTCCCAACTTCGAGGTTGTAGCTCCGACTGCGCTTGCTGCGTTGCCGAGGCCCAGCGTGGGAGATCTCTTCTTCGACTTCGAAGGCGACCCGCTGTACTCCGAGCCGAAGGCAAGCGACACTGATCCGACGCTGTGGGGCATTGACTACCTGTTCGGTTGGGTTGACAACCTCGACCAATACACCGCGCTTTGGGCTCACTCGTTCGACGAAGAAAAGCATGCGCTAGAGAGCTTCCTCGACATCGTCGCGATGCGGCGGCGTGAGCATCCTGACATGCACATTTATCACTACGCTCCTTACGAGCCAACGCACCTGTTGGCTATGGCGGCGCGGTACGGCACTCGTGAAGCCGACGTGGATCGTCTGCTTGCTGACGGCATCTTCGTCGATCTTTACCCCGTGGTTCGGCGGGCGCTGCGAGTGGGCTCGCGGTCGTACTCGATAAAGAAGCTCGAGCCGCTGTACATGGGCGCAGATGTGCGCACAAGCGATGTGCAAAAGGGCGACGATTCGATCGTCCGTTACGTCGAAGCGCGTGCGCTCGCCGCGGACGGCGCACACGATGAAGCTCGTGCCGTATTCGATGATCTCGCCGACTACAACCGATATGACTGTGTGTCGACCCGTCGCTTGCGCAATTGGTTGGTCGACCGCGCCCGTGAAGTCAATCTTCGCCCTGCCGCAAACCAAGACCCATCGGAGACTGTCTACGAGCCGTCGGCTCGGTCGGTGCTGCTCAATGGTTTTGCCTCCGAACACGATCCCACGTCACCTCAAGCGCAATCACTGCGCATGGCCGCGGCTGCGATCGACTATTACCCGCGCGAAGCCAAGAGCTTCTGGGCGATGCATTTCTTGCGTCTTCGTGAACCCGTCTCAATGTGGCAAGAGTCTCGCGATGTCGTCGTGGTGGATTCCGCGCGCTCGCGTGTGCTCGAAGATTGGCATCGTGCCGAAGGACACCGAGTGGATCGCCGCATCATCGAATTGCGTGGTGAGTTGGCGCCCGGCACGCGGCTGGGCGAAGGCTCGAAGCCGTTTGCGCTGTACGAGCTTCCGGCTCCATTTCCATTCGCTGCATCACCACGGTTCATCCATGCGGATCACGCAATCACGATCATCGAATCGCTCGACGACGGCGCCATTGTTGAAGAGACCGCGATCAGCGGTGAGATGTGGGATGACTTGCCGATTGCGCTGACCCCTGCACCGCCGCCGCGCGCGGCGAATCAACAGTTGGCGATTGACGCCTGGGCTGACACACTGATCGACTCTGCCGCCGACCTCCCCGCGGGTGCGGCGACTGATCTGATCGCCCGACGGCGACCACGCACGCTGTCCGCCAAGCTTCCACCGACACACGGTGACGATGTCGACGCCATCACCCATGCCATCATCGACCTTGATCGCAGCTATCTTGCGGTGCAGGGCCCTCCGGGAACCGGCAAAACGTACGTTGGTTCGCACGTGATTGCGCGCCTCGTCGCGGAGCATGGTTTCAAGGTCGGCGTTGTGGCACAATCTCACGCAGTCGTTGAAAACATGCTCGGTCGCGTGGTGTCTGCGGGCCTTGACCCTTCGCTCGTGGGTAAGGCACCGAAGGATCCGTTCGCACCCGGTCACCCATTTACGGTGCTCAAGAAAACCGGCATCGCTCAATTTGCTGCAGAGCACGAGGCGAGCGGCTATGTGATCGGCGGCACCGCGTGGGATTTTGCCCACGAAGCTCGAGTGCCACGAGGCAGCCTCGACCTGCTTGTCATCGATGAGGCGGGTCAGTTCTCGCTCGCGTCGACAATCGCCGTGTCTTTGGCGTCATCGCGGTTGCTATTGCTCGGCGACCCACAGCAACTGCCGCAGGTGAGTCAGGGGACTCATCCCGAGCCAGTCGACACGTCAGCGCTCGGATGGGTGATGGACGGATCAGACGTCATCCCGGCCGATTACGGCTACTTTCTCGGGCGCACCTGGCGCATGCACCCCGACGTCGCCCAACCAGTGTCGAGGCTGTCATACCGCGGCGAGTTGAACGCTCACCCATCGACCGCGCATCGTTCGATTGCGGGTGTATCGTCGGGCGTCATTCCCGTGCCCATCCGGCACCGCGGGAACGCCACTGCTTCGATCGAAGAGGCTGAGGTAGTTGTACGACTTGTGACTGACCTGATTGGGCGAGAGTGGACTGACGTGACCGTCGGCGCCGATGGAGAGATCAACGTTGAGCAGCCCAGACCGCTTGACGCCGCTGACATCATCGTCGTCACTCCCTACAACGCTCAACAGGTGACCGTCGAAGAAGCGCTCACAGCCGCTGGACATGCTGCTGTTCGCGTGGGCACCGTCGACAAGTTCCAAGGCCAAGAAGCAGCCGTCGCAATCCTTTCGCTGGCTGCATCAGCCGGGCGAGATGCGCCGCGTGGTCTCGAATTTCTCTTGCTGCGCAATCGCCTGAACGTCGCGATTTCCCGAGCCGAGCACACCGCGTACATCGTGCATTCTCCGGCGCTGCTCGACGACCTGCCGTATACGCCCGAAGGCATGGCGCGTCTCAGCGGCTTCGCCCGACTGATAGGCCGGGGATGAAGCGCGCGTAGACTCGCGCTCGACTGACCCAACCACGATCGCGTGCCGGTGAGGAGACAACCATGACCGACGACCCATCACGAAAATTTGACATCGACCTGCCTCCCGAGCAGATCGCGGGGTCGTACGCCGACTTCGCAAACGTCTGGCACACGCCCAACGTCTTCGTGATGGACTTTCTCAGCCTCTCGCACCCACCGCGCGAAGAGGTTGACCCCGACACCGGAAAACGACGCACAACAGTGCCCGCCCGGGTTGTCAGTCGAATACGGATTCCTCCCGAGCAGGTGTTCGAGCTCGCGAAGGCTCTCACGCAACAACTGGAGTTCTGGGAACGCGAGACCGGTCGACGTTCGTCGACCGATCCCATCATCGGTGACTGAGAGCGGGCGCCGATGACCGAGCCAACCGATCAGACTTTGCTGTAGGTCAGACTGTGCCGTAGAGGCGATCTCCGGCGTCGCCCAGCCCTGGCACGATGTAGCCCTTTTCATTGAGGCGTTCGTCCATCGCTCCAAGAACGAGAGTGACGTCTCGCCCAGCAACCTGCTTTTCAATGGCTGCCACGCCCTCGGGCGCTCCGAGAAGGCAGATCGCGGTGACATCCTGTGCGCCGCGTTCGAACAAGAACTCAATCGCGGCGCCGAGTGACCCACCAGTCGCGAGCATCGGGTCGAGCACGAAGCACTGTCGGTCGCTGAGGTCGTCTGGGAGTCGCTCCGCATAGGTGGACGGCTCCAAGGTCTCCTCGTTGCGCACCATGCCCAAGAACCCGACCTCGGCGGTCGGGATGAGCTTCACCATGCCTTCGAGCATGCCGAGTCCAGCGCGCAGAATGGGAACGACAAGCGGGCGAGGCTCGCTGATTTTCACACCGACTGTGGTCGTGACTGGGGTTTGGATCTCGTGTGGCTCAACGCGAACGTTCCGAGTCGCTTCGTACGCGAGAAGCGTGACGAGTTCTTCCGTGAGTTGGCGAAATACTGGCGACGGAGTGCTCTCGTCGCGGAGCACAGTGAGCTTGTGGGTGATGAGCGGGTGTTCCGCGACGTGCAGGCGCATATGCCCAGGTTAGTCGGGGTCGTAGTCTCGATGTGTGAACTTTGACCCGACCGACGTCGCTGCAATGACTCGAGCCCTTGATTTGGCAGCCGTCGCGGGCGCAGCTGGTGATGTTCCCGTCGGGGCAGTGGTGGTGGATGCTGCCGGCGCGGTGATCGGCGAGGGCCGCAACCTACGCGAACTGACGAATGACCCGACGGCGCACGCGGAGATTTTGGCGATGCGACAGGCGGCTGCATCCATCGATTCGTGGAATCTCGACGGCTGCACCCTTGTCGTGACCTTGGAGCCCTGTCTCATGTGTGCGGGTGCGCTGCTGCAGTCAAGAGTGAGCAGAGTGGTGTTCGGCGCGTGGGATGAAAAGGCGGGGGCAGCCGGCTCTGTGTATGACGTGGTGCGTGACCGCAGGCTGCCGCATCGCGCTGAGGTGGTTGGCGGAGTTGGCGAAGACCTCGCTGTTTCGTTGTTGCGCGATTTCTTCGACGCCAAACGCTGACTAGCGCGGCAGGTGGGGAAGTACCTCAGCGCCGAGAAACTCGACCTGTTCGATGTCGCGCATGTCGAGCAGCTGAAAGTAGATCCGTTGTGCACCGAGGTCGACAAGTCTGCCCACCTTCTCGATGATCTGCTCGGCGCCACCGGTGATGTTTGTCTCACCGCGGAACTCTGCCAGCGTGGTGCCGATGTTTGTGGCCCGACGCTCGAGCTCCGCTTCAGACGCCGCAGCTAGCGTAGGAAGCGCGACAGAGAGTTTCAGGCTCTCGGGGTCACGCCCCACACCTTGGCAGGCTTTTCGTACGTTCTCGAACTTCTCGGCGATAACGCTCTCGGTTTGAAAGCCCATGTTGAACTCGGTGGCAAACCGCGCCGCGAGGTTTGGGGTGCGCCGGGGGCCGCTGCCACCCACGATGACGGGGATTCGTTCTTGCACTGTTCGTGGCAGGGCAGGGGCGTCTTTCAGCTGGTAGTTGGCTCCGTCGAAACTGTACTTTTCATCTGCCGGGGTCGCCCACAGGCCATTGATGAGTTCAAGTTGCTCTTCGAGAAGATCAAACCGCTTGGATGGAAACGGGATGCCGTACGCGAGGTGTTCCTGCTCAAACCAGCCGGTGCCTAGCCCCAGTTCTGCTCGCCCCCCTGACATCGCATCGATCTGAGCGACCTGTATCGCGAGAATGCCTGGCACGCGATATGTAACAGACGAAACCAGTGTGCCGATGCGGATCGTCGAGGTCTCGCGAGCAATACCCGCGAGCGTTGTCCACGCATCCGTCGGACCGGGGAAGGGATCGCCCTCTCCCATGCGCAGGTAGTGGTCGGAACGAAAGAAGCCAGTGAATCCTGTTCGTTCACCTGCCTGTGCAAATGCGAGCTGGTCGTCGTACGTGGCACCCTGCTGAGGTTCCGTGAAGAGGCAATATTCCATCGTTGGTATTTCTCCTGTTCGGTCCACCGAGGTCAATCAACCGAGCGGATGAAGAACTCTTCGGTGGGTGGTGCCGGGTCAAGGCTTGGGCGGTAGATGTCGGGTTCGAAGTAGATAACGCGCGCTGTGGGCACGGCCTCGCGCACGCGCTCTTCGATCGTATTGATTTCATAGGCGACGTCGCCGAGCGACTTGTCTGCGGCAAAGGCAAGTTTTGCAGCCACGAGCAACTCGTCAGGACCCAGATAGAGCGTCTTGATATGGATGATCTTGTAGACCTCGGGTCCGTCGAGGACGGCTGCCACGATGCGGTCGCGGTCGGCAACAGTTGCCCCTTCCCCCACGAGCAGGCTCTTGGTCTCGATGCCGAGCAAGATTGCCACCAGCACGAGGAGCGTGCCGATCATCAGCGTGCCGATCGCATCGAAAAGCGGGTTGTCGGTGATGACAGTAAGTCCCACGCCCAGCAGAGCGAAAAACAATCCGGTCAGCGCTGCGACGTCTTCGAGCAGTACGACGGGCAATTCAGGCGCCTTCGCGCGACGCACGAACGCGATCCAGGACTGACCCTCGGTGCGAACCCGGTTGCTCTCTTTCACCGCTGTGCGCAGCGAGAACGACTCGAGCACCATTGCGATGAGCAGCACTGTGATGGGAAGCCACGCGTTGGTGAGCTCATGTGGATCGGTGATCTTCTCAACACCCTCGTAGATGGAAAAGACGCCACCCACAGAGAACAGGATGATCGAGACGACGAACGCATAGACGTAGCGTTCGCGGCCGTAGCCGAACGGGTGCTCTGCGTCTGCTTGTCGCCGAGCCTGTCTGCCCCCGAACATGAGCAATAACTGATTTCCGGAGTCTGCGACCGAGTGGATCGCCTCGGCCAGCATCGAGGCCGAGCCCGACACAAAGTACGCCACGAACTTTGCGATGGCGATCCCCAGGTTCGCGAGGAACGCCGCAAGAATCGCCTTGCCGCCACCAGATGCACTCATGGCTTGAGTCTACGGATGCGAGGGCTGTGACTGCCAGGGGAAACGCCCGATCCTGACGCATCCTCGAAGGTGAGTGGCTTCTAGGATTGCAAGATGGCTTCTCTACAAATCGCGATCCTCGGCGCCGGCTCAATGGGTGGCGCAATTCTGCGTGGTCTGGTGGGGTCTGAGCTTGCCGCGGCGGGCATCACCGTGACCAATAGAACATCAGCCAAAGCCAGTGAACTCGCGGAGCTTGACGGAGTCAGCAGCATCGCTTTGGAGTCTCAGCCCACGGGAAACGCCGACGCAGCTGCGTCGGCAGACATCGTGTTGGTCGGCGTAAAACCCGCCATGGTGCCCGACCTGTTGCGCGAAATCGCCCCGAGCCTGAAGCCCGGCACTATTGTCGTGAGCTTGGCGGCTGGGGTAACCGTCGCAACGTTTGAGAGCATTCTTGGCGACGACGTGTCTGTCGTGCGCTCAATGCCGAACACTCCCGCCTTCGTCGGCAAGGCCGTGACGGGCATCGCTGCCGGGCACTCGGCAACCCCCGAGCAGATATCGCTTGTGCGGGCGTTGTTCGAAACGTGTGGCGAGGTAATCGAAGTGTCCGAAACGAAGATCGACGCACTCTCAACCATTTCAGGTTCAGGCCCCGCGTACGTCTTTCTGCTCATCGAGGAGCTCACCAAAGCAGCCGTAGCCAAGGGCTTCACCACCGATGAGGCACGGCGCATGGTGGAACAGACCTTCATCGGTGCGACCGCACTGCTTGAGGCCTCAGACGACGATCCGGCCGAGCTTCGCCGCCGAGTCACCAGCCCCAAGGGCACGACAGAACGTGCGGTTGCGGTCTTGCAAGATGCGAACCTTGACCATGTTTTTGCGCGCGCCACCGATGCCGCCCTGGCTCGGGCAAAAGAGCTCGCTGCGGGCTCGTAGCGGCGAGGCTCTATCGGTCGAGCGCGGCGAAGCGCTCGATGTCGGAGTTGGTGCCCGAAACGATGATGAGGTCGTGGTTGGTGACGATCGTGTCTGCTTCGGCGTAGCGGAACGGGCGACCGGGGCTCTTCACGCCGACGACGGTAACGCTGTATTTTGTGCGGACGCCAGACTCGTTCAGGCCCACCCCACGAATGAACTTCGGCGGGTACATCTTGGCGAGAACAAAGTCGTCGTCGAAGCGGATGAAATCGAGCATGCGGCCGCTGACGAGGTGCGCGACTCGTTCGCCTGCTTCTCGTTCGGGATAGATTACGTGATTGGCACCAACACGGGCCAGGATCTTGCCGTGAGACTGTGACACAGCCTTCGCCCAGATCTGCGGCACTTTGAGATCGACGAGGCTGGCGGTGATCAGCACGGATGCTTCGATAGACGAACCCACCGCGACCACGGCCACTTGAAAGTCCTGAGCGCCAATCTGCTTCAATGCGTCGATGTTGCGAGCATCGGTTTGTACGGTGTGCGTAACGCGCTCAGACCACTTCTGTACAAGATCGAGGTTCTCGTCGATGGCGAGCACTTCGCGCTCGAGTCGGTCAAGTTCGCCCGCACACGCGGCACCGAAACGACCGAGGCCGATCACTAGGACGGGAGCATCGCTCCGAATGCGCTCAACCAACAATCGGCCTTTCCACAGGCAGCGAGTAAAGCTGCGATCGAGATGTTGCTGCCACAGCCGCGGCGAGTGTCACTGTACCAATGCGACCCATGAAGATGGTTGCCGCCATGACGTAGATCGCCGGGTCGTCAAGGTCAGCGGTGAGGCCTGTCGACAGTCCCACCGTGGCAAAGCCAGAGATCACGTCGAACAGCACGTCGGCAATGGGTGCTTTGCTCATCTGTGCGATCACGATTGTCGAAAGCGCCACCAAAGTCGCTCCCCACGCGACAACAGACAGTGCGACGCGCTGCACATCGCTGGGAATGCGGCGTCCGAATGCTTCCACCGAGGTGCGGCCCTTTGCCTCTGACCACACCGCCAGGGCAAGCACGGCGAGGGTGGTCACCTTGATTCCACCGGCAGTGGATGCTGATCCGCCGCCCACGAACATCAGCATCGACCCCACAACGAGCGAAGAGCCGTAGAGTTCACCGACGTCGACCACCGAGAATCCGCCAGAGCGGGTCATAGCAGACAAGAAGAAGGCTTGGAACGTGGTATCCCACGCATCCATCGCGCCGAAAGTTGCCGGGTTGTTGAACTCGAGGCTCAGGAAGGCGATAGCGCCTGCGAAGAACAGCAGCATCGTGGTGATGATGGTGAGCTTGGTGTGCAACGGCCACCGACGTACATGCCAGTGGTTCTTCCACAGCGCGTAGATAACCGGAAAGCCGATGCTGCCGAGGAATACGGCAGTCATCAGAATGGTCATCAGAACGTAGTCATCGGCGAAAGCGGTAAGGCCGCCTGGGTTCGGTGTGAAGCCGGTGTTTGTGAACGCCATCGCCGCATAGAACGGTGCTTCCCACAGTGCGTCCAGCGGGTTGATTTCGGCCATAACCAGTGTCGGATAGAGGGCAATCGCTACGAGCCCCTCGATCAGCAAGGTTGAGAGAGCGACGGTGCGAAGAAGCTGACCGACTTCACCTAGCCGAACTGTCTGGCCCTCGTTCACGGGCCCACCGTGTGCACGCAGGGGGTTCGAGTCGCCCGCTGCCATGAGTTTCGCGCGCAGTCCCAAACGCTTGGAAATCACCAGGCCCAGAATGGACGCAAGGGTCAACACGCCCATGCCGCCAATATTGACGCCGACAAATATCACGGCTTTGCCAAACCCTGAGAACGTGGTGGCGATGTCGACGGTGGTGAGGCCCGTCACGCAGATGGTTGATACCGCGGTGAATACCGCATCGGCGAAACGAACGCGATAGCCAGGTGCTGCCGCCATCGGAAGCGACAGCAGCGCGGTAAACAGCATGATGAGGAACAGAAAGACCACGACCGCAAACCGTGCGGGCGACGAGGTTGTCGCAGAGCGCAAGGTGTCGCCGGTCGCTTTCGCGGCGGCCCGCATTCGGCGCGCGAATGACGCTGCGGGGCCAGTCGCCATGCGTCGCCTCTTTTCCTTCGTGGACCTCAGTCATGGTACTCGTCGCGTAGCCCGACTACTCTGAAGTCATGCCGGACATCTTCGACGTGATTGCGGACGGTACGCGCCGCGACATCCTGAGGTTACTTCTCGATCGCGTCAACGAGGGTGAACGTGGGACTAGCGTCTCGCATATCGTTCACGAACTCGGAGTCAGCCAACCCACTGTTTCCAAACATTTGAAGGTGTTGCGTGAGTCTCAGTTGGTGTCGGTGCGCGAAGAGGGCCAGCACCGTTACTACAGCCTGTCAGCCGCGCCGCTTGACCAGATTGATGACTGGCTGGTGCCGTTCCTCGGCAGCGGCGAAGACGATCTCGTCGCTGAATCCACACTGACGGATTCCGCGGCACACGCAGCCGAGGTGGTGGGCCGCGCGGCAGCATCCGCCAAGCACGCTCTTGAAAGTGCACTCAAGAAGCTTCCCGGCCGCTGACGCCGTTTTCACACCTGCCTCAAGCGCCACTCGGGTTTACACGCGCACTGATCCCGCTCTAGAGTGTGAAAAGAGACTCTGGGGAAAGGGATCGCTATGGCTGAGTTGCCTGACGTCAGATTTCTGACGGTCGCTGAAGTTGCCGCGATCATGCGCGTGTCAAAGATGACCGTCTACCGCCTGGTGCACGCGGGGGAATTGCCGGCGGTGCGTTTCGGGCGCAGTTATCGCGTGCCGGAATCTGCTGTAACCGAAGCATTGCAACGACCTATCGCAGACGTCGGCTAGACTGACGAGAGGCATTTTTGCATATTGCCGTTCCCGGGCGCGCACGAGCTGCGCCCAGACCCCGACATTGTGAGGTTTTCCGTGGGTTCAGTTATTAAGAAGCGCCGCAAGCGCATGGCGAAGAAGAAGCACCGTAAGTTGCTTCGTAAGACCCGCCACCAGCGCCGCAACAAGAAGTAGCAGCGGCTAGACACCAAGCGCCTGTCCTCGGACGGGCGCTTCGTGTTGACCCCGCCAACCGTCGGCTTCGCCGGTGAGAGGACAGCCCCATGCAGAGCATCAGCGTGCACCAGCTGCGCGAGCGAGCGAATACTCCACTCATCGATGTGCGTGAAGCAGACGAGTTTGCACGGGGCCATGTGCCCGGAGCGGTGAACATTCCAATGTCAAGCATCGGCGGCAGGCTCGGTGAACTGCCTGACGGCCCGTTTGACGTGATTTGCCAGATGGGTGGCCGTTCAGGTCGAGTGGTTGAGGCTCTTGATACCCGCGGCTACGAAGCAACGAACGTTGACGGCGGTACCGGCGAGTGGATAGCCGCCGGGTACCCAATCGAGAATTGAGCGCGGTGAAGACCGTCACACTCATCGGCAAGCCAGGATGTCACCTGTGTGACGTGGCGCGCGACGTGATTGAGCAGGTCGCCGACGAGTTCCCTGAAAACGCAGTAGAGCTCGACGAACTCTCGATCGAGAGCGATCCAGCACTCTATGCGCAGTGGTGGGAGAAGATTCCCGTCGTTTTGGTCGATGGAGAGTTTCACGCGCATTGGCGCGTTTCGCCTGATCGGTTGCGGGCCGCTCTCGCGTCGGCCTAGTCCGCGCTGTTTTCTCTGAGCGGACGAACCGACACAGGGTGCGACGACAGGGCGATGCGAACACGATCGCCGTAGTCGACGCGTGCCGTCGCTGCGTGTTGCACGCGAACCAGTGTGCCGTCTGCCGTGCGGACGAGCGTTCGTCGAAAGCTGCCCAGGAACGTGCTCTCCTGAACGACGGCATCTGTGCCTGGCGCGGTGGAATCCACCAGTCTGAGATCCTCTGGTCGAAGGAACACCTCGACCGGGCCTTCGGCTGTGGCCGTCTGAAGTGGCAACACGAAGCCCCACACCGTGACGCTGTCACCGCTCACGACGCCCGGTGCCAAGCTAGAGACTCCGACGAACGAGGCAACGCTCGCCGTTGCGGGCCGCAGATAAAGGTCTTCGGGCGTTCCGATTTGTTCAATCCGACCAGCGTTCATCACCGCGATGCGGTCGGAAACCGCGAGTGCCTCTTCTTGATCGTGCGTGACAAATACCGTCGTGATGCCGAGCCGCAGCTGAATGCGACGAATCTCGTCGCGCAATTGCACGCGGACTTTTGCATCGAGTGCAGAAAGCGGTTCATCGAGCAGCAGCACGCGCGGTTCCGTAACGAGCGCGCGAGCGAGCGCGACCCGCTGCTGCTGTCCGCCTGACAGCTGATGCGGATAGCGCTGCGCAAGATGCTCAAGCCCGACCAGATCGAGCGCAGCGCTGGCGCGACGGCCTGAATCTGCTCGAGAGACTCTGCGGCGGCGCAGCCCGAAAGCGGTGTTCCTACGGGGCCAGGCGGGTGGGACCGCGGAAGAGGTACGTGACTTCGCGGATCGAGGACTCCCCAAACATCAGCATGAGCACTCGGGCAAGGCCCATTCCGAATCCACCGTGCGGGGGAACGCCATAGCGGAAGAAATCCAGGTAGAAGTCGAGGTGCTCGGGGTCGAGACCCTTTTCGCGCGCCTGCGCTTCAAGAACCTCGACGCGATGCTCGCGCTGCGCGCCCGTCGTGATCTCGACACCTTTGAAGAGCAGGTCGTAGCTCTTGGTGAGGCCGGTTTCGTCATTGCGCATGTGGTAAAACGCGCGGATCTCGGGGTGGTAGTCCGTGATGAACACGAACTCGTGCCCATAGGTCTCTTGCACGTGGGCCGAAATCTGGCGTTCGCCCTCGGGGTCAAGGTCACCGTCGGTGCGCGGGATGTCGTAGCCGCGGGCCTTCACGATCTCGACTGCCTCGGCGAGCGGGATGCGCGGGAACGGAACGGTCGGCACGACGACGTCGATGTCGAACAGTTCTTTGATCTCGGCACCGTGCTTGTCAGCGACGGTTTTGAAGGCGAACGCGAGCAGCTCTTCCTGCATTGTCGCTACATCTTCGTGCGAGTCGATCCAGCTGATCTCGGCGTCAATCGAGGTGTATTCCGTCGCGTGGCGGCTCGTGAACGAGGGGTCCGCACGGAACACATCGCCGATCTCGAAGATCTTGCCGAAGCCGGCAGACTGAGCCATTTGCTTGAAGAACTGGGGTGACTGGGCCAGGTACGCGGTCTGCTCACCGAAATACTCGAGGGCGAACAATTCCGCGTTTGACTCGCTTGCTGAGGCCATCAGCTTGGGCGAGTGGATCTCAATGTAGTCACGTTCGATCCAGTAGGTGCGCATCGCGTGCTCAAGGGTCGTCTGCACTCGAAAGATGAGGTTGTTGCGGGCCTGGCGCAGGTCAAGGAAGCGCCAGTCCATTCGCTTGTCCTGAGCGCTATCGGCAGCGATGGGCGTCTCCGGGAGAGCTGCCGCGGCGATCTCAAGGCCCGAGAGCTTGACTTCGAGCCCTCCCAGCTTCACACGCTCGTCTTTCTTGAGTTGACCGGTCACGGTCAAGAAGGTGCCCGTGGCAAGAGCCGAAATCGTTTCGGTCAGCTCAAGAGCAGCGGTCGCCTCTGGTGTGGCGTCTTCGCCGACCTCTCGGGTTGCCGGGTTGACCAGTTGAACGGCACCCGACTCGTCACGAAGGATGACGAACTGCACCTTCTTTTGGTCTCGGACGGTTTCGACCCAACCGGAGACGGAAACGGGACCGTCGGCGAGGTCCTGCAGGTGCTTTACGAGGACGCGTTCATTCACGCAGGGCAGTCTACCTGTGACGCATCCGAGCGCTTGTCAGGATCGTCCTCGCGCAATGCGTCATCTGACTGTGGGCAAGTGGTCGTGCTGAGCGCGTATCGTCGAGGCATGACGACGCCCGCTTCGCCGCCACCTAGCCGCACTTCCGGCACAACCTCCGCTCGCATCCCCGCAGTCCTGTTGAACGCGCTGCGCGGTGGGCTGGTCGGCCTCGCCGAACTGCTTCCGGGCATTTCGGGTGGCACCATTGCGCTGATCACTGGTGTGTATGAGCGTCTCATCGACTCCGCCTCGCACGGGGTCAATGCGGTCAAGCGGCTCGTGCTCGGACCACAGCGCCGTGAGGGGTTCATGCGTGAGTTCCGCGCCGTCGACTGGTGGCTGGTCATCCCTGTCGTCGTCGGCATGGCGGCGATGGTGCTGACCCTCGCCGGAATGATCGAGTCGCTGGTGGCGAACAACGCAGAACTCGCCCGCGGCTTGTTCTTCGGGCTTGTCGCCGCGAGCATCGTGGTGCCTCTGCAGCTCATTCCGAAAGTGCAGCGTGCGTTCGCATCCAAGATCCTCGGGGTACTCGTTTTTGTCGCAGCCGCGGTCGTGGCGTTTGTTCTCATCGACTTGGCGGGTGGCTCGTTCTCGGCCGAACCGCCGCTGTGGGTGGTCTTCATCGCGGCGGCGATCGCCGTTTGTGCGCTGGTCGTTCCCGGAGTGTCAGGGTCTTTCTTTCTGCTGGCGATCGGTTTGTACTCACCGACCTTGATTGCCGTCGATGAGCGCAACCTCTCGTACCTTGCGGTGTTCGCAACGGGCGCGCTTGTCGGGCTGATCACGATCGTGCAGCTCATGAAGTGGCTACTCGATCATCATCGACGCATCACGCTTTTGGCGATGGCCGGTCTGATGTTGGGCTCGTTGCGGGCTCTGTGGCCATGGCAGGCAACGGGCGATGACTCGCACGGCGTCGGCACTCCAGTTGCCCCCTATGACCCGGTGGCTGGCCCGATCCTGCTCATGATCCTCGGCGCCGGGATCGTATTCGGCATGATCGCGGTCGAGCGCGTCATTCAGCGACGTCACCTCGCGGCCACAGAGGCCTCGGTCGTTGCGGACATGCCTGCGAAGCATCCCGACGACTGACGCTCAGCCGCCCCACAGACCGAGGCCGCGTAGACTGTGTGGGTGCCTGCCGATCGCCTTCATCTCGTGCGTCATGGGGAGGTCTATAACCCCCGCCGCGTGCTCTACGGCCGGCTCCCCGGATTCGGATTGAGCGATGCTGGTCGCCGCATGACGCAACAAGCCGCCGAGTACGTGAAAACGCTCGATCGCCCCGTCACTGCGCTTGTGTGTTCGCCGCTGCAGCGCACGCGGGAGTCTTCTGAACCGTTCACTGAGCTGTTTGGCTTGGACCCGGTAATCGATGAGGGAGTCATCGAGCCCACGAACGTGTTCGAGGGTCGGCGTATGGTGCGATCGCTGATGAACCCGTGGAACTGGCGTCATTTGCGCACCCCCGCGCTGCCCAGTTGGGGCGAGCCCTACGCTCAGGTGATTGCGCGCATGAACAAAGCGATGACGACCGCGTGGGAGTCGGTTGACTCGGGCGATGTGGTGATCGTCTCGCACCAGTTGCCGATTTGGGTGACGCACCTCGCGGTAGCGGGACTACCCTCGCGCCACGATCCCCGCGAGCGTCGCTGCGCTTTGTCGAGCGTCACGAGTTTTGAAATGCCCGATGGCAAGTGGGCGGAAGTGTCCTACGCGGAACCTGCAACCACCGAGGGCGCTGTCGACGTGGGCGCCGTATGACATCGAAGTTTGCGAAGGCAGCTGCATCCATCGCCTTGGCTTTCACCATGGTGGCTTCTCTCGCCGCGTGCTCGAGTGACCCGCTCGCTGAGGCGTACCGTGAGGGCAGTAACAACGGCTTCATCGCCGCCGATGGCTTTCGCGTCGTAGAGATTCCCGAAGAAGAGCGCACCGAACCTGTCGAGTTTGACGCTGTGCTCGATAACGGCGAGACCGTGACGAGCGACGATTACCTCGGCGAGGTGCTCGTCGTGAATTTTTGGTATGCCGCTTGTGCGCCATGCCGACTTGAGGCCCCTGAACTTGAGGCCGCTCACCAAGAGTTCATCGATGATGAGGTCGAGTTTCTCGGCGTGAATCTCTACGACGGCGCCGAACAGTCACAGGCCTTCGCCGATACTTACGGCATCACGTATCCGAGCGCCCTGACCACCGTGGACGGTTCGATCAAGCTTGCTTTTGCGGGCAAGACCCCGTTGAACGCGGTGCCGGTCACCCTTGTGCTCGACCAGGAGGGGCGCGTGGCTGTGCGCATCATCGGAGTTGTCGAGAGTGCGTCAATTCTCGAGACGCTGGTGCGCGACACGCTGGACGAATCGTGAACCCCGGCGCCCTTGTTGCTGACGGCACCCTGCTCGTGGCTATTCCTATCGCTGTGCTTGCCGGGCTGATTTCGTTTCTGTCGCCCTGCGTTCTTCCGCTCGTTCCCGGATACCTCGGTTTCATCGCGGGCGCTGCGGCGCCGCGTCAGATCTCTGCCGGCGAGTCTTCTGAGAACGCTCGGCTTGCTCCCGACGCCTCTGCTTCTGCGGCAGTGGCCACTGTAGCTCCCGCGCGAAGTCGGCTATTGCTGGGGGTACTGCTTTTCATCGGCGGCTTCACCGTCGTTTTCATGAGCGTCGCGATGCTGGGGGGGACCCTCGGCAAGTTCCTGCTCGAATACGCCGACCCGATCACACGCATTCTCGGCGTCATCATCATCGTGCTGGGACTCGTTTTCATCGGTATCTTCGGCGTCGCGCAGCGCACGATGCGCCCGCAGGTGAAGAACAACGTGGGCCTTGTGGGAGCACCATTGCTGGGTGTTGCCCTCGGCATTGGGTGGACGCCGTGCATCGGTCCGACCCTCGCGGTCATTCTCGGTATGGCCTTTGACAGCGGCTCGGTATGGCGCGGCGCACTGCTCGGGTTCGCCTACTCGCTCGGTCTGGGCATTCCCTTCGTGCTGCTGACACTTGGCTTCGGCTGGGCAACTGCCTCAGTCGCGTTCTTGCGCGAACACATCCGCACCGTCAACATCATTGGCGGTAGCGTGCTCATCGTGCTTGGCCTGCTGATGGTCACGGGCATATGGACTCAGATCATGGCTCAGCTGCAGGGGGTGTTTGCAAGTGTCCCGCTCCCCATCTGACGCAGACATGCTTGAAGGCGAGCCGTTACGCCCTGCCGATCACGCGGACTCGTCGTCTGACGAAACGAAGTCGGCGGCGACCGACATTACGAACCCCTCGCTCGGGCTCATCGGCTGGCTTCGATGGGGCTGGCGCCACCTGATCTCGATGCGCACGGCCCTGGTGCTGCTTCTGCTGCTCGCCATCGCCGCCGTTCCCGGTTCGCTTGTGCCGCAGCGCAGTGCCGACCCCAACGGCGTCACGCAGTACTTCACTGACAATCCCGATCTTGCGCCGATTCTCGACAACCTAAGTCTGTTCGACGTCTACACATCGCCCTGGTTTTCCGCGATCTATCTGCTGCTTTTCATCTCATTGATCGGCTGTGTGATTCCACGCACCAAGCACCATTGGAAGGCCCTGCGCGCGCGTCCGCCGCGCACTCCGGCGCGGCTCTCTCGTCTGGACGCGTACCGATCTGAAACTGTCGCCCTCGGTGAAGGGCAGGATGCTGATTCCGCAGCGTCTGTTGCCATTGCCGCCGCGCAAAAGCAGCTCAAGAGCTCGGGCTATCGCGTTGAGCGCTATGACGGCCGCGGTGCAATGTCGGTGTCTGCCGAGCGGGGTTATCTGCGAGAGACCGGCAACCTCGTTTTCCATGCGTCGCTGGTAGGCGTCCTTATCGCTGTCGGAGTGGGCGGCGGGTTCACGCACACCGGCCAGAGCGTGATCATCGAGGGTCGCACCTTCGTCAACACGCTGCTCGACTATGCATCGTTCAACCCCGGTCGCTTCGTCGATGAAGAGCAGCTCTCGCCGTACGCGATGACGCTCGACAGCTTTGACGTCACTTATCAACCCGCAAACACCCCCGGTGCGGGCCAGGCTGGCGACTTCGTCGCGAACCTCACTGTGCAAGAGGCGGGCGGCGACCCCGTCGCAGCCGAGGTTCGCGTCAATCACCCACTCGAGATCGATGGCGACCGCGTGTATCTACTGGGCAATGGCTACGCACCGACGATCACCGTGAAGGACTCCGACGGCGAGGTCGTGTTTTCAGAGTCCGTGCCGTTTTTGCCGCAAGACACCAATATGACGTCGCTCGGCGTCGTGAAGATCGCCGATGGTCTTGAGGATCAGCTGGGCTTGGTGGGCTTCTTCTATCCCACGCAAGCGCCGCTCACCACGGGGGCCTTCTCTTCGGCGTACCCCGCGCTTGTGAACCCCGTGCTTTCCCTTGACGTCTATGCCGGCGACCTCGGCATCAACGACGGCATTCCTCGCTCGGTGTACACACTTGATCCGACGGGAATGGAAAAGCTCACCGGACGCGATACCGATGTCGAATCGATCGAGCTGGCTCCGGGTGAGACAGCTGATCTGCCAGACGGGTATGGCACGATCACGTTCGAAGACGAATCGCCCGCTGGTGCCGCGGGCTATGAGCAGTCGGTGAAGCGCTACGTGTCGCTCTCCGTGCATCGTGATGCGGGCGCAACCTGGGTGCTGCTTTTCGCGATTCTCGCGACAGCCGGCTTGATGGTGGCGCTGTTCGTGCCACGCCGTCGCATGTGGGTGAAGATCACGCCAGAACCAGGTTCCCTCACCGTGGAATACGCCGGCCTTGCGCGCGGCGAAGACCCGACGCTTATGGGCGCGGTTGACCAGGTGGCAGCCAAGCACAGGGCGTCGCTCAGCGCCGGTCAGAGTGCCTCTCCCGCGACGTAGACTGGCACGATGCAGGAAACCGCCGCTCTCTCACTCGAGTCGATCTCAGTGTTGCTGGTGTGGACAGCGATCGCGGTTTACGCGCTCGCGTTCATCGCCTACGCCGTAGATCTCGCCACACGCTCGGCCAGCAACGTCGACCAGAAGGACGCCGCTCTGCGCGAACGCGAACTGGTCGGTGCAGCGGCGGGAGCACGCGCGAACGCGATGACGCAACTACGCGACGAAGAGAACGCCGCCGAGGTCGCGCTGAACGCTTCACCCTCGCAGCGTCCCCGATACCTCTGGGCGCGCATCGGCACCTCGCTGACTGTCTTCGGCTTTTTGTTTCACCTCGGCGGAGATGTCACGAGGGGCATCGCCTCGAGTCGCGTGCCCTGGTCGAACATGTATGAGTTTGCCCTCACGGGCCTGCTGCTTGTCGTCGGTGTCTACCTCGTCACCCTGTTGCGCTACGATCTCCGCTTTCTCGGCTCCTTCATCACCGGCCTGGTAGTCGTTCTGCTCGGTGCTTCGGCGATGAACTTCTACGTCGAAATCACCCCTCTGATGGATCCGCTCAAGAGCGTATGGCTCGTCATTCACGTCTTTGTGGCGTCTTTGGCCACGGCGCTGTTTGCGATTGCATTCGGCCTCTCGGTGCTGCAGCTGATGCAGGCGCGACGGGAACAGAAAGTAGCTGCAGCAGCCGCAGCATCCACCACTGCCGTCAAAACGGGCCCAGGATTCCTGCGCACCGTTCCTAGCGCCGAGGCGCTTGAATCACTCGCTTATCGCTTTGCGATTCTCGGGTTCATCTTCTGGACATTCACTCTGATCGCAGGCTCGATCTGGGCGAATGATGCGTGGGGTCGATACTGGGGCTTCGATACGAAGGAAGTGTGGACCTTCGTGATCTGGGTGCTCTACGCCGGTTATATCCACGCGCGTGCCACCCGCGGCTGGCGGGGGTCGCGCTCGGCCTGGCTGTCGATCATCGGGTTCACCGCTGTGCTGTTCAACTTCACCATCGTGAACATGTTCTTCAAGGGCCTGCACGCGTATTCGGGCTTGAGCTGATTCCGCCCATGAGAAGGGCCCGCCGCTCGATGAGCGACGGGCCCTTCTCGTTTTCACCCGCTACTAGGCGGCTGTGGGTGCCAACAGGCTCTTGGATGAGACTGAGCGGCGCCGCGCCACCGCTAGCACTGTGACCGCGAAGCCGATCAGCGACCAGATGACTAGCCCCGCAAACGCTGCGCCGAAGCCGGTGGTGGCTGTGAGCGCCGCAAGCATGCCGTTGTATGCGGGGGTGGTCGGCAAGAGTGAGGCGAAGTCGGAAAGGACTCCGGGCACTGTCGACACGATGCCGGTAGCGAGCGCGAGCACCCCGATCATGGCGGCTACCCAGCGCCCGGCCCCGCCCAGCGCAGCCACGAGGGCTTGGTTCACTGCCGCAAAGGCCACGCCCGCCACGATCGCCATTGCGGCAAATGCGAACCAGGTAGACCACTCGTATGAGGCCGCGAACTGCACCACAGCAGCCACGAGCAAACCCTGCACGGCACCGATGGCAGCGGCTGGCGCCAACCCGCGGGCAGCCAGCAGCGCAGATGGCCTGCGGGAGCTCAGCGCACGTCGCGACACGGCTTGCAGCGCAATGAAGCTTCCTACGCCGCCGAACCACAGGGCAAGCATTGCGAGCAGAGGAATCGCCGACGCGCCGAACAGCTCGTTGCCGGTGCCCTCAGCCGAAACCGGATCAGCAACCACGGTTGCCAGCGCATCGGCTTCATCGTCGGTGTAGGTGGGGATTTCTTCGCTTGCCGTCGCAAGGCCGCTGGCGAGTTCGCTGGTGCCGTCGGCAAGCTGACCGACGCCGTCTGCCAGGTCGTCTGCTCCGGTGGCAGCATCGGTCGCTCCACCAGCCCATTCGCTTGAGCCGAATGCCCACGTGTTCACGCCCGCGCTGGCGGTGGTCGCACCGCTCGCCCACTGGTACGCCCCGTCTGCCCATGCGCTGGCTCCGGCGCCTGCCTCAGAGGCGCCCGCAGCCCATGTGCTAGCTCCGTCTGCCCACGTCGCGGTACCGGAAGCCAGTTCGCCGGCGCCCGCTGAGAGCGCACCCATCCCGAAAGCGAGGTCGTCCAGACCTGTCGCTGTTTCGCTTGCGCCGTCTGCTAGCGCAGTTACGCCAGTGGCCAGCGCGTCGGCACCCGCCGCGGACTGTTGCAATGCGGCGACGAGCTGCGGTTCGAATTCGGCAAGGCCAGCGATTCCATCGGCAATATTCTGCGAGTCGTCGAGAATGCCGGTGATCGTGGGCAGCGCATCGTTGGCAGTGTTGGCAACGTCTGTGACAGCAGCGCATAGTGCGGCGGAACCGCCCTCAGCGAGGCAGTTGGCGGCCAAGGTGGTGAGCTCTGTCGCGGCGTCTGTCACGGTTGCCTCGATCTGCGCACTGTTGTCGGCGAGGGTTTGCGATGCGGTCACAAGCTCCTCGGGAACATCGGGGAGGGCAGCCACCTCGTCAGCCATCACGGTGAGTCCCTCGGCGAGTTGTTCAGCACCGCCGGCGCTCGCATGTGCGCCGGCAGCCCAGCTGTCAAGGCCCTCAGCGGCCTCTGTCGTTCCTGCCGCGAGCCCCGCCGCGCCGGTGGCTATTCCACTCGTGCCGTCTGAGATTTCGTCGGCGCCGTCGGAGAGTTCTGCTGCACCGCTGGAAAGCTGGCCGATGCCAGATGAGATTTCGCCTGCGCCGCTTGCCAGGTCTCCGGCAGCGCCTGAGAGTTCGCCAATGCCCGACGAGATTTCGCTTGCACCGGCTGAAAGCTCCGTGGCGCCGCTTGCCAACTGGTCGACGCCGTCAGCCAGGCTGACGGTGCCTTCAGCCGCGCTAGTGGCCCCATCGGCCAATTCCTCTGCGCCGCCTGCAGCCTCGCCGAGTTGTTCTCCCAGAGTCGTGAAGCCGAGGAAGACATTTTCGAGATACACCGTCGACAGCTCGGATCCCATGAGTGATGCGGCAGCGGTGGCCACCTGCGCGGTGATCGCGTCGTCGACGATCAAGCTGTCTGGGGGAGTGGTGACGTCAATGGTCGCCTGCTCTGGAGTTTCTCCGGGCCGCGTCGAGAGGGCAGCAGCGGAGAAATTCTCGGGGATCGTGATCACTGCGGCATACGTGCCGTCGGCGAGGCCCGCTTCCGCGTCGTCGGTGTTCGACAGTGTCCATGTGAGGTTGCTGTCGAGGCTGTCTGATCCCTCGACCAGACCGGCGGTGAGTTGACGTCCCAACGGAACCAGCTGACCGTCAACATCGACCGGTTCATCGTTGTTCACGATTGCGGCGTTCAGATTGTCGAGGCGCTCGGTGGGGTTGTAGAGCGCAGAGATCAGGATGCCGCCGATGATGACGGGCAATAGCAAGACACCGATCAGCGTCAGCCACGTGATGGGACTTCGGGATTGAGAGCGTTCAAGGGGGAGAGTCATGCGTTCACCTCGGCGGTGGAAGTAGCGGGAGAAGGATGCTGGGTGAGGCTGATCGACGTGATGTCGACAAGCCTCGCGTCAGCGAGCAGAGAAAGAGCCGGGCCCTCGGCACGCGAGACTGTCACGACCGTGAGTTCGGCGCCGCGCTCGGATGCACGCTCGACGGCGTCACGCAGAACCGCGGCAGCCTGGTCACGTTCCGCGCCCTCTAAGACCTCTGGCGCTTCGATCACGATGGTGCGAGTGTTCCCTGCCAGCGCGCTGCGCAGTTCTTTGACAGGGTGCTCAGCGGCAGAAAGCAATGCGACGCCGACGTGGGCGCGCACCCAGGCAGCTCGGCCTGGGAGTAGGTGGCCTCCGACGCGCAGCAACCCTTGATCGGGAGTGATTCGACCCGCCACGGCGAGGGCAAAGGCTCTTCCGGCGCGGGCGTCTCCAGTCGCAACCAGTGCGGCTCCCGGTTCGACGCGGAAGGTTGCGCCAGCGAAGAGCGTGACTTCACCGCTTCGGTTGCCGCCGTCGGCATGAACGGCGACGTCCTCACCCACGACCGCCGCTGACGTATTGGGCTCTGGCCAGTTCGCAAGCTCAAGTTCACGCTGAACGGCTTCGCCTTCAATATCGAAGTGTGGAAGGGCCTTCTCGAGCCACTGCGGAATCCACCATGACTTCTCGCCGAGGAGCGCCATGAGTGCCGGGATCAGGGTCATTCGCACCAAGAAGGCGTCAATGGCGATACCTGCGGCGAGTCCGAGCGCGATGGGCTTGATCGAGGAATCACCTTCCGGTACAAACGCGACGAATACCGCGAACATGATTACGGCCGCCGCGGTGACCACCCGCGCCGAGGCGGTGAAGCCTGACCGAACCGCACCGAGCGCCGTCTTTCGATCAGCTTTGCCGCCGGGCGCGCGCACAGCGTGCACGTAGTCCTCGCGCATGCGCGAAACCAAGAACACCTGGTAATCCATCGCTAGGCCGAACAGCACTCCCATGAGCAGAATGGGCATGAAGCTGATGATGGGCCCCACCTTGGCGACGTGTAGTGCGTCGGCGAACCATCCCCACTCGAACACCGCCGCTACAACGCCGAACGATGCAGCCACTGACAACAGATAGCCGCCGGCAGCCATGAGCGGAACCCAGATGGACCGGAAGACGATCATCAGGAGGATCAGCGATAGGCCCACCACAAAGATGCCGAACGGAACGAGTGCGGCACCAAGCTGGTCTGACACATCGATGCCGATGGCGGTGAACCCGGTGACCTTGAGATCGACACCGTACTCGTCAAGCAGACGATCGTGCTGGTCGCGTAGCGTGCGAACAAGCTCTGCAGTTTCGGGGTCATCCGGAGCGGTCTCAGGAATGATCTGAATGAGTCCGGTGTCCGCTGACTCGTTGGGCGTTGACAGCGCTACTTCTTTGACGCCGGGGATCTGTTCGATTTCGGCCGCCAAGTCGTCCATCAACCCGACCGGATCCGTTGACGTCACGATGGTGCCGGTCATGATGAGCGGTCCGTTTGCCCCCGGCCCGAAGGTTTCTGCGGTGAGGTCGTATGCTTGGCGCGCTTCGCTTGAGGTTGGTTGTACGCCCGCGTTGGGAAGGGCAAGCGCGAGGCTGCTGGCAGGAATCGCCACAATTCCCAGGCCCACCACGACCGCGATGGTCGTAACAAGTGGGTGCTTCGTGACAAGCATCACCCAGCGATTCGATTTGGGCGGAGTGTGTGCAGAGACAGGGGTTGAGGGTTCCTGCTCGTCACTGTCGTCGGTTGGTTGCACGGGCTTGTTCTTGGCGAAGCCCCATCCGACGACGCGGCCCTTGCTGAAGCCCAGTAGTGCCGGTGTGAGAGTGACGGCAACGACCACCGCGATCGCGACGGCGACGGCGGCAGCAATACCCATTGTGGTGAGGAAGGGAATGCCCGCGAAGCTGAGGCCGATGAGTGCGATCAGCACTGTGACGCCAGCGAACACCACCGCAGAGCCAGCAGTGCCGGTGGCACGCGCGACCGATTCTTCGGGGTCGACTCCCTCGCGTACCTGGTCTTGATGTCTCGCCACGATGAACAGGGCGTAGTCGATGCCGACGGCCAGCCCCAGCATGATTGCCAGCATGGGCGTTGTTGACGAGACCGATGCGAATGCCGTTGACACGTAGATCAGCGCGATCGCCAGCCCCACGCCGATCAGGGCACTCACGAGCGGGAACCACGCGACAGCAAACGAGCGGAATGTGACGATCAACACAAAGAGAGCGATGAGCACTCCGACCGCTTCAATCAACGACAATGCGGGAATCGCAGCGGCGAAGAGCTCTCCTCCCATCGCAGCGCTTGAGCCTTCGGGCAGGGTCTCTCTCAATTCCGCTGAGATATCTGTGAGCGCCGTCGTTGTTTCCGCCGAGACCGTGGTGGCGTCACCGTCAAGTTGCACGCTGACGATGGCAGCAGATTCGTCATCTGCGATCGTGCCGTCGACAAGGTCGCCGAACGGGTCGGCGACCGTTGCCACGCCGTCGAGGTTTTCAAGTTCGACGATCGTGTCGGCGATGATCTCGTCGTACGGAGCATCTGTGATGCTGTCGCCTTCGGCCGCACCGATAATGAGGGTCGCACTCGCGCCGCTGGCAGAGGGAAAGCTGCGACTCAGCAGCTCTATGCCCTCTTGCGACTCTGAGCCCGGAATGCTGAAGGAGTTGTCGGTGCCCTTCATGAAGATGGCGGCGCTGCCGCCTGCGATCGCGAGCAGCAGGAGCCAGCCGATAAGAACTCGCCACGGACGGTTGTATGACCAGCGTCCAAGCGAGTACAGCAGAGTGGACACAGCGCCTCCGAGAATAAGGGTGTCAAACAAAACAGATACAGCGCCGTATCGGATACGTCAGTGTATCGTAGGCGCGTTTGATGCGATCAAGCTGAACAACTCGTGTGAGGATGAGAGCAAGGAGACGGAATGTCAGAGAGCATGGCGTCGCCCTCGCGCCGACGAGAGGCGACGAGGCAGAAGTTGCTGGATGCTGCGGCCCAGGTGTTCGCCGAGGTAGGTCTCGACGCAGCATCGGTCGAAGAGGTCTGCGAGCGCGCCGGGTTTACCCGCGGCGCCTTCTACTCCAACTTCGATTCGAAAGACGAACTCTTTCTTGAGCTCGCCGCGCGGGTATCTCTTTCGAGGGTCGAGGTCGTGCGCGCTCGGGTGCGAGAGCTCGAATGCGACGGGTCGCTGACTGCGACGCCGGCCAATGCGTTGCTGATCATTGAGCAGGTTCTCGACACCACCGCCTCGGACCGTCTTGCTGTGCTGTTGATGAGCGAGATCCGCATTAATGCGCTGCGCAACCCCGCACTTGCAACCGCCTACCTCGCCCAAGAATCGGAGCTCCTGGAGAGCGTCACTCAGATCGTCGACGACATTGCTGCAGCCAAAACGTTGGCGTTTACGTTGCCTGCGCGCGATGCCGCACGCGTGATGCTCACTGCTTGGGAGAGCGCGTCGGTGCGTGCGGTGATGGCTGGACTGAGTCAGGCGCAGATGCGCGAAGCGGTGAGCACCGAGCTTGCGATCGCCGCACACCTGGTCATTCAGTCACCCCAGAACTGAGTAGCGCGTGGCACCGGGTGATGCGTTCGCGCCACCACGCGACTCGCTCTGATGTTGCCGCATTCGCCGAGAGCAGGGCGGGATCAGGGGCTATCCTGCCCACCGTGAGAACGCCGTTGCTGGGGACCAGCGTGGGCGAGGCTATGTCGCTGGTGAACAACGCTGCCGTTCCAAGACCGCAGTCATAGTCGAGTTGCTCAAGCGATGCGGCCAAGGTGGCGCCCATCGACAGTCCGATGGACGTGTCTAGCGCGCTGGACACGACGGCGGGCAGGCCCGCTTCAGCGATGATCTCGAGTGCGCGATGCACGCCCCCGAGCGGCTGTGCTTTGACGACGAGAAGGTCAGCTGCGCCAGCACGCGCAACGGCGATGGGGTCGGTGGCTTTGCGCACGCTTTCGTCGGCCGCGATAGGGATGCCCATGTACTTGACCCGCCGTCGGATCTCGGCAAGTTCTTCCACGCTCATGCACGGTTGCTCGACATACTCCAGGTCGAACTCGGCCAGGGCATGGATGGCATGCTCGGCTTCGTCGACGTTCCAGCCGCCATTGGCATCGATGCGAATGCGGCCCTCTGAACCCATTTCCCCACGGACGGCGCGCACGCGCTCGACATCATCGACAAGTGTTTGACCTGGTTCGGCGACCTTGACCTTTGCTGTGCGGCACCCGTCGAAGCGTGCAAGGATCTCCGTCGCGCCGATGGCGCTCACGGCAGGGATGGTTGCGTTGACGGCAATCTCATGCCGCAGTGCTTTGGGTTGAGGCATCCATCCGAAGTCGATTGCCGCTGCGAGCCACGCTGCGGATTCGACGTCGTCGTATTCGATGAACGGCGAAAACTCGGTCCAGCCTTCGGGGCCTTCGAAGAGTGTCGCTTCGCGAACGCTGATGCCACGAAACGGGGTAGCGAGCGGGAGCGCAACAGTGCGCGTGCTCGCGAGGATGTCGGCGAGCGGGGGGAGTGTCATGTGCTCATCATTGCAAACCGTCAGCCGGATGCAAGGATTCGGTTAGAAGTGGAAGCCCTGGTTTTGAACTGAGCGCGCGCGAGCCTCGTTGGCGGCGGCATTGCTCACCCGACCGCTCGCACGCTCAGCGGCGTTCTTCGCCTGCTGCTGTTCATGCGTGAGCGGTGCGCCGAAGATTGCGTGCTTGACGCGGATAGCGATCGAACGAATGCTCATGGGGGTCTCCTTTTCGTTATTTTTTCATGCCAATAACGGTTTGGATAGAGATAACACAGCGCGCGCTGATCGGCCCGCACCAGCATCCATCCTCATAGGCTGGCAAACATGCTTCTAGACACTCCTGTGCGGCTGGGCGTTCAGCTCGCACCTCAACATGTGACCTACCCCCAGATGCGCGATGCCGTGCGCAAGCTCGAAGACATGGGTGTGGACATCCTCTTCAACTGGGACCACTTCTTTCCCCTATCGGGCGATCCTGAGGGGCTTCACTACGAGTCTTGGACCATGCTTGCCGCGTGGGCTGAGCAGACAGAGCGCGTCGAGTTCGGCGCGCTCGTCAACTGCAACAGCTACCGAAACCCTGATCTGCAAGCCGACATGGCGCGCACGATTGATCACATTTCGGCGCGCGGCGGCGAAGGACGCTTCATCTTCGCCACGGGGTCGGGGTGGTTTGAGCGCGACTACGCCGAGTACGGCTACGAGTTCGGCACCGCCGGATCACGTCTCAACGACCTGGCCGAAGGTCTGGCGCGCATCGAAGACCGCTGGAAGAAGCTGAATCCGGCGCCGACGCGCGCAATCCCCGTGATGATCGGCGGCAAGGGCGAGCAGAAGACCTTGCGCCTGGTCGCGAGGCACGCAGATATCTGGCATAGCTTCGTGGGCGCTGAAGAGCTGCCTCACAAGCTTGAGGTTATCGAACGGTGGGCAGACAAAGAGCAGCGTGACTTGTCGAGCCTGGTGGTCTCGAATGAGCTGCATCGACGCAGTGAAGACGGCGCCGACGAGCTGTATGCCGCTGGGACGAGACTGTTCACCCTCAACTTCAGTGGCCCCGACTATGACTACGACATCGTCAGGTCATGGCTACGTTGGCGTGACGCGAAGAACGGCTGACTCAGTCAGACTCACACCAGCCGCAAGGCGACGTGCTGAGTAAACTCGCCTGAGTGACCGCTCAGAGCACTTCGTCCCGTTTCGCCCTCGACATCGAGGCGGTACCGCGCCCCGCGCGTGCGCAGGCGCTACTTGACGCTGTGCAGAGCAGCGTCGTCATCGCCGACGGCGCGATGGGAACCATGCTGCAGCGGCATGAGCCGACACTCGACGACTACCTGCAGCTTGAGGGTTGCAACGAGATTCTCAACGTCACGCGTCCCGACATGATCGCGGCTATCCACGACGAGTACCTCGCTGCCGGCATCGACGCGATCGAAACCAACACCTTCGGCGCGAACTGGTCGAACCTGTCGGACTATGACATCGATGATCGCATTCTCGAGCTCGCCACCGCCGGTGCACGCATCGCTCGCCAGCAGGTCGAAGCGGCCGAAGCTACCGACGGTCGCACACGATGGGTTCTCGGATCCATGGGGCCGGGCACCAAGCTCCCGAGTCTTGGGCACACCACTTATGAGCACCTGAAGCAGACTTTCGCGCTACAGGCCGAAGGGCTGATCGACGGTGGCGCAGATGCCTTTCTCGTTGAGACCTCACAAGACCTGCTCCAGACCAAGGCCGCAATCAACGGCTGCAAGCAGGCGATCGTCAGTCGCGGCATCCGTCTTCCCATCTTCGTTGAGGTGACCGTTGAGACCACGGGCACGATGCTGATGGGAAGCGAGATCGGCGCAGCGCTCACTGCACTCGAGCCTCTCGGAGTCGATGCGATCGGTCTAAACTGCGCCACCGGCCCGGCCGAGATGAGCGAACACTTGCGGCATTTGTCGAAGCACTCCAATGTGCCGGTGGCTTGTATGCCGAACGCGGGCTTGCCCGTGCTCACCGCCGACGGGGCGTACTACCCACTGACGCCAAATGAGTTGGCAACGGCTCATGAGCAGTTTGTGCGTGAATTCGGTGTCGGTTTAGTGGGTGGATGCTGCGGGACGACGCCCGAGCACCTGAGCGCTGTCGTCGAACGGTTGCGCTTGGTTGATGCCTCAACCAAGCAGAGCGCCGCTCCCGAAGCGGGTATCGCGAGCCTCTACCAACACGTGCCGTTCGACCAGGATGCGTCGTACCTGGCGATCGGCGAGCGCACCAACGCAAACGGCTCGAAGGCGTTTCGCGAAGCGATGATTGAAGGGCGATGGGACGACTGTGTCGATATCGCCCGCAACCAGATTCGCGTCGGTGCGCACCTGCTTGATGTCTGCACCGACTATGTGGGGCGCGATGGCGTTAACGACATGCGCGAGATCGTTTCACGCTTCGCAAGCGCCTCTACCCTGCCACTCGTGATCGATTCGACTGAGCCGGCCGTGATCGCCGCTGGGCTCGAGCTCATTGGGGGGCGACCGGTCGTCAATTCGGTCAACTACGAAGACGGTGCGGGGCCCGAGAGCCGCTTCGGGCGGATCATGCCGCTGGTCAAAGAGCACGGCACTGCGGTGATCGCGCTCACCATCGACGAAGAGGGGCAGGCTCGCACCGGCGATGACAAGTTGCGTATCGCGTCTCGCCTCGTCGACGACCTGGTGCAGAACTGGGGCATGCGTGTCGAAGACATCATCGTTGACTGTCTGACCTTTCCGATCGCAACCGGGCAAGAAGAAACGCGACGCGACGGCATTGAGACGATCGACGCCATTCGCCGGCTCACCGCCAAGTACCCGGGCATCCACACCACGTTGGGAGTCTCGAACGTATCGTTCGGCCTCAACCCGGCGGCGCGAAGCGTGCTCAACTCGGTCTTCTTGCATGAAGCCGTCGAAGCGGGTCTGACTTCAGGAATCATCGACGCCGCGAAAATCGTGCCACTCGCTTCGCTGTCAGAAGATCAGCGAAAGGTCGCGCTCGATCTGGTCTGGGACCGCCGCGAACATGACGCGGAGGGCAACCTCACCTACGACCCGCTCGCTGTGATGCTCGACCTCTTCGCCGGAGTCGACACCGCAGCGCTTCGCGATCAGCGTGCCGCCGAACTCGAAGCACTTCCCGTCGGGGAGCGGCTGGAGCGCCGAATCATCGACGGCGCAGCCAAGGGGCTGGAGGCCGATCTAGATCTCGCCCGTGAGAGCGGGTTGACGGCGCTCGAGATCATCAACAAACATCTGCTCGAGGGCATGAAGGTTGTCGGGGAGCGCTTCGGTTCGGGTGAGATGCAGCTGCCTTTCGTGCTGCAGTCAGCAGAAACGATGAAGGCGGCCGTCGCCCTGCTTGAGCCGCACATGGAGAAGTCCAATGCTTCGGGCAAAGGCAAGATCATTCTCGCCACCGTGCGCGGCGACGTGCACGACATCGGCAAGAACCTTGTCGACATCATTCTCACGAACAACGGCTACGACGTCGTGAACCTGGGGATCAAGAAGCCGATCGCTGAGATCATCGCGGCCGCTGAAGAGCACAACGCTGATGTGATTGGCATGTCAGGACTGTTGGTTAAGTCCACCGTCGTGATGAAAGAGAACCTGCAGGAGCTTTCTTCTCGAGGTCTCGCAAAGAAGTGGCCGATCATTCTCGGCGGTGCTGCCCTCACCCGCGCCTACGTGGAAGATGACCTTGCTGGTCTCTTCGACGGTGACGTGCGCTACGCACGAGACGCGTTCGAGGGACTAACCCTGATGGAGCCGCTGGTGGCGATTGCCCGCGGCGCCGACCCGGCAGAAGTGGGCCTGCCGCCGCTCAAGAAGCGCATTCATCGCTCGGGAACCCAGCTCACGCTCACCGAGCCCGAAGAAATGCCCGCGCGCTCCGACGTTCTGGCCGACAACCCGGTGCCGGTGCCGCCGTTCTGGGGCACCCGCATTGTGAAGGGTCTCGCACTCGCCGACTACTCGGCATTCCTTGACGAGCGGGCCACATTCATGGGGCAGTGGGGGCTGAAGCCGGGTCGTGGCGCAGACGGTCTTTCATACGATCAGCTGGTTGAGGCCGAGGGGCGCCCTCGTTTGCGCTATTGGCTTGACCGCATCTTGTCTGAAGGCATGCTCGATGCCTCGGTTGCCTACGGCTACTTTCCGGTGCAGAGTGAGGGCGACGACTTGATCGTGCTTCACCACGGCGATGACCGCGAAGGAACGCTTGGCGCCGCGGGCCTGCTTGCTCCAGATGGTGGCTCTGACGGTCAGCTTGGCACCGAACGACTTCGGTTCCATTTTCCGCGTCAGCGCCGCGATCGCCACCTGTGCTTGTCAGACTTCGTTCGCTCGAAGGAGTCTGGCCAAATTGATGTGATGCCGGTGCAGCTTGTCACTGCCGGCGCGGCTATCGACAAGGTCACCGCAAAGCTGTTTGCCGAAGATCGCTATCGCGACTATTACGAGCTGAACGGTCTCGTGATGCAGTTGACCGAGTCGCTTGCCGAATACTGGCATGCACGCATTCGCGCTGAGCTGGGTTTTGCTGACGAAGAGCCGAAGGACGTCGCGGGCCTATTCAAACTCGAATACCGCGGCGCGCGCTTCTCGCTCGGCTACCCGGCCTGTCCTGAGATGGAAGATCGCCGAAAGGTGGTCGAGCTTCTCAAGCCAGAGCGCATGGGCGTTGAGCTGAGCGACGAGTTGCAGTTGCATCCCGAACAATCCACTGACGCATTCGTGTTCCATCACCCCGAGGCCAAGTACTTCTCGGTGTGAGACGGCGCATCGGTATTGCCGGTGAGCCGGCCGCGGCTGCTTAGCCTGCGACCTGCTGGCCGCACATTCCGCAGGTGCCGTGCGATGGCACTTCAACGTAGCAGTCAGGGCAAAGGATCTTCGGGCGCTCGGGAACCGCATCCGCCTTGCGAGCTGCGGGGCGACGTTCGCGCTTCTTCGTCACCGAAAGCTCAGGTGCTCGTGCGGGGGGCTTGGGCACATGCACGCTGCAGTACAGGCGCACAAAGCCGGCGTGATTGTTGGGATGCCGATGCTTGACCGCCCACATCACCGTGCGCGGGTTCAGAGAAGCATCTGATCCACAGCCAGCGCAGCGGGTCGGCTCGCCTGGCAGTACCTCGGACGCCGAGACTGGAACGTCGAACGGCATCTCGTCGCGCCAGTCGGAGGAAGTGGTGATTTTCATCGGGGGAGTCCTTTCGGCGGCTTCGACCCGAATGGGGAGTCACCTGGCTCTAGTCTCCCACGCGCAGTGGCTTCTCAACACCGCTTCGTTGTGTGCTCTGTTGCGCAGTCAAGGGTTTCGCGCGTCGGAAGGCTGCCAATATGGCGCTTCCCACCACGAGCAGACCGATCACCGTGGTGATCGCTCGCAGGGTGTCCCACGTGAGGGTGGAGCTCACTAGGGAGTAGACAAAGAAGCTGCCGAGGTTCTGCTCGATGGGCGCTCCAGCTTCGTAGGAAACTCCCGAGCCCGTGCCGATCGCGAATGGCCAGAACCAGAGGTTCATGATCAGACCGAAGGCGTAAGAGGCAAACACCCCGTAAACGCTGAGCATTGCAATCTCGGCGCGCCCAGACATCCTGCGGGGGAGCAGACCAGCCCCGGCGCCGACCCAGGCGCACGCGAACATCTGAAATGGTGTCCACGGGCCAAACGTCCCTGTGACAACGGTTGACAGCGCGATGGTCAGCAGCCCGAGCAGCAACCCAAATCGCGCACCGTAGGCGCGCCCGGCGAGGATCAGCAGAATGAAGACGGCTTCCACTCCACCGACTCCGGTGCCCACGATCCGCACTGCGGCCCCGATCGCTGCCAATGTGCCCAACAGTGCGAGGGTGTGCGCCCCTCGAACCGAGCCATCGAGGGCAATCAGCACGACGATGGCGGCTACAGGGGCAAGCGCGAAGGCCGCAACCGGAACAGCGTCAGCCGACTGAGACGGCACCGCGTATGCCACGAGCGGCCACGCGAACGCGGCGATGGCCACGAGATTTGCGGCGGCCAAAGCCACCCACCCAGCCGAGATTCGCCATCTGTGCGAACGAAGTGGCCCGCCGGTGGTGCCGCGGGGCGCAACCTGCTGGGCGGGAGCGGGCTGCGGCTCCGGCCAAGCATCCTGGCGCGGTTTCCGCGTCGCACGAGAGGTTGAGGCCTGCGGTTCGTCTGAGACGGTCCCGTTCTCCATCGTCAGAGTGCGGTCGGCGAGGGCGGCAGCGAAATCACTGTCATGGGTGGCCATGAGCACCGCGGCGCCGTCACGGGCCGCGCGAGATAGTGCTGCAGAAACGAGCACGCTTGCCGCTGGGTCGAGCCCTCGCGTGGGCTCGTCGATGAGCAGAACCGGCGGTGCTGTCACCAGTTGCAGCGAGATCGCCAAGCATCGGCGTTCGCCGAGGGAGAGATCGAGTGGATGCTGCGCTACGCGCGTGATGAAGGCGGCCGATCCGACTTCGTGCCCGAGAAAATCGGCGAACCGCGCTGCAGTCGTGCCTTGCGGCACGCGTGCACGGCGGTCTGCTCTCGCACACTCCGCACCCACGCTGGTGCAGACGAACAAGTCATCGGAAGCATCGGGCACCAGCGCAATCTGTCGCCGCGTCGCCGCGACGCCCGTGACGGTGATGTGTGTCTCACGGGGCGGTAGCGCGATCGCGTTGAGCAGGCTCGACTTGCCGGCACCATTGGCGCCCCGCAGTGCGATGATCTCGCCGACCGCGACGCTCAGCGAGACGCCTCGTACGGCGTTGGTGTCACCGTAAGTCACGGTGATGTCGTTCGCGCTCAACGCCACCGTCTCGCGCGATGTCGACGTGCGAGCGGGCATCGGAATGGCCGATGCCACCGCCTGCATCGGCACCGCGGCAGCAGTGCCGTCGCTGATGTCGAGACGCTCATCGGCGACACTCGAAAAGTCTGTATGGCGGTGCTCGGCAACCACGACGCTCATGCCCGCGTCGTGCGCAAGCGCGCTGAGAAGCTCGACAATTCGCGGCCGAAACCGCGAATCAAGATCGGCGAGGGGCTCGTCGACGAGCAGCAGAATCGGATGCTCGACAATCGCAGCGGCAATCGCCACCAGCGTGGCTTCGCCAGCGGAGAGGCTTCGAACATCTCGGTCCAGCAAGGACTCGATGCCGATGCGGTTGGCGATCTCATCGACACGCGTGGCCACAATGAGGGAAGAAACCCCCCGCAGCTCGAGCGTCAGGCCGATCTCGTCGCGGACACGCTCAGTGGCGAAGCCCTCGCGGGGATTTTGCAGCACGACGCCGATCAGTCGAGCGGTATTGCGCGGTGGTGTAGCGACGCGATCATGGCCGACGACGTTGAGACGCCCGCTGATGGTTCCACCATCGACATGACTGTGAAGCCCCGCCAATGCGCGCAGCAGTGTTGACTTGCCGCTGCCGGTGGTGCCAGTGATGAGTGTCAGTCGGCCCGGCACCAGTTCGAGGGAGTCAATGCATACCGCTGGCGCGGGCAGGCCATGGTGCCTGAGCGCTACGTTGAGCACGCTCACGGGATGCTCGCAATCGCCCTCGGCTGCCACTCCGGCCAAGCCGCGAAGCTCCAGCGCAGCCGCGATGGCCGTGGCACGTTCGAGAGTGCGCTCGAGCACGGGAGCAAGCAGGCGCGGCCCTCCTCGTTCGCCCCGCAACCGCTGCGCGAAGCGCACCCGGCGCACCGAATCGGCCAGGGCTGGTAGCGCGGCCCAGGCTATAGCGAGTGTGCGCGCGATCCCTTTGAGTGGGCCACGCCGTGATCCTCGGGCAAACAGGCGAGGTACATCGACGATCGCATTGATGACGCCGAACAGCAGAATAGTGATGGCGATCGGCATTGCGCTCGCCGCAGCAATCCATAGGCCATCTGTCGTGGCTGGCCCCAACAGCACGACATGGTTGAGTGGAGCAGGCAGGCGGTATTCGGGAAGGGCGAGCACCACTGTTCCCGACCCATCTGCGCCGTGAAAGAGAACGCGGTAAACGACCCGAACCCCAACGAAGCCTGCGGCGAGAGCCGCGGCGGCACGAGGGGGTCCGGATCGAAAGGTCACGTTAGGCGGTGGGTGTGTAGTCGCTCTGTTTTGAAAGCTCGGTTCTTACGAGCTCGGTGCTCAAGAGCTCGGTGCTCAAGAGCTCGGTGCTCAAGAGCTCGGTGCCGCCGGCTCGCCGTTCAGGGTGAACAGCAGGGCGAGGCTCTCACCGGGCTGCAACTGCAGCGTGCCGAGGCCTTCTTGGGCGTAGCCCCACTCGCCGTCAGCGGGTTGCACCCACATCGACCAGTACGCAAACGCGGCGGGCATCGACTCGCACGTCTCGAAGTAGTCAGAACCGTCTTCTGCGGTCAGTGCATAGTCGGCGGCGGGAAAACCGTTGACACGGCAAATCACTTGGTCGCCATACTCGGCGGTGCCTTCAGTAGTGAGATCTGCCTCAGCTACGGCCTCACTGGCGGCGATCGCTTCATCCGTTTCGATACAGGTGGTTCCGGCAGCGGAGTATGCCACGTCGATTTCAGGTAATTCGACGACGATTGTCACACCAGCGCACTCGCCAGACGCGGCTTCGGCGGTCGCCGATGCCTCGGGCGTTGCAGTGGTGTCGGCAGACGAACACGCAGCGAGGGAAAGAAGAAGGGCAGCGGCAGCAGAGGCCGAAAAAGCGCGCAGAGTCATGGTCACGATTCCAGGTTAGAGCGCCCAAGCCTGGTTGCTTTGCTATGTGTCTCACCGTGAACTCTGGCGTGCATCGTAGGCTGGGCTGGTGAGCGTTTCCGATCTGTTCGATGAGAGTGAGTGGATGCTGGCGCCTGGCGCAGAGGCATACACCGATATCACCTCGCATGTCTCCCTCGATGGACGCATTTCACGCGTCGCTTTCAACCGACCGGAGGTGCGCAACGCCTTCCGCCCACACACGGTAGACGAGCTATACCGCGCGCTCGAGACAGCGCGGCAGGACCCACGCATCGGTGTGGTGCTGCTCACGGGCAACGGTCCGAGCGAAAAAGATGGTGGCTGGGCGTTCTGCTCGGGCGGCGATCAGCGCATTCGTGGCCGGGATGGCTACAAATACTCCGAAACCGACTCGGTCACCGATCCCGCGCGTGCCGGGCGACTGCACATTCTCGAAGTGCAGCGGTTGATCCGTTTCATGCCCAAGGTGGTCATTGCTGTCGTGCCTGGTTGGGCCGCTGGCGGCGGTCACTCTCTTCACGTCGTATGCGACCTCACGATCGCGAGCGCTGAACACGGCAAGTTCAAGCAGACGGATGCGGATGTCGGCTCGTTCGATGCGGGCTACGGCTCGGCCTATTTCGCTCGCCAAATCGGGCAGAAGTTCGCGCGTGAGATTTTCTTTCTTGCTGAGGAGTACTCCGCCCAGCGCGCGTACGAGATGGGTGCGGTCAACCGGGTTGTGCCGCACGCCGAACTCGAGCACGAGGCCATTGCGATGGCTCGTACCATTCTCACCAAGTCACCGACCGCGATCAGAATGCTGAAGTTCGCTTTCAACGCGGTTGATGACGGTCTGGTCGGCCAGCAGGTGTTCGCCGGTGAAGCGACTCGCCTCGCCTACGGCACCGATGAAGCCGTCGAAGGTCGTGACTCTTTTCTCGAGAAGCGTGAACCCGACTGGTCACCCTACCCCTGGCACTTCTGACGCGCATGGTGCGGTGATGAAGCTTCAGCCCGTCATCGGGGATGATCCCCGCGAGGTGCTACGTGCTGTGCGCTCCGCGCTGCATGGCGCTGGCCCCGCGCTTGCTCTGGGCGCTGTGGCATCGCTGCCCACTGATGTACCGGCGGGCACCGCGGTGGTGGTAGCGACATCAGGTTCCACGGGGATCCCAAAGAGCGTCGCGCTAGGGCGAGACGCTCTGACGTCGAGCGCGCTGGCGACCGCTGACCGAATCGGTGAGGGTGCATGGTTGCTCGCGTTGCCAGCGAGCTACGTCGCTGGAATGCAAGTGTTAGTGCGCTCGATCGTTGCCGATCGCGAACCCGCCATCATGAGTGGCTCATTCACCCCACAAGGCTTCGCCGCAGCATCCCTCATGATGGTGTCGACTGATCGAGGCGAGCGGATTCCCACCTACACTTCGCTCGTGCCCGCCCAGCTGGCGAAACTGCTCGAGGCCGCAGAACACGACAACGCGGTACGCGCGGCGCTTCGTTCGTTTGAAGCGATCCTTATCGGCGGCCAATCGCTGCCGGCGGTGATGCGCGAACGGGCCGAAGCTGCGCAGGTGCGCATTGTGCGCACCTATGGCTCGACCGAGACCAGCGGCGGTTGCGTCTATGACGGGTCGCCTCTGCGAGGCGTGGCGCTTCGCGTCGAGCAGGGAGAGGTGCAGGTGGCTGGGCCGCCCCTCGCGGACGGGTATCTCGGCAATGATGAGCTCACCCAGAGAACTTTTGTGCGCGATCAGAACGGCACGCGCTGGTATCGAACCGGCGACGCCGGTCTTATTGAAGATGGAGTACTCCGTATCCATGGACGCATCGACAATGTGATTGTCTCGGGCGGCTTGAATATCTCGCTCGACCGCGTCGAACATGCGGTGCGCTCGATCACGGGCCTGCACGGTGCGGTCGTCGTTGCGGTCGACGACGAGAAATGGGGAGAAGCCTCGGTTGTCGTCGCTGCGCGCGGCGAATCGCTGCGCCGCAGCGAAGCGGTGCAGTTGCAGGAAGCCCGTAACGTCGTCGCCGAACAGCTGGGCGCCCATGCACGACCGACGCGACTTGTGCTTGTTGATGAACTGCCCACATTGCCCTCAGGCAAGCCCGACCGAGAAGCGATTCGGCGTGCCGTTGATGCTCTGCGTTGACGACCGGGCGGCCTCTGCTTCGCCAGGTCATTGATTCGCCGTCTAAGATGACCACTCGTGGCAGGCACCTCCAGCAAGAAGCGAAAACGTCCGGGCTCTAAGAAGCACGTCTCTCGCGGCAACCCGCAAAAGACGCCCCAATCGCAGAGTCCGGCGCGGGTTGAGAAAGCGCGAGCGAGCGACTGGATTGGGGCGGCACGCCTTCGCACCCTTCCGCTCGCGGCGACACCGGTACTGATCGGCACGGGTGCGGCCCTGGTGGTCGCCGATGCCTTTCACTGGGTGATCGCACTGTGTTGCTTTGTGGTCGCCATCGCGCTGCAGATCGGCGTCAACTATGCCAACGATTACAGCGACGGCATTCGCGGCACCGATGACTATCGTGTCGGCCCGGCCAGGCTGACGGGAGCGCGAAAAGCGAAGCCACGCACAGTGCTGCTTGTCGCACTGTCGTTCTTTGCGCTTGCCGCTGTCGCGGGGCTTGCGATCGTCATTCGAACCGAACAGTGGTGGATGCTGCTGGTAGGCGTGATATCCATCATCGCTGCCTGGTTCTACACCGGGGGTAAACGCCCTTACGGCTACTACGGCTTCGGTGAAGTCGTCGTATTCGTCTTCTTCGGTCTCGTTGCCACACTGGGCACAACATGGGTGCAGGCGTTCGCGCTCCCTCAGGAAGCATGGTTCGGTGCCATCGCTGCAGGACTGTTTGCGTGCGCGGTTCTGCTCGCCAACAACCTGCGCGACATCGATCAGGACCGCAAAGCGGGCAAACGCACTCTCACGGTATTGATCGGGCGAACGGCCAGCCGGTGGCTGTTCACCGTATTCGTGTTGCTGCCTTTTGCCATCGCGATCTTTCTCGCTCTGGTCTATCCGATCGCATGGCTGAGCCTGCTGCCGATGGTGGCGGCTCTCGCGGCAATCCTGATTGTGTGGACGTACCGAGACCCACGTGAGCTTGTCGTCGCGCTGAGCGTGACCTCGCTCACCTCGCTGGCGTACGGCGCGGTGCTGTGCTGGGCGTTCGTGGGCTGAGCGACGTCAGTCTTTGGTTGAGTCCACGGCATCGGCCGCGGCATCTTCCACGTCTTCGTCTGTGACAGGAGCATTCGCTCGGGCACGACGTTCCGCCATGCCAATAGCCATGTCTTCGAGGGGGCGCCGTAAGAAGATCATCGAGAGGCTCAGCCCGATGAGTGCCGCGAAGATTGCGGCCAGCCAGTAATAGTCGCGCATGATCGGGAACAGCATGAGCACGCCGAACGGCACGAGAAATGCGAGCAGGCGCAACACCGAATAAACGAGGGCGGAGCGAGCTTTCACTCCTTCATTCTAGGCCGCGGTGCGAACACACAGCGTGCCTTACGTCAAGCGCGGTCCGCGAGCGCGTTCTGGCGCATAGGATGGGGAGATGCCTCGGGTGCTGCTGATTCTGGCCCTGGTGGCGACCGCGTTCTGGGTCTTCACCATTGTTGATTGCGCCGTCCAGCCTCCGACTCGTCATCGCGGTGTGTCAAAGCCAGTGTGGATTTTGATCGTCGTGCTGCTTCCGGTGTTGGGTGGACTGCTCTGGTTGAGTGTGGGACGAATGCGTGCGGCAACAGCCGCCGAGCGTCATGCTCCCGACGATGACCCCGAGTTTCTCGGCAAGCTCGGCTCGTCAAGTCAGCAAGATGAGCGCATCCGCCGCCTCGAAGAAGAGCTCGCACAGCTTGACAGCGAAGACGACGACCCGAGGTGGAATATGAACTACGACGTCGTTGCAGAAGACCCGCAGCCGAGCGCTGACACGACCGACACGGTGGGCGAGTCAGATTCTCCGCCCCACGTCTCGGACGGCGACGACGACAACCGCGGTCACCGCGGTGCCGTCGGCTGAAATGAGCCCGCACGATCACCGGATCGCGGCAGCCGCGACCGATGCCGCTGCGGCGTTGCTTGGCAGCTTGGTGCAACTGGGTGTCACCCACGTAGTTGTCAGCCCGGGGTCGCGCTCGCAACCGCTGGCTCTCGCTGCAGCCGAGTTGGAACGCCGCGGAAGCATTGCATTGCATGTGCGCGTCGATGAACGGGTTGCTGGCTTCACTGCCCTGGGCATCGGCCGAGAGAGCAAGATGCCCGCGGTTGTCATCTGCACGTCGGGCACCGCGGTGGCGAACTTGCTACCGGCGACGTTAGAAGCTCACCATTCCGGTGTGCCTTTGATTCTGCTCACCGCCGATCGGCCGCCCGAGATGCGCGGCATCGGGGCAAACCAGACAACCCATCAACCCGGTATGTTCGCTCCCGACGCGCGATTCGAGGCGGATCTTCCGGTGCCCACCGAGATCGACGAGAGCGGTGACGGCGAGCAAAGCGTGATGCTGCGTCAGATTGCCGGCCAGACATTTGCTGCTGCCCTTGGCGAGGGGCTGCGCTCGCCGGGGCCAGTGCACCTGAATGTGCCCTACCGTGAGCCTCTCGCTGGCGAGTTTCCCAAGTGGTTCGGTCTTGTCGCCGCCGAGGCCGTTGCTGCGACAGACGCTCTTCCTGACGCTTCCGAGCCTGCAGATGAGCACGATGAAGATATGTCGGGCGCGCTCTATCAGGGCGGTGGGGGCATCGGCGAGTCCAACGTGCCCGGTGACCCCGGCGCCTTTCCGCTTGTCATCGAGCGGGGGCCGCGAACGGTTGTCATTGCCGGCGCCGATGCTGGTGCAGACGCTGAAGAGCTTGCGCATCTCGGCGGCTGGCCACTCATCGCCGAGATCGTCAGCGGGGCACGATTCGGTCGACAGCTTGTGCACGGCTACCGATCGCTGCTGGCTGACGCTGACCTTGGCGGCAAGATCGAGCGTGCCATCGTGCTTGGTCACCCCACGCTCAGCCGCGAGGTCGCGGCGCTACTGGCCAGCGCCACCGTTGAGGTGATCGCGCTGCGGGGCCCCGGCGAACCTCTCAACCTCAACGGCGCGACCATGGCGGCTGATGCCGTGGTTGTCGGCTCCGGTCCGAGCGATCGTGTGTGGCTCGGCGCATGGATGGCGGCGTCGCGAGAACTGGCGGTAGACCTCACTCCGCCCGCGCCTAACGCGCGAGCGCTGGCATCAGCCGAGCGCGATACTCGCCTTCCCGCAGTCGCTGCTGAGCTGGCAGTTATTCGTGCGCCTTTGGATCGTGAGTCGCTTGTCGATGCAGTGTGGCGCGCGACGTGGCCGCACGACCGATTGTTTTTCGGTTCATCGCGGCTCGTCCGAGTCGCCGATGCTGTGCTTGGGGGCAAGAAGGTGCCGGTGCACGCCAACCGGGGTCTCGCAGGCATCGATGGCACTGTCGCTACAGCGTTCGGGGTCGCCTTGGCCAGCCAAGCCGGCGGCGCTGCCGGGGTGACTCGCGTGTTGCTTGGCGACCTCGCTTTCCTGCACGACGTCGGTGCGATGCTGACTGCGCCGAGCGAGGCCGAGCCGCGCATCCAAGTGGTTATTGGCAACGACCGTGGGGGAACGATCTTCGACAGTCTGGAGGTTGCGGAGGTTGCTTCTCACGATGCGATGAACCGAGTGCTCTACACTCCGCAGAGTGTGCGCATCGACTCGCTGGCGCATGCCTACGGCTGGGAATACCACCACGTCAAGACCCGAGCTGCCCTCGACCAAGCGCTTACGTCGCCGGTCGGAGGAATGCAGATTATTGAGGTATCGCTCGAGCGGTAGCCCCTGGCATCCTGACTAGATGATCTCAAGGAGAACACGATGATCGCCCGTAGCCAGAAACACTGGAGTGACGATGTAGCCGAGTTGCTTCGGGTACGCGAAGGGTTCCTCCTCGAAGACGTCGACCCGCAGTCGACGCCGGGGTACGATCACAACAAGGCACACGCGGCAGACGATCTGGTCTCGGGGGCGGAGCAACTCGACGAATACCAGGAACGACTGTTTGCGCAGAGTCGCGTTGACGCCACGAACGCTTCGGTTCTGCTTGTACTTCAAGCCATGGATTCGGCGGGAAAGGGCGGAATCGTCAGACACGTTGTCGGGTCGGTAGACCCGCAGGGCGTGGCGTTGACCGCCTTCAAGAAGCCGACCAAGGAAGAACTCTCCCACGATTTTCTTTGGCGTATCGAACAGCGCGTGCCGAAACCCGGCTTTATCGGAGTCTTTGACCGCTCGCACTACGAAGACGTTCTTATCGGACGAGTGCGCGAACTCGCCACGGCCGACGAGATTGAGCGTCGCTATGGTGCCATCAACGACTTTGAGAAGCGGTTGACCGACTCTGGCGTCCGGGTGGTCAAGGTCATGTTGAACATCTCTCGCGACGAACAGAAGTCTCGGCTCGCCGAGCGGCTAGAGCGGCCGGACAAATACTGGAAGTACAACCCAGGCGACGTCGATGAACGACAGCTGTGGGATGACTACATGGCGGCGTATCAAACCATGTTCGAGCGCACCTCAACTGACCATGCGCCGTGGTACGTCGTGCCAGCGAATCGCAAGTGGTACGCCCGTCTCGCTGTGCAGCATCTGCTGCTTGAGGCGCTCGAAGACATCGATCCGCACTGGCCCGCCGCGACCTTCGATGTCGAGGCTGAAAAAGCGCGGCTCGCCGCGAGCTGACTTCGGCCTAGGCGAGGGCGTCGATGATGGGGCGAAGTTTGACACGCGTTTCAAGCAGTTCCGACTCGGGGATGCTGCCGCTCACGATGCCCGCACCGGCATGGGCGACGACGGGGATTGTCTCGTCGTCAGGCTCGCCGATCTGCGCACACCGCAGCGCGATAGCCCACTCACCATCACCGTTGCCGTCGACCCAGCCCACCGGGCCCGCATAGCGCCCCCGGTCGAACGGCTCGAGATCGCGGATCGCGCGAATCGCGGTCTGCGTGGGCGTGCCCGCCACAGCAGCGGTGGGGTGCATGACTCCCACCAAATCGAGTGCTGAAGCGTGGTGAGAGATGTCGCCAGCAATGTCCGTCGCCAGATGCCAGAGATTCGGCAGCTCGAGCGCGAACGGCTCGTCATCGGCGTGCAGGTTGGTGGCATGCGGCGCAAGAGTCTCGAGCACGCTGCGCACCGCGAAGCGGTGCTCGCTGAGATCTTTCGCGCTGTGAGCAAGTGCATCAGACGCCACGACGTCGTCACTTGCATCGGTGCCACGAGGAATGGTGCCCGCGAGCACTCGCGCCGTGAGCCGGCCGCCGTGCACGGTCACGAGCGTCTCGGGACTCGCGCCGACGAGACCGTCGACGGCGAACGTCCAGGTGTCGGGATACTCGCTGGCCAGAGCGCGCACGAGTCTGCGCAGATCCGCGCCCGCAGGAATCGTGCCCACCACATCGCGCGCGAGCACGATTTTCTCGTAGTCGCCGTTTGCGATCGCAGACAGCCCACTGCTCACCGACGCTTGATAGCCGGTTGGGCCTTGCGTGCCCGGTCCGAGGCTGGCCGACCACAGCGGACCGTAGGGTCGGGCGGTGGGTGCTTCGGTGGCCGCGATGTCATCGACCCGACGAATTGAGGTGAGCCACGCGCGATTGCCGGCGCGACCGATTACCGTTGGCGGCACGAGCAGCACACTTGGCGCCGCCGATACCGCGGGGTCGAAAGCCAGGGTGCCGAAACCGACCAGGCCCGTGCCAGGAAGGTTCACGGCATCGTCGATTTCAGTAGCCGCCGCAAGCTCGCGCCAGGTGGCGGCAAAGTGCTCGGGTGTGGCATCCACTCCTGAAAGAGAGATCTCAACAAGCGGGATGCCGACTCCCACGATTCCGCGATCTCGTCGCAACCACGCGAGCGGTGAGGTCGGATCAGCAAACTCAATCAGGTCGTCGACCGGTTCGATCTCGCGAGTTGTGACGACGAGTCGCGGGAGGCGAGGCGGGTCGGTCACACCTCTCAGCCTAGACGCGTCCGGCACGCTTAGACTCGCACGCGTGACTGAATCCGCGATCCAGAGACCTGCACCGGGCACTCGCCTCAAGTTTCGATGGCGTAAGTGGGATGGTGGCGCGCACTGGGTGCACGATTGCGTCTACCTGGGTCAGGATCAGTGGGGTGACTGGTTGGGGCAGATCCCGGGGTGGGGGAGCTCTCGACCGGCCCGGTCGTTTGTTGCCGATCATGCCAATGTCACGCTGGTGCCACCGAGTGGCGACTATGCCTTCACGCACAACGCCGCGCCGCACCGCACTCGCGTGTATATAGATCTCGCATGGGACCTGCGCTGGAGCGACGGAGAACCGACAGGTATCGATATGGATCTTGATGTGGTCGACCGCGTCGACGGCGGAGTTTATATTGACGACCGCGATGAGTGGGATGAGCACCGCGTCGCCTACGGCTACCCCGCTGATGTGGTCGAGTTTCTCGATGCGCTTGCCAGCGACTTGGAGCGCCAAGTAACCGCGCGCACGGCTCCGTTCGACGATGCGACTGTGGCCCACTGGCTGAATGAGCTGGCTGCGCTCAAACTTGAGTAGCACCTGCTCGCCCCCGGCCGGCACGCGGGCATGACGGCCTAGACTCAACGGGTGACCTCGAACGACGCTTCTTCGCCAGAATCTCACCGCGCTGATCTTCACAAAGACCCGGCGCGCGTCAGCGGAATGTTCGACGAAGTCGCCGAGGGCTATGACCGTACGAACACGGTGCTGAGCATGGGCAACGACCGGCTATGGCGAGCTGCAACTACCCGCGCAATTGCCCCCAAGCCCGGGCAGCGCATTCTCGATCTTGCAGCAGGCACCGGCGCATCGAGTGCGGCGCTGGCGCGAAGCGGAGCGACGATCGTTGCCGCCGACTTCTCGCGCGGCATGATCGCTGAGGGCATTCGTCGCTATGGACCGGCAGCGGCGGGGGGAGGCATCGACAACCTCACGTTCGTGCAGGCTGACGCGACTGATCTGCCCTTCGCGGACAACGAGTTCGACGCGGTCACCATGTCGTTCGGTCTGCGCAACGTCAACGAGCCGAAGAAGGCGTTGCACGAGTTGTTGCGCGTGACCAAACCGGGCGGTCGAATTGTCGTGTGCGAGTTCTCGCAGCCGCCGTCTCCCGCATTCCGTGGACTGTACCGCTTCTATAACGACCGCATTCTTCCGGTGGTTGCGAAAACAGTGAGCTCGAACGCTGACGCCTACGACTACCTCAACGAATCGATCAAAGACTGGCCCGACCAGCCGACTCTTTCGGCGTGGTTGCGTGAAGCGGGCTGGAGTGAAGTTGCGTACCGAAACCTCTCAATGGGGATCGTCGCGCTTCACCGAGGCAAAAAGCCCAGTGGTGCAAGCTGATCTCGTTTAGCCGTACCACCGCTAGGCTGGAGTGGTGACATCGTCGGCTCCAAGCACGCACATCGCGAGCAAGCTGGGCTTGAGCGACCGAATCTTTGCCGGTCCCCGCTCGCGCCGACTTTTGTCGACCGTGGAGGCAGGCCTTGAGCGCGTTGACGCGGCGCTTGTGCGTGAGCTTGCCATGGCAGATTCTCTCGCGAATGCGACCAGTCGCTATCTCTATGACGCAGGCGGAAAACGCGTGCGTCCGATGCTCGCTCTGCTGACCTGTGAACTTGGTGACGGCGCAACCGACAAGGTAATTGATGGGGCCACAGCCCTGGAAATGACTCACCTCGGTTCGCTCTATCACGACGATGTGATGGATGCTGCAGACAAGCGCCGAGGGGTTCCCGCCGCGCACGAAGTGTGGGGCAATAACATTGCCATTCTCACCGGCGACCTTCTATTCTCGCGTGCGAGTCAGATCATGGCGCGTCACGGTGAAGCGGCTATTCGCCTGCAGGCCGACACTTTTGAACGGCTCGTGATCGGGCAGATGCACGAGACCACTGGTCCCCAAGAGGGCGATGACCCGGTCGAGTTCTATCTGCGGGTGCTGGCCGATAAGACCGGTTCGTTGATTTCTGCATCAGCGCGAACTGGCCTCACCTTTTCGAACGGACCCGCCGAGCTCGACGGCGCGTTGACGGTGTTCGGAGAGAAGGTCGGTGTGGCGTTCCAGCTGCTCGACGACGTGATCGATCTGTCGGCTGACCCAGACGAAACGGGCAAGGTGCCTGGCACCGACTTGCGCGCGGGGGTTCCGACGATGCCGTACCTTCTGCTCGCTCAGCGCTCAGATGCCTCGGCCCTCGCACTTCGCGAGCGTATTGATGAAGGTGTCACGCAGATCGCCGACGGCGCTGATCCGGCGCTGTTAGACGATGCGCTTGCCGAGCTGCGCGACCACGAATCGACGCAGGAAACGCTCTATCTCGCCCACCGCTGGTCGGCTGAATCGATTGAAGCGTTGGCACCGTTGCCCGATGGCGCAGTGCGCGACGCACTGACCCGTTTTGCGCGGGCAGTCGTCGATCGTTCTCGCTGATCTACCGCTGGTTCAGTGATCAAAGGGGAATCATGACGAAGCTACGACTCGCAATCGTGGGAGCCGGGCCTGCGGGCATTTATGCCGCCGACATCATCCTTAAAGCAGAGCGCAAGTTTGATGTGTCGATCGATCTGTTCGAGCAGCTGCCCGCACCGTATGGACTGGTGCGCTACGGCGTAGCCCCCGACCACCCACGCATCAAGGGGATCGTCACTGCGTTGAGAGGCGTGCTCGACCGAGGCGACATTCGACTGTTCGGCAACGTGCGTTTCGGCGAGGACATCACGCTTGAAGATCTGAAGAACCATTACCACGCGGTGATCTTTTCGACGGGAGCGATTCGAGACACCGATCTCGATATCGCGGGTATCGATGCCGACGGTTCCTATGGCGCCGCGGATTTCGTGAGCTGGTTCGACGGGCACCCCGATGTGCCTCGCGAATGGCCGCTCGATGCAGAGTCCATCGCGGTCATCGGCAATGGCAATGTGGCGCTCGACGTCGCACGCATGCTGGCCAAGCACCCCGACGACTTGCTGCCCACCGAGATTCCCGCCAATGTGCACGAGGGGCTGATGAGTTCCCCGGTCACCGATGTGCACGTATTCGGTCGCCGTGGTCCGGCTCAGGTGAAGTTCACCCCGCTCGAACTGCGTGAGCTTGGCGAGATGCGCGACGTCGACACCGTTGTGTACGACGAAGACTTCGACTACGACGAAGCCTCGAAGGCCGCCATCGCCAGCAATAAGCAGGTCATGGTGATCGACCGAATTCTGCAGTCATGGCGGAAGCGCCCGTCTGTCAACAATGAGGGTGGCGACTGCTCGCGACGCCTACACCTCCACTTTTGGGCCAAGCCTGTCGAGGTGAAGAAAGATGCTTCCGGTCGGGTGACGGCGTTCGTGTACGAGCGCACTCGTCCAGACGGCGAGGGCGGCGTTGTCGGCACCGGAGAGATTCGAGAACTTGAGGTGCAGGCGCTCTACCGCGCGGTGGGGTACTTCGGCTCGCCGCTGCCCGGTGTGCCCTTCGATAAACGCCATGGCGTGATCCCCAATCACGAGGGACAGGTACTGCGCAAAGACTCGAACGAACGTGTTCCTGGCGTTTACGCCACCGGGTGGATCAAGCGCGGGCCCGTCGGACTCATCGGCCACACCAAGTCTGACGCGATGGAAACCGTGCGCCACATCATCAACGACCAGGGGTCGTGGTGGCAGCCCGCTGATCCGTCAGAAGAAGCGATTGTTGAGCTGCTTGCCACGCGCGGCGTGAAGTGGACTGACCTTGAGGGTTGGCACCGGCTTGACGAACATGAGATCGCTTTGGGCGCTGACCAACAGCGCGCGCGCGTCAAGGTCGTGCCACGTGATGAGATGGTGCGGGTTTCGCGCGGAAACTAGCGCCCAGCCGCCAGTCGGCGGCATCACATATGCTCTTCGCATGGCTGAAGAGTGGGTTCCCGATATTCTCGGTGACGGCTTCGAGCAGCTCACCCTCCCGCTCGGCGTCGATGGTCAGAGTGGCCCCCTCGACGCAACGCTCGTGCGTAGCATCCCGAATCACTTGGCTGCCTGGGCGAAGCCTCTCGCCGACGTCGATGTTCTCTACATCCATGGCTGGTCAGATTACTTTTTTCAGACGGAACTCGCCCACTTCCACACGAGTCGCGGTGCGCGGTTCTATGCGCTTGATCTGCGCCGATACGGGCGAAGTATTCGGCCAGGGCAGACGCGCGGATACGTCGGGTCGCTCGACGACTATGACCTCGAGATCGAACTTGCGCTCGAAGCCATGGGGCACGGGGTGGATGCTGATCCGAAGCGCAAGCTGGTGTTGCTGGGGCACTCGACGGGTGGTCTTACTCTGACGCTGTGGGCCGCACGGCATTCCGGTCGTGCGAGTGCGCTCGTTCTCAACAGTCCGTGGCTAGAGCTGCAGATCGGCGCGATTGGTCGTCAGGTTGTGGCACCGCTGGTCGGCATGCGTGCACGCGTTGACCCCCGGGGCAATAACCCGGTTGTCGATCTGGGCTATTACACTCGCGCGCAGAAAGAAGTGGGATCGCTGCCGGTACCGCACTATCGCGAGGATTGGCGCCCAGAGTTTGGGTTTCCGACCAAACCCGGATGGCTTGAAGCGGTCGTGCATGGCCATGCACGCATCGCGCGAGGAATCGACGTAGGCTGCCCGGCGCTCGTGATGCTGTCTGCCCACTCCGCGTCGCCGTTCACGTGGACCGATAGCGCGACCAACGCGGATTCGGTGCTGATCGTCGATGACATCGCTAAGGCAGCGACGCGCATCGGCGATCTCGTGACGATCGCGCGCGTTGATGGTGCGATTCACGATGTGTTTCTGTCACGCGCGCAACCGCGGCAGAAGGCATACAAGGTGCTCGATCATTGGCTCGTTGGATTGAGGTAGAGCCCTTCCTGCGCAACATCCGGAGATCGTCCACTGGTGAGTGGACGACTCTTATGCACGCAGAAAAGAATGACCCCCAGCGTCTAGGGCGCTGGGGGTCGTGTCGGATGCGATCGCTGCCGCCGATGGCCTGGGGAGCCATCGCCGATACGGTAGATCGCACCACTGTGGTTTTGCTGTGGTGAGCTACCGGTAGTTGATGAACTGCAGATCGACTTCGAGGTCGGCTGCCTTGAGTAGGCGCTGCACCTCTTGCAGGTCGTCGCGGCTCTTCGACTGCACACGCAACTCGTCGCCCTGAATCTGTGACTTGACGCCCTTGGGGCCTTCGTCGCGGATCAGCTTGCTGATCTTCTTGGCGTTCTCTGACGAGATGCCGTCTTTGATCGTTGAGACGATGCGGAACTCTTTGCCGCTGGCGAAAGGCTCGCCGGACTCAAGGCTCTTCAGGGAGATGCCGCGCTTGACGAGCTTGGACTGGAAGACATCGAGAACGGCCTTCGCGCGTTCTTCGGTGCTTGCCTTGACCAGAATCGATTCGCCGCTCCACTCCACCGAGGCGCCAGTGCCCTTGAAGTCGTAGCGCTGCTCGACCTCCTTGCGGGCCTGATTGAGGGCGTTCTCAGCCTCTTGGTGATCGACCTTGCTCACGATGTCGAATGATGAATCTGCCATGCGCGGAAGTCTATCCGCGACGCGCGATTGTTGCGCGCTGGATCTATGCAAGCGGTTCCAGCGTGACCTTAGATCACAGGACGATATCGAATCAGGTTCCTGATTCTTTGGAGCTGAATCTCATGATACAAATGTAAGCGCTTGCATACGCGAGCAGAAGAACGGCCTTAGGCAGTGCTATGGCACTGGCGTGGGCCGGTCGCATACCTTGCACTTTGAGAGAGGCACACCAATGAAGGTGAACAAGAAGAGCATCGTGACCTTCGGCGCGATCGCGGCCGTTTCGTCGCTGGCCCTCGTGGGCTGCTCGGGCGGAAGCTCCACGACGACGGACGACGAGACATCGGCTCCTGAGATGAACGGTTCCATCACAGTCTGGGTGGATGCAGACCGGGCGGGAGTCCTCGAAGACGCCGCCGCTGACTTCACGGCGCAGACCGGCGTCGACGTCGAGCTCATCCAGAAGGAGTTCGCCGAGATCCGCGACCAGTTCGTGCAGCAGGTTCCCACAGGAGAAGGACCCGATATTGCCGTGGGCGCCCATGACTGGCTCGGAGTGCTCGTCACCAACGGCGTGGTCGCGCCCGTGGAACTCGGCGACACGTCGTCGGACTTCGAACAGGTCGCGATCGACGCATGGGCCTACGACGGCCAGACATACGCCGTACCGTACGCCATCGAGAACATCGCCCTGATTCGCAACACCGATCTCGCGCCCGAGGTTGCCGCCGACTATGACGACATGATCGCCATGGGTGAAGCCGCAGGCACCGAGTACGAGTTCCTCGTGGGTCTCGACCCCGAGGCTGCCGACCCGTACCACCTGTATCCGTTCCAGACGTCGTTCGGCGCTCCAGTCTTTGGCAACAACGCCGACGGCAGCTACAACGCTGATGACCTGCAACTCGGTAACGACGGCGGCGATGCATTCGCGACGTGGCTCGGCGAGCAAGGCGCCGCAGGCATCCTGAACACCAACATCACGGGTGAACTCGCACTCGAAAACTTCACGGGCGGCGGCGCGCCGTTCTACCTGACCGGTCCGTGGAACGTTCCGGCGATCGAAGAAGCCGGAATCAACTTTTCTGTCGACCCCGTTCCTTCTGCCGGTGGCCAGGATGCGCAACCGTTTGCGGGTGTGCAGGGCTTCTTCCTCTCTTCCGAGAGCGAGAACCGTCTCGCCGCCAACGAGTTCCTCGTGAACTACATCGGCTCCGAAGAGGTGCAGACCGCGCTCTATGAGGTCGGCGGACGTGCTCCTGCACTCACCTCGGCATTCGACGCAGCAGTCGCCAGCGACCCCGTCGTGGCAGGGTTCGGCGAAGTTGGCGCAAATGCCGTGCCGATGCCGTCGATCCCCGAGATGGGCTCGGTGTGGGAGTTCTGGGGCGTCACAGAAGCGGCCATCATCAACGGCGGCGACCCCGTCTCGTTGTGGGACCAGATGGCAACCGACGTGCAGAGCGCCATCGAGTAAGCATTCGTTCAGCGGGGCGGCGCCGTCGGTGTCGCCCCGCTGTTCCGCCCCTGAAGTCTCCGAGTCGAGGGATGGCAATGACGACCCCCACCACTGAGGACCGCGATTCCGCGGTCGACGCCCAGCGGGCGAAGCGCTCAGCACGAGCAGCACGCATGGCCGATGCCGCGGCGGTCGGCTGGAAAGTGCTCTTGGTCAAGATCGTCGCACTGGGCGTCATCGACGCGCTCGCGGTGTACTCGATCCTTGTGCTGCTGCAGAGCGACCAGTGGGTGGCCGCTGGTGTCGTGTTCGCTGTCACCGCCTATGCCAATTGGATATACCTCAGCCGCGGTCATCTGCCTGCGAAGTACCTGATTCCGGGCCTGGTGTTCCTCTTTGTGTTCCAGATATTTGCAGCGGGCTACACCGGCTATGTTGCATTCACGAACTACGGCACCGGTCACAACAGCGACAAAGACAGCGCGGTCAACTCGCTTATGCTGTCGGCACAGGAACGCGTGCCCGACTCGCCCACGTACGGGCTGACGGTTGTCGAACGACTCGGCGAGTTCTCTTTCTTGGTCACCGATCCCGACGGCACGGTCGAGATCGGCGGCGAAGAACGCCCCCTAGAACCCGCCACAGATGTTGAGATGGACGGCAGCAAAGCGGTTGGCATCGGCGGGTATACCTCGCTCGGCTTTGCCGAGATCGTAGCCAACCAACAGGCCATCGCCGACATGGCAGTGCCGCTCAGCGAAGACCCCAACGACGGCGCACTGCGCACCCCCGATGGGTCGTCTGCCTACGTCTACACGTCGAAGCTCATTTACGACGAGCAAGCTGACACGATGACCGACACCCGCACCGGCACGGTGTATTCGGATCAGGGGACCGGTGCGTTCGTCGCGGACGATGGCTCCGAGCTAAGGCCGGGCTGGCAGATCTTCGTGGGCTTCGACAACTTTGTGCGCGCGTTCACCGAAGAATCGATTCGTGGTCCGTTCTTGTCGGTGCTGGTGTGGACGTTTGTCTTCGCGTTCTTCTCGGTCGCCACGACATTCGTCCTCGGACTCTTCCTCGCAGTCGTGCTGAACGACCCACGCATGACGTCGAAGAAGTACTACCGACTGATCATGATCCTGCCGTATGCGTTTCCCGGATTTCTCTCGGCGCTGGTCTGGGCCGGAATGATGAATCAAGAGTTCGGTTTCATCAACGTCGCACTTCTCGGTGGCGCCGACGTTCCGTGGCTCACCAACGAATGGCTGGCGAAGTTCAGCATCCTTCTGGTGAATCTGTGGCTCGGCTTTCCTTACATGTTCCTCATCTGCACCGGAGCGTTGCAATCGATCCCCGACGAGCTGCAGGAGGCAGGGCGAGTCGACGGCGCGAGCGCGTGGCAAGTGTTCCGCAACATCAAGCTGCCGCTGTTGTTCGTCGCGGTCGCGCCACTGTTGATTGCGTCGTTCGCCTTCAACTTCAACAACTTCAGTCTGATCTACATGCTCACCGGTGGCGGGCCTCGCGATGCGGCGGCCGGTGTCAACGTGGGCGCGACCGACATTCTCATCACGATGGTCTACAAGGTGGCGTTCGTCGGATCGACGGCCGACTACGGTCTGGCCAGCGCGTTCTCGATCATTATTTTCCTGTTGGTGGGCACGATCTCGGTGATCGCTTTCCGGCGCACCAAGGCACTTGAGGAGATCAACTGACATGAGCAACCTCAGACCCGGTGCCCCCGCGGCACGCGGACTCATCGACAACGTCGCCACCCAAGACGACGCACTGGCAACCAGCACTTCGGGGCATGGCAAGGCGGGTGTGCGCGGTGTCGCCGCAGCCCCCCGCCGCCCGTTCAAACGCTACTTCCGCGAGACCGGATGGCGACACCTTGTGGCAATTGCCATCTCGCTGTTCGCGATCTTCCCGTTGCTGTACGTTTTGTCGGCATCGCTCAATCCCGGTGGCACCCTACTGACGGCGAACTCCCTGTTCTCCAACGCGAGTATCGACAGCTACATCACCTTGTTCTCGAGCCAGCGGCAGCCGTACGGCGCGTGGTACATCAACACACTCATCATCGGGTTGGTAACGGCCGCGGGCACCGTTCTTCTCGGGGCACTCGCCGCGTATTCGTTCTCGCGCATGCGGTTCACCGGGCGCAGATTCGGTCTCACGACGTTGCTCGTGGTGCAGATGTTCCCACAGATGCTCGCGATGGTAGCCATCTTCCTGTTGATGGTCGCCATCGGTGATGTCTTCCCTGCGATCGGGCTCAACAGTCAGATCGGTCTCATCATGATCTATCTCGGCGGCGCGCTGGGTGTGAACACCTACCTCATGTACGGCTTCTTCAACACGGTGCCGTCGTCGATTGACGAGGCCGCGAAGATCGACGGCGCCGGCCACGCGCGCATCTTCTTCACAATCATCCTGCGCCTCGTCGCGCCGATTCTCGCGGTCGTCGGGCTTCTCAGCTTTATCGGCACCTCGAGCGAGTTCGTGCTCGCCAGCGTTATTCTCATCGACCCTGAGAAGCAGACACTCGCGGTCGGACTGTACAAGTTCATCTCTGACGAGTTCTCGAAGAACTGGAGCGTGTTCGCCGCCGGGGCCGTGCTCGCCGCGATCCTTCCGGTCGCCCTCTTCCTCGCGCTGCAGCGCTACATTGTGGGAGGCCTCACCGCGGGGAGCGTGAAGTAGCCGATTCCCATATCGATGCCCACTGAGAGAGCAGGCTGCGACGACCGCGCTGCGATCATGAACGAACATGGGCGGACGATGCGCGTTCGTGCGCTGGCGCGCGATACTCGATAGTGAGTGGCGAGGCAGTGTTCGACTTTCAGTCGGTCCCGGCCGCTGCGATTTACCGGTGACCGCGGCGCGGCATCCTGATTTCCACAACTGAACAACAACTCAAGGGCTCTGTCATGGCGGCTGCCGTGCAACCACGTCGATCACTCACACGAAAGGCACCCTCATGACAACCCTCCACCCTCACCACGACGGTTCGCCGCTCTACGTATCGAACCTTGAGCCGGCCATTGGCGATCGGGTCGCTGTTCGCTTGCGCGTGCCGAGCAGCTATGCGCCGCTATCTGCGGTGCGCGTGCGCTCCAACCCTGACCACGAGCCGGCATGGGCTGAAGCTGAGCTTCTCGGTGCGGTCGACGGCTGGGACTGGTGGCAAGCGGAAATCGTCGTTGCTAACCCTCGGCACGGCTACCGGTGGTTGCTCGTGCAGCAAGAGGGCGAGGCAATCTGGCTCAATCAAACCGGTCTTCACCACATCGAGACACTGGATGCTGAGGATTTCGCCCTCGTCGCCAACGCCGCCCCTCCGGCCTGGCTGAACGAAACCGTGATGTACCAGATCTTTCCGGATCGTTTCGCGCGCTCAGCCGACGCCGAGGGACGTGAGTTGCCAGAGTGGGCGATTCCCGCCGAATGGGACGATCCGGTCAACGGCGTGATGCCGCACCGCACGAACCAGTTCTATGGTGGTGACCTCGACGGGATCATCGAGAAGCTCGACCATCTTGAGCAGCTCGGCGTCAATCTCATCTACCTGACGCCGGTATTCCCGGCAGCATCCAACCACCGCTACGACGCGTCGAGCTTCGACGAGATCGACGAGCTTCTCGGTGGCGCAGACGCATACCAACGGCTGATCGAGGCAGTTCATTCCAGGGGCATGCGAATCATCGGCGACCTCACTAGCAACCACTCGGGCGACAAACATGAGTGGTTTCAGTCGGCCTTCTCACACCCTGAAGCACCGGAATCGGAGTTCTACTATTTCGAGAACGACGAGAACACGGAGTACGTCTCGTGGCTTGGGTATCCGAGCCTACCCAAGTTCAACTGGGCCTCAGAGCAGTTGCGCGAGCGCTTCATCACGGGCGAACAGTCTGCGGTGGCAAAGTGGCTCAAGCCGCCCTATTCGACCGACGGCTGGCGCATCGATGTTGCGAATATGACCGGACGACTGGGGGCCGTCGACCTCAACGGGGATGTGCGTCGACTGCTGCGTGACACCATGCATGACATCAACCCCGACGCCATTCTGTTGGGCGAGTCGACCAATGACGCTGCGAGTGACCTGCAGGGTGACGGATGGCATGGTGCGATGACCTACCCTTCATTCACCCGTCCGGTGTGGGGGTGGCTCAGCGAGCCCACGTACGAGCCCTATCTCGATGGCGATGCGAACACGCTGACCGAACCGTGGTTCTTCGGTCAGCCCCTAGGCGGGATTCCCCGCTACTCGGCACGAGAGTTTGTCGACGCTGTGGTGCGTTTCAACGGAGGAATTCCCTGGCGAGTGCGATTGGGAAACATGCAACCACTCGACACCCACGACACGGCGCGCTTCGCCACGAATGCAGCGCCAGGAACAGTGCCCGTCGCCGTCGGGCTCGCCATGACGCTTCCGGGGCTTCCCGTCGTTTTCGCTGGCGATGAGTTCGGCCTCACCGGCGTTGACGGCGAGTGGAGTCGCAGTCCGATTCCGTGGGGGAGCGAGGAGACACCTGATGTCGCTGCGCGCTTGGAGCTGTACCGAAATCTGATTCGCCTGCGGCGTGCGCACGAGACGCTCGCAACTGGCGGGCTCCGCTGGGTTCATGTTGATGAGCAAAGTGTGGTTTTCGTACGTGAATCGGCGGATGAGACGTTGCTCGTGCTGGCCACGCGCGAGGGCGCCGACGCTGATATCAAGGCGGGCATGCTGTCGGGAGTCGCAGCGGCGGAAGGTCTCTACGGCGACGCGACGCTCGCCGTCTCGGACGACGGGTCTGTGCTTATCTCAGCAGAGGGCCCAGCGTTCGCTGTCTGGTCGTTGCCAGGGGTGAAGCTCCCGCAGCTGTAGCAGCCGATGCGATACGCGTGGTGCGCGGATGGTGAATCGTCGCCCTTCCATCGGGCACACTGAGGTTCATGTCAGCGTTGACCACAATCGGCCTTCCCGTGGCCCTGGGCATCATCATGCTCGGCCTCGGTCTCAGTCTTACCCCCGGCGATTTCGCACGGGTATTGAAACAGCCAAAGGCGGTGATAGTTGCTCTTGCCTGCCAGTTGCTCCTGCTTCCCGCGGTGTGTTTCGGTCTCGTTCTGCTGTTCCAACTGCCACCGATACTCGCCGTCGGCATGATGATGCTGGCTGCGTCGCCCGGTGGCACGACCGCCAATCTCTATAGCCATCTGTTCCGCGGTGATGTCGCATTAAACATCTCGCTCACCGCCGTGAACTCGGTGATCGCTGTTGTCACCCTGCCGTTGATTACGAATCTCGCGATTGTCTACTTCAATCCATTCGATGACCAGCTCGGGTTGCAATGGTCAAAGACGCTTGAGGTCTTCGCGATCGTGCTGTTGCCCGTCGCGGTCGGCATGTTGATTCGTCGCTTCGCCTCGAAGTTTGCAGACGCGATGGATAGGCCCGTGAGAGTCGCTTCGGTGGTCATCTTGGTTGTCGTCATCGCGGGTGCCGTGGCATCGAACTGGGCGTTGCTGCTCGATAACTTTGCCCAGTTGGCTTTGATTACCGTGGTGTTCTGCCTCATCAGCTTGTCGATCGGCTACCTGGTACCCCGCGCGATCAAGATTGGCAGACCTCAAGCGATCGCTTCATCGTTCGAGATCGGCATCCACAACGCAACGCTCGCTATCGTGATCGCGCAGACCGTGCTGGGCTCGACCGAGCTCAGCCTGCCGGCGGCAGTGTACGGCGTATTGATGTTCTTCATCGCCTTCGGGTTTGGCTTCCTAATTCGTGATCGCGCTGCTGCGAATGACGGTGACGTGAAAACCGCGAGTGCGCCGCCGCAGAGCTAAGAGTCGCGCGCGTTCGTAGACTGGGTGGAGACAGTCAGGAGGTTGCAATGCGCCCACTCATCGACAGCGATGTGCGCTCGGCACTTCAGAACGCCACTGCTGACGAGATGCAGCTGCTGGCGTTGCCAGCCGATTTCTTGTTCGCCGACTGGGATCATCTCGATTTCTACGCTTGGCGCGACCCTCAAACCCGCGGGCGAGGTTATGTCTTTGCTGAAATCGGCGGTGAGTTGCAGGGTGTGATCGTGCGCGCGGCCGACACCGCTTCGCGAGCGCGGTCGGGACTGTGCAATCTCTGCCACACGATGCAGCCCGGCGATCAGGTGTCACTGTTCAGTGCACGCAAGGGTGGCAGAGCGGGTGAGCGAGGAGACAGCATTGGCACATACATCTGTGCCGATCTGTCTTGCCACGAGAATGTACGCTTGGCGGCGCCGCTGGCCCCCAGCGAAATGAGAGCGAGTGTAGATATGAAGATCGATGGAACCCGCCGACGCGTGGAAAGCTTCGTCGCTAGCGTGCTCGACTCACGTGTGGACGTTTCATGAACCGCGTAGCAGTGGTGGGCGACGCTCTCATTGACGAGATACGCGACGACCGCGGGGTAAGGGAGTTCGTTGGCGGCGCGGCGCTCAACGTCGCCGTGGGGCTTTCACGGCTCGGAGTGTCCGTCGTCTTGATTGCCATGGTGGGTGATGACGACGAGGGGGAGCGCATCCAGTCTTACCTGAAGGACTACGGCGTCGACTTGATCGCGACACCCGCACCCTATGGCACTGCGCGCGCGGTAAGTACTCGCAGCGCGGGCGGCGAACCTGAGTACGTCTTCAACCAAGCCGCGCAACAGCGCAGCATCCAATTCGATTCCGATGCGGCCGAAGCGATTCGCGAGGCACCCTTGGTGGCCGTCAGTTGCATGGCACTCGATGACCCGAACCAGGTCTTCGGCTTAGCGGCAGCGCTCGCCGGTGGCAGTGCGATGCTCGCGATTGACCCGAATCCTCGCGAAGGCATGATGCGGGACTTCTCGCTGTTCGTCAGCGGGTTTGAGCGTTTGGCCGCTCACGCGGATTTGGTGAAGATCGGCGCCGACGACGCCACACTGCTTTACGACGTGCCCGTCGACGCTCTGAGCGCGCGACTGCTCGAGCATGGCGCACGCGCCGTGCTCTCTACCGAGGGGGCGGCCGGAGCATCTGTCGAGTCGAATGGCGACTTCGCAACAGCGCCAATTTCTTCACTGCCCGGTTCCATCATCGACACGATGGGGGCGGGTGATGCGGTGTTCGCCTCGGTCATCGCAGCGGTCATCAACCAGTGGCCTAACGCCGTTCACACTTGGACCGAAGTTCTTCATGACGCGATGGATGCTGCCGCTGCCACCTGTCGATTCGAGGGTGCGCTGCTGCGGCTTCCGTCGGCGTTGGACGATCTGGATCTTGATCGCATCGGCACCTAAGCGCACTCGATTTCTGGCAGTGCCTCGCAGGGGGTAATATTGTGGATCGCGCCTCCGGTCGACTGAAAAAGCCTGGGCGGGTGCGCACCTGGCGAGTTACCCAAGCGGCCAAAGGGATCTGACTGTAAATCAGACTGCTCAGCATTCGGGGGTTCGAATCCCTCACTCGCCACCAAAATTCTGAGAAAAACGCCTCATCGTGTGGGGCGTTTTTACTTTTCGCCGGTCGCACTGTGCCAAAAGGCTGTGGTGCGCAACGCGGTGTTAACGTGGGCGCGATACCGTGCCAGCATGAACCGCATCATTGCCGCTGCCGCCGTCACAGTCACCATGCTGTCCGTATCCGCTTGCTCCACAACTGCTGAGGAAGAGGACGAGCAAGACGCTGCGGGCGTTATTGCCGAACGCGTGCTCACCAACGGTGAGGGGCTCTGTGCCAGTGACATGGGCGGTGAGTCGTACACGGTGGTCGAGATCATCAGCGTCGAAGATAGCGGCGAGCAGTCAAACGTCGAGGTTCGTACCGAAACCGAAGACGGCCGCGAGTTCACTGGTGAGCTGACCATCGACCTGGTCGAAGAGTGCGCCACCTACATTTCGCTGGTAGGAACGCTCTAAACCCGCGATTCAGTTCCCATCAAGCGCGGGGACGAGGGTGAAGACGATTTCTTCGACGTGACGGCCGAGGCCCGGCGCGAAGTCGGTATTGCGTGAGACTTCGGTAAATCCGCACTTCTCGAGCACCGCGATGGATGGGACGTTGTGCGATGCGACGCGCGCGAAGAGCGGCCGCGTGGGCTCTCGCGATACCAAGAGGTGCAGCGCGGCGGTGGCCACCCCGCGACCCCAGGCATGGCGCGCGATCCAAAAGGTGACCTCGCGATCACCGTCGGTCATAAAGGTCGCCGCGGTTCCTGCGAACCCACCGGCTTCGGTGACCACATGCAAGCTGACATCCGAGTTGCTACGCTCGCGGGCTATCCACTCGTCGAATCTGGCGCGATCATTCGGATCTGAAGCGGTGAATGCAGCCAGCTCGACGGCGGCGCTATCTCGCATCATCTCGAAGGTTGCGTCGAGATCGTCGTCACCAAGTTCACGAAGATCAATATGAGCCACCAAACCACCGTACCTACACCGCCACTTTGCGGGTAGTGCAGTTTTGGGCATGCGCATGTGCTCTGCCCCTCTGCCTTTTGATCACTCCGTGTCAGGATGGCTTTCGAACGATCTCCTTATGAGAGAGGACTGTCATGACTGCGCGAGAGCACTCCTTGGCTACCGCACCCGCTGCTGCTTCAGAGGAAGAGCAGGCGTTGCCGCCCCTGATGCGTGCTGCAATTTGGGTTGCGATCGGTGCGCTCATCGCGGCCGCACTGGTGTGCGTGGTGTGGGTGCTCGTCGGCGAGCAGAACGGGATCATCGGCCGAGCTTTCGCCACGGTTCTTCTGCTGGCCTCGTTCGCGGGCGTCACCATTCTTGATGTTCATCTCGCCCCGCGTCGCCCTTCATGGTTTGCGTTGGCAAGCATGGCGACGTGGATCGTGTTGTTGCTTATCGGCGCGGTGATGATCTGGATGCCCGAGCGCACCTGGTGGCTCGCGTCGCGGTTCGTGAACTTTCTGATCATCGTGTTGATTTTCCAGCTAGTGCTATTGCACGTGCGTCTCTATGCAAAGGCTCTCGCTCGGCGGGTCACGACATTCACCCAGGTGGTCGCGATCGTCACGATCGTGCTTGTCGTCACTTTGGCAGTGCTTCTCACGCTGCCGCTCATGTTCTCGGAGTGGGTGTACTTCTCCGACCTGTACGGCAGAGTCGTCGTGGCGGTTGCGATTCTCGCTGCCGTGGGCACGGCGTTGCTGCCCTTGGTCAACGTGCTGTTCACGCCACGCATACGGCGTCCTACGCAGCTGGCTTACGCCGGGGGCGACGCTCATTACGGTGCGATTGCCGCGGCGCCTGCGCCTGAGCCGCTGCCGTGGCCGTACTACGTAGACGGCAAGACGCCGCTGCCGATGCTTCCAGACGGATCACCCGACTGGAATGCCTACTACTCCGGTCAGCCCAGCGCGGGCGCCTATGTCTTTCCCACGCCTGCCCAGTCGTCGCTGGTCGTATCCGAGTCTGGACCAGCCGCCGCTGAAGAGGCTGCCAGTGAGCAGCCACCCGCCGCACATGTTCCTGCAGCTCCGGCAGACGCGAACGCAAGCGCCGAGGCTGCACCAGCAGTGACGCCTGAGTCCGCAACTGCGCCAGTCGACGACATCGACTACCGCAACTTTCCGCCGCCCCCGCCGTTGCCGCCTCGCCCCTGAGCCGGACTAGCCCCGCAGAATTTCGAGCGCTGCCATCGCCGCGTTGTGGCCACCTATACCGCTGACAGCGCCACCGCGACGTGCGCCCGACCCGCATATCAGCACTGCGTCGTGACTCGTTGCAACACCCCATCGCCGCGCCGGGGTGTCCAAGGGCTCCTCATCACTTGCCCACGGCCATGACAGCGAGCCATGAAATATGTCGCCCCCGAGCATCCCGAGTGAATCCTCTAGGTCAGCCGTGGTGCGCGCTTCGATGCAGGGCGTTCCGTCTGGTGCAAGGTAAAGGCAGTCAGCGATGGGCTCTGCAAGCACAGAATCCAGTGAGCTCATAGCGGCCTCGAGTAACGTCGCGCGCACCGCATCAGGATCCTTGCCAGCAATGAGTCGATGCGGCACATGCAACCCGAAAAGCGTGAGGGTGTGCGCACCTGAGTCACGTAGCTGCGGGCCGAGAATTGTCGGGTCGCTCAATGAGTGGCAGTAGATTTCTAGGGGCAAGGGATGCGGAATGCTGCCGGCCTTCGCGGCAGCGAACGCATCCTCTAACTGGCTCATCGTCTCGTTGACGTGGAACGTTCCCGCGAATGCAGCCTCGGCTGAAATCTGTTCATCGCGCAAACGTGGCAGTCGCGACAGCAACATGTTCACCTTGAGCTGCGCACCCTCAGGCATTGTGATGTCTGCGTCGCTGGTTCCCATGAGCCGGTCAAGCACTGCAGGTCCCACTCCACTCAGCACTAGTCGTGCTCGCCACTCTTCGTCCGCCGCATGCACGCTGCCATCGGGGTCAATCGATGTCACATTGACGGAGGTGCGGATCTCGGCGCCGGCCGCGCGTGCTGCGCTCTCGAGCGCTCCACTGACCATGCCCATCCCACCAATGGGCACGTCCCAGTCTCCGGTGCCGCCACCAATCACGTGGTAGAGGAAACAGAGATTCTGACGCAGAGACTCGTCGTCGGCGCTGGCGAAGGTGCCAATCAGCCCGTCGGTGAGGGCGATACCGCGCGCGATATCAGTCCCCAGAGCGCGGTTGAGCATGTCGCCAAGCGGGCGCTCCACGAGGTCGTGCCAGAGCGCCTCGTTGTCCAGAAGCTCACGAACCTCACCCTGGCGCAACAGCGGTTCGGTGACAGAGGGGAACACCGCTGCGGCGATTGGCGCAATGTGGGCGTAGAGCTCCTCGAAACGCGCAGCTTCTGAGCCGTCGCCGGTCACGCGCAAGAAGGATGCTGCCGTAGCAGCGGCATCTTCGTTGTCGACCAAGATCCCCATCGTCGGGTCATCTGGGTCGGGTGTGTACGACGAAAACCGCCGGCGCTCAAGCCTGACGTCGAGGTGCAGATCATCGATGACTTGCTGGGGGAGCAGGCTGACCAGGTACGAATAACGCGAGAGCTTTGCGTCGACACCGCCCCACGGCCGCTCCGAGACTGCCGCGCCGCCCACGTCCTCGAGGCGTTCGAGAACGACAACCGACACGCCCGCTTGGGCAAGATAGGTGGCTGCGACGAGCGCATTGTGGCCGCCGCCAACGATGACGACGTCGTGACTGAAATCCGGAGGTGCGATGGTCATGCTTCACGCTATCGGACACGGATGCTCCGCTAGCGTGGAGGTATGACTGATGCCTCTGAGCTAGCGCACATTGCGATTGAGATTGCTCACGAAGCGGGAGCGCTGGCAAAGCAACGCCGAGATCAAGGCGTCGAGATCGCGGCGACCAAGTCCTCGATGGCAGACATCGTTACCGAAGCAGATCGCGAGGTCGAATTGCTCATTCGCGATCGACTTCGTTCGATGCGACCCGAAGATGGGTTTGTCGGTGAGGAATCCGAACCTGAGCCCGGTACGAGCGGGATTACCTGGATCGTCGATCCCATCGACGGAACCGTCAACTACGCCTATGGGATTCCGGCCTATGCGGTCAGTATCGCGGCCGTGCGAGGAACCCCCGAGCCGGACCAGTGGACCGCTCTTGCGGGGGTGGTATTCAATCCGGTGACGGGCGAGAGCTTCCACGCTTCACTCGGCAATGGTTCCTGGTTGGGCGCTCAGCGCATCGCTGTGAACAATGCGCTATCGCCCGCAGGTGCGCTGCTTGGCACCGGCTTCGGCTATGACCCGCGCTCTCATGCGGGGGATTTGGCACGAGTGGCGAGAGTCATGCCGCTCGCTCGTGACATTCGTCGGTTCGGCTCGGCAGCTCTGGATCTCTGTTCAGTCGCGGCAGGCCGACTTGACGGGTACTTCGAGCGCGGGCTGAAACCGTGGGATCACGCGGCGGGCGCCCTGATCGTTACCGAGGCAGGTGGTCGCGTGAGCGTTGGCAGCGAGGAAGACGAATTCGGTCGCTTGCTTGTCGTAGCATCCAACTCCTTGCTTTTCGACCGGCTCTTCACCTCTGCGAGTGGGAACTAACCGCAAAGTAAAGAGCGCGAACGAATCGCACGACCCGCGCGCCGCGCACATGGCATTCTCAGGCCTCCCCGGGTATTGTTTATCCGATCGTTACCTTTGGCCCGAACCAGTGGTGACCTCGTAAGCCTGAAGACCGTACCGTTGCCCCCGAAGCGACACGACCCGAGAGCTCCATCCCGCTTGTCTGCCGAAGCCCCTCTGGCTGAGAACGCGCCCACGCGTTGCTCCAGCCGAACAGCCGCTACGCCGGTGCAGCCTTCTGCTGCCGACCCGGTGTTGTCGCGCGCGCAAAGGCGAGAGCGAGCAGGGGCAGACAGGGGTGCGGTTTCAATCGCTGATTCCGTGCATGCCGAGGAACCGGGTCACCCGCCGACCGCACCAATAAGTCGCCGTGCTCGTCGCGCCGCGACCGCGTCGCAAGCAGTGATCCCAGATGCGCCGGCTCCCGTGCTCACCCCCGCGGTCACCGAGACGGGTTCGTTTGAGCTCGCAGAACCGGCAGTCGACAACGACTCTGAGGCCGTCAACGCAGAGCCCCTTGACATCGCGCCGGATGCGCATGAAACCGAAGATGACGCGTTCGCTGCGTCGGCACGCCTGTTCTCATTCACGGGCGAACTTCCGGTGCGCGAGGAAGCAGCTGAGACTGATGACGCCGAAACCGTCGTGGTGGACACGACTACTCGTGCCACCGCTGCCGCGAGGCGCCGAGTCAGCCGCCGCGGCGCGCTCAAACGAGTCACAGCCCTTTCTTTCTCGGTCGGAGTGATGGGGGCTGTCGGCTTGCTCACCGTCGGTATGACGACCCCTGCTGAAGCGATGGCGGCGATGTCGTCTGGCTCGCAAATCGCAACGGTTCCCGCGGGCGATGTCGACGTGACTGATGACGGCGAAATCCAGGCGTACGTTGCACCGTCGACCATCGAGAACGCCACGCTTGACCGCGAGGGCGGCTACGACAGCGTCACGGTGGCAGAAGTTGCTTCTGACTCTGGCATCTCGAATGTCTCTGATCTTTTTGTCAACGACCCCAACGCCGCCATCCAATGGCCATTCGCTGTCGGTGTTCCGATGAGCTACGGCTTCGGCATGCGCTCGGGCACCATGCACGAGGGTGTGGACTTCACGCCCGGTGAGGGTGCGCCTGTGCAGGCGATTGCAGACGGGGTTGTGCGCGTGGCAACCGAAGCCGGTGGGGCATACGGCGTGCACGTGATCATCGATCACGAAGTCGACGGAGTGCTCGTGTCGAGCCATTATGCGCACATGCTCTACGGTTCGCTGCAGGTCTCGGCTGGGCAGGAAGTCACGGTAGGCACGGTCATCGGAAACACGGGCGACACGGGCTACTCGTTTGGCGCGCACACGCACTTTGAGATCCTCATGAACGGCACAACAGCAATCGACCCGCTTGTCTGGCTGCAGGAGCACGCTGGATAGTGACGCCGATTCAGTAACGAGCGGATGCTCTGATATCCTCTTCTAGTTGCCTGTTTCAGGCAGCTACGCCCCGATAGCTCAGTGGTAGAGCACTTCCATGGTAAGGAAGGGGTCGACAGTTCAAACCTGTCTCGGGGCTCGTAGTATTCGGATCAATGGTCCGAAAACGGTGCGGCGGGGTAGCTCAGTTGGTGAGAGCGCACGACTCATAATCGTGAGGTCGCGGGTTCAAGCCCCGCTCCCGCTACAGATTGAAGCCCTCGGTTTTCCGAGGGTTTTTTGTTTTCTGACGCTTTCCGCGGATTCTCACACCGTTCTCATCAGATGTCCGCCGCACAGGGACGCTCTCAGGCTCCCTGCGGACTTTCGCGCACTCCACGCCCGGTAGCCTTCGTTGATGAGCAAGCCTTCGAAGACAGCCGGCGAGGCACCTGCCTCGGACTCTTTGAGGCGCCGCCATCGCGGTTGGCGCGTGGCGGCGTGGATCGTGGGGCCGTTGTTGCTCGTCATGGTCCCGGTCGCCATCGTCGGCTCGGTGACACCGGCTCCGTCGGCACTGATCATTCGCAGCTTGTTTGTGAAAGACGGCGCGGCTAGGGCAGCAGAGATGCAGGAGCATGTGGCGGTTGAACCGGCAACGCAAATGTTCGACATTGCTTACGGCGGGGGAGTCGACCCGGTCGAAACACTAGACCTGTTCAGCAATGCCACGGAGGGTGAGTTGCTCCCCACAGTCGTGTGGATTCATGGTGGGGCGTGGGTCTCTGGATCTTCCGCAAACGTCAACCCTTACTTGAAACTGCTAGCCAACGAAGGCTATACGACTGTGGGCGTCAACTACGGGCTTGGACCGGAGGCAACCTACCCCGCGGCCGTGAACCAGCTCAACGAGGCGCTCGGATATCTCAATGATCACGCTGATGAGCTCGGGATTGACAGCTCGCAGATCGTGTTGGCCGGCGACTCGGCAGGCGCCCAGCTTGCTAGCCAGCTCGCGACGCTGATCACCGACGAGCGCTATGCAAATCTGATGGGAATCGCCCCCGCCCTCGAAGCAGATCAGCTCAGCGGGGCTCTCCTCAACTGCGGCGTCTATGACCTGGCCTCGATGGCCGAGCTCGACGGAATCATCGCCTGGGGACTTCAGACGTCGCTATGGGCATACACGGGCACGAAGAACTGGTCGGCAACCTACGAGGGAGCGACGATGTCGAGCCTCGACTTCGTTACGTCCGATTTTCCTCCGACCTACATCAGCGGTGGCAACGGCGATGGGCTCACGTGGTTGCAGTCAATACCGATGAGTACGGCGCTTCAGGCCGCGGGCGTACCAGTCACCGAGCTGTTCTGGCCTGCTGAGCACGAGCCCGCGCTTCCTCATGAGTATCAATTCCACCTAGACCGACCCGAAGCGCAAGAAGCGCTCGAGGCCACTATCGGCTGGCTGGGCGAAGTGACGAGCTAGGTTCTTCTTGCGCCAACGTCGCCGCGTAAGGCCAATTGCCAGCCTGGCGGGGTACGGTGTACGTGATAGGCGAACATCTCATTCGTCTCGCCCCGGCCGCGTGGTAACGGTCGGGGCTTTTTCATGCCCGCGTGCGTGCCTAGCGTTGGCAGACGGATAGGGTTTGAGGATGACGACGACCCCTCCTGGCTGGTATGACGACGGACACGGCGCAATGCGCTGGTGGGATGGCGCGCAGTGGACTGAGCATGTTGCCGTCCCCAACGCAGAGCAGAGTGGTATCGCAGAGCCGACTCCCGCCGCCGATGTAGAACCAGCGGGTCCTGCATCGGTTGAGGACTTCATGACCGCGATGGAAGCCGATGCCGCCCAAACGCCGGAATACGTGCACGCGCCCGATGGGTATCCGGGTGCGGTGCCCGGCGCGGAAGCCCCCGCATACAGCGGAGGGTTCGTAGCAGCCACTGAGCCGGGCAAATCGAAGTTGTGGGTGGTCTGGGTCGTGCTCGCCGTTGTGATGCTGGGCATCGTCATTGCGATCGCGGTTGTCGTGCCATTGCTGATATTCAGCTTGTCGACGTCAGGTGGCTCATCCGAGGCCAATTCGTCAGTGGTCGCTGAAGGCGCGGACCAGCAGGCGGCTGTCGACGCGGTGTTGTTGTACGACCACGCATGGGCGAGTGCGGACTGCGAGAGCTATTTTGAATCTACAACCGAGTCCTTCCGCGCAAGTGAAGGTGTGGTGGACTGCGTCAGCTTCACTCAGCTGGTCGCAGACTTCGATGCGACATCGTCGGAGTATCGAGTAACCGTGGTCAGCATCGACGAAGAGCCGGGCGCGATATTCGTCGCGACCGACGAAACATACAAAGTGCCTTTTGACGAAGAGGGCAATCCGACAGATTCAGACAACACCGTCGTTGATGAATACGAGTATCTGGTCGTTGTAGCCAACGGCGACTGGGCAATCGACAGCATCAACGATCGGTGACGCGTGCCTGAAACTATCAAGAATCCCAAAAGCTTCCGATTTATCGCTGCGTGCATCGGCATCGGTCTCACCGCCGGCTTGATGTCGGGCCTTTTCGGCGTCGGCGGTGGCACAGTGATCGTGCCGTTGCTGGTGCTGCTGCTCGGCTTTGAGCAGCGCCTCGCCGCGGGCACCTCGCTCGCAGCGATCGTGCCTACCGCCACCGTCGGTGTCATCTCGTACGCGATGTCGGACTCCGTTGCGTGGATTCCCGCACTGATCCTTGCCGCGACCGCGGTGATCGGCGCTCAGGTGGGCACATGGCTTCTGGCGCGGCTGTCGGCCACCATTCTTCGATGGTCGTTTATCGGATTTCTCGGCATCGTCATCGTCAGTCTCTTCTTGGTGATCCCTTCCCGCGATGCAGGGCTGCAGCTTGACTGGTGGAACGGGCTCGGCCTGGCCGCAGTCGGTCTCATCACCGGCGTGCTTTCTGGCCTGCTCGGTGTGGGCGGCGGAATTATCGTGGTGCCTGCGCTCATCCTCCTCTTCGGAACGAGTGACCTCATCGCCAAGGGCACCTCCCTGCTCATGATGATTCCGACTGCGATCTCTGGCACGGTAGGCAACCTACGCCGCAACAATGTCAACCTTGTCGCTGCGCTGATCATCGGTGGCGCTGCGTGTACCACGACAGCTATTGGTGCTTGGTTCGCCACCCTTCTTGATCCGATGGCAGCCAACATCCTTTTCGCGTTCTTCCTCACCTTCATCGCCGTTCAAATGGGCGTGAAGGCCGTCAAAGCACAGCGCAAAAAGCCGTAGCTTGTAGCGATTGGCGAGATCGCCGAGATACTGCCAGCAGACCGTCATACGGCGGAAACATCGGAACCATACAGTGAGGCAATCCCGCCACTCGCGGCGGAACAAAACTACAGACGAGAGCAGCACATGGCGCCACGATCATCGTTTTCCCGTGTTCCAATTCACCGGCGGATTCTAGCCATATCGCTTCCAATGCTTCTTGTCGCGGGGCTGAGCGTAGCCGCCTCTTCTGCCGCAGCAGCGGTCGACGAAGTGATCGACGGAGCGCGCACTTCAACAGATCCGATGTTCCCCAACGTCGGCAACGGTGGCTACGACGCTCTCGACTACGACGTCGACATTGCGTGGACGCCCGATGCAATCCAAGCAGGAACGTACATCGCAGGATCCATCGAAGCCACCACGACAATGACAGCGCAGGCTTTGCAACCGCTCAAGAGCTTCTCTCTTGACTTTGAGGGCCTTGACGTCGACACGGTAACCGTCAACGGCGTTGCCGCCGCGTGGTCGCGCGACATTGATGCTGGCGCGATCAAATACAAACTGATCGTCACCCCGGCAACTCCGGTCACCGGTGAATTCACCACCACTGTCGCTTACTCGGGTGTGCCAAGTTCACACACTGACTTGGATGGCTCGTCTGAGGGATGGAACCGCACCAACGACGGTGCCACGATGCTCGGCCAGCCGATCGGCGCGATGACGGGGTACCCGCACAACAACACGCCCGCAGACAAGGCGACCTATACCTTCACGCTCGATATTCCGACCATCTTGGACACCGTCGCGGGTACAGCGCCTGGCACAGCCGCAGCGGTCAGCAACGGTGAACTCGTTTCGAAGACGGCATCTGCCGATGAAACTCGCACCACTTGGGTCTGGCGACAGACAAAGCCGATGGCCTCGGAGCTCGCTGTGATCTCTATCGGCCGTTTCGACGTGATCGAGTCGCAGGTTCAGTTGAGCGACGGCAGCCAAATACCGTCATGGTCGTTCATGGACTCGGCCTTGTCTGCTGCCAACAAGACGACGATCACGAACCGCGTTGCGCAGCTCGAGGCCATCATCCAGAATTTGGAAACCGTCTTCGGACCGTACCCGGGCCTCAGCACGGGGGTGCTGGTCGACACCGTGCCGAGCGGCATCAACTATGCGCTGGAAACGCAGGATCGCTCGTTCTTCCCGTCGACAAACTCCGTGGCGGGAAACACCCTTATCCACGAGCTAGTGCACCAGTGGTACGGCAACAACGTAGCTCCGACGACCTGGACTGATATCTGGATCGGTGAGGGCATGGCGACCTGGGCACCCACCTACTACAACTCGGCCGAGGGGTTCGGTACGAGCGCGACATCCACAGAGTTGAGCTACTACAACTCGTGGAATCGAACGGCATCAACCAGTGGCAACTGGAGCATCGCACCGGGAGCGCAAACCGATTCCACAGACCTCTACGGCTACCAGACCTACACGCGAGGTGCGCAGTTCTGGCAGGCGCTTCGAATCGCGGTGGGAGATGAAGCGTTCTTCGAAACTGTCCGTGAGTGGCAGACGCGGTATGCAGGCCAGAGCAAGACGGGTGCAGATCTAAAGGCTCTCGTCGAGGAGATTTCGGGTCTAGACATCACCGATTTCTATCAGAACTGGATTCTCGATGCTGGCAAGCCGTCGTGGCCCGACAAGCTTGACCTGACGCTCAGTGCCGCGCCCAGCGATGTCACGCTTGAGCGCAATGACGATGTCAGCTATACGTTGACAGCGACCAACACGGGTCTTTCGTCCCTCAGCGCCTCCGTGGTTCAGGTTGATCTGTCAGAGGTGCTGAGCAAAGCCGAGATCAACACTGCCACGCTTGCAGAAGGGGTCAGCATTGACGGCGCTATTCTGACGTGGTCGATTCCAGAGACTCCTGTCACTGAGCCGATCGCGGCGACTTCGTTCGAAGTTGCAGTCTCGGCGACAGCATCCGGCGGCACGCTGAGAGCGACCTCACAGGTTGCGAGCCTCGGCGGCACGTGTGTCGATTGTGTGTCGAGCTTGGCGCTATCGGAGTATGCGCTCGAAGCCGCGCAACCCGGAATCTCTGGCACTGCGCAGGTCGCAGAGTCGCTTGTCGCAACGACGGATGGCTGGCCTGAGGGCACGGAGTTCGAGTACTCGTGGGCAGTAGACGGTGAAGCGTCGCCCGGGAGCGATTCACACACCTTCGTGGTGCCAGAGTCCGCCCTCGGGTCACTGATTACAGTGACCGTGACGGGTTCCAAGGCCGGCTACCTCCCGTCGAGCGAGACAAGTGAACCTGTCGGACCGGTCGTAGCAGCCGCGACGCCAACCGCGACGCCAACCGCGACCGTGCCGACAGCTACGCCGACGGAGTCAGAGACCGCGACAGATTCGGGTCTCGCAGTCACCGGTAGTGAGGCGCCGCTGGCAGCGCTCGCTTGGGCACTCGCGCTAGTGATGGCTGGGGCCGTTGGGGTCGGCGCGGCCCGACGTCGCGCCTCGCTGATGCGTTCGGACCGCTAAGGCAAAACTGTCCCGCTAGTTGCGTCCGTGCTGAGCAACTGGCGGGACAGTGCCGTCTATGCGCAATCGAAGCCAGACGACTGGCTCGGTACAATGAAGATGTGCCAGTGAACCCCGAGATCGTCGGTCGTGTCTTTCCGCCGACTGCCCCCTACCTCGTGGGTCGTGAGAAGGTGCGTGAGTTCTCTCGCGCGGTCTTCGCGAGCGATCCCCAGCATGTCGACCCTGAAGCGGCTCAAGCGCTCGGCTATGCCGATGTAGTCGCTCCTCCGACGTTCGCCATGGTGGTGCAAGACCTCACTTTGCAGCAGCTGATTGCGGCGCCCGATTCGGGCATCGTGCTCTCAAGGGTCATTCACGCAGAGCAGCGTTTTCGTTACACGCGTGCGATCGTTGCGGGAGATGAGCTGACTGCCCAGCTGACGGTAAAGGGCATCCGCACGCTCGGTGGCAACGCCATGGTGACGAGCGATGCTGAAGTAGTGGATGCTGACGGGGCGCACGTTGTGACAGCGACGTCGGTGCTGCTGGTCGGCGAGGCAAGCGAATGAGCGCTCTTGCCGTCGGAGACGTAGTCGCCGAAAGAACTGTGCATCTCACCCGCGATTCGCTCGTGCGGTACGCCGGAGCATCCGGAGACTTCAACCCCATTCACTACCGCGACGACGTCGCCGAAACGGTCGGACTGCCCGGCGTGCTGGCACACGGCATGCTGACAATGGGCCTTGCCGTTGAGACGATCGTGCCGTGGCTAGGTGACTCGGGACGCATTCTTGAGTATGGAGTCCGCTTCACACGCCCTGTGCTTGTCGATGCCGCGACCGGCGCCGAGGTGTCGGTTGTTGCCAAAGTCGGCGCGATCACAGAAGACGCGGTGCGCGTTGACCTGACGGTCACTCACGCTGACACGACGGTGCTGGGCAAAGCTCAGGTGCGAGTTCGGGTCGGTTGAGTCGTGCCCGAGATTACACCGATCCCGCTCTCACAGCTCACAACCCTGCGTACGGGTGCCGCGCCGACACGCATGCTCGACGCGACGACAAGGGACGAGCTGATCGGTACTCTGCATGATGTGTGGGGTACCGGCGAGGAGTGGTTTGTGCTTGGCGGCGGGTCGAATCTGTTTGTCGGCGACGAGCCATTCGAGGGCACCGTGGTTCGCATTCTCACTGAGGGCATCGAACGTCTGCCTGCAACTCGTCCTGGTTTCGCGCGCGTAAGAGTGCAAGCGGGACACAACTGGGATGCGCTTGTCGCCTTCGCTGTCGCTTCCGGACTTGCCGGCATCGAGGCGATGTCGGGCATTCCCGGAACAGCCGGTGCGGCCCCGGTGCAGAACGTCGGTGCGTACGGGCAAGAGATCGTTCAAACGCTCGTCGAGGCGGAACTCATCGATGAGTCAACTGGCGATGTTTCGACGGTGTCGGCCGAAGAACTGGGACTCGGCTTTCGTACCTCAGTGCTCAAGCAGCACTACGGATCAGTCCCAGCGCGTCGCGCAGTGATCATCTCTGTGACCCTTGAGCTCGCAGAAGTTGGGCACGGCGATCGCCCGATCGCGGGTGAGCAGTTGCGCTCCGCCTTGCGTTTGGGCCCAGACGATCGCGTCAGCCTCAGGTGGATTCGTGACCACGTGCTTGAGACCCGTGCCAGCAAAGGCATGGTGCTCGATGACGCCGACGCCGACACATACAGCGCAGGTTCGTTCTTTCAGAATGCTGTGGTGTCTGAATCGTTCGCCCGCACGCTTCCGGCCGACTGCCCTCGCTGGCCTGTTGCCCCAGACCTCGATCCGGTGCTCGTCATTCCGCTGGAGTCGTTCGACGGCTACGTGCCGAAGCTAGCAGCCAAGAAGAACGAAGTTAAGGTCAGCTCGGCCTGGCTGATCGAACAATCTGGCATCGGCAAAAGCTTCAAATTGCCGCGATCCCGAGCCTCATTGTCGACCAAGCACGCACTTGCCCTTACGAACAGAGGCAACGCGACGGCGGGAGAGCTCGCCGAGCTTGCCCGTTTCATTCAAAACCGCGTGTACTCCGAATTTGGCCTGGTCTTGCAACCGGAGCCGGTGCTCGTCGGAGTGGATCTCTGACGAGCGATGCGTTGCTCGGCGCTACGCCGTGAACAGCCGCTGCATGCGCTGGATGCCCTCACGCAGGCCGTCGTCGCCGAGCGCGTAGGACAGGCGAAGGTATCCGCTCGGGCCGAATGCCTCGCCCGGAACGACAGCAACCTCAGCCTCTTCCAAGATGAGATCAGCAAGCTCAAGTGAGGTCGTAGGAGTTTTTCCTGCCCAGGACTTTCCCAGCAGGCCGGTGACGTCAGGGTACGCGTAGAACGCGCCAAGCGGGTTCGGCGTATGAACCCCATCGATCTTGTTCAGCTCGCTCACGATCAGCTGACGCCGACGATCGAACGCCTCGCGCATCTGTTTGACCTCATCTTGCGGGCCGGTGAGAGCGGCAACGGCGGCACGCTGGGCGACGTTGTTGACGTTGCTCGACAGGTGAGACTGCAGGTTTGCCGCAACCTTGATCGCGTCTTTTGGGCCGACCATCCAGCCCACACGCCAACCCGTCATCGCGTAGGTCTTGGCGACGCCGTTGACAAGAATGGTCTGGTTTGCGGCTTCGGGCACCGCTTCAACGATCGACATTGCGCGGGCGCCTTCGTAGACGAGGTTCTGATAGATCTCGTCGGAGATGATCCAGATGCCGTGCTCGACGGCCCACTGTCCGATCGCACGGGTCTCTTCGGGGGTGTAGACCGAACCTGTTGGGTTCGACGGGGAGACGAAGACCAGCACGGTGGTTTTGTCGGTGCGTGCCGCCTCCAGCTGCGCCACTGTCACCTTGTAGTCCTGGTCAGCTCCGGCGAAGACTTCCACAGGAACGCCATCCGCGAGAGCGATCGCCTCGGGGTAGGTGGTCCAGTAGGGAGCGGGTAGCAGCACCTCATCGCCTGGGTTCACGACCGCCTGAAAAGCTTGGTAAACCGACTGCTTGCCACCGTTGGTGACGATGATCTGCGACGGGTCAACCTTGAGACCAGAATCGCGCAGCGTCTTCGCAGCGATGGCTTCGCGCAGCACAGGCAGCCCTACGGCTGGCGTGTACCGGAAGTTCGCGGGGTTGTGCAAAGCCTCGGCCGCAGCATCCACAATGAACTGCGGTGTCGAGAAATCAGGCTCGCCCGCGGCGTAGCTGATCACGGGACGGCCCGCGGCTTGAAGGGCCTTGGCCTTGGCATCGACTTTGAGGGTCGCAGACTCGGCGATGGCGGACAATTTGCGGGAGAGTGGTGCGCGTTCGGTCACATCTACGAGCGTAGTCGCGCATCGTGCGCCACGGAATGTGCACCATCACGGATGTTGGTTTGTGCCGTTGTAGAGAACCCACGAGACTGTGTCTATGAACACGTCAGCGATTCACGTCCGAAACCTTCGAAAGTCGTACGGTGAGCGGGAAGTGCTGCGTGACGTATCGTTCGATATCGAGGAGGGCGAGACGTTCGCTTTGCTCGGTCCGAACGGCGCAGGAAAGTCCACCACCGTGGAGATTCTGGAAGGCTACCGCGCCCGATCCGGCGGCACCGTGAGTGTGCTCGGCACAGATCCGGCCTCTGCCGGCTTGTCATGGAAGGCTCGGCTGGGCATCGTGCTGCAGTCGACAGGGCAGGCGGGCGCCTATACCGTGCGTGAGCAGCTGCAGCAGTTCAGCCGCTACTACCCGAATCCGCGCGATGTTGAAGAGGTGATCACCTCGGTCGGCCTGGAACAGCAGGCCCGCACCCGCATCTCGCGTTTGTCCGGCGGCCAACAACGTCGCGTCGATGTCGCACTCGGAATCATCGGGCGACCTGAAGTGCTTTTTCTCGACGAACCTACGACAGGGTTTGACCCGCATGCGCGCAGGGAATTCTGGCAACTCATTCGCCGGCTGCAATCCGAAGGAACGACGATTGTGCTGACCACTCACTATCTTGATGAAGCCGCTCAGTTGGCAGACCGTGTTGCGGTCATCGCGGCGGGTGTCGTGCACGCTATTGGCCCTATCGATTCCTTCGGCGGTGAAGGAGCGCGAACACCACGCGTGCGCTGGCTTGAGGCAGGAGAGGAACACATTGAGACCACGGCGAATCCCCTCGCGTTCGCAAATGTGCTTGCGGATCGGCTGGGCTCGGAGCCTGAAGGTCTCGAGATTCGCAGACCCGGTCTTGAAGAGATCTATCTTTCGATGATCGAAGAATCTGCCGAAGCGGAGGCCAAGCGATGAGCGTACTGGCACTAGGCGCGTCGCGAGTTGGCTACGAGATTCGAGGATACTTTCGGGCACCAGACACGCTGTTGTTCACCTTCTTCTTTCCGGTGATGATGCTCGCCCTCTTCAGCTCTATCTTTGGCGCCGACGGAGATCTCGTCGTAGGGCCCGACGTTGAGGCTCTTTCGGCAGCTCAGCTCTATCTACCGGGAATGCTTGCCGCTGGGCTGCTGCTCTCTGGTTTTCAGAACCTCGCGACCGACATCGCTATGGAGCGTTCTGATGGAACTCTCAAGCGGCTTGGTGGTACCCCGCTGTCGCCATTGAGCTACTTTCTCGGCAAGTTCGGTCAGGTGTTCGCCACCGGAATCGTGCAGGCAACCTTGCTGTTGCTGGTGGCCGCATTTGGCTTCGGTGTCGAATTGCCCACGTCGATTGAGTCATGGACCACCTTCGCGTGGGTCTTCGTACTCGGCATTTTGACTTCCGCTTTGCTGGGAATCGCGATGTCAGCCGTGCCTCGCACCGGAAAGAGCGCCGTCGCCGTTGTCGTGCCGGTGGCCCTCATTCTTCAGTTCACCTCGGGGGTCTACCTGTTTTTCTGGTTGCTCCCCGACTGGTTGCAGAATCTCGCCAGCCTTTTCCCGCTGGTGTGGATGGCGCGGGGCATGCGCGCGGTGTTTCTGCCCGAGGACTTTGCGACCCTCGAGCCTGCTGGTGCATGGGAGCTCGGCTGGGTGGCTGTCGCTCTCTTGATCTGGCTCGTTGTCGGGGCGGTCTTGAGTCTTCTTACCTTCCGCTGGAATCGCCGCAGCGGCTAGACACGCTCGGTCGATACGGGCAACAACGCGCCGCGTCTCTGCTCTACGGCAGAAACGCGGCGCGTCGTCTCAATAGCTGCGGCTAGTCGACTTCGGTCAGGTAGTTGGCGTAGGCCGACAACGTCAAGAACGCGGGGAATTCGCTGCCCAGGGCGACCTCGCGGAAGATTGCTGCCGCGTCATCGAATCGGTCACCTTCATGACGATCAACTTCGCCGAGCACCCGTGTGATGAGCCCCTCGACGTACTCACGAGTGATCAACGCGCCGTCAGCTGTTCGCTGATCCTGGTGGATCCACTGCCACACTTGCGATCGCGAGATCTCAGCGGTGGCGGCATCTTCCATCAGGTTGTCGAGCGCAACCGCGCCGAGCCCGCGCAGCCAAGCCTCGATGTAGCGGATCGCCACCGACACATTGTCGTGCACGCCCTGCGCCGTGATCGGGCGCCCAATGTGCACGTCGAGCAGATCGGCCGCGGTGACCTCAACATCGTCACGCTGACGATCGACCTGGTTCGGCTTGTCGCCGAGCACCGCATCGAACTCCGCCATTGCGGCGGGAATCAGATCGGGGTGCGCTACCCAGGTGCCGTCAAAGCCCATGCCGGCCTCGCGGTTCTTGTCAGCCGACACCTTCTCGAAGGCACGCGCAGTCACTTCAGGGTCACGCCGATTCGGGATGAACGCGCTCATGCCGCCGATTGCGAAGGCGCCCCGCTTGTGGCAGGTCTTCACGAGCAGCTCGGTGTACGAGCGCATGAACGGAACGGTCATCGTCACTTCGCTGCGGTCAGGGAGCACGAAGCGTGCGCCGCGGCCGCGGTAGTTCTTGATGATCGAGAAGATGTAATCCCAGCGCCCCGCGTTCAGACCCGCACAGTGGTCGCGCAGTTCGAACAGGATCTCGTCCATCTCGAAGGCTGCCGGCAGGGTCTCGATGAGCACCGTCGCGCGCACCGTGCCGTGGGGGATGCCGACGTATTTTTCGGAGAATGTGAATACGTCATCCCACAGCTTGGCCTCTTCGGCGCTCTCGAGCTTCGCGATGTAGAAGTACGGTCCACGGCCGTTCGCGATGAGCTGCTTGGCGTTGTGGAAGAAGTACAGTCCGAAGTCGACCAGTGAACCTGAGGTCGCCATCTCGCGCCCCGAACGGTCGGTGAACCGCAGGTGCTTCTCGGTCAAGTGCCATCCACGCGGACGCATCACGATCGTCGGAGTCTCTTCGGCGGTGACTTCGTAGGTCTTGCCTTCGGGGCTCGTGAACGAGAGTTCGCCACGGATCGCGTCGCGCAACGACAGCTGACCTTCGATCACGTTCTTCCAGGTGGGGCTTGTGGCATCTTCCTGGTCGGCGAGCCATACCTTCGCGCCTGAGTTGAGCGCGTTGATGGTCATCTTGGGATCGGTGGGTCCGGTGATCTCGACGCGACGGTCTTCGAGGCCCGGGCCCGCGCCGGCAACCTGCCATTCGGCGTCTTCGCGAATGTGCGCGGTGTCGTCGCGGAAGCGCGGGTCGTGCCCGTTGCCGATTTCGTAGCGGCGACGCATGCGGTCAGCGAGCCGGTCGTGACGGCGTCCCGAGAATCGGTGGTGCAATTCGGCGAGAAATGCGACGGCCTCGGGCGTGAGGATCTCGTCGTAGCGAGGACGCATTTCACCGAGGATCTGGATGCTCGGGGTGGTCGTCGTCGGGATGGAGTTTGTCTCGGGCGCGATGCCCGTAGCGGTCGGAGTCATTGCCCTGTCCTTATCTGTGTGTGGGTCGTGCGAAGTATTGGAAGGATGCTGCGGCCACCCGGATTGGGTGGCCGCAGCATCCGATCACTTGATCAGTGGAATTGCTGCGCCTCGGTCGAACCGACCAGGGCGAGGGTGGCGCTGTCGGGGTTGAGCGCGGTGGAGACGCGATCGAAGTAGCCGGTGCCCGCTTCGCGCTGGTGCTTCGTAGCGGTGTAGCCGTCCTTCTCGGCGTCGAACTCAGCTTCTTGCAGCTCGACGTATGCGCTCATAGCGCGATCGGCGTAGCCGCGGGCAAGGTCGAACATGGAGTAGTTCAACGCGTGGAAGCCTGCGAGGGTGATGAACTGGAACTTGTACCCCAGGTCGGCGAGCTCTTGCTGGAAGGTGGCAATCTGCTCGTCGTTGAGGTGACGCTTCCAGTTGAAGCTCGGCGAGCAGTTGTACGCGAGCAGTTTGCCCGGGTACTTCGCGTGAATCGCCTTGGCGAACTCGCGAGCAAGCTCGATGTCAGGCTCGCCTGTCTCTACCCAGATGAGGTCAGCGTAGGGTGCGAATGCCATCCCGCGGCTGATCACTGCGTCAAGACCGGGGCTGACACGGTAGAAGCCCTCGCTCGTGCGCTCGCCGGTTGTGAACTGCTGGTCGCGCTCGTCGACGTCGCTCGTGAGCAGATCGGCAGCCAGCGCATCGGTGCGCGCAATGATGACCGTCGGCACGCCGGCAACGTCGGCGGCGAGCCGAGCGGCGTTCAAGGTGCGTATGTGCTGCTGCGTGGGAACAAGCACCTTTCCGCCCAAGTGTCCGCACTTCTTCTCGCTTGCGAGCTGGTCTTCCCAGTGGATGCCCGCGGCACCGGAAGAAATCAGCGACTGAGCGAGTTCGTAGGCGTTCAACGGGCCGCCGAAACCAGCCTCGGCGTCAGCGACGATAGGTGCCAACCAGTCCTGGGTGATTTCGCCCTCGGCGTGCTCGAGCTGGTCTTGGCGGATCAGCGCGTTGTTGATGCGGCGCACAACGGCTGGCACCGAGTTGGCTGGGTACAGGCTCTGGTCGGGGTAAGTCTGGCCGGCGAGGTTGCCATCGGCGGCTACCTGCCATCCCGACAGGTAGATCGCTTTCAGCCCCGCACGAACCTGCTGCACTGCCTGACCGCCGGTGTATGCACCGAGGGCCCGAATGTAATCCTCAGTGTGCAAGAGGTTCCAGAGGTTCTCCGCGCCGCGCTGCGCGAGCGTCGACTCTTCACGGACGGATCCGCGCAGCGCGACGACATCTTCTGCCGAGTAGGTGCGCTCAATGCCCTGCCAACGAGGATCGGTGTCCCAGATCTCCTGAAGCTCGGCAGCGGTCTGCGTCTGGTCGCCTGCACGAAGCGGCGGCTGGCCGGGGGTGGCTTGGATCGTCATGGCGGTTCTCCTGCGTTGGATCAATTGGATGCTTCGGCTTTCGGCCTCTGCGGTTGTCGTACCTCCACTCTGCAGTGAACTTCCTGCCCTTCTCCGGCCAAAATGGGTGTGAAGTTTAGAGAAAATTCTCATTTCGTGACAGAATTGACGTATGACGACGACTCTGGGCCGTGAACCGGTGACTGATCTGCCCGACGATGATGAAGTGGACTCACTCACTATCGGCCGACGAATTCGGCAATTGCGCACAGACCGAGGCATGACACTCGACGAGCTCGCCGCGGCGGTTGATCGCGTTCCCAGCCAGCTCTCGATGATCGAGAACGGCAAACGCGAACCGAAGCTCACGCTGTTGCAGGCGATCGCGCGTGCCTTGGGATCCTCTCTGGATGCACTCCTGGAGTCGGAACCGTTGGATGAGCGCGCGACTCTGGAGATCGCGCTTGAGCGTGCGATGCGCGGCCAGACCTTTCAAGCGCTCGGCATCGACCCGTTTCGCATCGCCAAGTCGGTTCCCACCGACGCGCTGAAAGCCATGCTGTCGCTGCAGGGAGAGATCGAACGGCTGCGCGACGAACGCGCGGCGACGCCCGAGGAGGCTCGTCGCGCCAACGTGGCGTTGCGCAAGCTGATGCGCACCCAGAGCAACTACTTCGAAGATCTCGAGCAGCACGCCAGACGTGTACTGGATGCAGTCGATCACCCCGGTGGCCCCCTGACACAGCGCACGGCGAGCGACATTGCGGCGCATCTTGGTTTCACGCTGCACTATGTGCCAGATCTGCCGCAGACTACCCGCAGCGTCGCAGACATCAAGAACGGTCGGTTATATCTGTCAAGCAGGCTGGCCACCAAGGGAGACCCCCGTACAGCCGTGTTGCAATCGCTCTCGAGCCGGATTCTCGGGCATCAGGAGCCCAAGAGCTACGCGGAGTTCTTGCGTCAGCGAGTGGAGACGAACTACCTCACTGGTGCGCTGATGATTCCCGAAGCGCACGTGGTGCCCGCTCTCGTGGCAGCCAAGAACGACCGTGCCATCTCTATCGAAGACCTTCGCGACGCCTATTCGGTTTCGTACGAGACCGCAGCGCACCGCTTCACGAACCTTGCGACGCGTCACCTCGACATTCCCGTGCACTTTCTCAAGGTGCATGAGTCGGGCACGATCACCAAGGCCTATGAGAACGACGACGTGAACTTTCCCACTGATCGTCTAGGCGCAATCGAAGGCCAGATGTGTTGTCGCAAGTGGACGTCTCGTGTGGTGTTCGATGTGGATGATCACTTCAATCCGTACTACCAGTACACCGATACGGGCAACGGAACGTACTGGTGCACAGCGCGAGTCGAGCTCTCCAGCGAGGGCGCACACTCGGTCAGCGTCGGCGTGCGTTTCGACGACACTAAGTGGTTTTTGGGGCGAGACACGACAAACCGAGGGGTTTCCAAGCACTCCGTCGAGACGTGTTGTCGTCGGGCTCCGGCAGATCTTGAGCTCGCGTGGCGGGAGCACTCATGGCCGAACGTCCGTACGCCCCGCACGCTTCTCGCTACGCTGCCGACCGGTGCCTTTCCGGGGGTCGACACGACCGACGTATACGAGTTCCTCCAAGCTCACGCACCAGGCTGATGCTTGTTCAGCGACCAGCTATCCACCCGGCGATGTTTGCGGGCCACGCCGTCCGCGTCGAGGAGTTGGATGCTTCAGTGCGGTCGGCCGCGTGATAGGCGGTGTAGATCGCATTCACCGCAAGCCAGCGCAAGGGCTCGACCTCCCACCGCTTCGCCCGGTGATCCACCCACGGCAAGCGAACAAGTTCGGAGTCGTTGCCGAGAACAAGATCAGCGAGAGTGCGCCCGGCAAGATTGGTCGCTGTCACTCCCGTGCCGACATAGCCGCCCGCCCAGCCCAATCCGGTCGTGCGGTCCATCCCCACGGTGGCCGCCCAGTCTCGCGGCACACCAAGCACTCCCGCCCAAGCGTGATCGATCGGTACGTCCGCCGCCGCGGGAAAGAAGCTGTGCAACAACGCGGTTAGGGAGGAGATCGTGCGTTGCTGGGTAGCTCCGTCGGTGTCGACGCGTGAACCGTAGCGGTACGGCACCCCTCGACCGCCGAAGGCTATGCGATCGTCGGCCGTGCGCTGGGCGTACATATACACGTGAGCGAAATCGCCGAGAGTTTCACGACCGTTCCAGCCGATCGCATCCCACGCTGACGCGGGTAGGGGAGCGGTCGCGATCATCGACGAGTTCATGGGGAGCCAGGTTCGGTGCTCGCCTTTTAGATCAGGGGTAAAGCCCTCGGTCGCGCGCAATACATGCGAGGCGCGCACCGTTCCACGGTCGGTGACCGCGTGGCCAGGGCTGATTTCTGACACCAGAGTGTTCTCGTAGATAGCCACACCGAGGCGTTCGACCGCAGCGGCAAGGCCGCTCACCAGCTTGACCGGGTGCACGCGGGCGCAGTGTGGGTGCCACGTGGCGCCGAGCGCACCCTCGACAGAGATTCGCCTTGCGGCTGCGGCAGCATCCAATAATTCAAGATCGGTGTGGGGCCACGCTTGCTCGTGCGCGGCAGAGGCCTCCAACCTCGCCAGTTGCGCGGGCGTGCGGGCCACCTCGAACTCACCGCCCTTGATGATGTCGGCATCGATGCCCTCGTGTGCGGTGACGGCGATTACTTCGTCGACCGACTCGTTGAGTGCGCGTTGCTGAGCAATCGCAGCATCACGCCCATGTGTGTCGACGTACCGGGCACGCCCTCCGGTCACCGAGTTGGTGAGCCAGCCGCCGTTGCGGCCCGACGCCCCGAAACCCGCGAAGCGCTGCTCCAGCACTGCAACACGCAGATCTGGTTGAGCTTTCTTCAGGTAGTACGCCGTCCACAGTCCGGTGTAGCCGCCCCCGACGATAGCTACGTCAACGTCAATCGATCCAGGTAGAGCGTGTCGCACCGTCGGCAACCCACCCGCATCACGCCACCACCAAGAGACGTCGCCGTTTACTGTCGCGCTGTCTTCACTCACCCGATCATCTTCTCGCAGTGCGGCGGGCTCGACGCCGCCAAGCTGTCGCGAATTGGGAACGAAAGCGTCACCGTGTCTGGCTACCGGGCGACGCGAAGTGCCGCCCACAGTTCGGCGCGGGTCGCGAACGACGATAGGTCTCGCCCGAGCAGCTTCTCGGTGAGCGCCAATCGCGTGCGCACCGTGTGGCGGTGAACACCAAGGGCACGCGCTGAGGCTTCGTGCGAGCAATCATTGTCGAGCCATATACGCACCATCTCGACGAGTTCGGTGCCATTTTGGGCGTCGTAGTCGCTTAGCGGTGCCAGTTCAGCGCGGGCGAGGCTGCGCGCGTCATCAGTGAGCGCTGAGAACACTCCGCCATGAGCGACGTCTGCGAAGTTGCTTATGCCGGTCAATCCGCGATCGCGTGCGAGGCGTGCTTGTCCAATCGCCAAGGAGATGTGCTCGTAGGTAGTCGGCTCAGACACCCCCACGCGAAGTCCGAAAAGCTCGGCGACCTCGACAATGGGCGCGCGGTCGGCGGCAGGAGCGATCATGACGAGCCCGTCATCGGTGCGCCCGAAGAACACCGAACCGCGGCGTTCTTCTGCACGCAGCTCCAGGCGCTCAGAGACAGCATCGACGCGGGCTGAGGCAAGGTCGGTGACGGCGAGAACCACCGGCGCGGCCGGCAGCGGGCCCCATAGGTCTTTTGAGATTCGTCGAGCGAGAGACGGGTCATCGCCAAGCAGAGATTGAGCGAGCCCGGCCCGCAACGAGTTGCGCGCCTTGCTGAGGCCCTGTTGTTGCTCAAGAGCCAGCCCAGCCATCGCGATCACCGATGTCACAAGCCGGCGTCCTTCTTGGTCGAGGTCACCCGCGGCGATCGCGATCACACCGCGCAGATGCCCACCTCTGCCGAGCGTCTGCAGCGAGAAGGCAGTGTCGCCGATCGGCAAGGAGGACCCCGCACGAGCCCCGCGATGCAACACCGCAATCACCTCGGATCGAAGCGAGTCAGCCGTGGGCGCGTCGAGCGCACCGGCAGGGTGCTCGCGAGAAAGCTCGCCAGCGGCGTCGAACAATCCCACCCAGGTGTCAAGCTGGCGGGCAAGCTCTGCCACCGTGGCGCCCAGGCCGTCGGCTCTCAGCGCGGCAAGCGCAATGGCGCGTTGTGCGGCCAACGCCCAACTTCTTCGCGCATACGACGCCGCGGCAATCGCTTCGGCGTTCGCGCGTGCGACGGCGATGAAGGGGGTGCGATACGGCACTTCGAACAGTGGCGTTTCTGTCTCGCGGCATGCGCTGACCAACTGCGGCGGGATGCCGTCGCGCACCACTTCGGTGCCGAAACCCAGTCCGACCACGCCACGCTCCTTGAGACGCAGCACGTACGCGCGAACGTCGGCGTCGCTGTCGACACCCTCAGCGAATTGGGTGCCCGTCGTGAGCAACACCACGCCCTCTGACAAGAATGGCGTGGGGTCAGCGAGGTCTGAGTTGTGCACCCATCGCACCGCGCGGTCCAGCATCCTGCTGTGGCGCGCGCTCGCGTCATCGAGCTTCAGCTGAAGATCCTGGCGACTGAGCAATGCGCGAAGCGTAGGGGTCTCGGGGGCGGCGGCCATGATGCTCCTGAATACGCAAGCGGTCCTCGTGTACGACAGGTACAACAAGGTATGCACAATGTACATGAGGGCAGGTGCAATGCGCGTGGCGCGCGCCCTACGCTCGCCACTATGAGCGCAACCGAAACCTTCACTCACGTTCCCCTCGGTGGCCCCTCCCTGCCGCAGGAGCGCCGCCTCATCACCAGCATTCCGGGCCCTCGCTCTCAAGAGCTGATCGCACGCAAAGCCGCCGCGGTCGCAGCGGGAGTCGGACACACAGCCGCCGTGCACACCGTTGCCGCTGGCGGGGGAGTCATTGTCGATGCCGACGGCAACTCGCTGATCGACCTCGGATCGGGCATTGCGGTGACCAGCATTGGCAACGCACACCCCAAAGTTGTCGCGGCGGTGCAAGAACAGGTTGCCCAGTTCACCCACACCTGCTTTATGGTTGCGCCCTACGAGTCCTATGTCGAAGTTGCCGAAGCGCTCAACCGCATCACTCCAGGCGACCACCAAAAGAAGAGCGCGCTGTTCAATTCCGGGGCGGAAGCCGTCGAGAACGCCATCAAGGTGGCCCGCAAATTCACCAAGAAGCAGGCCATCGTCGCATTCGACCACGGCTATCACGGGCGCACCAACCTCACCATGGGTCTCACCGCAAAATCGATGCCCTACAAGAGCGGCTTCGGACCGTTCGCCTCAGAGATCTACCGCGCCCCGATGTCGTATCCCTATCGCGACGGCCTCAGCGGCGCAGCTGCTGCCAAGAACGCGATATCGATCATTGAGAAGCAGGTAGGCGCTGACAACCTTGCGGCGATCATCATCGAACCCATTCAGGGCGAAGGCGGGTTCATCGTCCCCGCAGAGGGCTTCCTGCCGGCACTTGTTGAATGGGCGCGCGCGAACAACGTCGTCTTCATCGCCGACGAAATTCAGACCGGCTTCGCTCGTACCGGTGCCATGTTCGCCAGTGAGCTCCTGGGGATCGTGCCTGATCTCATCACCACGGCGAAGGGAATCGCGGGTGGGCTTCCGCTGGCCGCCGTGACCGGCCGTGCCGAGATCATGGATGCGTCGCACACCGGCGGTCTCGGCGGCACCTACGGAGGAAACCCCATCGCCTGCGCCGCAGCCATCGCTGCGATCGATGTTTTCGAGAACGACGGCGTAATTGAGCGGGCGCGTGAGATCGGCAGCATCCTGATCTCACGCCTGACCGACATGCAGTCCCGAGACGCCCGCATCGGCGACATCCGTGGCCACGGCGCGATGATTGCCGCCGAGTTCGTAGATGCTGCCACGGGCGATCCGGATGCAGCCCTTACCGCGGCCGTGGCGAAAGCGTGCATCGCCGAAGGCGTCATCGTCCTGACGTGCGGTACCTACGGAAACGTCATTCGCTTCCTGCCGCCGCTTTCGATCTCTGACACGCTGCTCAACGAGGGACTCGACGTCGTCGCTGCAGCTCTCGCCGCAGCTTGACCTGGCCGCTTTCGCGCGCCAACACGATTACACAGGAGTGAGATGACTGAGATCACGAGAGACGTCGTCATCGTTGGTGCCGGCGCCGCCGGAACCACCGCAGCGAACGAGCTGAAGAAGGCCGGTCTGTCGGTCGCTGTTCTTGAAGCGCGAGACCGCGTGGGCGGTCGGCTATGGACCGACGTCGTCGACGGAGCGATGCTCGAAGTCGGCGGACAGTGGGTATCGCCTGACCAAGAAGCGCTCAAAGAGACGATCGAGGAGCTCGGGCTCGAAACCTATCGTCGCTATCGCGAGGGGGACTCGGTCTATATCAACGCGACCGGCGACCTCACCCGTTTCACGGGAGAGATCTTTCCGGTGCCTGAGACCACCGAGAAGGAGCTCGTTCGACTTATCGAGAAACTCGACGCGATGGTGGCGCTCATCGATCCCGACAAGCCTTGGGAACACCCAGATGCAGAGGCGCTTGACCGCATCTCATTTGAAGCTTGGCTGGAAGAAGAGACTGAAGATCAAGAGGCGCGAGACAACATCGCGCTCTTTATCGCGGGGGCGATGCTCACCAAACCGGCTTACGCCTTCTCTGCCCTGCAGGCGCTGCTGATGGCGGCGAGCGCGGGCAGTTTCTCAAACCTCGTCGATGCGGACTACATCTTGGACGAGCGAGTTGTCGGTGGTCTTCAGCAAGTGCCGTTGCTGCTCGCGGAGCGACTGGGCGATGACGTCTTTCTTGGGCAACCAGTGCACACGGTGCAGTGGCACGATGACGGCGTGACCGTCATCACCGACGGTGATATGACCGTGCACGCGCGCTTCGTCATCCTCGCTCACGCCCCGATTCTGTATCCGTGGATCGACTTCAGCCCGCCGCTGCCGCGTCTCAAGCAGCAGATGCACCAACACATCTCAATGGGGTTTGTGATCAAGGTTCACGCGGTGTACGACCGACCGTTCTGGCGAGAAGATGGACTTTCGGGCACCGCCTTCAGCCCGTACGAAATTTCGCACGAGGCTTACGACAACACCAACCATGGTGACGAGCGCGGCACGCTGGTGGGATTCGTCTCGGATCGCAATGCCGATGACCTTTTCCGCGTGTCTGCTGAGGAGCGCAAAGAGCGAATTCTCGCCTCACTGGCCAACTACTACGGACCGCAGGCGAAAGAGCCGCTGGTCTACTTCGAAAGCGACTGGGGGGCCGAAGAATGGACTCGCGGAGCCTACGCGGCGAGCTTCGACTTGGGTGGGCTTGCTCGCTACGGAGCAGATCTGCGCACGCCGGTGGGTCCCATCTATTTCGCCTGCAGTGACATGGCCGGTGCTGGCTACCAGCACGTTGACGGAGCGATTCGCATGGGGCGTCTGGTCGCAGCGAACATCGTTGCGGCGGCGCATTCATGACCGCACGTATCGTCGTGGGCTATACCGCGACGAGTGCCGGGGCCGATGCGGTAGCACTGGGTGCTCGTTTGGCTCACGCATCCGCAGGCGCAGTTGACCTGGTCGTGGTGCTGCCGGCTGATGGTCGCAGCGTAATCACACCTCCAGATGCCGCCTACGACCGCTACTTGCGCGATCAAGCCTCAGCGTGGCTGAGCCAGGCAGCTGAACAGGTGCCCGAGGGCATCGACGCGCGCACGCACGTGCGATACGCAGATTCGTTCGCCGAGGGTCTGGTGACCGCGGCGGCCGATTTTGAAGCGTCGTACATCGTCGTCGGCGCAGCCAACGGCGGTCTTCGCGGTCGCCATCGACTGGGCACTGTCGCAGATGAGCTTCTACACTCGTCAAACATTCCCGTCGTGCTGGCGCCAGAGGGGGCCAGGCGCACCGAGGCCAGTGCCGGCATCAGCAGGATTACCGCCGCTGTCGGAACGCGCCCGGGCGCAGACGCGCTCTTGCAGGAGAGTATTGCGCTCGCCGTGGCGACCGGCGCCGAACTGCGTTTGATCTCACTGGTTTCGGTCGACCTCCCTGCGTCAGTGAACACGGGCGTCATCCGCATCGCCGGGGCCGCGCACGCCGACGACGTGCTCACGCAGGCGTTGGCTGCGTTGCCCGACGACATCGATGCTGAAGTTATTGTCGCTCGCGGTGACAGCATCGAAGACGCTGTCTCGCACCTCGGCTGGGAGCCTGGTGAACTCGCGGTGGTCGGCTCTAGCCGCTTGGCGCAGCCACGTCGACTCTTCCTCGGTTCAACCGCAGCGAAAATGCTGCACGAGTTGCCGGTACCCATGGTCGTGGTTCCGCGTACGCGCTCCACAGAAAGCGGGCAGCAATGAGTGCTCCCTCAGAGGCGTCAGTGCCGAAGACAGATGCCGTCGCCACCGGTGGCCTGTCACAGAAGGGCCTGAGCGCCGGCACGATCGGACTGCTTGGCGCGGTCGTGATCGGCATCTCGTGCATCGCACCTGCCTATACGCTCACGGCGGCACTCGGCCCTACCGTGTCTGAAGTCGGCTTTCAGGTTCCGGCCATCATTCTCGTCGGCTTCATCCCGATGCTTCTTGTCGCGTTCGGCTACCGGGAACTCAACCGCGCGATGCCAGACAGTGGAACATCGTTCACCTGGGCGTCGCGGGCTTTCGGTCCGTGGATCGGATGGATGGCAGGGTGGGGACTGGTTGCAGCCACCATCCTTGTGTTGTCGAATTTGGCCGGCATCGCGGTCGAGTTTCTTTTCCTGCTCATTGACCAGATTGCGGGAAGTCCCGGCACAATCGCCGCGCTGGCATTCAACCCCTTCATCAACGTCGCGGTGTGTTTGCTATTCATGCTTGCTGCGACATTGGTGTCGTATCGCGATATGCAGACGACGCAAAAGTTGCAGTACGTGCTCGTGACCTTCCAGGTTGCTGTGCTGCTGATCTTCTCGATCACCGCACTCGTGCAAGTTGCACAGGGCAATGCCTTCGATGCCAGCCTTCCTGAACTCTCGTGGTTCAACCCCTTCGCTGTCGGCTCTGTGACAGCGGTGGTGGCCGGGTTGTCACTATCGATCTTCATCTTCTGGGGGTGGGATGTCACGCTCACCATGAACGAAGAAACGAAAGATCCCGAAAAGACGCCTGGCAGAGCCGCGACGCTGACGGTGATCACCATCGTTGTGCTCTATCTGCTGATCGCGGTCGCTCTGCTGATGTTCGCCGGCACCGGAGCAGAAGGCCTCGGGCTTGGCAACCCCGATATTCAAGACAACGTCTTCTTCTACCTGTCTGGACCCGTGCTCGGCCCGATGGCGTTCCTGGTATCACTCGCGGTGTTGACGAGCTCAGCATCCTCGCTCCAATCCACTTTCGTGGGCCCAGCGCGCACCTTGCTCGCCATGGGGCATTACGGAGCGCTGCCCAAGAAGTTTGCTCAGATCAGCCCGCGTTTCTTCACGCCCGGATATGCCACGGTTGTGTCGGCGATAGTCGCATCGGTCTTCTACACGGTCATGAGGCTCATCAGCGAAAACGTGCTGTGGGACACCATCACAGCGCTGGGAATGATGATCTGTTTCTACTATGGAATCACCGCGTTTGCCTGCGTCTGGTATTTCCGCAGGCAGTGGCTTGACAGCACACGGAACCTCTTCTTCACGCTGTTGTTTCCTCTCGTGGGCGGAGCGATCTTGGCAGCCTTGTTTGTCATCACGCTCGTCGACAGCATGGACCCGGACTATGGCAGCGGTTCGAACATCGCTGGCGTGGGGCTTGTCTTCGTACTCGGCATGGGGGTCATTCTCCTGGGAGTGATCGTCATGATCTGGCAGGCGATCAAGCGTCCGGCATTCTTCCGTGGTGAGACACTTTCGCTCGAATCCCCGCCAAGCCTTCGTCGCGCGAAGCGATAACGGCAGACTTAACCCATCCTTCTGATCGGAGAGAACACTCATGGCTGACTACGCCGTCATCAATCCCGCCACCGGCGAGACGCTGTCCACCTACCCGACGATCACCGACGAGGCGCTCGCAGAGGCCATCGCGACGACCGATTCGACGTATCGCACATGGCGCACAGTCTCGCCGACCGAGCGTGCTGCAGGAATCCGTCGGGTCGCGGAACTTCACCGTGAGCGCCGCGACGAGCTTGCCGACATCATTGTGCGTGAAATGGGCAAGCCCTTAGAAGCAGCGCTCGGGGAGGTCGACTTTGCCGCTGATATCACCGAGTACTACGCCGACCATGTCGACAAGATCACCGGTGACCAGCCGCTCGATATCGAGGGTGAGGGAGAGGCGATCATCAGACGCTCGCCGATTGGTGTGCTGCTGGGGATCATGCCGTGGAACTTCCCCTACTACCAAGTCGCGCGTTTCGCAGCTCCCAACATCGTCGTGGGCAACACGATCCTGCTCAAGCACGCCCCGCAGTGCCCCGAGTCGGCAGAAGCGATTGAGAAGATCTACCGCGATGCGGGCCTCGCAGGTGTGTACGTCAACATCCTCGCCACGAACGACCAAGCCGCGACGGTCATCGCGGATCGACGCGTGCAGGGCGTATCTGTCACCGGTTCCGAGCGTGCCGGGTCGGCGGTGGCCGAATTGGCGGGGCGCCACTTGAAGAAGGTCGCCCTCGAACTTGGCGGATCTGACCCGTTCATTTTGCTGTCGACCGATGATCTGGATGCTGCGGTGCAGGCCGGTATCGATGCGCGTCTCGACAACAACGGCCAGTCCTGCAACGCCGCGAAGCGTTTCATCGTGGCTGACGACCTCTATGAAGGGTTCGTCGAGAAGTTCACCGCTGCGATGGATGCGGCAAAGGTCGGAGACCCGTTTGCCGAAGACACCGTGCTCGGGCCGCTCTCGTCGCTCGCCGCGGCCGAGCGATTGGCGGCGCAGGTTGATAACGCGGTCGCGCAGGGCGCGACGCTGGTGACCGGAGGCGTTCGTGACGGGGCCTTCTATCCCGGCACGGTGCTGACCGGCGTCACCAGCGATATGGATGCGTACCGCGAGGAGTTCTTCGGTCCCGTGGGCGTTGTGTACCGCGTCACCAGCGAAGAAGAAGCTGTCGAGATCGCCAACGACACAAGCTTCGGCTTGGGCTCATACATCTTCACGACGGATTCCGCGCAGGCGACGCGTATCGCTGATCAGATCGACGCCGGCATGGTCTACATCAACTGCGTTCTTGCCGATGAGCCTGCTCTCCCGTTCGGAGGCGTCAAGCGCTCTGGCACGTCGCGCGAAATGGGCTTGCTGGCCGCAGACGAGTTCGTCAACAAGAAGCTCATTCGCACCGCCGTGTGAAACGGATCGCGAACCAGGTCGGCGCCGCATACGGCGCTGGACTGGTTCGCGGCCTGCGAGGGCATGCCGTACACTTGAACGTGCAGTACAAATCTGCATTCTTTCGCCGTGCCCTGTAATGGGTGGCACTCCAGCTCTCACAAAGTGCGGCAGAAGTTTGCGGGCCTCGAGGCTTTAGAGCTTCTAGGGCGGTAGCTCAATTGGCAGAGCAGCGGTCTCCAAAACCGCAGGTTGCAGGTTCGATTCCTGTCCGCCCTGCGCGTCAGCAAACGTTGACAGTACGGTGTCAACGGTTGACAACACAGTGGTTCGGCAAATGTCGAGGCGCGGAAAGTAATCAGGTGACATCGATGGCTCAGGACGAACCGAAGGGTGAAGTCGTCGCTTCAGGCGGCACTCGTGAGAAGAAGTCCAACGTCTTCACACGCTTTGCTCTTTTCATCCGCCAGGTCTTCGCCGAGCTTCGCAAGGTCGTCACCCCGACCCGTCAAGAGCTCCTGAAGTACACGGCAGTCGTACTGGGCTTTGTTGTCGTCATGATGGCAATCGTCTACGGACTCGACTTCGTGTTCGTCTTGATGGCGCAATACGTGTTCGGCGTCCCGTCCTAAACCTGAATTACCTACGTCCCTGAATCACCAAGTGGCGACGCGGTTGGATTACACCCCCGCGACGAAACGGAAGAGAATCCCAAGTGTCTGAAAGATATGTCGACGACGCCGACTGGGCGACCGCTGCAGAGCAGTCCTCGGAAGACGACGAAGCCCAAGAAGGCAACGTTCTCGCTGAAGAAGAGCGCGCAAGCACGTCGGCCGAGCACGTCGCAATTCACATTGTTGACGAAGATGGCGACAACTCAAACGAGTCCGAAATGGATGACGTCGAAGTGAACGACCCGGAAGCAGACGCAATCGTGAATGACGCTCTCGAAATTGACGAGACCGCTGAGGTTGAAGCTGCCGCTGAGGTGCTGAACGACTCGGCTGCTGAAGAGGCAGAAGAAGACGCCGCTGAAGCCGCTGACGAGGTCGCCGCCTACGACGGACCAGATGTAAACGGTGACGAAGGCGTTGCCGAAGCTGAGTCTGACGATGACGGCGAAGAAGACCCCTACGACGTGTTCCGCGCAGAACTGCGCGCGCTCGAGGGCAAGTGGTACGTCATCCACTCCTACGCCGGCTTTGAGCGCAAGGTGAAAGCGAACATCGAGCAGCGTAAATCGACGCTTGAGGTAGAAGAAGACATCTACCAGATCGAGGTCCCGATGGAGGACGTCGTCGAGATCAAGAATGGCCAGCGCAAGATGGTCACGCGTGTCCGTATCCCGGGATATGTTCTCGTCCGCATGGAGCTCAACGAAGACACCTGGTCGGTCGTGCGTCACACCCCCGGTGTGACCGGCTTCGTGGGCAACGCTCACAACCCGACGCCGCTGCGATTCGAAGAATCATTCAACATGTTGAAGAGCCTCGTGGAGATCAAAGAGGTTGCTCCGGCAAAGACCGGTGCGACCAAGGGCAACCAGCCCGTCGCGCGCAGTATCCCCGCAGAGGTCGATTTCGAAGTTGGCGAGACGATCACGATCAAAGAGGGCTCGTTCGCGGGTCTTCCTGGAACAATCAGCGAAATCAAGCCCGAGAGTGGCAAGCTCACGGTTCTCGTATCGCTATTCGAGCGTGAGACTCCGGTCGAGCTCTCGTTCGACCAGGTCACGAAGCTCTAATACATCACCACTAAGACTTCCCGGGATCGCCGGGAAAACCGCGGCTCGGAGATGCCGAGCGTGCGGGAGAACGGAACTCGTCCGGGCGCAGCCTGGCGGAATTCCGCTCGATGAAAGGAAAAGGAAATGGCACCCAAGAAGAAGGTGACCGGCCTGATCAAACTCCAGATCAAGGCTGGTGCCGCTAACCCCGCGCCGCCGATTGGTCCGGCGCTTGGTCAGCACGGCGTCAACATCATGGAGTTCTGCAAGGCGTACAACGCGGCAACTGAAGCGCAGCGTGGCAACGTCATCCCCGTAGAGATCACCGTCTACGAGGACCGCAGCTTCACGTTCATTCTCAAGACCCCGCCGGCAGCAGAGCTCATCAAGAAGGCCGCTGGCCTTGCGAAGGGTTCAGCAACGCCTCACACGGTCAAGGTTGGCAAGCTCACCAAGGCTCAGGTTCGCGAAATCGCAGAAGCCAAAGAGCCGGACCTGAACGCAAACGACATCGAGGCTGCCTCGAAGATCATCGCCGGCACCGCCCGCTCCATGGGCATCACGGTTGAGGACTGAGGGGAATAAACATCATGGCTACCAAGTCAAAGGCCTTCAAGGCCGCAGCTGCCAAGATCGAGGCAGACAAGTTCTACACGCCGACCGAAGCTGTCACTCTGGCTAAGGAAACCGGCTCCGCAAAGTTCGACTCGACCGTTGAGGTTGCGCTGAAGCTTGCCGTTGACCCGCGCAAGGCAGACCAGATGGTGCGCGGCACTGTCATCCTGCCGCACGGTACCGGTAAGACCGCTCGTGTCATCGTCTTCGCGACGGGCCCGGCCGCTGAGGCCGCTCTCGCCGCAGGCGCAGACGAGGTCGGTGGCGCTGAACTCATCCAGAAGGTGTCCGAGGGCTACACGTCGTTCGACTCCGCGGTGTCGACTCCTGAGCTCATGGGCCAGGTTGGTCGTCTCGGTAAGGTGCTCGGCCCCCGCGGCCTCATGCCGAACCCGAAGACCGGCACCGTGACTCCCAACCCGGCCAAGGCCGTGGAGGAGATCAAGGGCGGAAAGATCGAGTTCCGCGTTGACAAGCACGCCAACGTGCACTTCATCGTCGGCAAGGCATCGTTCTCAGCCGAGCAGCTCGATGAGAACATTCTCGCGGCACTCGAAGAGATCGTGCGCCTTAAGCCGTCGAGCTCGAAGGGCCGTTACATCCAGAAGGCTGTTGTCTCGACCACCTTCGGTCCTGGCATCCCGCTGGACGTCAACTCCATCTGAGTCTGACTGACTTCTCAGAAGGGCCTCACCTGCGGGTGGGGCCCTTCTTGTTGTGCGCACCGAACGTTGCAGCCAGCCAAGTGCTGGCATGATGGCGCTATGGGAACAGTTGATGACTATCTAGCCGAGCAGACCGAGAGTGATCGTGCGGTGATCGAGCATGTCTACGACATCGCTCGCGATTTGGTTCCTGACGTCGAGCAAGGCAAGGGTTACGGTATGCCCGCCTTGGTGTACAAAGGCAAGTCCCTGATCTCGGTGATGCGCAACGCGAAGCATATCGGGGTGTATCCGTTCAGCCCCGAAGCGATCGCGGCGGCCGCAGATGAGTTGGTCGGCTTCGACCGTGACAAGGGCACCGTGCGATTCCAGCCTGAACAACCCATCCCTGATGCTGCGGTGCGCACGATGGTGCACACGCGGCGGGCGCAGATCGACGGTTGAAGCCCCGCAGCACGCTCGCGTGCTAGCCGCCGCCGGGCTAGTGCGCAATCAGTAGGCTGATCGCCAAACCCGTCATCACGACCGCAATCACTCCATCGAGAATTCGCCAGGCTTGTGGAGTTGAGAGCCAGCGGCTGAGGTAGCGTGCGCCGAAGGCCAGAGCGCTGAACCACACAACGCTGCCAATGACAGCCCCCAGAGCGAACAGCCAACGCAGGTCGCCGTGCGTGCTGGCTACTGAGCCGAGCAAGAATACTGTGTCGAGGTAGACGTGCGGGTTGAGCCAGGTGAGCGCGAGACAGGTGAGCGCGAGGGGTAGCGCCTTCGTCTTGGTTTCGGTGAACACAGCGCCGGTGGCCGAGGACAGAGCCGAAGCCGTCGCAGCGGCCGAGACGTCAAGCCCGGTCTTGCTCGGGCGCCATGCGCGCCGAGCGGCGAGGAGGGCGTAGGCGAACAAGAAGGCGGCGCCTGCCCAGCGCACCGCGTCGATGAGCCAGGGTGCTGCCTCGATGATGAAGCCAAGGCCTGCGACGCCAAACACGATCAGTATCGCATCTGACACGGCGCAAATGACCGCCACCATCACAACATGCTGCCGGTGCACTCCCTGGCGCAGGATGAACAGATTCTGCGCGCCAATCGCAATGATCAACGAGAGTCCGAGGGTGAATCCAGCGAGTATCGAGGCGAGGGGCACACGACGACGCTACGGGAGCCCCGTGAGTAAAACCAGCTAAAGATTCTCACGGCACATTAGCCTTGCTAATGATGAACATTTCACGGGAACTGGCCGAGACGCTTCTGGCGGTCGTTGACGAAGGCACGCTTGACGCTGCAGCGAGACTGTTACACATAACCCCATCTGCAGTCAGTCAGCGCATCAAAGCTCTGGAAGCGCAACTTGGGCGGGTCGTGCTCGTGCGAGCGAAGCCAGCGCGCGCAACCGAAGCAGGCACGGCCGTGGTGCGTTTTGCGCGCGAAATCGCACTTCTCGAGCACGACGCGCTTGCCCGGATGGGCGTCGGTGATGACTCCGCTCCGGTCAGCATTCCACTCGCGGTCAACGCTGATTCACTAGGCACGTGGTTCTTGCAGCCACTTGCGCGCCTGGCTGAGCGGCATCCTGTCGTGTTCGATCTGCACCGCGACGACCAGGATTTCACTGCTTCGTTGCTGGAGTCGGGCACGGTCATGGGCGCGGTGACCTCGCGGCGCGCACCGGTGTCGGGGTGCAAAGTGATGCCGCTGGGAATCATGCGCTACGACGCAGTTGCGGCGGTAGGGTTCATGGCGCGATGGATGCCAGATGGCCCCACGGCGGCGGCATTCGATGTGGCGCCCGTGGTCGAGTTCGACCGACGAGATGATCTGCAGACACGGTGGCTAAGAGCCCGTGGGAGCGCAGGAACTGCGCCGCGGCACTATGTGCCAGCGTCGAACGACTTCGCGCACGCCGTGACGTTGGGGCTGGGATGGGGCCTGTTGCCAGCGTTTCACTCGTCGGAAGGTCTCAACGACGGCAGCCTAGTAAAGCTCGACAATCATTGCGTGGACGTGCCGCTGTACTGGCAACAGTGGAATCTGCGGTCCGAGCTGCTCGACGCAATTGCGGACACGGTCGCCAAGGCAGCCGCCACGGTGCTCGAAAGACCCGGTCTCTAAGAACGTGCTCGGCGCTCAGCCTTCGTTGACGTGCAGAACGATCTTGCCGCGCGTGTGACCCTCTTCAATCGCGCGATGCGCGGCAGCGGCATCGGTGAGTTCAAAGATCTGGTCGATGTACACCCGCACCGAGCCTGAGTCGAGCAAGCGTGCGATCGTCGCGAGAGCAGCGCCATCAGGGTTCACCTTGAAACTGGTTGAACGCACGCCAGCTTCGGTCGCTGCTTGGGAGTACTCGGGCCAGGATCCGGTGGGCACGAGGATGTAGAGCCCGCCAGGGCGCAGCACGGTAAGCGAGCGACTGCCTGTCGAATCGTGGACGTTGCCGACCAGGTCGATGACGACATCGACATCGGCCACAACATCTTCAAAGCGTGTCGTCTTGTAGTCGATGACGACAGATGCTCCGAGCTCGCGAAGCCACGAAGCATTGTGGTCTGACCCCGTGACCGTGACATGTGCGCCGAAATAGGCCGCGAACTGCACCGCGAAGTGCCCGACGCCTCCGCTGCCGGCGTGAATCAAAATGCGTTGACCTTCATGCGCGTGAGCGGTTTCAACGATGAGGCCCCACGCAGTGAGTGCCGCCAAGGGCACGCCCGCCGCCTCAACGTGCGATAACGCTGCGGGCTTGCGGGCTACAGACAGCGTCGGCACGACCACGTATTCCGCGTAGGTTCCGCCAGAACGGGGAAAGTGCGTCATGCCGAACACCTCCGTGCCCGGGGGGAACGGGTGCGATTCGTACGGCGAGGACACAACGGTACCGCTGAAGTCGAAACCGAGCGTCGAAGGAAACGAGCCGATCGCTGTTGCGACCCCTCGGCCGCCGCGAGTCTTGGCATCGATCGGATTCACTCCCGCGGCATGCACTCTGACGAGTAGTTCGCTGATCACCGGGCTCGGCACAGCCAAGGTGTCGATATGCAACACGCTCGCGTCACCGGGTGAATCGAAGACAGCGGCGCGCATGATCTCGGGCGTTTCACCGACCGGGGTGGTGTCGGGGCGTTGCGCTGATGCGGTTCGCAGAGGTCGCGCTCGCATGATGGCTCCTTCCGCGTGTGCAGTCGACGACGACCGCACGTGAATTGGTGATAGGAGCAGTCAACCTTGTGAATGTCTCGCACGTGTTACGCGGGTGATACCGTGTCGCGAACGTCGCGTGCGAGAGTCGAGCGAACTATGGAGTTTCGCCTGCGCTCAATGCATGCAACATGCGGGAGAGATTCTGAATGTCTGCGAGCGACCACGCTTCAAGCGCTCTGAGGAGCATGTCTTCTTGGGGAGCGCGTGCGAAGGCCAGTCGTTCCACGCCGAACTCTGTGGCTGAGATGAGGCTGGATCGCCCATCATCGGGATCAGGCGTGCGGGTGACGAGTTGCAACGACTCAAGTTCGCGCACCGCGCGGCTGATCTGGCCTTTGTCGGCCATCAAACAGTCGGCTAACGCAGAGAGAGTGACCTGTTCCTTCCGCGCGATGGTGGTGAGAACTTTGTATGCCCCCGGCAACATGCCGGGGCTTACCCTGTTGGCGTTCTCCGAAAGCACGCGCCGAAAGCCGGAGATGAGCTCGCTGAATTCGGTCTCCAGGGCACGCACGGCAGCCGTGCGCGCCTCTGGGGTGTCGAACGTGTCCATGACTGTCGACACTATCCGTTGCGCTGCGAAGGGCGGGGCTCGCCGGCATTGAGTTCCTGATCGTCGCCCGTTGCCCGCAGCGCATCCATGCCCTGGGCAGTGGAGACTGTTGCCAGATCAGCCTCGCTCGCCAAGACGCGTTCGCTGGTAGTCATGCGTGTCAGGGGGTGGTTCGGCAACAGTGCGATTGCGATCAAGCTCAGGATGGCGAACGGCACCGCGATAAGGAAGGACTGAGCAATCGACTGCGCGTAGATATCTTCAATGATGATGCGGATTCCTTCTGGCAACGCCGAAACCTGCGGGATCGTTCCGGACTGCAGCTGCTCTGCGATCGCCAGACCCGGCTCGCCCAGCGCAGCGAGCGCTGCACTAATATCTGCCTTTGCTGCGACCGTGAGCGTGGTGACCGACGAAGCCAGTGCAGCACCCATCACCGATACGCCGATCGTGCCGCCGAGGCTGCGGAAGAACGTGACGCCTGAGCTGGCGACGCCCATCTCCTCAGGTTTTGCGGTGTTCTGTACCACCAGCACGAGGTTCTGCATGGTCATGCCGACGCCCGATCCGAGCAAGAACATGTAGAGCGAGACCAACGCGAAGTTCGTGTCGTAATGAATGGTCGAGAGGAGTGAAGAACCCGCGATGAGCAGAACGGCGCCTGTGATGAGGTAAGGCTTCCAGTGCCCGTACTTCGTGACGATGCCCCCGACCACTGTCGACGAGATGAGCAACCCCGCCATCATGGGAATCGTCATCAGACCAGCCTCAGTAGGCGTCGCGCCTCGCGCCAGCTGCATGTACTGGCTGAGAAAAACGGCCGAGCCGAACATGGCGATACCCGTAGCGATCGAAGCGAGTACTGACAGGGTGAAGGTGCGGTTGCGGAACAGCGAGAGTGGAATCAGCGGTTCGCTGGAACGCAGTTCCGTGATGACGAACGCGACAGCGCCGAGTACTGCGCCGCCCACCATGAGGAAGGTCTCGGTGCTGAGCCAGTCGTAGGTCGAGCCAGCGTTGGTGATCCAGATAAGTAGTAGCGATACCGAGGTAGACAGCAGCACAATGCCGAGGTAGTCGATGCGCGCCTTCTTCTTCGGGCGTACGGGCAGGTGCAGGGTGCGCTGCTGAATAATCAACGCTACGACCGCGATGGGCAGGGCAACAAAGAAGTTCCAGCGCCAGCCCAGCGTATCTGTGATCACGCCTCCGAGGAGCGGGCCGCCGACCGTTGCGAGCGCCATGACCGCCCCAAATAATCCCATGTACCGCCCGCGCTCACGAGGGCTGATGATGTCGGCCATAATCACCTGGCTGAGAGCAGCCAGACCGCCCGCTCCAATGCCCTGCACGGCACGGAATGCGATCAGCATGTCGGTGCTCTGAGAAAAGCCCGCCGCTGCGGTCGCCAGCACGAAAATGACAATGGCCGTTTGGATGAGGATCTTGCGGTTGAAAAGGTCGGCGAGTTTGCCCCAGATGGGGGTCGAGATTGCCGTGGTCAGAAGAGTCGCAGTGATCACCCAGGTGAACGCCACTTGGTTGCCATCAAGGTCGTGAATGATCACCGGCAACGACGATGAGACAACCGTCGACGCGAGCATCGATACAAACATGCCCAGGAGTAGACCGATAAGTGCCTGAAGAACTCGGCGCTTCTGAGCAGGGTCTACAGGGGGAGTGGCGGCGGTGTGAGCCGCACTGGTGGATGCTGACACAAAAGTCCTTCGCGGTGTGGGCGGCGACGATGACGCGAGATGGTTGATCTAAGTCAATAGTTGAGAAGAGTCAACTATATAAAGATCGTTGATTGGTGTCAACTAAATACGCGAGCAGGAGCGAGACCGTCTGCCGTGCCGTGCCGTGCACTGCAGTGCAGTTCAGAGCGGTGCGGCGTAGTTCAGTTCAGGTCGGCAAGTGCCAGCGAGCGGAAAGGCTGGCGTGACTCATCGCGAGGCGCGGCGGGGGCAACGACAGAGGGGCGTCCGCCTGTGGTGCGGTGATAGAGCTCGTCGATGAGCGATGTTGCGAGGTTGACCAGTTTCGCGATCTCGTGCTCATCGCGATCGATCCACACGCAACGCGGCTCGTCGCTCACCGGCACGAAGTCATTGTGCTCTTCCCAAACGACGAGGGTGCGTTCCGCCCCGAGTACGTGTTGTTGCCACCAGACCTGACGAAGGTATGTGCGTGGAACGCTACGCCACGACTTGTTCGTCGTCTTGATCTCGGCGAGAGTGACACGACGTGCGGAGTCGACCATTATCCCGTCGGGAGTCGCGAGGTGCCGCTTCTCGACGACCGCGTGAAACAGAGCCGATGACGGCTGGATTCCATGGGTCGCCGCCACCCACGCGGCGATCTCAGGTTCGCGTGCCTTGCCATGTGCGGTGAAAGCGTTGCCAGAGAATCCGGAACCCATGAGCTTGGAGTCAGCCGCGCGCGCGATCGACTTCGCTGAGGTGAGAGACGCCACATCGGTTGCAGTGATACCGCGCGATCGAGCCCTCATCCACGCCACCCGATCGCGGGAATCTGCGACGATTCGCGCGGCAAGTTCGGGATTCACCGTTCGAGCGTAACCCCGCTGATCGCGGTCAGCCCCCCGCGACGCTCGTTGGAGCAAGATCCACCCCGGGAGCAGTCGAGTCTTGCGCCGGCAACACTCGCAGCCAGTCGTGTCACCTGCCAAGATGGAGACATGTCGATTCAGCACACCGTTGTCTTCCGCCTGGTGCACCCCGAGGGCTCGGTCGAAGAACAGGCGTTTCTGGACGCTGCTCCCGGGATCCTCGCCTCGATTCCGGGCGTGCAGAACTTTGCTGTCGCACGACAGGTGAGTGCGAAAAGCACGCTGACCCACCAGTTCTCAATGACTTTTGCAGATCAGGATGGGTACGACGGCTACAACAATCACCCCGAGCACGTCGCATTCGTTGCGAACCGATGGGGCGCCGAGGTCGCCGAGTTTCAGGAGTACGACTTCGTCGGCATCGCCTGATTTGGCAGAGAGTGCTTGATCGCTTAGTCTTGACGTTAGCCAAAGACCGCTGGTCATCAACGTGCGCGCAAGCGAACGAAGATTGAAACACTGCATTGCAGGGGCCCGCGCAGGTGTACGAATGAATCTCTTCGAGAATCCAGCTCCGTGCGCTTGCGCCGGAGCTTTTTTGATGTCGGGGTAGAAATCGAATGATCGGATGCCGAAGCTGATGCCCCGCCGCCGCGGAGCGTCTCATACACACAAGGAGTGACCATGGCGCAGAAGGATGCATCGGTTGCCGAGCTCACGAAGAACTTCGAGAGCTCGAACGCCGTCCTGCTTACCGAGTACCGCGGTCTGACGGTTGCACAGCTCAAGGAGCTGCGCAACAGCATCCGTCAGGACGCGGAATACGCCGTGGTGAAGAACACGCTGACCAAGATCGCCGCGAACAACGCTGGTGTTTCTGGTCTGGATGACGACCTCAAGGGGCCGTCAGCTATCGCATTCGTGCACGGTGACTTCGTCGCCACCGCGAAGGCTATGCGTGACTTTGCCAAGGCCAACCCGCATCTCGTGATCAAGGGCGGTGTCTTCGAGGGAAACCTCCTGAGCGCCGACGAGATCAACAAGTACGCCTCGCTCGAGAGCCGTGAGGTTCTGCTTGCGAAGGCTGCGGGCATGATGAAGGCCACGATGGGCAAGGCTGCGGCCACCATCGATGCTCTTCGCGAGAAGCTCGAGACTGCCGACGCCGCGTAAGCGTCTGGCTTTTTCTCAACACAAACCCCCATTTATCTAGGAGATACATCATGGCGAAGCTCACCACTGAGGAACTGCTGTCGCAGTTCGCCGACCTGACCCTCGTTGAACTCAGCGAGTTCGTGAAGGCATTCGAAGAGAAGTTTGACGTCACCGCTGCTGCTCCCGTCGCCGTTGCTGGCGCCGGTGGCGCAGGCGCTGCTGAAGAGGTCGAGGAGAAGGACTCCTTCGACGTCGTCCTCGAGGCTGCAGGCGACAAGAAGATCCAGGTCATCAAGGCCGTTCGCGAGCTCACCTCGCTCGGTCTCGGCGAGGCCAAGGCTGTTGTCGACGGTGCTCCCAAGGCTGTGCTCGAGGGCGCAAGCAAGGAAGCTGCCGACAAGGCGAAGGAAGTACTTGAGGCCGCTGGCGCGACCGTAACCCTCAAGTGAGCCGAGGCGGACGATCTATGATCGTCCGCTGAACGCTCAGATCGGCTGGTTCGATCGGGTTATCTTTTGAAGCCCCGGATGCTTAGGCATCCGGGGCTTCAAGCATTCTTCAAGACTGCTGTCGGCGTGAGCGTGTGTCAGTTCTGTGAAGGATCCAACGACGCCGTTGAGTTGCGCACGATCAATCGCGCAGGCATCGGTTCGATGAGGGTCGGGCTGTCTGGGTGCTGCAAGGTATCGAGCAAGACGCGCGCGGCGAGTGCGCCTTGCTCCCGCGGTTCCTGTTTCAGGGTGGTTAGCGCAAACATCTCAGCGAACTCGTGATCGTCGATGCCCACAACACTCAGCGACGCGGGAACGGCGATGCCGAGTCGCCGTGCGGCGGTGAGTGTGCCAATCGCTACCTCATCGCACACCGCGAGTATTGCTGTGGGGCGGCCGTCATCGCTGAGAAGATCAACTGCTGCCGCATAGCCACCGGGCAATGTGACTGGCGAGGGCACGTGCCGGGCAGCTGATGTGAGGCCAGCGTCGCTCATTGCAGCTTGGTAGCCCTCCAGTCGCAATCGGTCGACGTTGGCCCATACGTCCGCGTCTCCGGCCCCCAAGAACACGATGTCGCGATGCCCCAATCCCAGCAGATGCTCGGTTGCGCGCTTCGCGGCGCGGACATCATCGATTCCGACCACGCCGGGTTGATCGTGGGCTCCGACAATGTTCACGATCGGTCTTCCTATGGACTTCAACTGGCCGATTTCATCGTCGATGGGCTCAACGCCGACCGCGATGAGCCCGTCGAACCTCTTGCGCGCGAGGAACTCAGCGAAGACCCGCGCTCGTGCGGGTGAACCTGGTTTGGCGTCGTAGAGCGTGAGATCGTACCCACTTGCGAGCAAAGTCGCTTGAATGCCCTCAAGCACTTCGGCGAAGAACCATCGATTAACACAAGGCATCACCACACCGATGTTGCGCGTGCGCCCGGTCGCGAGACTTACAGCGTTGGTGGATGGAACATAGCCAAGCTCATTGGCTGCCGCCAGTACTCGGGCGCGGGTGCGCTCTGAGGTATGGCCAGCACCACTCAGTGCGCGGCTCGCGGTCGATTTAGACACACCCGCGCGCAAGGCAACATCGGCAATACCGCTCATCCGTGGGCTTTCGTCATTGAAGGTGGAGGGGATTGCGTAAACCGTACCTGAGCGCACGATCGTCAGCAACCGGTTCCATTCGGATCGCGCGTCGCACGTGTGCACAAATTCATTGAGTTATCGAGTTGTAACAATCAGTTGCGTTGTGTGCGGACTGGTAGCAAGGTAGCTTGGGCTGGAAGCGGTTCCCGAGGATGCCGTGAAACACGTGTTGGTCGGGCTATGTCGCCCACGCACTCAACGAGGAGAGAAAACACATGGTGAGATCACAGCGGAGTCGTGTGATGGTACCCATCGCCCTGGCAGGGGTCGTGGGTCTTGCGATAACCGGTTGCAGCGCGGACGGAGGCGATTCAGACGCGGCCGAGAGCGACAACACCGTCACGGTCTACGGCACCATTTCTGACACTGAAGCCGAGCTGCTCGAGGAATCTTGGGCTGACTTTGAGACGGAGTCTGGGATCACGATCCAGTACGAAGCCTCCAAAGAGTTTGAATCGCAGATCGGAATTCGCGCACAGGGCGGAAACCCGCCCGACATTGCAATCTTCCCCCAACCGGGCCTTCTTGCTGACCTGGCCAGTCGTGACTATCTGGCGCCCGCTCCTGAAGAAGTTGTCGCGAACGTCGAGGACTACTGGACCGAAGACTGGGCTACTTACGGCACCGTCGATGGCACACTTTACGGCGCACCGCTGATGGCGAGCGTCAAGGGTTTCATTTGGTATCAGCCCGCGAAGTTCGAGGAATGGGGTGTGACCGTGCCAGAAACTCTTGACGAGATGATGGCGTTGACCAACACCATTCAAGAAGAGACCGGCACCTCACCTTGGTGCGTCGGCTTCGGCTCCGGCGATGCCACGGGCTGGCCCGGAACCGACTGGATCGAAGACTACGTGCTGCGAGAGTCTGGCCCTGAGGTCTACGACCAGTGGGTAGCGAATGAGGTTACGTTCACGGACGCACCTATCGTGGACGCGTTCAACTCAGCTGGCGAGATCCTGCTCAACGAAGACCTCGTCAACGCGGGCTTCGGCGACGTTCAGTCGATCAACTCAACCGAGTTCGGCGACCCCGCAGGCGCACTCGTCTCAGGCGATTGCGCGCTGCACCACCAGGCTTCGTTCTACTCGGGATTCATCGAGGATGCCGGTGGAACAGTGGCTGAAGACGGAGACGTCTGGGCGTTCATCATGCCGGGTGTCGAGGCTGGTGCCTCTGCTGTCACCGGTGGTGGCGAGATCGTCGGCGCGTTCAACTCTGACGCCGACACCGTGCAGGTGCTCGAGTTCCTCTCGAGCCCCGAGTGGGCAAACAACCGAGTTGCGCTTGGTGGCGTGATTTCGGCGAACACGGGGCTTGACTCTTCGAGCGCATCCTCAGGAATTCTGTCGCAGGCGATCGAGATTCTGCAGGACCCCAACACGACCTTCCGCTTCGACGCTTCGGACCTGATGCCGGGTGCTGTCGGTGCCGGAACGTTCTGGAAGGGAATGGTCTCGTGGATCAGCGGTACGCCAGTGAACGAGGTCACCGAGCAGATCGAGTCGGGCTGGCCAAGCTAGCAACGCTCACGAGCCGCCCCGCACTCGCGGGGCGGCTCGTTCTGCTCACGCAGTGACTCATTTGTCTCGGATTCGTGTCTTGAGTCCGTCGTCGCACTCGAAAGGAGCGACATGACCGCTTTCTTTACGTGGGTGGGTACCTTCCCCCCGGTAGTCCAGGCAATCCTGGTGGTGGTGGCGTTCCTTGCGGTGGTGGCGCTCATCCTCTTTTTCATCGATATTGCGCCACGCTCCGGGAAGATGTACACCTGGATTCGCCTCGCGATGTGCGTTCTGATCCCTGTTGCGCTATTCGTCGCCTTCAACTCGGCATGGTGGGCGGCCGCGGCCGCTGCGGTCGTCGGCGCCGTTCTGTTTCTGCTCGACTATCGCGCCCGACAGGGCAGGGGCTACCTGATTCAGCTCATCGCCTTCTTGACCCCGGCAGCGTTGCTATTGCTGATCGGGCTCATCATCCCGTCCATTCAGACATTCGTCGCAGCTTTCATGAACTCCTCGGGCAAAGAGTTCATCGGTCTCGACAACTTCGTATGGGTGTTCACCCAACCCGACGGGATTCGCACCGTAGCGAACACCATCGTGTGGGTACTGATCGCACCCGCGGTGTCGACGGCGGTGGGCCTGGCATATGCCGTGTTCATCGACAAGACGCGTGGCGAGAAGATCTACAAGGTGCTCGTCTTCATGCCGATGGCGATCTCATTTGTGGGCGCCAGCATCATCTGGAAATTCGTGTACGAGTATCGCGCGGCCGAGTTCGAACAGATCGGTCTACTGAATCAGATCGTCGTCTGGTTTGGCGGGGAGCCGCAACAGTGGCTTTTGGTAGCGCCCTGGAACACGCTGTTCCTGATTGTCGTGCTGATCTGGGTGCAAACTGGTTTCGCAATGGTCATCTTGTCGGCCGCGATCAAGGGCGTGCCCACCGAGCAGCTTGAGGCTGCCGAACTTGACGGCACGAACGCATGGCAGTCGTTTTGGAACGTGACCGTTCCTGCGATCCGCCCTGCGATCATCGTGGTCCTGACAACGATCTCGATTGCGTCATTGAAGGTTTTCGACATTGTTCGGACCATGACGGGTGGAAACTTTGACACGTCGGTGATCGCGAACGAGATGTACACCCAGTTTACGAAGTTCGAAGCTGGCCGATCAGCGGCGTTTGCCGTGATTTTGTTCGTGCTGGTCTTACCGATCGTGATCTATAACGCACGACAGATCCGCCTGCAGAAGGAGATCCGATGAGCGGGGTAATGCCAATCGACCTTCCCGTCGATGACGAGACCAAAGAAGAGCTTGCGCGAGGTGCAGCTCGCTCTGAGAGCATCTGGAGTCGAACCAAGAAGGCGCTTTCGAACCCGTGGGCGTCGGCCGCATCGATCGTCATCGCATTGCTGTGGACCATACCGACCTTCGGTCTGCTGGTGTCGTCGTTCCGCCCAGAGGCGCAGATCAAGACGACCGGCTGGTGGACGTTCTTCGCCGACCCGGAAGTGACGATCGACAACTACGTGCAGGTGCTACAGGCTGGCAACTCACAGTTGACTATGGCTGGCGCGTTCGTCAACTCGATCGCCATCACCATCCCGGCGACGATCGTGCCGTTGGCGATCGCGTGTTTCGCCGCGTATGCGTTCTCGTGGATCGACTTCAAGGGCCGCGACTCACTGTTCATCTTCGTGTTCGCTCTTCAAATCGTGCCGATCCAGATGGCATTGATCCCGCTCCTGAGCTCGTTCTCTCGCGGAATCAACATTTTGGGTGTGCAGATCACGGGGCCACTAGGTGTCTCAGGCGGCTACGCGCAGGTGTGGATTGCACACTCGATGTTCGCGTTGCCACTGGCGATCTATCTGCTGCACAACTTCATGTCTCAGATTCCGGCAGACATCATCGAGGCTGCTCGGGTCGACGGCGCGACGCGTGGTCAGATCTTCTATCGAATCGTGCTGCCGCTCACCATGCCGGCGATCGCATCATTCGCGATCTTCCAGTTCCTGTGGGTGTGGAACGATCTGTTGGTCGCGCTGATCTTCGCCGATGGTCCGGTCGCGCCAATTACGAAGCTGCTCGCTGAAATCACGGGCACACGAGGCAACGAATGGCAATTGCTGACGGCTGGCGCGTTCGTGTCGATTGTCGTCCCGCTGATTGTTTTCTTCTCGCTCCAACGGTATTTCGTGCGAGGTCTTCTCGCGGGCTCTACCAAGGGCTGACGCCGGTTGACGCAGCGTGGTGCACGGCAGACCGTGCGTCACGCTGCGTCAGGCGACCTCAGATAGTCGCTAACCTCGAGCCATGGATGCTCCCACTCATGCCTCACCGATGACGCTGATCGACCCGGCCGTCGGGCTTTCCGCCAGCGACGTTGCCGAACGAACTTCTGCAGGCCTGATAAATGCATTCACCGCTGACTCAAGTCGGAGCGCATGGAACATCGTTCGTGCGAATGTCTTCACGCTCTTCAACGGCATAGTTTTCGCGTGCTTTTTCATCCTGTTTGTGCTGGGGCGCTGGCAAGATGCCCTGTTCGGGCTCGCCGCATTTGCAAACTCGATTATCGGCTGCGTACAGGAGTTTCGCGCGAAATCAGCGCTCGACAAACTGGCGCTACTCAACGCACCGCGCGCGCGGGTCCGTCGCGAGCGCGAAGAACTGGAGCTCGTTCCGGGCGAGGTGGTGTTGGACGACATCCTCGTCCTGCGCGCGGGAGATCAGGTTCCTGCAGATGCTGTCATCGTCACGACACGAGCGCTGCAGATTGACGAGTCGATGCTCACCGGCGAGTCCGACGCGGTCGACAAACATCCCGGCGACGAAGCCCTATCAGGCTCGATCGTTGTGGCAGGCGAGGGCGACGCACAAGTCAACCGGGTCGGCGCAGATTCGTACGCGAACAAGTTTGCCGGCGAAGCTAAACGCTTCTCGCTCGTATCGTCAGAGCTGCGCAATTCCATCAATCGTGTGCTGACATGGATGAGCTGGATCATTGGTCCCATGGGGTTGCTTGTGCTCAACGCGCAAATGATGGTTGCGGGAGGGTGGATCAAAGCGTGGGAAAGCGGCGACTGGGTGCAGGCGGTGGTGAACACAATCGCTTCCCTCACAGCAATGATCCCTCTTGGCCTCGTGCTGATGACCTCAATCGCTTTTGCGGTGGGCGCATCGCGGCTGGCGGCCAAGCAGGTCTTGGTAAATGAGCTTCCAGCGGTGGAAGGACTCGCTCGGGTTGATGTGATCTGTCTTGACAAGACGGGAACACTCACTGCCGGAGAGATCGCATTTGATGCGGTGCATGAGCTACCGGACGCTGGGCATGGCGCCACCTCCGCCCTGGCCTGGTTCGGTACTACCCCCGACGCGAACGCCACAGCCAAGTGTCTTCGCGATCCTTTCCCTCTTGCCCAGCGGCTTGACGCCGTTGCCTATGTGCCTTTCTCTTCGGCGCGAAAGTGGAGCGCAGTTTCGTTCGCTGATGGCCCAGTGGGAACATGGGTGTTCGGCGCGCCCGAGATGATCTTTGGCGACCTAGCATCCGATCCAATGACGCCGTTGGGCGCGGTCGTCACCGAGCTGGCTTCGACGGGCCGACGCACGCTCGTTCTTGCCTTCTCGCCCGTAGTAATGGGTGCTGCCGATGTCGAGGCCGAGTCGTTGCCCATGGGGCTTGAGAGCGCCGCCGTCGTCACGTTTCGTGAGCAGGTGCGCGCGGACGCCGCACGGACGCTTGAGTACTTTCGGGAGCAAGGAGTCGGTATCCGTGTGATCTCGGGTGATAATCCGCGCACCGTGGCAGCGATCGCGCGCGAAGTGGGAGTTGAAGTGCACGAAGGGTATGACGCGCGCGCCCTTCCCGAGGATGATGCCGATCTGGCCGACGTGCTGGCCCGGCACCAGGTGTTTGGCAGGGTGACGCCTGAACAAAAGAAGCGCATGGTCGTCGCGCTCCAAAGCCGTGGGCACGTTGTCGCAATGACGGGTGACGGCGTCAACGACGCGCTGGCCATCAAAACCGCTGATATCGGTATCGCCATGAACTCGGGCGCGGCCGCAACGAAGGCTGTGGCTCGGCTGGTACTGCTTGACGGCCAGTTCTCCCATCTGCCCGACGTCGTCGCAGAAGGCCGTCAAGTGATTGCGAACATCGAACGCGTGTCGATGCTCTTTTTGACGAAGACCGCTTATGCGACGGGACTCGCGCTACTGTTTGGGCTACTCGTTCTCGAGTTTCCGTTCTTGCCGCGGCAGCTGTCGATCACTGATGGTTTGACGATCGGCATTCCGGCTTTCTTCCTAGCGTTGATGTCGAACACTCAGCGCTACGTGCCGGGTTTCCTCAAGCGATCGCTCACCTTTGCCATCCCAGCCGGCGCAATTATCGCTGCCGGTCTGACTTTTTACACCGTGGCTGCGACCAGGCTCGAAGTTCCCGAAGCTCAGCTTCGTACCGGTGCGACGATCATCCTTGCCGTTGTGGGTATTTGGGTGCTCACTGTTCTGTCGAGGCCAATCACTCGATTCAAAACACTTGTCATCGGTGCGATGTTCATTGGGCTGGTCGGGGTCTTCACTATTCCACTCGCGACAGAGTTCTTCGAGCTTGTCGACCCCGGTGAACAAGCCGCTTGGCTTGTCGTTGCGGTCACCGTGCTGTCAATCGCGGGTATTGAGATTGTGCGGTTCATTCACCGTCGATACGTCGCGGCATCGCTTCGTCAGACGGATGCTGCGACGTGAGAACGAAAGAACTGACGAGATCTTGGCAGTGCCCATAGCGACACCAGGATGAACGCTTGGGCAACGGTCTGAACAACCAACGACCAATCCCAATCGTCAGTAGCTGCGATCGCCACGATATTCAACACCATCAGAGCGCCGAAGTAGACGGTTGTGAGGACTCGTGAGAGGTTGCTTCCTCGCGATACCCCTGAAGCAACGGCGAGGATAAGCAACCCGAACAGAATGCCCGCGGAACCGAGCAGGGAAATCCCCAGCCTGTCTCCCTGAGCCAACTCGTAGCGGCTGAGCAAGATCAGGATGCCGAGCGCAATGTTCACCAGCGCACTGACGTAGATCAGGACGACGCTGATCGTTACGACGGCGGGGCGGTGCGCGCTTCGGACAGGGCCGGAATCGTCGAGTGTCACGCCACCACCCTATCGGCGGGCTAGCTCGTGCAGCCGATGCGAGTCTGAATGGACTCCATCGCGTCGATCTCGGCGGTTTGGCCAGCGATGATCGAACCGGCTACTTCGAGTACGCGAGCATCGGAACCAAGCTCCACCACCGCATCGGCCATGGGAATGGCGCCTTCGTGGTGTCGAATCATCAACTCGAGAAACAGACAGTCAGCCTCAAGACCGGTAGCAGCCGAAAGCGCGGTGAGTTCCACGGTCGATGCCATACCCATAACGGCCTCGGCCTCCGCATCGGTGAGCGGCTCGTCTGCCGGAACCCCGTGGTCATGGCCAGCTTCGGAGGCCGCCATCCACGCCATCATTGACCCGCCGCCCTGGGGTAGCCCCCACTGCACAAGCCAATCGAACATTTCACCGCGCTGCCCGGCTTGGCCGGTAGCGATGTCGTAGGCCAGAACTCGCAGTTCATCGTCGTCAGTCTTGCGGTAGATCTCCATGGCCATCTCAATGGCTTGTGCATGGTGAACCTGCATATCGCGCGAGAAGCCTGCTTCAGCGGACGACGAGGTTGGATGCGCGCCAACACTGTTTGCGCCGAAAGTAGAAAATCTACCGATGGCGAAGGCCAGACCCATGATGCCGAGCACAGCGAGCGTGATCATCCACCATCGCCAGCGCGACGCTGGCGAAACGGGCTCGTCGGCGCTCACCCGTATCTCTAGCTTTCTTTGCCGGGAGCATCGAGTCCACCCGCACACACGGCGGTGGGCTCGGGCACGTTCTGACTGCGCCAGTACTCCTCGAAGAACTCGCCAATGCGCTCGTCGTCGACCGAGTCGACCTTGAGCTGGTGATTCCAGCCCGAGACCGCAATCGGCGAATCGATGCCCGGGTAGGGCGAGAGAATGGCGTATGACGACGGAAGTTCCGCTTTGAGAGACTCGAGATCGTCACCCGAGATGACGTCGGGGTCGTAGGTTACCCAGACGGCGCCATGCTCCATCGAGTGCACCGCGTTCTCATTGGGCACCGCTTCGCTGTATACGCCGCAGTTCAACCAGATCGAGTTGTGTTCACCGCCGGCGGGCGGCGACTGGTCGTAGTCCACGATGCCCTCCACGTGTGTGGTCGTATGGGCGAACTCCTCGACGCCGGCGATTTCAACGCCCTCACTGCCTGCTTCATAGCTTTGAGGGGGGTCGGGTGCAAACACGACGGATGCTGCGACGAGAGCGACGACAGCAAGCGCCCCCGTCGCTCCGACGATCCACCAGACCAGCTTGCTTCGCTTGCGCTTGGCCATTTGGCGCTGATACTCGGCCAGCTTCTCTTGGCGCTTCGCTTCTCGCTGCTGCTTGACTGACAAATTGATGTCAGCCTGCTTTGCAGGGTTGCCGCTTTGACGTTTATTGGGCGACGAAGAGGACTTCGAACTCATGGGTGATCTCGGCTCGTTGGGCCCGCGGAAAGTGCGGGCGGGGTCGGGACAGAGCCATCCTATGCGGGCTAAACATGGTGTCGGCTGGGAGCCGTTGAGATTCTCGTCGGTTAGCATGGATGAGTCGAATCGATTCGACTTTCCTCGTTTTCTGACCTCTCTTCTCCTTCGAAACGTAGATTACTTTTGCTCGACACCGCGTCAATTCCTACCCAAGCAACTTCCCTCGACGGTCGGCGCACACCCGCGACTCACACCGATGCGATCCGCGCCCTCGGGCCGAACCCAGCTACAGCGCCCATCGTGCTGCATCCGGGCGACTCGATTTCAACTCGGCGCCGGGTTCTCTACATCATTCTGTTGGGCGCGCTGACGGCGCTGGGCCCGTTCACAATCGATCTTTATCTGCCGGCATTCCCCGTGCTGGAAGAGGATTTTCATACCACTGCGGCCGCGATTCAGCTCACGCTGACAGGCACCATGATCGGGTTCGCGTTGGGTCAGCTGGTTGTCGGCCCACTCAGTGACAAGGTCGGGCGCCGTGTCCCACTGATCGCGGTGACCGCCCTTCACGTTGTCGCAAGTGTCGCCGCGGCCCTTGCCCCGACGCTTGAGCTGCTGACGGTCGCACGAGTGCTTATGGGAGCTGGCGCTGCGGCGGGCGGTGTCGTCGCGGCAGCCGTGATACGTGACCTGTTCGGGGGCAAGCGACTGGTGGTGATGCTCTCGCGCATGGCGCTGGTGTCTGGCGTTGCGCCGGTTCTCGCTCCGCTGCTGGGGTCGGCGCTGTTGCTTGTCATGCCGTGGCGGGGAATCTTTCTCGTGCTCGCTGCGTACAGCACGGTGATGTTGATTTCAGCGGCGCTGTTCATTCCTGAAACGCTGCCGCGCGAGCGGCGTCACGAAATGGGCTCGACCACGGTCTGGCAGCGTTACAGAAGTGTCTTCAGCGACCGCGTGTTCGTTGGCGTGCTGATCATTGGCGCGATGACATTCAGCGGCTTGTTCTCTTACCTCTCTGCCTCGCCCTTCCTGTTCCAGCAGGAGTACGCGTTCGACGCACAGCAATACGGGGTGCTCTTCGCGGTCAACTCCGTAGGCGTCGTCGTCGGCGTGCAGATCGGATCTCGCCTGGCCGCCCGCTTCGGCCCTCAGTGGGTGCTGGCGTTCTCGACGGGCGCTCTCGCATTCACCGGCACTGCGATAATCGTGGCGGACTCCCTGGGCCTCGGTATCTGGGGCACCATGATCCCGCTCTTCTTCTTCATGACCAGCTGCGGATTCACGCTCCCTTGCGCGCAGGTGCTCGCTCTTGATCGCCACGGCAAAGCAGCGGGAACGGCTCAGTCGATCGTCGGGGCGGCAAACTTTGGTGTGGCGGGGCTCATCTCACCGATTGTGGGCTGGCTTGCTGTCGGTTCGGGTATCTCAGCAACCACGATGGCGTCGGTCATGGTCGGCTGCGCCGTGGTTGCCGTGCTCTCGCTGTGGTTCATTGTTCGGCCACGCACGGTGGAGCGCCTTGCCCCGTGAGTGTCACAACGCGTGCACAATAGGGCGATGACCGACGAAACGTTCGCAGACCCGGCAGCCAGGCGGCAGCTAGACGCCACTCGACTCTGGCTCGTGCTGGCGGGACTGGTACTCGTGGTGACGGCCACCGCGCTGGGAGCCTGGGCATTTTCTCTGGGCGATGATCCGTTCGCTGTCGACGTGTGGTGGAACACCATTGTGGTGAGTTGGGAGTCGTCGTTCATGCTCGGCTTCTCGCTGTTCATGAATTTTGTCGGCGGTGGGTGGTTCGGCGTGCTCGTGGTGCCGATTGGCTCGACACTTGCGTTGCTCGTCACCGGGCATCGTTGGGGAGCGTTCTATTTGCTGGTCGCACTCATCGCCTCAGCGGGCTTCGTGCAGATTCTCAAGCACCTTTTCGGGCGCGTTCGGCCGGAGGAGATCATCGTGCTGTCTGATCACGGTTCGTTTCCCTCAGGGCACGTCGCGAACGCGGCCACCATGTCGGTCGCCTTCTTGGTGATCTTTCCGCGGCTGTGGGTCTTCGTCGTGGGAACGGCGTGGGTGGCATTGATGGCGCTCAGCCGCACATATGTTCACGCGCATTGGTTGAGCGATACCCTCGGCGGTGCATGCGTGGGTGGGGGTGCAGCGCTGATCGTCGCGGCACTGTTCGTGAGAAAACTCGCTGTCGAAGCCCGAGCGCGCACCGAGACGACGCTGGCGGCCCGCGCATAGGCTGAACGTATGAGTAGCGCCACTCCCGAATCCGAAGCAGCCCAAGCCGAAATCGCACTGTTGCGAGCCAACGCAGCTGCGGCAGCGGCAGAGTTGAAGGCAGCCCAAGCGCGCGCAGCGCTCGCCGAGGCGGAAGCCGCCGCAGCCCGGATGCGCGCCGCTGGCACAGCGAACACAGCGAACACAGCGAACGAAAGCGCAGTCGACACAGACGCAACGCCGCAACCGAAGCGGGCAGTGCCGGCACCAACACCGGACACGGTTGTTGAGTCTGAGTCAGCGACAACGTCTGGACCGCTCGACGCCGCAGGGATAGCAGCCATAGTCGCTGGCTACACCTTCGACGCCGCCACGCTTGATCTTGGCGCGCTGGTCAACGGGGAGGCGGTGCCCGAGGCGCAGGTGCGCATCCCCCTCAGCATGATGAACCGTCACGGCCTGGTCGCCGGCGCCACGGGAACGGGCAAGACACGCACCCTGCAAGGACTGGCAGAACAACTTGCGGAACAGGGCGTGCCCGTGTTCGCGGCTGATATTAAAGGCGACCTTTCTGGCGTCGCGACACCGGGCGAACCGAGCGAGAAACTCCTTGCCCGTACGGAAGCGATTGGCCACAACTGGAAAGCCGAAGCATCCCACACCGAGTATTTTGCGCTGGGCGGTGTCGGAACGGGCGTGCCGGTGCGCGCGACTGTTTCGGGGTTCGGGCCGCTGCTATTGAGCAAGGTGCTTGGGCTCAACGACACTCAGGAGTCGAGTCTGGGATTGGTTTTTCACTATGCCGATCAGCACGGTCTCGCGCTCGTCGACCTATCGGATCTGCGCGCAGTGCTCACCTATCTGACGGGCGACGAAGGAAAAGCCGAGTTGAAGAAGCTGGGCGGACTCTCGCCAGCGACAGTCGGGGTCATCTTGCGTGAGCTGATCACATTTGCCGACGACGGGGCAGACGTTTTCTTCGGCGAGCCCGAATTTGACGTGATGGATTTTCTCCGCACGGCGAGCGACGGTCGTGGCATCATCAGCCTGCTCGAAGTTCCCGGCATCATCGACAAACCAGCGCTGTTCTCAACTTTTCTGATGTACCTGCTGGCCGAACTCTTCGAGACCTTGCCGGAGGTCGGCGATCTCGACAAGCCGAAGCTCGTCTTCTTCTTCGATGAGGCGCATTTGCTGTTTCGGGATGCATCCAAAGACTTCATCGCGGCAATCGTGCAGACCGTGCGATTGATTCGGTCGAAGGGTGTCGGCGTTTTCTTTGTGACGCAAACTCCCAAAGACGTGCCCTCGGATGTGCTCGGACAGCTGGGTTCGCGGGTGCAGCACGCGTTGCGCGCGTTCACCCCTGACGATGCCAAGGCTTTGCGCGCCTCAGTGGGCACGTACCCGAAGTCAAGCTATGACCTTGAGCGGGTGCTACAAGAGCTGGGCACCGGTGAAGCGATCGTCACCGTCATGAGCGAGAAGGGCGCGCCAACGCCCGTGGCATGGACGAGATTGCGGGCACCGCAAGGGCTGATGTCTCCGACGCCTGAGTCAGCGGTCATCACCACGATCGAGGCGTCACCATTGCTGGCGAAGTACGGCACTGCAATTGACCGGGAGTCGGCGCGTGAGATCCTCAGCGCGAAGATGGCGGCGGCAGATGCTGCGGTAGCACAAGCCGCGGCCGCGGCCGCGGCCGAGAAGGCAAAGGTAGACGCCGAGTTCGCGAAGCAACAGGCAGCCATAGACAAGGCTCAAGCGGCGGCTGACAAGAAAGCGCAGCGAGAGTACGAGCGTCTGTTGAAGAAGACCTCCTCACGCACTACGCGCAGCACACAGAAGTCGCCGATAGAACAAGTACTGGGATCGAAATCCACGCAGACAATCCTGAACGGAGTGATCCGCGGGATCTTCGGCACCGGGCGCCGGTGAACCCTTACCCTTGGCATATGTCGAGGAAACCGCCCACCCGTGACATCGACGAAGCGAAGCTGCGCACCACCGCCAACAAGAAGGTTGCGGTCGGCGTGCCGGCGGTCTTGCACGCCCTGAAGATCGCAAACGACCAGATGGGAGTGGGGCGCAGCGTTCAGACGCTGCTGAAGGTAAATCAGAAGGATGGCTTCGATTGCCCCGGGTGCGCCTGGCCCGAAGAAGACAAGCGCCATCTCGCGGAGTTCTGCGAGAACGGGGCGAAGGCTGTGGCCGAGGAAGCGACTCTGCGGCGGGTGGGTCCTTCTTTTTTTGCTGAGCACTCGGTAGCAGAACTCGACTCTCACGATGACTGGTGGCTCGGGCAGCAGGGCAGAATCACTCATCCGATGGTGCTTGACGAGGGTGCGACTCACTATCGCCCCATCTCGTGGGACGACGCGTTACGCGATATCGGCGATGCGCTGAGCGCTCTCGAGGACCCGAATGACGCGGTGTTCTACACGTCGGGGCGCACCTCGAATGAGGCCGCTTTCCTCTATCAGCTTCTCGTGCGAGGTCTTGGTACGAACAATCTTCCTGACTGCTCGAACATGTGTCACGAGTCATCGGGATCGGCCCTGACTGAGACGATCGGCATCGGTAAGGGGACAGTGTCGATCGACGACATTCACAATGCTGATCTGCTGATCGTTGCGGGGCAAAACCCGGGCACGAACCATCCACGCATGCTCAGCGCCCTTGAAAAAGCGAAGCAACGTGGGGCCACGATCATTGCGGTCAACCCGCTGCCTGAGGCGGGGCTCATGCGGTTCGAGAACCCGCAAACGGTTCGCGGCGTCGCTTTCGGTGGCACCACGCTCGCCGACGGCTTCTTGCAGATTCGCCTGGGCGGCGACCAGGCTCTCTTTCAAGCGATCGGCAAACACCTGCTCGAGTACGAAGCTGAATCAGGCGACGTGCTTGACCATGAGTTCATTGATGCCCACACCAGTGGTCTCGACGCTTATCGGCGTTTGATGATGAATGCTGAGTGGAGCGAGCTTGTCGCGGCGACGGGTCTGCCCGAGGAGTTGTTGCGGCGATTGGGCGAGACCGTACGCGCGTCAAAGGCGACCATCGTCTGCTGGGCAATGGGCCTCACCCAACACAAGCACTCGGTAGCGACCCTGCGCGATGTCGTGAATGTGTTGCTGTTGCAGGGCAATATCGGGCGACCCGGAGCTGGAGTGTGCCCCGTGCGCGGACACTCCAATGTGCAGGGCGATCGCACCATGGGCATCTATGAGAAGCCCTCAGAAACGTTTCTTGAGTCGCTTGACCGGGAGTTCGGATTCGAGGCGCCTCGCAAGCATGGCTTTGACACGGTGGAGGCCATCCGCGCGATGCGTGACCGCAAGGTGCGCTTTTTCATGGGTATGGGCGGCAACTTCGTCAGTGCAACACCCGACACGGGCGTGACCGAGGCGGCGATGCGTTCCGTTGATCTGACGGTGCAGGTGTCGACCAAACTCAACCGCTCCCACACGGTGGTCGGCAAGCGCGCGATGATTCTGCCAACCCTCGGTCGCACAGACAGAGACCAACGCAGCGGACGCGATCAACGGGTGTCGGTGGAGGATTCGATGGGGGCGGTTCATGCGTCGCGCGGACGCTTAGCGCCGCCGTCAGAGGAACTGCTGAGCGAAGTCGCCATCGTGGCGCGCATCTGCGCGTACGTGTTCGGGGAGCGACCGGCGACGAGTTCACTCCCGGCCAATGCTCCGCGTGCCGACTGGGCGTCGCTTGAAAGCAACTATGCGCGGGTGCGGGAGCACATCGCACGAGTGATTCCCGGCTTCGAAGACTATGAGAAGCGGATTGACAAGGGACGCACTTTCTTCTTGCCCAACGCTCCGCGCGATGAGAGACGCTTCGACACGAGCGATGGCAAGGCACATTTCACCACGAACACGCTGGAGTATCCGGTGATACCACCCGGCCGTCTGCTCCTTCAGACTCTGCGGTCACACGATCAGTACAACACCACGATCTATGGCAAAGACGACCGTTATCGAGGCATTCACGGCGGGCGCAGAGTGGTGATGGTAAATGCGCACGACATAGCGCAACTCGGTTTTGTTGACGGAGACATTGTTGATCTGGTGTCGGAGTGGACGGGTCCCGATGGCGCCGTGCAAGAGCGTCGCGCCGACGAGTTCCGCATCGTGGCGTACTCCACCCCGCGCGGCAACGCCGCCGCGTACTATCCCGAGACGAACGTCCTGGTGCCCCTTGACTCGATCGCAGACGTGAGTGGCACGCCTACGTCGAAGTCGGTGATAGTCAGGCTGGAGCATCGAGGCTGAATGCCTCCCAGCATGCGCACCCTGGCCAGGGCGCAGGGTAGCGTACTGTTCCCGTTCGCATCAGCCCGAACCTACGGCGGTGAATCGGTGCCTAACATGAGGCCATGAGTGAACTGACAGCACCGACTGGCCGCGAAGAGCCGTTGCGCGCGATGCCGCGCGAGAACGGTGACGTCCCGAGGGCACTCGTGCTCGGCGCCACTGGCTACATCGGAGGCCGCCTCGTTCCTCGGCTACTCGCAGCGGGATACCGCGTTCGCGTGCTCGCGCGCGACGCGAAGCGCGCGGCCTCATTCTCGTGGGGCAACGAGGTTGAGATTGTCGAGGGAGCGGCTGAAGACACCGAGGCGATGCGCGAGGCAGCGAGCGACGTCGACGTGCTGTTTTATCTTGTGCATTCCATGGCTGCGGGCAGCGGCTTCGAAGATGCGGATCTGGCTGCGGCGCATAACGTCGCGCGCGCGGCAGCTGGCGCATCCATTTCTCGGATTGTCTATCTCGGCGGCCTCCATCCTGCCGGGGTCGACCTGTCGCCACACCTGCGTTCGCGGGTCGCTGTCGGTGAGGTCTTTCTGTCCAGTGGCGTGCCGACTCTGGTTTTGCAGGCAGGCGTCGTGATCGGGTCTGGCTCGGCATCATTCGAGATGGTGCGCCATCTCACCGATGTGCTGCCGTACATGCCCGCGCCGCGCTGGGTGCGCAACCACATTCAGCCAATCGCGGTGCGCGACGTGCTGCACTATCTGCTTGGTGCCGCGCGGGTGCCATCAGAGGTGAATCGTGCCGTCGACGTCGGCGGCCCGGATGTCTTGCGGTACGGCCAGATGATGAACGGCTACGCCGTCGAGGCGGGATTGAAACAACGGCCGATCGCATCCCTCCCGGTGTTCACTCCGGGGCTCGCTTCTCACTGGGTGAACCTTGTCACACCGATTCCCCGATCGATCGCGCGGCCATTGGTCGCGTCGCTGCAGAACGAGTGCGTGATGAAGGATCACGATGTCGACGACCTCATTCCACCGCCGGCAGACGGGCTGACACCTTATCGTCAAGCGGTCGGTCTTGCGCTCGGTCGTGTGAATGACGACACCGTTGAGACGAGCTGGCAAGACAGCGAAGTTCTTGGAGTGCCCAGCGACCCCCTGCCGAGCGACCCCGACTGGGCAGGTCGAGTCGTGTTCGTCGATGAGCAGCGGGTCACCACGCCCGCATCATCCGAGGAGCTATGGCGGGTGATTGAGGGCATTGGTGGGGACAACGGGTGGTATTCATCGCCAGTGCTGTGGGCGGTGAGAGGCTGGATGGACCGCCTGGTCGGGGGGATCGGTTTGGCCCGTGGTCGGCGAAGCCGCGCTCGACTATCGGTCGGTGACGCGCTCGACTTCTGGCGAGTCGAGGCAATTGAGTCGGGAGAGTTTCTGCGGCTGCGCGCAGAGATGAAGGTGCCTGGCCTGGCCTGGCTCGAGCTGCGGGCCACCGCGTCATCCGAAGGGTCCATCTACCACCAGCGCGCGGTGTTCTTTCCCGACGGTCTCGCTGGGCGGCTTTACTGGCTCGCAGTGCTGCCGTTTCACGGGTTCATCTTTAAAGGAATGGCCAGTCGCATCACCGCGGCAGCAGAGGCGTCTTCAGCCGAAAACCTGGAATGAGGCCGAGGTCGGTTGCATAGACCTACGCTGGAGGAATGAGTTTGCGCGCGGCCGTGGTGACGGTCTCTGATCGGTCTTCGCGAGGTGAGCGCACCGACACCAGTGGTCCGGCGGCGGTTGCTGCATTGCGCGACGGTGGCTTTGACTGCGACGACGCTGTCGTGGTGCCTGACGGTGCCGACAGCGTTGAACAGGCGCTTCGATCGATCGTGGCTACAGGGGCCGCCCTCATCGTCACGACCGGCGGCACGGGCATAGCGCCGCGAGATCAGACTCCAGAAGGAACGGCGCGGGTCATCGAGCGCGAGATTCCCGGCATCGTCGAAGAGTTGCGCCGCCTTGGTTTGGCCGAAAAGCCTGCGGCCATGTTGTCACGCGGCCTCGCGGGTGTTGTCGGCGCCACCCTCATCGTCAACCTGCCAGGCTCGAGCGCAGCGGTGCGCTCAGGCATGCCGGTGGTCTTGTCAGTGGCGACGCACGTCGCCGACCAGCTCAGCGGGGGAGACCACTGATGCCCGTTCGGCTCGCATCCATCTCAGAATCGCCGCTCGACCTCGACGCACACCTCGAGGCCGTCGCAGATGCCAGCGCAGGCGCCGAGACCACGTTCGTCGGGCGAGTGAGAAATCACGATCCCGATGCCACCACCCCCGTGGTTGCCCTCGAATACAGCTCGCACCCTGACGCCGAGGCGACGCTGCGCCGTATCGCCGACGATGCGATCGCTCATACCGGTGCTTTCGTTGCGGTGAGCCACCGGGTGGGGCGGTTGAGTGTGGGTGACGCTGCCGTCGTGATCGCTGTGACGTCCTCCCACCGCGCCGAGGCCTTCGATGTATGCCGCAAGGTGATCGAGTCGATCAAAACAGATTTGCCGGTGTGGAAGCGGCAGGTGGAAAGCGACGGCACGACCGCGTGGAAAGGTCTCGGCGGGTAGCGCCGAGACCAGGCTGTCAGCCGCCAGCGAATGGGGGCAGTACGTCGACGAGGTCATCGTCAGCGAGGGCGATCTCATCATCGACCCGTGCGCCGCCGACCAGAACAGCGCACCGGGGAAGGATGCTACCGAGTCCCGGCCGCTCGGAGGTGAGAGCGGCGCGCAAGGCGGCGAGTGTCGGCTCAGAGCGCGACTCTTCGCTCACCCCCGCGAGCTCTTCCGCGGCGGCGAAGTATCGAACGCGAGCCATCAGGCAGTCTCCTCGGTATTCCAGGTGCGCGCCAACGCCGTGATCGTCGCGACAGCGGCAGCCACGTCAGCAGGGTTGCCGCCCGCGCGTCCCGCGACGAGACCCGCGACAAACGCACTGAACGGCGCCGCAGGGCGCGCTACGCCAACGGCAACGTCTTTCGCGAGATCGAGAATCAGCGAGATCGGCACGTCTTCGGGAGCCAGGTCGAACTGCGTGCGCAGCGCGGCTGCCCAGTCGCTCAACGCTTCGGGTGGGAGAGTGCGGGGTTGCTCGCTCATTGTGGCTCCTCGCGACGATCAACTGAGTGGCAGGCACGCTCGCGTGCCTTTGCAAGATCTTCCCACGTATCCACGTCTTCGGTCAGGGCCGCAGGAGCGCCCAGCACCGTAATGGCAAGATCGTGCATGAGAGACCGGACGGCGGTGTTGTGTCCTCGATCAGGTAGCGCAGCTGCTGCGCGGCGCAACGATCTCATGCGATAGATTCCGATCAGCCACTGCGGTCGCGATGATTGATCGCCGAGGCACACACCGTCTGAGTCGTCTGGTAACAGTGGCAGCGATTCGCGCAGTCGCGCGACGGCGGTGTGGATCTGAGGCAGATCACACGCGAGCAGAAACACCCACGCAGGGTCTGTGTTATCGGACCATGACTCGATGGCCGCGACTGTGCCAGCCACCGGTCCGCCGAACGGGGGATCCTCGCGAACCCACTGAACCTCGAGTGCGTGGTCTAGAACGTCACCAGCCACAATGATCGGTCGCGCGTCAGCTTCGACGACGGCGGAATACGTTGCGCGCAAAAGCGTTTCGTTGCCCACTTCGAACAGCGGTTTGCTGGCTCCACCCACGCGGGATGCCCTGCCCCCCGCGAGCAAAATGGCTCCCAGCGTCGGCGTCATTCGCCGGGGCGCACCCAGTCGCCGCTCTTGCCGCCGGTCTTGTGTGTGATGCGGACATTCTCGATCGACGTTCCTTTGTCGAGCGCCTTCACCATGTCAACGATGGCCAGCCCGGCAACGGCGACGGCCGTGAGAGCTTCCATCTCGACGCCCGTGCGATCGGCGGTGCGCACAGTTGCTTCCACCGACACTCCGCCATCTTCAATGGTGACGTCAACGGTAGCTCCGTGAACACCGATCACATGCGCCAGTGGCAAGAGCTCAGGTGTGCGCTTGGCCGCTTGAATGCCGCTGATTCGGGCAACGGCGAGTACGTCTCCTTTGGGCACGCTCCCGTCGCGCAAGGCAGCGACCACCTCGGGGGCGCAACGCACGAAACCACGTGCCGTCGCAGCGCGAACAGCCGGCTGTTTTTCGGTGACATCGACCATGCGAGCGTGGCCCGCAGCATCCAAATGAGTAAAGCTCATGACAAAAGCATGACATCGACCGGGTCGCCAGCGTTCACTGCCGGCACATCGGCTGCAACGAATGCGTACGCTTCGGCGCGCCCGAGCCCACCAGCGAGGTGAGACCCGCCGCTCGTGGCAGGCACCGCCTTCCATGCACTCGGATCCGAACGATCAATGGTGACAGGCAAGAACTGTGCCCGCGAGGGCGGCGTTCGCCATGCGGATGCCGCCGGAAGCGTGATGACGTGGCGGGTGAGAGAAGTTCTGCCCATCATGGCTGAGATTGCGGGCCGCACAAAGACCTCGAAGGATACTGCGGCACTGACAGGGTTGCCCGGCAACCCAAAGAGCAATGTGCCCTGCGGCGAGGTGCCGAACGCTTGAGGCTTGCCCGGCTGCATGCGCACCTTGCTGAAGGTCATCTGCTCGCCGAGCGTATTCTTGACGACTTCGTAGGCACCCGCGCTCACGCCACCCGTGAATACGACGACGTCCGCGCCGAGGGCTTCGCTTTCGGCAATGGCCCGCAACGGTCCGTCGCCGTCATCTGTCACCGTGGTGCGCAATACGAGTTCGGCGCCCGCTTCAACCACAAGCCCAGCGAGCAGTGCGCTGTTTGATTCGGGAATCTGTCCGTGCAGCAACGGCTCCCCGGGTGGCACCAGCTCGCTGCCGGTGGAAACTACGGCAACCCGGGGGCGCTGGGCAACGGTGACTTCTGCTACGCCCGCTGCTGCTGCCGCGCCCACTTGGAGAGGGCCGAGCACGATGCCCGGTGCGAGAATCTCATCTCCCACTTCGGCGTCGCCGCCGCGCCGCCGCGTGTGAGCGCCTACAGCCCGCGGGGCGTGCAACACGGTGATCTGACCGAGCGAGTCGCTGAGTCCGTCGAGAGTATCTTCAAACGGCACGACCGCCGTTGCATCGCTCGGCAGGGGAGAGCCAGTCATGATGCGTGCGGCCTCGCCAGACGCCACTGCGGGATCAAGTGCGGTACCCGCCGGAAGGTCGGCGACAACGCTCAATGCCACCGGATGGTCTGTCGAAGCTGCGGCCACATCTTCATATCGCACCGCAAAGCCGTCCATCGCGGAGTTGTCGAATACCGGAATATCAACCGCGGCGAAAACAGGTGCGGCCAAGGTGCGGCCGCACGCGTCGGCGATGGGAACCGACTCAGCGTCAACCACTCGCACGGCGTCAAGCACTGTTGCGAGGTGGTCGGCGATCTCGATCAGATCGTTGCGGTCGTCACTCATGCGGGAACAACCTCGCGCTGCGCGACAGACCACGCATCCATGCCGCCCTCGAGCACACTCGCCGAGTGGCCCGCAGCGATAAGAGCATGCGCGGCTCGTTCCGCACGCATGCCGCCTTTGCAGACAATGACAACCGCACCGGTGCCAGCAAGCGAGGGGTTCTGCAAAAGCTGCTGTAGCGGTATCCGCGTGGCACCCGCGATGATTCCCGCGGAAGTCTCGCTGGGTTCGCGCACGTCGATGATTGTGGCGCCGGCCTGCTGGGCAGTCAGCGCCTCAACGGGGGTCAGCTGCGCCACCAGCGGAAGCGGTGGCGTGTGCCTGTTCGCTGCCGCCGTCGATGGCCGCAGTGGCACTTCGTCGCTGCGACCACGAAGAGCGTCGATGATCACCACTCGACCCAGGAGCGGCTCGCCCGTGCCGGTGATCAGCTTGATCGCTTCGGTGGCCAGGAGCGCGCCGACCTGCATGCACAGCGACCCCAGTACGCCCACTTCAGAGCAACTCGGCACGGTGCCCACCGATTCCGGAGGGTACAGATCGCGCAACAGCACCGCGGGCGTTCCCGGTGGCGGTGATGACCAGAACACGGTGGCCTGCGCGTGGAACTCCTGCACGACCCCCCACACAAGGGGAGTGCCGAGCGATTCGCACGCCGCAGCGACGACTTCGCGCGTTTCGAAGGTATCGGTACCGTCGATGACCACATGAGCGCCCGCAAGCATTGCCGAGGCATTCGCTGCGGTGACCCGCTCCCTGACGGTGTGCACAACGCTCTGTGAGAGGTCTTGCGCCACGCGCCTCGCCGAGTCGACCTTCGGATGCCCGACGTCGCTTCGACGGTGCATGATCTGCCGTTGCAGGTTTGACACTTCGACGTCGTCGTCGTCAATGATGGTGAGCTCGCCGACGCCGGCGGCTGCAAGGGCGAGCACGACGGGTGACCCGATGCCGCCCGCGCCGATCACCGCGACATGCGCGGCAGCGAGTCGGCGTTGAGCGACGTCGCCGAAACCGGCGAGAATCGCGTGCCGCGCAGTGCGGGCAGCCTCATCGGCATCGAGCATGTCGAGGGGGTCAACGAGGGGAGGCAGGGGCATTCCCCCAGGGTAAACCTCAGTCGAGGCAGAGGGGCTATCGAACGCACATGCGGAACAAAAATGAATCTTCATCCGCATTTGCGGTGATAACCTGCTCTCTGTGCCCGCCTACAAGATCGCCGAAGCTGCGCGCCTTCTCGGCGTGAGTGACGATACAGTTCGCCGGTGGGTTGACGCCGGCACTCTGGCCACGACGGGAGCGTCGCCCGCAGAGATCGCCGGCGAGGTCGTGGCCGCACACGCGGCGGAGCTCGCGAAGGCGCCACGCGACCCCACCGACGTGCTCTCCAGTGCTCGGAACCGATTCGTGGGCATCGTTACTCGCATTCAACGTGATGGCGTGATGGCTCAGGTAGACATTCAAGCGGGACCCCAGCGGATCGTCTCATTGCTCTCGGCCGAGGCGGTTGATGATCTTGGGCTTGAGGTTGGCTCGCTATCGGTAGCCGTCGTCAAAGCGACCAACGTGATCATCGAATCGCCGAGGAAGTGACGTGTCGAAGCGACTTCGTCGGTTGCCAGCAGCCTTTGTTGCCGGGGCAATAAGCCTTGCGATTGTCGGCTGTGGCAACGGTGACGCGACCTCGGTCGACGACCCGGGCGCCGAGTTGCATGGAGAGCTCACCATCTTCGCCGCGGCGTCGCTAGGCGCTGCATTCAATGAGTTGGCGAGTGAGTTCGAAGAGATGCATACCGCTGTCGACATTCGGCCGATCTCGTATGACGGTTCAAGTGTGCTGGCTACACAGCTGATTGAGGGTGCCCCGGCTGACGTGTTCGCTTCTGCCGACGAGAGAAACATGATCAGAGTCGTCGGCGAATCGTTGGCTGACAACGCTCAGTTCTTCGCCTCGAACACGCTGGTGATCGCCGTTCCGTCCACCAACCCAGGCGAGGTGACGAGCATCACGGATCTTGCGGATCCCGATTTGACGGTCGTGCTCTGCGCGCCCGAGGTGCCGTGTGGCTCGGCCGCGCAAACTCTGCTTGGTTATGGCGACGTGCACGTGGTCGCAGCGAGTCTTGAACAGAACGTCACCGCAGTGCTCACCAAGGTCGCCGCGGGAGAAGCCGACGCGGGGCTCGTCTACGCCAGCGATGTGCAGGGTCGCGACGACGTCGAGGTGATCGTGCCAGAGGGCGCGGAGAGCGTTGTGAACCATTACCCGATCGCGTCGCTTCTTGATGCGTCTGATCCCGAGATTGCTCAGGCATTCATCGGCTACGTGCTGAGCGACGATGGGCAGGCTGTGCTGCAGTCGTGGGGATTCGACACGCCATGAACCACAGCGGATTCATCCCTCGTGTGCTCGCCATCCCTGCTGTCGTCGGTCTTGCGCTGCTGATTCTGCCGCTCGTCGCGCTCGTTGGGCGTGTCGAGTGGTCGACGCTCTTGAGTGACATCACGTCTGCCCAGGCCTTGTCGGCGCTCGGACTCTCGCTTTTTACGGGCTTGGTTGCCACTGCCGTGTGTGTCGTCGTCGGGGTGCCTCTCTCCCTTGTCATTGCAAGAAGCGGTTCTCGTACGGCGGCGTTGTTGCGTGCGCTCGTCACCATTCCGCTCGTGCTTCCGCCGATGGTTGGCGGCGTGGCGCTGTTGTTTCTCTTCGGCCGCACCAGTTGGCTCGGTGGCATTCTCGGAGAGTGGGGCATTCAGGTGCCTTTCACCACCGGGGCGGTCATTATCGCCCAGGCCTTCGTTGCATTGCCCTTTCTCGTGCTGGCACTCGAAGGCTCGTTGCGTGCGACAGGAGTGGGGTACGAGCAGGCTGCCGCTGCTCTCGGGGCGGGGCGCTGGACTGTGCTTCGGCGGATCACCCTGCCGCTCGCCGCCCCGGGCTTGATCGCTGGTGTCGTGCTGTGCTTCGCACGCGCGGTGGGCGAGTTCGGTGCCACCGCCTTGTTTGCGGGAAACGCTCCGGGTGTCACTCAGACGATGCCGCTCGCCATTTATACGGCTTTCAACGGGGCAGGCGTGACCCAGGGCACCGCTGTCGCACTCTCGCTCTTGTTGCTGATTACCGCGATCACCGTGCTGTTGCTCGTTCGAGCCTGGCGGCCGGAGGCCCAGCGATGACGGGCGAGGCGCTTTCCGCGCGAGTCTTAGTTCAGCGAGCCGGCTTCACCCTCGATGCATCGTTGAGCGTAGCGGCCGGTGAAGTAACGGCGCTGATGGGCCCGAGTGGCGCGGGAAAATCTACTTTGCTGAGCGTGCTCGCCGGTCTGACTCGCTTAGGCGAAGGCGAGGTCACAGTGGGCGATCGGGTTTTGGATGCGGCGCCCCGCCCGCACACGCATATTGCCCCACCTGAACGTCGCGTTGTGCTGCTCAGCCAAGAGCCGAGACTGTTCCCTCACCTCAGCGCACACACGAATATCGCGTTCGGACTGCGGGTACGCGGCGTGCCTGCAGCTACAGCAAACACTTCAGCAGACGAGTGGTTGTGGCGTGTCGGCCTCGCGGGGATGGGCGAGCGCCGCCCTGCAGCGCTATCGGGCGGGCAGCAGCAGCGGGTCGCACTTGCGCGAGCGCTCGCTACTTCGCCCTCGGTGCTATTGCTCGACGAACCGCTGACATCGCTCGACACCGAGACGGCAGGAGATGTGCGGGCGCTCCTGCACGAGCAGCTCACAGCAACCCGTGCGACCGCGATCGTCGCGACGCATGACGCAGTCGATGCCGTATCTCTGGCGACTAGCCTCATCGTTCTCGAAGCGGGCAAGGTGACCCAGCAGGGGCCCGTGCGTGAAGTGCTCGCCGAGCCCGCCACACGCTTCACCGCTGTCGTGGCGGGGCTCAATCGAGTGCAGGGAACGGTGAGCGGGGGTGTGTGGAACAGCGGCCCACTGCGGATCGAGCGCGGGAATGATGAATCGGCGCGGGCAAGCACGGCTATTTTCCGGCCTGCTGACGTGCACCTGGAAGCGATCGAGGCGACCACATGGACCGGGGCCTTACGGTTGTCAGGCCGTATTGAAGCACGCGAGGGCGAATGGATCTCGCGAGTGACGCGGCTTGAGCAGACGCCGTCGGGCGTGCGTGTGCGTACGGAAGAGCCCGAAGTGATCGTCGATCTGTCAGCGGACCGCATCGCCGGACTCGGCATCGCACCCGGTTTGCCGGTTCGGCTTCGTATTGCTCCCGCTGACATTCGCTTCAGCACACCTCTAGACTCGCCGAGTGACCCAGATTCGACCATTTCGCCCAGGTGATGAGCCGGCTCTCGCCCGTATCTGTCTCAAGACCGCCGATGCAGGAACCGACGCGACCGGAGTTTTTGACGACGACGAGATCTGGGCAGAAGTATTCGTGCTGCCGTATGTCGCGCAGCATCCCGAACTGGCTTTTGTTGTAGAAACTGACGACGGGCGAGTTGCGGGATACGTGGTGGGTGCGACGGACACGAGAAGCTTTGAAGATTGGTTTGCCACGTCATGGTGGCCGCAATTCGCCGATCGGTGGCCGCGGCCGGTGAAAGAGACCACCCGGCAAGACGGCACACTGATCTATGCCTATAGCCGTCGTGGCGGCGCCGAACCGTACGGAGACGACTATCCAGCGCACCTGCACATCGACCTCCTCCCCGAATTGCAGGGGCAGGGATGGGGCCGCAAGCTCATCGACGTTCTTTGTGTAGAACTCCGCTCGCGTGATGTGCAGGGACTGCACCTTGTCGCTTCGGCTGACAATCTCGGTGCGCTGGCCTTCTACGAGCGGCTCGGCTTTGCCCCGCTCCGCTCACACGCGGGTGTACAGGCGTTCGGAATGCACCTGAACTAGCGCGCAGCCACCAGGCGGCCGCCGTCAAGGCGCACCACGCGGTCGACCAAACCAGCAGGCACAGTCACATGTGAGATCAGCACCACGGCCTGGTCGTCACCGACAGCGGACAGCAGGTCAGTGAGCAGGGCATCTGACGCATCAGCATCGACGCCTGCCGTGGGCTCGTCGAGCACCAGGACCGGAAAGCCGCGCAGCAGCGCGCGAGCGAGCGCGATGCGTTGAGCTTGCCCGCCAGATACGAGCGAGCCGCGCTCGCCGACCCGCGCGTCAAGACCACCGCGTTCAATGAGCCAGGTGCCAAGTCCGACGCGTTCCAGCGTGGCGACAAGTTCTTGATCGGTCGCGCGCGGTTTGGCGAACACCAGATTCTGACGGATATCTTCGTCGAAGAGCATGGGATGTTGTTCGCAGAGGCCGACGGCGAGACGCAGATCATCGCTGGCGAGATCAGCGACTGGCTGTGAGCCGATGTCGTAACGGCCTTCGGTCTCGAGAAAACGCACCAAAGCGTGCGCGAGCGTGGATTTTCCAGAGCCGCTGGAGCCGATGATTAACAGGCGCTCGCCGGGATGAACGTCCAGATCGATGCCGCGCAGTGACGGTGCGCTTGCACCGGGCCATGAAACCGTGGCGTCGCGCAGATGCACCCCGTCGCCGAGCGCGGGGACATCGCTCGTGGGCGCGATTGTGTCATTCACCATCTCTCGCGGTAACTCTGTCGGCACCAAGTCGGCAATGCGTTCGGCGGAGGCGCGGACCTGCCGCCATGATGACGCAGCCATCGGCACGGCGGTGAACACTTCGAACACGGCCATCGGTATCAACACCGCAACCGCGAGTGACGGGCCAGTGAGGTTTCCTGCGGCGATTCCCGGCGCAGCGACGAGCACGGCCGCAATCGACGCAGCGCCCGCCATCAGTGACACGATCGCCGTCGTGCCTGCTTGTGCTGCAGCGCGACGCACCACCGCGTGGCCCAGTGCACGATCTGCCTCGACGATGCGATCGCGGCTTTGACTCTCGGCGCCGAATGCGATGAGTACATCAAGGCTTCCGAGATGATCCGTCACGGCGTCGGCCAAGCGGGCACGCAGTGGCGCGATCGCTCGTTCGCTTCGCGCGCCTGATGCCCAGCCCCAAAGCGCTGCTACGAGCCCTGCCACGACGAGACATGCGAGCAATGTCAGTGCTGCCGGCCACCAGACAAAGGCGACGAGCACCACAGCTGCCGCAGCGACTGCGGCAGATGACACGAGCGGCTGCACGACCCGCAGCGGAAGATTCTGCAACTCATCGACGTCATCGACCAGCGCGCCCAACACCGAACCGCGGCCAGAGCGGGCAAGGCCCGCAGGCGCGAGAGGAATCAAGCGGCGAACAAGCGAAGCTCGGGTCGTGGCGAGCTGGCGCAGGGCGGCGTCGTGGCCGGTCAGACGTTCTAGGTAGCGGAAGGTGGCACGAGAAAGCGCGAAGAATCTCACCCCAACGACCGCGGCCGACAGATATAGCACGGGCGGCTGTTCACCGGCCCGCACGATGAGCCAGGCACTGACGGCGAGCAGTGCGACCGCCGAGGCTTCTGAGGCGAACCCCGCAGCCAACGACCACCAGAACCGGCGCGTCGGGGGCATCGCGCCTCGCAGCACGTCTGCAGCAGTGTGCCGGTCAGTCTGAGATGTCATCTGTGTCATCTGTGTCATATGCCCACCTCTAAGGGTGCGACGGGAGACGCAGCCAGACGCACAGTCTGATCGGCAATCTTTCGGGCGGTTGAGCGATGAGAGATCAGCAGCACAACTGCGCCGCGATCGGCGAGTGTGCGCACCGAGAGCCAGAGTCTGTTCTCGGTGTCGGAGTCGAGCGCAGCGCTCGGTTCGTCTAGGGCGATGACATCGGCAAACCCGCGCAGGTGTCGGTAGAACGCCCGAGCGACAGCAACTCGGTGTGCTTGGCCGCCCGACAGCCCCGCGCCCTGCACGCCGAGCGCAACGTCGGGGTGAATCTCGTCGGCGCACGCAAGGGCCAGCGCATTCTCGACTATCGCTTCGTCGATGGCTGGATCGCCGAGTACGACATTCTCACGCACGGTACCAGCGAGCAGTCCGGCTTGTTGACCTGCCCAGGCAAGCCACTCCGACGGTGCGAGGGCGTCGACTCCTGTGTCGCCAAGACATGCGCTCCCGCTGAAGGCCGCGGCACCGCGCAGCGCGGCGAAGATGCTCGATTTGCCTGCTCCGCTGGGGCCCTCGAAGAGAGTTACAGAGCCTGGTGTCGCGGCGAATGACACGGGCGGCAGAACGCGGTCGCCGTAGGAGACTTGCAGGCTCGACACGCGCAGTGCGGTAGTTGGCACCGGCAGCGCGTTCGGTTGCTGGCGTGAGGGCGGAGCCTCGAGTGCGCGACCCTTGCGGGCAGCATCCAAGACTTCGAACACATCATCAGTGGCAGCGACGCCCTCGGCCGCGGCATGGAACTGCACGCCGACTTGCCGAAGCGGCAGATACGCCTCGGGAGCGAGAAGGAGCACGAAGAGGCCGACGGCGAGGACCATTGCGCCGTCAATCAAACGGAAACCGATCGACACGGCGATAATCGCCACCGAGATACTGGCCAAGAACTCAAGCGCGAACCCTGACAGGAATGACACGCGCAGAACGCGCATGGTTTCGCGACGGTAGTCATCGGTGACACGCTCGATCGAAGCCGCCGCGCGATGTTGCCGACCGAAGATCTTGAGCGTTGACAGGCCCTGCACCGTGTCCGCGAATCGCGAGGCGAGGTGCTGAAGCGTCTTCCACTGCTGCCGTTGCACTTTTTCAGTAGCGAGACCAATCAGCACCATGAAGATCGGGATGAGCGGAAGCGTCAACACGACGGTCAACCCTGAAATCCAGTCAGACCACCACATCACGATGATGAGCAGGGGAGTGGCGACAGCGGTCTGCACCAACTGCGGTAGGTAGCGACCGAAGTAGGCCTCAAGCGCGTCGAGGCCCCGCCCTGCCGTCACTGCCAACTCGGTGGAGTTGCGGCGCCCCAGCCAACCGGGGCCAAGCTCTCCCACTGCGGTGACCAGCGCAGCGCGCAGTTGTGTTTGCACTCTGGATGCTGCGCGGGCCGCGATCGATTCCCGTGCCCACAGCAACACAGCGCGTGCGGCAACCACCGCCGCGAGAAGGGCGAGGGTCGGGGCCAATGCCGACACCGATTCGCCTTCGATCGCCGCGACGATCGCCTGCGTGAGCAACCATGCGAAGGCAACGATCAAGCCGGTGTGAAGCAGCGCGACGATAGCGATCGCAACGAAGAATGCGCGAGACGCTCTCGCATAGCGCAGCAGACGCGGATCGACGGGGGCGCCCCGTGTGCGCGGGGGCGCTTCAGCATCCGACTCGTGATTCACAACCCTCTGACTCTACCGCCGTGACCCTCGTGTGCTCCTGAGCTCAATGTGCGACGGCAGACGCCTTTTCGATGCGCGACCGGGTCACGCGCTTGCGGAAGACCCAGTATGTCCAGCCCTGGTAGAGCAGAACGAGCGGCAGGAAGATCACCGCTGCCCACGTCATGATCGTGAGCGTGTAGTCGGTGCTCGATGCGTTCTCGATCGTCAGGCTGAAGGCAGGGTCTGTAGAGGAGGGCATGACGTTCGGGAACAATGCGAACCAGAGCGTGAGCACGGCCGCGACGATGGTGAGCGCTCCGAAGCCGAACGCCCAACCTTCGCGATCTCGCATATTGAAGATGAGCGACATGATCAATGCGACGGCGGCGATAGCGGCACCTGCGATGACCAGCACCATCAGCGGAGCACCGTGACCGGCGGCGATGAAGATCGTCCAGATCAAGAATGCGGCTGCGACCACGACAGTCAACATGCCTGAGCGGCGAGCGAGCACGCGTGCATCTGCGTGCACCTGACCATCGGTCTTCAGTGCCACGAAGTACACGCCGTGGGTGAAGAACAGCAGCAAGGTGGTGAGTCCTCCCAGCAGGCCGTAAGGGTTCAGCAACGTGAGGAACGACCCGGTGAACTCATGGTTTGCGTCGATCGGAACACCCTGCACGATATTGGCAACGGCGACACCCCACAGCAGCGCGGGTACGGCGGAGCCAACCACGATCATCGTGTCGAAGCCCTTTTTCCACTTCACGCTGTCGCGCTGGTGGCGGTACTCAAACGAGACACCGCGCAAGATCAGCGCGAGCAGAATCAGCAACAGAGCCAAATAGAAGCCGCTGAACAGGGTGGCGTACCACTCCGGGAACGCCGCGAACAGACACGCGCCAGCAACAATGACCCACGTTTCGTTGAGATCCCAGACCGGACCGATCGTGTTGATGACCTGCCGACGCGAAACCTCGTTCTTGCCCAGGAAGGGCAACGACATTCCGACGCCGAAGTCAAAGCCGTCAAGCACGAAGTAGCCGACGAACAGAAATCCGACAATGAAGAACCAGATGTATGCGAGATCCATGGCGCTCTCCTAGTAGACCGTCGTGGGGGTGTCTTCGACCGACCGCTCACGCGGATCGGGGTCGTCTGGTCCGGGTAACGGCGCGGGCCCGGCGTGCGCGGTCTTCATGATGAGACCGACTTCGACGACTGCGAGGATGGCGTATATCGCCGTGAACGAGACGAGCGAGATAAGAACTGTCCAGCCGGGAACGCTCGGCGATACTCCGTCTTCAGTGAGCATCAGACCGAACACGATCCAGGGCTGACGGCCCATCTCGGTGAAGACCCAGCCCACCAAGATGGCGAACAGCGATGCCGGCCATGCCCAGATGGCGAGGCGCCATGCCCAGGTGGGCACGTCGCGCTTTGCCTTCTTGCGCGTGAGCCACAGGCCCACGACGGCGGTCAGAGCGGCGATGCCACCAAGGCCGATCATCCAGCGGAACGACCAGTAGGTGACCCAGAGGATCGGGGCGAAGTTGCCGTCGACCTGGTCTGCGAACTGGGGGAACAGTTCGGTCGTGTATTGCATGTTCAAATCATTGATGCCCTCGACACAACCGTCGAGCGTGTGGGTGGAAAGGAACGACAGCAAGAACGGGATGCGAATCGAGAACAGTTCGCTCGTGCCGTCAGGCGTTCCCAACGTGAAGATCGAGAATGAAGCATCGGCTCCGCAGGCGGTGTCGAACAGGGCCTCAGCTGCGGCCATCTTCATCGGCTGCGTCTCCACCATCACCAGGCCCAACTGGTCACCTGACAGTGCGGTGCCGCCGAACGCGATGATCATGCCCCAGAGTCCGTACCGCAAGGACGAACGCATCATTTCGATGTTCTGCCCGCGTACGAGGTGCCATGCAGAGATTGAGATGATGACACCCATCGTCATCATGAATGCCGCTGCCAAGGTGTGGGGGAGTGCTGCGAGCGCGACAGGATTAGTCAGTACGGCAAGGAAGTCGGTCATCTCGGCTCGGCTGCCGTCTTCTGCCATCTGATACCCGAGTGGGTTTTGCATGAAGGCGTTCGCGGCAAGGATGAAGTAGGCCGAGAACCATGCCCCGATCGTCGCGATCCAAATGCTGGCGAGGTGCAAACCCTTGGGGAGCTTGTCCCATCCGAAGATCCACAATCCGATGAAGGTTGCTTCGAAGAAGAAGGCCATCAGACCCTCGAATGCGAGGGGCGCTCCGAATACGTCGCCGACGAATCGCGAGTACGACGACCAGTTCATGCCGAACTGGAACTCCTGCACGATTCCGGTGACAACGCCCATCGCAAAGTTGATGAGGAAGATCTTGCCGAAGAACTGCGTCAGGTGGAGCCATTTCACCTTGCCCGTGCGAAACCACGCCGTTTGAAAGATCGCGACAGTGAGCGCCATCCCGAGCGTGAGCGGCACAAACAGGAAGTGGTAGAGCGTGGTGAGCCCGAATTGCCAGCGGGCGAGTAACAGGGGATCCAGAAGGTCCACGGGATGCGCTCCGATCGATCAAACGATGTGGTCTGACCACACCATAGCAGGCTCTTGGGATTCTGTGCCAACGCACGGGCGCCTGCGTTCTGATTCACCGTCCCAGTAGACGGGCTGTTCGCACAACCCCCGTCGCGGGGTCAAGAAAGCACGCGAACTGGGGGCGGCCGTCGTGCCCCTTGCGGAGGGAGAGCACACGGCCCGCACCGAGGTTGTGACGATTAGGCTCGACGTATGGTCAGCATCGTTTCAGCGGAGATTCGCGCGTGAGCGCGGTGCCGGTGACGATTGGGATCCGTTCGGATCTCGACGAACGAGATATGCCCTCGGCGTCGCCTGGCGAGCCGCTCGTTGACACCTTTGGTCGTGTGCATCGAGACCTGCGAATCTCTCTCACGGATCGCTGCTCCTTGCGTTGCACATATTGCATGCCAGAACAGGGCAACGAATGGCTGGCTCGCACGAGCATCTTGACCCTCGACGAGATCGTTGAGATTGCGACGATTGCGGCATCAAATGGAATCACCACCTTTCGATTGACCGGGGGTGAGCCGCTGCTTCGAACCGACATCGTCGAGGTGGTGCGCCGACTGGGCGAGATCCGTGGGCCCGATGCGCGACCTGTCGAACTCGCCATGACGACCAACGGCATTAGCCTGCCTGAGAAGCTGCCCGGCCTCATCGATGCCGGCCTCAACCGCTTGAACATCTCTCTCGATACGATTCGGCACGAGAGATTCCACGAGCTGACCCGACGCGATCGCCTCGATGATGTACTGGCAGGGATCGAAGCCGCGGCAGCATCCACTCTTCGCCCGCTGAAAATCAATGCGGTCGCCATGCGTGATGTCAATGATGACGAACTGGTTGACCTCGTCGAGTTCGCGGTATCGCACGGAGCGCAGATGCGCTTCATCGAGCAAATGCCGCTGGATGCGGGCCACACCTGGGACCGCACCCGCATGGTCACGCGTGAAGAGATTCTCGAGACCCTCGCCGCCAGGTGGGCCCTCACTCCGATTCCCGGTCGCGGCGGTGCGCCAGCCGAGCGATGGACGCTCGACGACACCGACCACACGGTGGGCGTCATTGCCTCGGTAACGGCGCCGTTCTGCGGGGACTGTGACCGGTTGCGGCTCACTGCCGATGGGCAGCTTCGCAACTGCCTTTTTTCTGAGACTGAGTACGACCTGCTTCCAATTCTTCGAGCGGCAGAAGATGAACCGGATAACAGCCGTGAGATCGCAGTTGATCGCATGCTTCGTGCCTGCGTGCGCGGCAAACTGCCCGGCCACGCGATCAACGATCCCACCTTCCTGCAGCCCGCTCGTGGCATGAACGCGATCGGCGGTTGAACGGTGGGCCGCATCACCGCACGCCGACCGGTCATCAAGATCACCCTGGGCTCTGCAACGCGCAAGCGAGCCGATGACCTCGCAGTCGAGGAACCACTTGAAGTTCGCGTGATGGGCGAGCCGCTCGCGATAACGATGCGCACGCCGGGACACGACGTTGAGCTTGCCGCTGGCTTTTTGGTGTCGGAGGGCGTGATCTCGATTCGCGACCACTTTCGCAACGCCATCCACTGTGGTGGTCCTGGCACGCCCGGCGGCGCGCTCAGCGGCACCGCAGAGGGCAACACCTATAACGTTCTCGACGTGGCACTCGCTCCCGACGTCACGCTTCCCGCACCAGAACTAGCACGCAATTTTTACACCACCAGTTCATGCGGAGTGTGCGGCAAGGCCTCCATCGAAGCCATCGAGACGGCATCGAAGTTTGATCCGTCGCTTGACCGCGTGACCATTTCAGCCGCGGCTCTCGCCGAGCTGCCCGATCGTCTGCGTGAAGATCAGGTAGCGTTCGCCCGAACAGGTGGGCTCCACGCCGCAGGGTTATACGACGCCGTGTCGGGGGAACGGTACGTGGTGCGCGAAGACGTCGGCCGACACAACGCCGTCGACAAGGTCATCGGCTGGGCGCTGTTGAACGACCGCCTGCCGCTTACCGGCGTCGTGTTGCAGGTGTCGGGCCGCGCGAGCTTTGAACTGGTTCAGAAAGCGGTGATGGCCGGCGTTCCGATTCTCTCGGCCGTCTCAGCGCCGTCAACCCTTGCCGCCGAGCTGGCGACCACATCAGGGCTTACTCTTGCGGGCTTCGTGCGAGGCACGACAATGAACGTCTACTCACGGGCAGAACGAATATTGGTCGACTAAGCAACCCCGCGCACTAGGCAACCCGTGGGCCAGCCAGCTCTGCAGAGAGAGTCTTAGAAAACGAAGAGCTGGCCCATTACGAGCACCGCGATCACAAAGAGGGCGACGATTGCGCCAACGATGGCGAGCGTTTTTCCCGACATCTTGGCTACGGCAAAGCCGACCAAGAACGGCAGCGCGGCCAAGAAGATCGCCACAATCCACCAGAAAGCGACGTAACCCCCCTCGGTTGCCTCGCTGAGGCGCCCACCGAATAGCTGCTGAGTCTGAGGGTTCGTGGCAAAAGAGAATGCCGCCGAGAGGGGAATCGCGATGAACGCAGCGATGATCAGACCGAACAGCGCACCCCACAGTCCTGGGCTGCCGTTTCCGCTCAGCGCGCCGCCATGGTGTTCTTGCTGTTCTGAAGCCATACGCAGAACTTTAGTAGGTCACAAGGCACAACTCAGCCTCATCACCGTTACGTCGACCAATACGGCACGCATTAGCCTCGGAATGTGAGCCCCACCAGCAGAGAGCCCGTGCACACGCCGCGCACCGCGCGTGAGATTGCTGGCGCGGTGCGTGCAGCGCAACTGAGTGCTGTCGACGTGATGCAGTCACATCTGTCTCATATCGCAGCGATCAATGACTCGATCAACGCGGTCACGGCGATCTTTGCTGATCGCTCGCTCGCGGCAGCACGTGAGATCGACGAAGCGGTATCGGCAGGCCTCGACCCGGGCCCGCTCGCGGGCGTGCCGTTCACGGTGAAAGAGAACATCGACCTGACCTGGTCGGCCACCACAAACGGTTGGCGTGGGGCGGTGGACTACGTCGCACCAGACGACGCGGTGATCGTTTCGCGCATGCGTGCCGCCGGTGCGGTTCCGATCGGACGCGGAAATATGTCCGACTTCGGAATGCGATGGGACACCGACAACGAGCTCTTCGGTCGCACGCTCAATCCGTGGGACTTCAGCCGCACCGCGGGAGGATCGAGCGGCGGTGATGCGGTGGCGGTTGCAACGGGAATGTCGGTTCTGGGTTTAGGCAACGACTTTGGCGGGTCGTTGCGCATTCCCGCCCATGCCGCCGGTGTGTGTGCGATCCGGCCCTCATTCGGCCGGGTGCCTCGATCAGCCGTCCGTGGCGCACCTGTCGCCATGACGTTGCAACAGTTTTCAGTGAACGGCCCCATCGCTCGGAATATCGCTGATCTTGAGTTGGCGTTTCAGGTGCTGCTTGGATCTGATCCGCGCGATGGCATCTCGGTCGACGCGGATGCGGTCGACCTTGATGGCGCACCACGTCGCGTCGGCGTGGTGAAGGGGACAGCGACATGGGATGTCGAGCCGGGAGTATCAGCATCCATCAACAAGGCCGTCGACGCGTTGATCGTCTCAGGGTGGGATGTGGTCGAGATTGAGCTGCCGCGCCTCGAAGAAGCGGCGACGCTGTGGCGCCGGCTCGCTTGCACCGACATGCTCTTCACCTTTGATCCTGCCGATCTCTCGGTGCCGTTGGGAGACGCGGCTACGGCGTTCATGCGCGACAGCACGGCTGCGGCACGCCCCTATGAGACAACGCGCGATTATGCAGGCGCTTGGGCGCAGCGGGTGGTCGTCGCGGCCGAATGGCGGCAGTTGCAACAAGACACGCCCCTGATACTGGGGCCGGTGCTCGCCTCGGGGATTCCTGCCGTGGATTTCGATCTTGGCGGTCAGTCGCAGGCGGCGGAAGCCTGGCGGTCACTCTGGCTCACCCTTGCCGCGAATTTTCTCGGTTTGCCAGCGATCGCGGTACCCACCGGGCTGGATGCTGCGTCTCTTCCCACCGGTGTGCAGGTGATCGGCCCGATGAACGGCGACGAGTTGGCATTGCGCGCGGCTCGAGACATTGAGACGGAATGCGTCTGGCCCGGGGTGCCACGGTGAGCGCACTCAGTCAGTGAGTTCACGCACCACCTGGCGGAATCGCAACAGAAACGCGGGTTCATCCAGCCGTTTGCGACGGAGCCACGCGGTGACTTCGTCGTTCGACTTGCTTGCGTTGCACGACCGGCACGCCGGTACGACGTTATCGAGGGTGTAGCGGCCGCCACGCGATATCGGCAGCACGCAGTCCCGCTGAAATGGGCCGTCCGCTTTGCCGCAGTATGCGCACTGGGCCCAGGCCTCAGAGATCGCGGCCCACTGCGCATCGGTCAGATCGCTGCCTGAAGACGCGACACGTTTCACGCGTCGCCGCTGTGCGCGAGCGCGGCGCGAATTGGGGGCAACCATACGGCCAGCGTATCCGCGGGCAACCACCTTGGTCGGGTGACGCGCGGCATGCTGATCGGTGCCGTGAGAGCACGAGCGCACGGTGCCCGTAGGATCAATGCAGGTCGCGAGTCGCGGCAGATCAAGGGAGACCCGTGAGCGAAGGCGAAGAACGCATCACCTGGGTGCTGGTCGACGGCGAGAACATCGACGCAACCTTGGGCTCGTCGATCCTCGGCCGACGTCCGCAGCCTGACGAGCGCCCACGCTGGGACCGTCTGATCGCGTTCGCCCGGCGAACCTGGCGCCAAGATGTGCAGGGACTGTTCTTTCTCAATGCATCCAGCGGCATCCCGATGTCTTTCGTGCAGGCGCTCAAAGCCATGGACTATCGCGTGGTTCCGCTGTCGGGTGCGCCCGACGAAAAGGTCGTCGACATCGCCATCCAGCGCACCCTGCAAGCGTTGCGTCAGCGCGAGGGTGACGTGATTCTCGTCAGCCACGACGGCGATTTTCTCGAAGACATCGAAGCGCTGATTGATGGAGAGCGTCGCGTCGGCCTGCTTGCGTTCGCCGAGTTTCGCAATATCGGCTTTAGCGCGATACCAGGGCTGCAGAAATTCGACCTTGAATTCGATGCCGAGGTCTTCGACGCGCCGCTGCCCCGCGTGCGCGTCATTCCGATCGAAGAGTACGACCCATACAGCTTCCTGCGCTGATCCGCTCTCGGAGCCGGAGTTCCCCCCATGGAACGTAGGCTCGAGGGGATCACGATTGGAGTGCTTTATGTTTCGAGTTTTGCTCATCGGTGGGCATGGAAAAATCGCGTTGCTTCTGGAACCGCTCCTGGCGGGCCGAGGCGACCACGTCACCGCGGTAGTTCGGAATCCCGATCACGAGGCAGAAGTGACAGCGACCGGAGCAACACCGCTCGTGGCTGATGTGCAGGCCTTTGATACCGAACAGCTGACCAACTTGGTGAGCGGAAATGACGCCGTCGTGTGGGCTGCCGGTGCGGGAGGCGGTAGCGAGGAGCGCACGTACGCGGTAGATCGCGATGCGGCCATCCGCTCGATTGACGCTGCCGTGGCTGCGGGCGTCTCGCGCTATGTGATGGTGTCGTACTTCGGTGCGGGCGCCGATCACGGTGTGCCGCGTGACAATTCGTTCTTCGCGTATGCAGAGGCGAAGGCTGCCGCAGACGAACATCTGCGAGCGAGTGGTCTCGATTGGACCATCGTCGCACCGAGCACGCTGACTGATGACGAACCGACAGGTCAGATCGAGGTAGACGCTGATGCGCCGTCGAAGGTGTCGCGTGGCGATGTGGCCGCGGTCATTGCGGCTGTGCTCGCGGACGATTCGACGATCGGACGAACGATTCGATTCAACGAGGGCGCGACACAAGTAGTTCAGGCCGTGGCTCGTTGATCTGAGCGGTCTAGTCGCCGCTCAAAGAGTGTGGCTGCGTTCGACATCCAGACAGGAGCATGCTCAATCTGGGGGCACGAACGCCCATTCGTTGGCCGGGGCGCTTACGCAACCCCGGCCAACGGATGAAATCAGAGCGGGCGAATGTTAGCGGCCTGCATGCCCTTGGGGCCACGCTCCGCTTCGAATTCGACCTTCTGGTCTTCGCGGAGCTCCTTGTATCCGTCGCCCGTGATCGCGGTGAAGTGCGCGAACAGGTCGGCGCCGCCATCGTCAGGAGCGATGAAGCCGAAGCCCTTTTCGGAGTTGAACCATTTCACGGTGCCAGTGGCCATCGTGTCTTTCCTTTTACTTTGTGGGCCGCGTGAGCGACCGGGAGTGCCGCGCCGACGTGTGCGGAGCGGGCGTATGAGACGCGGAATATCCGCGAGTGGTGTTATCGGGGCTGCGGATGCCGCAACCACTGCATGGGCGAGTTCACTTGTGCCGTGTATACCGAGATCTTCGCCTTGCGCGCCATGCGCTTCGTATCCGAGCGGAGTAATGCCGACAAAGCCAGCGTACTCGCCTGCAGCGGTTGCGACGAAAACATCGTTATCAGCTTGTCGCCAACTGAGCGCTGGGCGTGATGACGAAAGGGTGGGAATTACGAGGGTCATGCAGCTTTCAGGTGGTGCGCGGCGATACAGACGCTCGTGCGCAAAAGTCGAAGGTGTGAGGCGGATGTCATAGTGACGATCCGGGCGTCAGGCTGTCTGCTACTCCACAGTGAGGCATTGAGGAATGTGACGCATACCCGAATGGGCAACCATCAGCGTAGCACGGATGCTGAGTAGGGCGGCCATCGGTCACTGTCAAGCCCCTCGTGTGCTCGTTGCGCTGGTGAAAACCTGGGTGCATGACAGAGACGCAAATGACCGAGCTTTCGGCAGCTGACGCATCCGCACGAGTGAAAGAGCTCGTCGAAGACATCGACTTCACGATGCTCACCACCATCGACGATCGGGGCACGCTGGTGAGTCGTCCGATGAGCACGCGTCAGATGGATGAGAACGGCGATATCTGTTTCTTCACCGCCGACGACAGCAAGAAGGCAGATGAAGTTGACGCAGACAGCGATGTTGGACTGTCGTACTGCGATGCGAAGGGCATGCGATTCGTGTCCATCGGCGGACGCGCTCGTATCGTGCACGATCGCGCCAAGATGGAGGAGCTCTACACGCAGTCACTCGACATCTGGTTCGAGGACGGGCTCGACACCCCAGACATCGCGTTGCTTCGCGTAACTCCCGTCGAGACAGAGTTTTGGGAGCCCGCCCACGGCAAGGTCGTGATGGCGGCGGGCATGCTCAAGTCGCTCGTTACGAAGGATGCTCCTGATGACTCGATGCGGCACGGACGAATCAGCTGCTGATTCAACGCCGCGACGCTGTCCGGCGTAGCCTGAAAAGATGTCTGCTGGTCAGCGCTCGCTGAGCGCCCGCGATGCGCTCATCGCTCTCGTCAACAACGCCGCGTATGTCTTCAACGCTTTCGAGGGAATGCCCGAGGCGGCGGCTTCGCGCAAGGCTGCTGTTCTGATCTTGTTCGGTGTGCTCGATTCCTTGCCAAGCAGACATGACGCACAAGACGCAGCCGTGTCGCAAGACCTGGACGTGTTGCTGTTGGCACGCGCGTCTACGCTGCGCTCCCACGCCGGCCAAGTGGCGTTTCCCGGAGGTCGAGTCGATCCGGAAGATGACTCAGTCGTTGCCGCGGCTCTTCGCGAAGCGAGGGAGGAGACCGGGCTTGACCCGGCGGGGGTCGAGGTGCTCGGCGAGTTGCCAGAGGTGCCGCTCGCTTTCTCGCGACATCTGGTGACGCCCGTGGTCGGATGGTGGCGACGTCCGACGGCAGTGGGCGTCGTTGACGAGGCTGAGTCGTCAGACGTTTTTCGTGTGCCGGTGGCAGATCTGCTCGATCCCGCCAACCGTGGTGTCACCGTCTTGCGGCGTGATGGTCACGAGTGGCGCGGTCCAGGCTTCATCGCTAGATATGCCGGCGGCGAGCACCTTGTGTGGGGGTTCACCGCCCTGGTGCTTGACGCTGTCTTCGATTCTCTCGGATGGACTGAACAGTGGGATGCCACTCGAGTGCTTTCGCTTGAGCCGCCAACAGACTGACAGTCACCGCACCTTCAGCATCCCTCGCAATACACTTGTGTGTGCCTTCTTCGCCGACCGACCCCGCTGAGTCTTTGCCCGACGACCTTGGTGACGGCATCGATGCCGACGATCTCGCGACGACTCTTCGCGTGCTCGAGAACATGGCGCAGATGAACGAGGCACACCCCGACTACATCACTGTGCGCCGAGCCACCGCCGCGATGTTCAAGGCGGTGAAGCGGGAACGGCGTCGAGAGCTTCGAGCGATGGTTGCTGACGCCGATCGCGCCGTCGTGGCAGCGACTGCTACGGGAGCGCCCGACCGCATCGACGATGAAACGCGCGGCATCCCGATCAGCACCGCAACCACTGCGCCCACGGCGGGAACGCTGATCAAGGCGCGCGGCTGTTACATCTGCAAGAAGCCCTACACGGTGGTCGACGCCTTTTACCACCAGCTCTGCCCCGACTGCGCGGCGCTCAGCCACCGCAAGCGTGACGCTCGAACGGATCTGAGCGATCGCCGCGCGCTGCTCACCGGCGGGCGGGCGAAGATCGGAATGTACATTGCGCTTCGCCTGCTGCGAGATGGTGCGCACACAACAATTACGACTCGTTTTCCGCGTGACGCAGTGCGCCGCTTTTCGAGCCTTCCGGATTCCGCAGAGTGGCTGCACCGTCTCAAGGTCGTCGGCATCGATCTGCGGGACCCAGCGCAGGTGATCGGCCTCGCCGAAGACGTCGCAGCGGCGGGGCCTCTCGACATTCTGATCAACAACGCCACTCAAACCGTGAGGCGCTCGCCGGGTGCCTATCAGCCGCTGGTCGATGCGGAACTTTCTCCGCTGCCTGACGGGCCCCTTCCGGAGCTGGTGACGTTTGGGCATACCAACGATCAGCACCCGCAGGCCCTTGAGCGTTCCGTTGCCGCGCACCCCGTGCTCGCGGCGGCCGCGCCTCGAGCCGACGAACTCACCGAGCAAGCAATGGCTGCCGGCTCCAGCTCGCTTGAGCGGCTCAATGCAGGCACGGCGATCGATGCGGGTGGTCTCATTCCCGATCTTCATGACATCAACTCGTGGACTCAGCGCGTCGAAGAAGTCGATCCGCTCGAGATGCTTGAGGTGCAGCTGGCGAACACGACCGCGCCGTTCTTGCTGATCTCGAAACTGCGCCCGGCAATGGTCGCAAGCCCTGCGCGTCGTAAATACATCGTGAATGTCAGCGCGATGGAGGGTGTCTTCAACCGCGGCTATAAGGGCCCCGGTCACCCTCATACCAATATGGCAAAGGCCGCGGTCAACATGCTGACCCGCACGAGCGCGCGGGAGATGTTCGAGAACGACCAGATTCTGATGACCAGCGTCGACACCGGCTGGATTACCGACGAACGTCCTCACCCCACCAAAGTGCGGCTGGCTGAGGAAGGTTTTCATGCTCCGCTCGATCTGGTCGACGGTGCTGCCAGGGTGTACGACCCCATCGTGCGTGGCGAAGACGGCGAAGACCTGTTTGGTGTCTTCTTGAAGGACTACGAGCGCGGACAGTGGTGATGCTGTCGTGAACCTGCCGTCACCTGGGGCTCGTGTCGTGGTTCGCTATATCTTGCCATCGGGCCAGGCGACCGACGCATTAGGTGAGTTGCTGAGCGCAGGCGACGAGACGCTTGTGGTCGATGGCAAGCGCGGCGTGGTGACGATTCCGCGCGGCGCCGTGATTGCGGCTAAAGAAGTTCCTCCCCCTCCCGCACGCCGCTCGTAACGGGGTCGGCCTCCGTCCAGGCGTGACCGTTAGACTCAACGGTGGCCGAACAGTGCGCGAATCGGCCTCGTTGTCGCCATCGTCGTCGTCAGCACCGGTTTGTCAGCCCGCTCCCGTGGGCTCGCCGCCTGATATGCGCCAAGGAGACACTTCATGACCATTGCCAATCTGGCCACGTACGTCGATCACACCCTGCTCGCGCCCGCAGCGACAACAGCCGATATCGACGCAGCTATCTCTCAAGCCGCAGAGCTGGGTGCTTACAGCGTCTGTCTCTCACCGTCGGCGCTGCCGGTTGAGCTGCCGGAAGGCTTGAAGCTTGCCGTCGTGGTGGGCTTCCCCAGTGGCAAGCACCAAAGCGAGATCAAAGCGGCCGAGGCTCGTCTGGCCGCGCTCAACCACGCCGATGAGATCGACATGGTGATCGATCTTGGCGCCGCCATCGAAGGCCGCTACGACGCTGTCGAGGCCGACATTCGCGCAGTGCGCGAGGCAGCACCCAAGCCCGTTGTGCTCAAGGTCATCATCGAATCGGCTGCGCTCTCAGACGAGGCGATTGTCGCGAGCTGCCGCGCGGCAGAGGCGGCTGGCGCCGACTTCGTGAAGACCTCGACAGGATTTCACCCAGCGGGCGGTGCATCGCTTCACGCGGTGTCACTGATGAAACAGACGGTGGGCGACCGGCTCGAAGTGAAGGCGTCCGGTGGCATTCGCAGTCGCTCTGACGCTGAGGCGATGATCGCTGCAGGCGCCACGCGTTTGGGCCTGTCAAGCACGCGCGCCATTCTCGAGGACCGCGAAGCAGTCGGCACCTACTAGCCTGGCATCACACCGACCGCTACCGCGGAGGGAGTGTTGATGGTTCAGGTGCGTGTGGCCGGTATCGCCCTCGATCCGGCAGGACAACATGTCATATTGCTCAAACCGATCGATGAGTCGCCAGGTGAAGGTCAGATTCTGCCCATTTGGATAGGGGCACAAGAAGCAACCTCGATTCTCGTCGCGGTGGAAGGTGCCGAGACGCCGCGGCCGCTTGCGCACGATCTGATGCGCTCAATGCTGGCGAGTCTCGATGCGATCGTGCAGCGCATCGAGATCACCCGTATTACCGAGGGCACGTATTTCGCGGAGATCGTCCTCACGACTGGTGGCGGCACCCATCGCATTGATGCGCGGCCATCCGATGCGATCGCGCTCGCCTCCCGCGTCGGCGCCGAGCTCTGGGTTGCTGACGAGGTGATTCTTCAGGCAGGGATCGTAGATGAGGTGACCGACGATGAAGAAGTCGCACACGGCGCTGTTGATCCCGAAGTCGTCGACCCGGCTGTGGCCGAAGAACGCGTAGACGAGTTCAAGCGCTTCCTAGAGAATGTCGACCCCGACGATTTTCGCGGCTGATTCAGACGCGCGGTGGCTGCCAACCCAGCGCGGGAGCAACGTGCTTCGCGAACGACTCCACAATGCGAAGGTTGAATTCGACGCCCAGCTGGCTCGGAATGGTCAGCATCAGGGTGTCGGCGCTCTGAATCGCCGCGTCTTGAAGCAATTGCTCGACAAGCACGTCTGGCGCTGCCGCGTACGTTTTGCCGAACGTCGATCGCATGCCATCGATCACGCCAACCTGGTCACCATCCTGGCGGCCTCCGAAATACATGTCTTCTTCGGCAGTCGTGATGGGAAAGATCGACCGGCTCACCGAGACCCGGGGCGTTCCTGCGTGTCCTGCGTTGCGCCACGCGTTGCGAAAGACGTCAATCTGCCGCGCTTGCAGCTCGTCAAAGGGCACATCGCCAGACTCCGTGAGCAGGGTGGACGACATCAGGTTGACGCCGTTTCGCCCCGCCCACTCGGCTGAGTCGCTGTTGCCCGCACCCCACCAGATTCGTGAGCGCAGCCCTGGCGAGTACGGCTCGATGCGCTGCGGTCCGGTGCCGCCTCCGAAAGGGGAGTGCGGATCGCGCTCTGCCATTCCCTCGCCCTCGACCGCGCGCAAGAAGGTGCCAAAATGCTCGCGAGCGATGTCAGCGCCGCGCGGGTCGTTCGCGCCGGTGTAGCCGAACGCCTCGTAGCCGCGCACGACCGATTCGGGTGAGCCACGGCTGACGCCGAGCGCGAGTCTTCCGTCGCTGATTAGATCCACGGCGGCAGCTTCCTCTGCAAGATACAGCGGGTTCTCGTATCGCATGTCAATAACACCGGTGCCGATCTCGATGCGCTTGGTCGTGGCAGCGATCGCAGCGAGCAGAGGCATAGGAGAAGCCTGTTGGCGAGCGAAATGGTGAACCCGAAAGTAGACGCCGTTCGCGCCGAGGTCGTCCATGCCCTGCGCAAGGTCGATGGCCTGTTTCATCGAGTCGCCAGCGGTCAGGATACGGCCGCCGCCGAGAGGGCCATAGTGTCCGAATGAGAGAGTGCCGAAGCTTTGCATAGTTGATGCAACGGTACGCCAGTGGCATCCATTCCATTGAATGCATCTTGGTCTGGTGTCGAGGGCACCAGCTGAGACGCCTGCGAGTGTTCCCGCGCGAAATGCAGGTCAGGCCCGAAGCGGTCTTGAGCTGAGCCTGACTGCTATGGTCGGACCCAATAGAGCGCTGAGTTCGGCGGGAGATGAGGAGTCCGTGGCCAAGGATAGTGAATCCGAGATCGTTGCCGAGGCTCATCAGATCCTGGGCGATCAGGAAGAGATCCTCGCGGCCGGACATTTCGGTCTCGCGAACCTCATCATCGCCCAGATCGCCGGTGGCACTGCGGGGGGTATCGCCACAGAGAGCGTCACAGGTTCTAACAGTTTCAGCTCCGCGCTTGGTGTCGGACTCGGCGGACTTGCGGCCGTAAAAGCATCCGCCGAAGCGCAGGGCGTCACGATGAAAATGATCGTCGCGATCACGCCGGAGAAAATTCACCTACTCAACCGCGACACTGGCGGACGCCTCCGCTCCGAAGTCGCGACCTTCCGTCGCGACGCCGTGGACATCGACATCGCGAACATCGGCCTCAGTCGACACGTGACGCTGACCGATCGTCCCACTGGGCACGTCGTTGAGCTCCACGGCTCGGTTTCCTGGTTGTCCTCGCAGGCGAAGGGCGACAAGATCGTGCTCGACCTTCTCGCGCATGACACCGCCGTATCCGGCTGACCCAGAGCCCATCCGGTTCTTGCGGGGATCAACGTTGCCCTCGCGCTGAGACGCCTGCGACTGTTGCCGCGTGAGTTGCCGTTCGCCCGCTGTTAATACTGATACCGCAACCTGGGTCGACTCGATGCTTGGGACCTAGGAGACGCCAATGGCTGCAGTTGCACCCGTGACTCGCACTGTTTCGGAACATATTGACGAGGCGGGACGGGCCGGACTTACCGCGTTGCAACAGCGCACTTGGTTCTTGGCTGCTGCCGGCAAGTTCTTCGAAGGCATGATCGTCTTTCTCGTCGGTGTGGCAACGCCGCTGATCGCCGCGGAATACTCGCTGTCAACCGCGCAGATCGGGTTGGTCACCGCGATGCCCCTGCTGGGCATTCTGATCGGTGCTTCTGCTCTCGGCGGGCTCGCCGATAAGGTGGGCCGACGCCCGCTATTCCTGTGGGAGATGGCACTGCTCACGGCGTGCCTCGTCGGCGTATCGTTCAGCGATTCGTTGCCCATCTTCCTGCTGTTTCTCCTCGGCACGGGCATGGCGCTTGGCGCGGACTATCCGGTCGCGCATTTGATGATCTCTGAGACGCTTCCAACCAAGATTCGCGGTCGCCGAGTGCTCGGGGCGTTTGGCTTTCAAGCGGTCGGAGCGGTCGCCGGTACTGGCGTGGGGATGCTGGTGCTCAGCCAGCGCGAAGAACTCTCCGATTGGCGCATCATGTTCGCCCTCGTGATCATTCCCGCGTTCGTCGTAACGATCGCGCGGATTTTCACCCCGCAGAGCCCGCACTGGCTAGCGTCCAAGGGTCGCTATGACGAAGCCGAATCGGTGCTCGCGAGGCTCTGTTTCGGAGACCACCCGGCGGGCGACTTGCGCATCACGCGTGAGGTGCCGGTCGTCGACATGGTGAAGGGCGACCGAGAAAGGTCGCAGTCGAGCCTAAAGACGCTGTTCAAGCGTCCGCTGCGCCGCGCGACGATCCTGACCAGCGTGCCCTGGTTTCTGCAGGACCTCGGGACATATGGCATCGGTATATTCACCCCCATTGTTATCGCGACCACGCTCGGCACGGACACGACAGGTCTCGAAGACACCGTTTCTGGCGTAATCGCGAGTGACCTCCAGGGGGCCGAGGGGGCGTTCGTGATCGACACCTTCTTGCTCGTCGGCCTTGCGGTGGCACTAATACTGGTCAACCGAGTCGGGCGCATCCGGCTTCAAGTCTTCGGATTCATCGGCTGCGGTGTCGGCCTAGCGATCGCCGCGTCGTCGGTATTCTTCGAAAACCCGACGTTTGCAATCTTCGCGGGTTTCATGATCTTCAACTTCTCGACCAACCTCGGCCCGAACACGATGACCTACGTGCTCGCCGGTGAAGTGTTTCCCACGCGGGTGCGGGGAAAAGGCGCAGGGTTCGCGGCGTCTATGGGAAAGGTAGGAGCCGTGCTGACGGCGTTTCTGTTTCCCACCCTGCTCGACGTTTGGGGTCAGGGAGTACTGCTTACAGTGCTTGTCGCGACATCGGTGCTCGGGGCTGTCATTACCTGGAAGTTTCGCATCGATACCGTCGGCAAGAGCCTTGAACACGTCGACACCGGCGCTGTCATCAAAGTGCTGACGACCGAGACCGAGCCGCGCCCCGCATAGGGAGTATTCACATGGCGGCCGACAGTTCGTCTGGGGCGCCGATACTGTGGAGGTCTCGTAGGTACGCGGCTGGCATGAGGAGGCTCGGTTGATGACGCAGGTGCGGAGCATGGATGCTGCTGATTGGCCGGCCGTCGAGACGATCTATGCGGCGGGGATCAATGACGGTCAGGCGACTTTCGAGACCTCCACGCCAAGCTGGGCGGCATTTGATGCGGGCAAGTTGCGACAGGGGCGCCTCGTAGCCGTCGATGATGCTGGCGCGGTCGTCGGATGGGTGGCAGCATCTCGCGTTTCGTCCAGGCCTGCCTATCGCGGCGTCGTCGAGCATTCCGTCTATGTCGCACCGACAGCGAGGGGGCGCGGGATTGGTCGGATCCTCCTTGAAGCCTTCATTGACGCGTGCGAGCAAGAAGGCGTTTGGACTATTCAGGCGAGCGTGTTTGCTGAGAACGTCGCCAGTCAGCGTCTGCATGAGTCGCTGGGCTTTCGCGTCGTCGGCACCAGGCAGCGTGTCGCGCGTGCGGGGGTCGGACCAGCCGCCGGAACATGGCGAGACACCGTCTTGATTGAGCGGCGAAGTACCGTGGTCGGCGCTGACTGACGCGATAGGCACCTCCCGCAGACTGCGTGGGATGCGACGAAGAATTTTTGGCGGAGGATAGGGGATTCGAACCCCTGAGAGCTTTCACTCAACACGCTTTCCAAGCGTGCGCCATAGGCCACTAGGCGAATCCTCCAGCAGCCCGTGAGGGCCGCAGACAATCCTACCTTGTCTGCGCTGGCCGACTGTCACTCCTGACGAAGACCGGTTGCCCCCGCGTACACACTGCCTGGTCGAACGAGCAAAGAACGCGGAACGACGACGGCAAGAATACGCCTCGACGCCGCAACGTGAGTGAACAAGGAAGCACTCGCTTCGACCGCTGCGGCAGCCGCCGCGTCGGTCAAACCGTAGTTGCGACCGATCGTTCCGGAATAGCTCGCATGCTCGATTGCGTAGACCAGGGTTTGCATAGCGTCACGGGAAGCTCCGTGTTCACTCACCAGGCGGGCCGCAAATGCCCGGGGTGTTTCAGCCCCGGGAACCGAAATACCGAGATCGATCGCGGTGTTCTGCACGGTGGCCCACGCGGCCAGGGCATCTCCGTCGTTCGCTGACCGAGTGAGCGACCGTTGTCTTGCCGCGCGAATTATGGCCGGTGCAGTAAGCGCAACCAGAACGAGCAGGATCGCACCGAACATCGGATAGAAGTTCGTCTCCGCATCGCGAATTACTCCGCTTGCGCCGTCTAACGGAACATTCAGATCTTGCAGATCTGCGCCCGGCGTCGATGTCGCAGTCGGACGGTCCTCGGGCTGCGCGGTCAACGAGTTATCGCTAGCGCCGGGGGTGAACGACTCCGGTGCGAAGGCGGTGGGCGTGCCGAGGCCGGCTGTCGGTTCGAAGCCGACCCATCCCACACCTTCAAAGTAGACCTCTGGCCATGAATGCAGGGTGTCGCTCATCACTGAATACACCGGTTCGCCGTCTTCGATCTCGCCTGTCACGTTGCCCGGCAGGTAGCCCACGACAATACGTGTCGGCATATCAAGAGTGCGTGCCATCATCGTGAATGCGGCGGCGAAGTGCACGCAGTAACCCTCGCGAACCTCAAGAAACTGTGCCACGGCATCGGCGCCGCTGCCATCAAAGCCGTCTTCGACCGGAGCATCGAGGGAGTACCGGAATTCGCCACCACGAAACCAACGCTGCAAGGCGATCAGTGCGTCGTAGTCATTGGTGGTGCCCTCGGTGACTTCAATAGCGAGCTCTCCGATGATGGGCGGCAGCTCATCGGGAAGGGCAACGGTCGCGTCATCGATACGCGGGCTTAGCGCAGCATCCATGGCACGAATCTGCTCGCGAGTCGGACGCGCCGCGAGCGACGAAACCGCATACTGCTGACCTTGAGTGGTCGCCGACTGTGACACCACAGTGCGATTCGCTGGCACGGCAGACCACGCACCTTCAAGCCCGGTCACGGCTGTTGCCGCCCACGGGATCGGCAACCAATACGAGACCAGGTTGACCACAGAAACTGAGGTCTCGGAGGGCGCGATGAGCACGTCTTCGTCGACGTTCAGTTCGACCAACCCCGATGAACTCTCCAGCGGCACTGTTCGCAATGGATCGGGCTCCCATACGGCCCCGTCAAACTGCGAGAGCGTTGTGGCTCGAAGATACGGGGGCGATGATGCATTCGATTGGTACCGAATCACTTCAATTGGGTCGGGCTGGCGCAGATCATCGCCCAGCGACAGCGACGCGTCGATGCCCGGGCCTGCTCCGAATCCCGAGCCCACGCGCACCGTAGGTTCAGGCAGCAGGGGGGATGCTGCTACGGCGACGACCACGGCGATTGCGGCGATTCCCATGGCTGTCGCGGGTACACCAGCTGTCCGTTCGGCTTGCTGTTCAGCGGGCTTTTCGCGTGATCGCGTCTCGGCGCGGAGCAAAAACAGAATCGCAGCGGCCAAATAGATGAACGACATCACGTCGGCTTCATCGCTGACGATGATCGCGGGAATCAGCGAGACAGCAATCAAGCCGACGGACGCAAGCAGAGGCATCCGTGCCGTGATCACGACGTGGTCGATGATGATCGCCAACAGACCCATCGCACCGACGATGAGGACCGACAGCGCGAGCGAGGGCTCCAGCGGCGCTGCTCCCTGGATGATTTCGTCTTGAGCCGCGGCCAACACCGCGGGCAACGCTTCGAGCGTCGCGGGTGTCGGCACGACCCAGAGCAACGCAGTGTTGCTGAAAAAGGCGCCAGACATGAACAGCGCCCAAAGAACGATCTCAATCAGTGAGACCGCGATCGCGGGCACCCCGATGCGGCGGGCGAAGTACCCGGCCGTCAAGATCGCAGCGGCAAGCACGAGTGCGCCAAACAGCCACCCGCTCGGTTCGACCACGTTCAGCACGGGCAGAAGCGCGGCAGTGAGAGCTGCGTAGACCGCGATGGTGAGCGTTCGGGCGCCGCGTCGAGACACTCGCGTCTCGGCAGGGTCTGACGTCACGGTGGACGAGGTCGCGTTACGCCACGACATGGCTTGCTCCCTGACCGGTCGCGTCGCGCCATGCATCGGCGAAATCGCCCTCGACCTCTATCTGGCCGACGTGCCAGCCGCTGTCGGATGCTGCTGCGAGGGCGTGAGCATCGGGGATCACTGCGAACAAAACGGGCAAAGTGGAGTGGTGCACGGCCGGAGCGAGAGCATCAGCATCCGTCGACGACAGTTGGCCGGTAATGACAACGACCGGGCCTGTTGTTGCCCCGGCAAACAAACGGGCAAGGTCGGGAAGGTCATCGCCGCGGCGTGCAGTGACGTCGGCGAACTGGGTGAGCATCTCGTCGAGCTCGGCCACGTCGCCTCCGTTAATTCGCTCGATCAAAACGGTGCCGTCGCTGTCGATCACCTCGACGGTGTATCCGTCGCGCACGAGCCGAGCTACGACCGACACACATGCTGACACGGCCGCCTCGAATGCGTCGTCACCTCCTGGCGCATAGCGGGCCTGGCGGCCCCACCGTTCGCCACTTCGATCGAGCACGACTGTGGCCTCAGGCGTGGATTCTTGCTCTTCTTGGCGCACCATGAGGGCGTCGCGGTGTGCGGTAGCCCGCCAGTGGATTCGGCGCATGGAATCGCCAGAGGCATACGGCCGCGCGACCAGATTGTCGGCGCCCTGGCCGAGCTGCGTAGTTTCGCTATGCAGCAATCCGCCGGATTCCCCGGTGAAGTGACTGAGCGCGGACACATCGACTAAGGCAGGAGCGACAGTGACCAGCGTGCGGGTATCGAAGCGTGTGCGGCGCACGGCAAGCCCGAACGGGTCGCTGGTCTTGATGAAGAACGGGCCGATCGAACGGGTTCCGCGAATCTCGCCCGTCACCTCATAGGTGACTTCAACCGTGCGTTCACCGTTGCGAAAGGCAGAGCTGATCGCCGGGAGCACGCCGTCGGCTGCGCCAGCGAGGCCCTTCGGCATAGTGTCATGCCAGGTTCCAGGCGGTGTAGGAACGGCGGTTCGTACTCCCACACGAGTGGTGACGATGCTCGCTTCGCCTACCTGTGCGACTTCGGGATTGATCGTTCTCGCGACCGTGTCTGTGCGTCGGGTGAGAGACACAGCGGCGAGACTCGCGAGCACCACAGCCAGCAACAACACACCGAAGTAGAGCAACTCGGTGACGCCGAGCTCGTGGGCAAGCACAAAGCACAGCCCTGAGAGCAGTAGCGCCCCCGTACCTCGCGCTGTCAGCGGCCACCAGCGAACCATTTGGCCGTCACTGCCTCGGTGCGATGGGCACTCGTGTGCTGGCCACGATTCGTTCGAGAATCACAGTGACAGCGTCGGGGCCACCACGGGCTCGTCCTGCGCCAGCGGCGCGGGTGGGGATGAGCCGATGTGCGAAGACGGGAACGAGCAGCGCTGCCACATCGTCGGGTATCACGAAGTTTCGACCATCGAGCGCGGCCCATACCTTGGCGGCCCGCACGAGCTGGAGCGTGGCTCGCGGGCTCGCTCCCAGACGCAGATCGGAGTGATGCCGCGTGGCGTGGGCCAGCGAGACAGCGTATTCCTCGACCGCGGGGGAGACGTGCACGGATCGTGCCCACGTGATGAGAATGCTGACCTGCTCTGCCGTCACCACGGGAATGAGATTCGTGAGCGGGTTCACCGTGTCACGCTGGCGCAACATGAGCTGCTCCGATTTCTGATCGGGGTAGCCCATAGAGACGCGCATCATGAATCGGTCACGCTGCGCCTCGGGCAGCGCGTACGTGCCCTCCATCTCGAGTGGGTTCTGAGTGGCGACCACCAGAAACGGCTTGGGCAGATGGTGAGTGTGCCCGTCGACCGTGACCTGAATCTCTTCCATCGCCTCAAGCAGCGCGGACTGGGTCTTGGGCGACGACCGATTGATCTCGTCAGCGATGACGATGTTCGCGAAGATCGCCCCTCGCTTGAACTCGAACTCGCGCTCGACCGGATTGAACACGCTGACACCGGTGACATCGCCGGGCAACAGATCAGGTGTGAACTGAATGCGACGCACCGTGGCATCGACCGATGCAGCCAGTGCACGGGCGAGCATCGTCTTGCCGACCCCCGGCACGTCTTCGACGAGCAGATGTCCCTCGGCGAGCAGGCAGACCAATGCGCTGCGCACCGCGTCGGGTTTGCCGTCGATCACGGTGCTTACGGATGCGACGACGGCTGCCGCAGCATCCGAGAATTTGCCCGGGTTCATCTCGCCAGACAGATCCACCTCGGTGCTCGTCATCGTGGTGTCAGCCACCGTGACCTCCCTCGTGCCGTCTCGGGTGACGGTCATCGGGCAGCGTCGCCCTTTACGCAATCGTAACAATCACGGTGAGTGCGCGGGCCGGGTGTGATTAACAGCCGTCAAACTCGCTCGGCGTGCTGATGGCCCCCGCACTCGGGTTAGACTTGTGGCAGCTCTCCGCGAGGCGGCATCCAGGCCAACTCCCCCAGGACGGAAACGTAGCAAGGGTAACCAGGCTCTGCCGGGTTCGCGGAGAGTCTTACTCTTTGTGCAGGTATATCCGCTGTGCAGGCATATCCGCGATTTGCGTTGATGACAGCCTCTAGGCTGGGGCCGTGGCGCAGAGCATTTTTATCACGTCAGCCGAAGGTCATTCGGGAAAGTCAACCGTTGCCTTGGGGGTTCTCGACGCGCTTAGCGCGGCGACGCCGAAGGTGGGGGTGTTTCGAGCGATTGCGCGTTCGACGATCGAACGCGACTACGTGCTCGAGATGCTCCTGGCTCATGACGGTGTTGACCTCGCGTACGACGATTGCGTTGGGGTGACATACGACGATGTGCGCGCTGATCCCGAAGCGGCGCTCGCCACGATCGTGGAACGATACAAGGCCGTGCAGGCGCAGTGCGACGCGGTCGTGATCGTCGGCAGCGACTACACCGACGTCGGGAGCCCCGCCGAACTCGCCTTCAACGCGCGTATCGCGGCAAACCTCGGTGCTCCGGTCGTCCTTGTGCTCGGAGGGCGTGCCGCGCAGGGCCAGCCCGAGCAACTCGGTTCAAGCATTCCGCGCACAGCGGCGGAAATGGGCCAGATCGCTTCCCTCGCGCTGGCAGAGCTCGCGCATGGTCGCGCAGAGCTCTTCGCTGTTGTCGCGAATCGCGCAGACCCCGATCAGATGGATGCGACGGTGTCGGCGATCAACCAGGCAATCGGGGTCTCGGCGTTCGGCCGCTCGGAGACCGTCCCGGTTTGGACGATTCCCGAAGACCGCATTCTGGTGTCGCCCTCAATGCGCGGCGTGCAACGCGCTGTGGAGGGCGAATTGCTCTCGGGCGACCCCACGCTGCTCACGCGCGAGGCGCTCGGGGTCGTGGTCGCGGGCATGTCGATGGTCAACGTGTTGCCACGCCTCTTTGACGGCGCAGTCGTCGTGATTCCCGCGGACCGCACCGAGGTGCTGCTCGCGGCGCTGCTCGCGAACGCTTCTGGAACTTTCCCGTCGCTTGCGGGCATTGTGCTCAACGGCGGATTCGATGTGCCTGAGCCCGTGATGCAGCTTCTCGACGGGCTCGGGTCGAGTTTGCCGATCATCACGACCAACTACGGCACCTATGAAACAACCTTGCGCATCATGTCGACTCGTGGACGCCTCGCCGCTGACTCACGCAGCCGCTACGACACCGCCCTGGCGCTGTTTGAACAGAACGTTGACACCGACGAGCTGCGTCGCGCGTTCGGTCTGGCAGAAGCGACCGTGGTAACGCCGCTGATGTTCGAGTTCCAACTCATCGAGCGCGCGCGTTCGCAGCGTCGCAAGATCGTGCTGCCGGAGGGATCCGACGATCGCGTATTGCGCGCTGCAGCGACCGTGCTCAAGCGCGACATCGCCGATCTCATTATTCTCGGCGAGCCGATCGAAGTGCGCGCACGGGCGCTCGAGCTGGGACTTGATCTGAACGGCGCTGAGATACTCTCGCCTTTCGATGCTGTTTACGTGCATAAGTTTGCTGAGGAGTACACGAAGCTTCGTGCTCACAGGGGCATGACGGTGCAACGGGCAGCTGACACGGTCACCGATGTGTCGTACTTCGGGACGTTGATGGTGCACATGGGTCTCGCCGATGGAATGGTCTCAGGCGCCGCGCATACAACAGCCCACACGATCCGGCCCGCGTTCGAGATCATCAAGACGAAGCCTGGCGTATCGGTGGTGTCAAGCGTTTTCTTGATGGCGCTCGCTGATCGCGTGCTCGTCTACGGCGACTGCGCGGTGATTCCCGACCCGACGAGCGGCCAGCTGGCCGATATCGCGATCTCGTCAGCTTCGACGGCCAGCCAATTTGGAATCGACGTGCGAGTGGCGATGCTTTCGTACTCAACGGGGGAGTCAGGCACTGGGGCTGACGTTGAGAAGGTTCGCGAAGCGACCGCATTGGTGCGTGAACGCCAGCCCGAGCTCTTGGTGGAAGGGCCGATTCAGTATGACGCCGCAGCCGATGCAGCGGTTGCGGCGGCCAAGATGCCGACTTCGCAGGTGGCGGGTCGTGCCACCGTGTTCATCTTTCCCGACCTCAACACCGGCAATAACACCTACAAAGCGGTGCAACGCTCGGCGGGAGCCGTGGCGATGGGGCCGGTGCTGCAGGGCCTCAACAAACCGATAAACGATCTGTCGCGCGGAGCACTCGTGTCTGACATCGTGAACACGATCGCGATCACCGCGATCCAGGCGCAGGAAAAGAGCTCCTCGTGATTCCCGTGCTCGTGGTCAACAGCGGCTCGTCGTCGTTCAAATACCAGCTCATTGATATGCAGACCGAGGCGACGCTCGCCTCGGGGCTCGTGGAGCGCATTGGCGAAGACATCGGCAGGGCTAAACACACGGTCTATCCGGCCGCGGCGCTTGGCGCAAACGCTCCCGCGGTTGTCGACGCTTCCTACGTTCAAGAGATTCCGATCGCCGATCACACTGCCGGTTTCCAAGTGATGATCGATGCCTTCGCAGCGAACGGGCCAGCACTCGCAGATCATCCGCCGATTGCAGTTGGGCACCGTGTCGTGCACGGGGGAGCGCGCTTTTTCGAACCGACGCTCATCACGCCCCTCGTCGAGATCAACATCTCTGATTTGTCCGTGCTCGCTCCGCTGCACAACCCGGCCAACCTCGCCGGCATCGTGGCAGCCCGCGAAGCCTTTGCTGATGTGCCCCACGTCGCGGTGTTCGATACCGCCTTCCACCAGACCTTGCCTCCGGCTGCCTACACTTACGCCATCGATCGCAAGCTCGCCGCGACACACCGCATCCGCCGTTACGGGTTTCATGGCACTTCGCACAAGTTCGTCAGCGAGGCCGCAGCCGCGTTCGTCGGTCGCCCCAACAGCGAGCTGCGTCAGATCGTTTTTCATCTCGGCAACGGTGCATCAGTAACGGCGATAGATCGCGGGCACTCAGTCGAAACCTCCATGGGGCTCACCCCCTTGGAGGGGTTGGTGATGGGCACTCGATCGGGTGATCTTGATCCGGCTGTGCTGTTTCATCTGGCACGACGCGAAGGCATGACCATCGACGAGCTCGACGACCTGCTGAACAAGCGCAGTGGGCTGATCGGTATGGCAGGCATGTCAGATCACCGCGATCTGAAAGCGGCGATTGAAGACGGTGACCGGCACGCGCTCCTTGCCTATGAGGTTTATGTTCACCGGCTTCGTGCCTATGCGGGGGCTTACCTCGCACAGTTGGGTGGTGTCGATGTCATCTCGTTCACCGCGGGCGTGGGCGAGAATGCACCGCTGGTCAGGTCGAGTGCGCTTGAGACCCTCGGTTTTGCAGGAATCGAGATCGATAGTGAGCGCAATCTTTCCCCTGAGCGTGGCACCCGCGTGATCTCGACGGATGCTTCGCCCGTTACCGTTCTGGTTGTACCCACTGATGAAGAGCTTGAGATCGCTCGCCAGACGCTGAGCGTGGCCCGATCATGATTGACGCCGCGCTCCCGTGCCGCGCTACGCTGGCACGACGGCGCGAAGGCGAGCCGACGTCCGACATCCACACATCGCTGGAGGCTTCGTGACCGCGAATGCACTGCCCGACCTGACTGACTACGACGCCGTACTTTTCGACCTTGATGGAGTGCTCACTCCTACGGCCGAAGTGCACATGCACGCGTGGCAGACGATGTTCACCCAACTCTTCACTGATTGGGAAGTCACCCCCGCTTACACCGAACGCGACTACTTCGACTACCTCGATGGCAAGAAGCGCTACGACGGAGTCGCCAGCTTGCTGCGCTCGCGGGATATCGAAGTGCCATGGGGACATCCCGATGACGACCCGACGGCCAACACCGTTTGCGGCATCGGCAATAGAAAGAACACATACTTCGAAGCTGTCTTGCGTGATGAAGGAATCGCGCCCTACCCCGGCTCGCTCGCACTGATGGATCTGCTGGATGCGGCGGGAGTGCCCATTTCGGTGGTCTCCAGCTCGAAGAACGCCCAAGAAGTGCTCACCGTCGCCGGAATTCGTGACCGCTTTCCCGTGGTGATGGACGGAGTCATTGCGGAACGCGACAATCTGTCGTCGAAACCCGCTCCTGATGTCTTCGTCGAAGCGGCGCGCATGATGGGCGTGGACCCGGCCCGAAGCGTCGCTGTCGAGGATGCGTTGAGCGGGGTCGAGTCCGCCGCAGCGGGCAAGTTTGGCCTCGTGGTGGCGGTAGACCGCGGCGCCGGCGCCGAAGCGCTCTTCAGCGCGGGCGCCCACATCGTCGTGAATGACCTTGGCGAGTTTGTTCAACCGAGCGTGGCCGATGAGGAGCCAACTGCATGATCAACCGCGACCGCTTTCCGGTAGACCCGTGGCGACTCGTCGAGTCATCTTTCGACCTCGACAGCTCCGGCGTCACCGAAACGCTCTTTGCCACCGGCAACGGCTACTTGGGACTTCGTGGAAACCACCCGGAAGGGCGCCACGGCCACGAGTACGGCACCTTTGTGAACGGATTCCACGAAACGTTCCCGATCCGGCATGCCGAGCAGGCATACGGTTTCGCCGAGGTAGGCCAGACGATCATCAACGCCCCCGATGCGAAGGTGATGCGCGTCTATGTTGACGAGGAGCCGTTGTCGCTCGATCTCGCCGACGTGCGCGAATACGAACGCTCTCTCGACATGCGCGACGGAGTTCTGCGCCGGAACATCCGCTGGACGACACCGTCTGGCAAAGACGTGCGCATCGATTTCGAGCGGATGGTGTCGTTCGAGGAGAAGCACCTCGTCATCATGTCGGTCGACGTGACCGTGCTTAATTCGGATGCAGCCGTGACGGTGAGCTGTCAGTTGCTCAACCGTCAAGACGGCGAAGACGTATACGGTGGGACGCCCAAAGCACCCAAGAAGGCCGGGTTTGACCCCCGCAAGGCCGAGCGCATCAGCGAGCGCGTGTTGCAACCGCAGGAGTACTGGCAGGACGGCGATCGTTCAGCGCTGTCATATCGCGTCTCGGAGTCGGGAATGACGATCGCTGTGGTCGCCGACCATGTCATCGACACAGACAACGAGTTCTCGGCTCGGCGTTTGATCGAACCGGACATCGCTAAGAATGTTTTCCGTGTGCGTGCGAAGGCTGGCGTGCCCGTGCGCGTCACCAAGATTGTGAGCTATCACACCTCGCGCGGCGTGCCCGCCCGCGAACTCGTCGATCGTTGTCGACGTTCGATCGATCGAGTGCTCGCCGAAGGGATTGAGCCGCAATTTGTGCAACAACGCGCGTGGCTCGATGCTTTCTGGCACCGCTCCGACGTACAGATCGGCGGGGATGACGAGCTGCAACAGGCCACTCGCTGGTGCCTGTTCCAACTTGCTCAAGCCGCCGCACGAGCTGACGGCCAGGGTGTGCCTGCAAAGGGCGTGACCGGGTCGGGCTACTCAGGACACTATTTCTGGGACACCGAGATCTATGTCTTGCCTTTCCTCGCGTACACCACGCCAGTGTGGGCTCGCAACGCTTTGCGCATGCGTTACCTCATGCTTCCCGCAGCCCGCCGTCGCGCCTATCAGCTCAACGAGGCCGGCGCGCTCTTCCCGTGGCGCACCATCAGCGGGGAAGAAGCCTCGGCATACTATGCGGCCGGCACGGCTCAGTATCACATCAACGCCGACGTGAGTTTTGCGCTGGCGAAGTACGTGCGCTCCACAGGTGATGAAGAGTTTCTGCATCGCGAGGGCGTGGATATCGCCGTGGAAACGGCACGTCTGTGGGCGACCCTCGGCTTCTGGCGCTCAAGCACGGGCGAGAACCGGCGCATCGGTGAGGCGCGCAGCGAGGGCGACACATTCCACATCCATGGCGTGACCGGCCCAGACGAGTACACCACGGTTGTGAACGACAATTTGTTCACGAACGTGATGGCGCGCTTCAACCTTCGGTTTGCCGCGCGGACGATTCGCGAGATGGCGGAAGTTGATGGCGAGGTGTACCGCCGAATGGTCGACCGGCTCGACCTCGACGAAGACGAGCCCTTGGCATGGGATCGCGCCGCCGAAGCGATGCACATTCCATTCAGCCCAAGCCTCGGCATCCATCCCCAAGATCAGGTGTTCCTCGAACGCGAGATCTGGGATCTCGAGAACACTCCCGCAGACAAGCACCCGTTGCTGTTGCATTATCACCCGCTGGTCATCTACCGATACCAGGTGCTCAAACAAGCTGACGTCGTTCTTGCCCTGTTCCTTCAGGGCAATCACTTCACCCCCGAAGAGAAGCTCGCCGACTTCGAATATTACGACGCACTTACTACGGGCGACTCGACATTGTCTGCGGTTGTGCAGGCGATTCTTGCGGCAGAGGTCGGGTACCAAGACCTCGCTCTGGAATACTTCCGCGAGTCGCTGTTTGTCGACCTCGCCGATCTTCACAACAACGCCTCGGATGGGGTGCACGTGGCATCTGCCGGCGGTGTGTGGACTGCGCTAGTTTCTGGCTTCGGCGGCATGCGGGATCACTTCGGCGAACTGTCATTTGATCCGCGTCTTCCTGATGCGTGGCCCTCACTTACCTTCCCGCTGCATTGGGGCGGCACACGGCTTGAGGTGAGCATCACGCGTGATGAGATTTCTGTCGCCGCAGGTGAGGGTGCGTCGGTCTCGTTCAGCGTCCGCGGCACGGGATATGTGGTCGGCGCTGGCGAGACGGTGCGTGTGGCGCTCGACGACCAGGGTCCTGTGATCGAAGGCAAGCCATCTTTGGGTGACTTCGCCAATCAGCGTCGAGAAGACGGGTCGTTGCTTTCGGCCTCAGTGCCAGCGGTGACCACCTCGATGCCGATCATCGGAGCGCCCGCAGATGTTGAGCGCGGCGCTGACGCGTGATTGCTTGTTGCTCCTAGAAAGCGACGTAGCAGTCACCGTGTCGGTGCCACGCCGTAGGCTGGTGCCGTGACCACAGCTCTGTACCGCCGCTACCGCCCTGAAGCGTTTGGCGAGATGATCGGTCAGTCACAAGTGACCGACCCGTTGATGACAGCCCTGCGCGGTGATCGTGTAGGCCACGCCTATCTGTTCTCTGGGCCACGCGGTTGCGGCAAGACCACCTCAGCGCGCATTCTCGCGCGCTGTTTGAACTGCGCAAAAGGCCCGACCGATACGCCATGCGGAGAGTGCGACAGCTGCGTGGAGCTCGGTCGCGGCGGGAGCGGTTCGCTCGACGTCGTAGAGATCGACGCGGCCTCGCATAACGGAGTCGATGACGCGCGTGACTTGCGCGAACGGGCGGTGTTCGCGCCAGCGAGAGACCGTTTCAAGATCTTCATCCTCGACGAAGCACATATGGTCACACCCCAGGGCTTCAACGCCTTGCTGAAGCTTGTCGAAGAGCCCCCGGATCACGTCAAGTTCATCTTCGCGACGACCGAGCCTGAGAAGGTCATCGGCACGATCCGCTCCCGCACCCACCACTACCCTTTCCGCCTTGTTCCTCCGGCCGCGATGCTCGACTATGTCGAGCAGATGTGTGAAGCCGAGTCGGTCGGTGTCGAAGCGGGCGTATTGCCACTCGTCGTTCGCGCCGGCGGCGGTTCGCCACGAGACACGTTGTCACTTCTCGATCAGCTGATTGCCGGCTCTGATCCGTCCGACGAATCAGGCTCGGTGACGGTGCGGTATGAGCGCGCCGTTGCGTTGCTTGGATACACCCACGCTGAGTTGCTCGACGAGGTTGTTGATGCATTCGCCGCTCGTGACGCAGCAGGAGCGTTCGCTGCGGTCGACCGTGTCGTGCAGACAGGTCAAGATCCCCGCCGGTTCGTCGACGACCTTCTTGAGCGGTTGCGCGATCTGATTGTCGTGGCGGCGACGGGGCAAGGAGCAGCCGCGGTGCTACGCGGCGTTTCCGCCGAAGATCTGGTTCGCATGCAGGGCCAAGCCGACGCATTCGGTGCGGCCCGTCTGTCGCAGACAGCCGATCTGGTCATTGGCACGCTCGACGATATGACCGGCGCCACATCGCCGCGGTTGCAGCTCGAGCTGATGGTCGCACGGGTGCTCGCCAGAGCTGCTGCCGCGTCGCAGGCGCCCACGACGGGCGCTACTAGCTCGGCGCCGAACGCACCGTCACCAGCGTCTGCACCCCCTGCACCCGCTGCGCCCGCGGCGCCAGCACCGGGGCATCAGTCAATGCCAGCGGCAGCAGCAGAACCGATTGCGCCCGCTTCGGCGCCGAGCGCTCCTGCGCCTGCGACGGCCTCACCCCCCGCACCGGAACCCGCGGTCAGCGCACCGTCACCCACTACACCCGCACCCGCACCCGCTGGCCCTGTGACCCTCGCGCGCATGCGCGAGTCGTGGACGCAGATTATGGGCGCGCTCGAGGGGATCAGCCGCACATCGTGGTTGCTCGTTGCCAACGCTCAGGTCGCAGACCTCGCCGACGACGTGCTCACACTGACATTCAGCAGCCCGGGCGATATTGATAAGTTCCGAAAGCTGAAGGCGGGCAAAGGCCCGAGTGAAGACCTTCGTCAGGCGATTGTCGGCGTCGTCGGACTTCGCGTGAAATACCTCGCGAAGCACGCGCCCGATCAGGGCCCACCGCCGATGACGCCGAGTCCGCCGGCGACACCCTCCGGCATGCCCGACGATGCTGCTGACCGGCCCGCCGCGAGGCCCTCTCAACCCGCGTCACCGCCGCAGACATCCGCAGCCCCACCGCGCCCGAGCGCACAACGCCCGTCGCCCACGCCGCGCGCGTCGCCCAGCGCTGCGGCTCCGGTCACAGAGTGGGCCGTTGCCTCGATCCCCTCCGACGCCGACGCACCGCCTCCTGACCCGGGCCCGGCCGCGTTTACAGAACCGCCCGCGCAGTTCGCGGTCGACGACGAACCCGAAGATGCCCGGCCCGGTTCCGCATACGCGCCTGTTGCCACGATTGCTCCGCCTGAAGGCGGCGTGCTCCCCGCGCGTGATATCGACGTTGCGCCTGGGCGCGATGACGATGATGATCTCGACACCGACCGCACCGCACAGATGCCGATTCCTCCCGTTGTCGCCCCTCCGCTTGCCCCTACGGTGACCTCACGCGTCGATGGTGTGCAGCGATACGGCGAAGCCGTCGTACGACAGGTGCTCGGTGCGACGTTTGTGCGCGAAGAGCCGTACGAATCCCCAACGAGGTTCAACTAGCCCATGTACGAAGGCATCGTTCAAGACCTCATCGATGAGTTCGGCAGGCTCCCCGGAATCGGACCGAAGTCAGCGCAGCGCATCACGTTCCATATTCTGCAGTCTCCGAACTTCGATGTGTCGCATCTAGCACTGCTGCTGAGTGAAGTGCGCGACAAAGTACGCTTCTGCGACATCTGCGGCAACGTCTCAGAGCAAGATCGTTGTTCGATTTGCCGTGACCCGCGCCGCAATAACACGTTGATCTGCGTGGTCGAAGACGCGAAAGACGTATCCGCGATCGAACGCACTCGCGAGTTTCGCGGTCTGTATCACGTGCTCGGCGGAGCAATCAGCCCGATTGCTGGCATTGGCCCCGACGATCTGCGCGTCACTCAACTGATGCAGCGCCTCGCCGACGGCACTGTGCAAGAGGTGATTCTCGCGACGAATCCCAACCTTGAGGGCGAAGCAACGGCGACCTATCTCAGTCGACTGTTGCACACCCTCGAAATCAGTGTGACGCGCCTTGCCTCAGGCCTTCCCGTCGGCGGCGACCTTGAGTACGCCGATGAAGTGACGCTCGGCCGCGCGTTCGAAGGCCGTCGCTCTGTGTGACGATTTCTTCACGGCTGGCGCTCAGCGCTGCTGCCCGCGCTCCGGCAGCGTGGTCGGCGACGTTGTCTGTCAACGACGCGCGCGGGAGCGCGGGCGGGTGACGCTGGCGAGGGTGCCTCGTAGCGGCTGACCAACGTAGATTCCGAGCGAAGCGCCCACTGCGAGGGCAATGCCCACCACTGCGGCACCGACAAGAATGCCGAAGCCGGTCAGAATCAGCTCCGGGGTGGCATTCGCCTCGACGATTGTCAGCAAACCGCGAAAAACAGCGGCGCCGGGAACAAGGGGCAAGATCGCAGCGGTGGTGATAGCGACCGAGGGCACGTGCAAGCGATAAGCCACCATGATGCCCACGACGCTGCCAGCGAAGGCGCCAATGCCAGCGGCCGTAGCGGCATCGAATCCGATCGAGCTTGACGCAAGATAGCCGAGCCACGCGACGAAGCTCAAGACCGCACTGACGACGATGATTCGTGAGCGTGCACCGTTGAAGATCGCAACGGAAACCGCGATCACCGCGGCCCCAGCAAACTGCAGGGGGATTGGCCCGAGGGGGAGCGCATCATTGGGCGCATCCATGCCCAGCCCGACCACACGTGCGGTCTGCAAACCCACCAGAATCCCCAGCACCACGCCCAAGGTTTGTGTCATGAGCTCCAGGATGCGTCCGGTTGCCGTCAGCGCGAAGCCATCGATGGCATCCTGGGCGGCGCCCACGACAGTGAGCCCCGCCAGCATGAGCACGACTCCCGACGCCACGATGATCGATGGGCGCACCATATCGGCATCGGCCCAACCGGTCAGGCGCAAAAGCTGTGCGACGGCCGCCACCATGGTGAGCACGAACGCGCCGGCGATCTGACTGAAGAAGTGGGGAACACGTATTCGGGCGAGTCCCAGCTGAGTGAGTGCTGCAGCTCCGGCGGCGATGAATGCCAGCACCATGACGAGCCAGTTTCCGCCGAACATCACGGCGACGCCCACAGCGAGAAGTGCCTGCGCGGCGACCACGATTGCCGGCCGATACAGAAAGGGTGTGCGACGGATCTGGCGATAGCGTTCAATTGCCTGATCCAGGGGCAGGCCAGTGGTGATGTCGGCAAGCAGCGCTTGCAGCCGCTGGAGCTTGTCGTGGTCGGTCACCGCCCCCTTCACGACCCGCATCAAGGTGATCGGTCGCGTCGCTCCTGATTGATGATGAGCAACCGTGATCGAGTTGTAGGTGACATCAACGTGCACGGGATCGAGGCCATAGACCCCTGAAACGCGAATGATGGTCAGCGTCACCTCGCTCGCAGGCGCGCCCGAGACCAGCATCGTCTCGCCGATGCGGATCGCGAGATCGAGAATGCGAACGGCCAACGCTTCATCGACGACGGGAAGAGCTTCGGTGAGCGCCGTCGACGCGACATTGGTGTGCACCAGACCGCCGAGTGAGGTGAAAATCCTGCGGCGCTGTGGGGGCATCGCTACCGCTCACTTTCGTTGACTTGGAACTCGCCCCTGATCGTAACGGAGCGTCCTGCTCACACGCACACAAAATGTCACATGAACGAGTGTGCATGAGGGCCTGAATAGGATGGATGCTGAGACGCGGCATCCGATCGCTCTCCTCAACCCCCACCACGCGTGCCGTTCGGCACCCCCAGGAGTTTCAACGTGGCCCTGATCGTCCAGAAGTATGGCGGTTCCTCTGTCGCCGATGCCATGAGCATCAAACGTGTTGCCAAACGCATTGTCGATGCGCGCAGGGCCGGACACGATGTGGTCGTCGCCGTCAGCGCGATGGGTGACACCACCGACGAGCTGCTTGATCTCGCTTCGCAGGTTGCGCCCATGCCGGCGCCGCGCGAACTAGACATGCTGCTGTCGAGTGGCGAGCGCATCTCGATGGCGTTGTTGGCGATGGCTATTCACTCGATGGGGTTCGAGGCGCGCTCGTTCACCGGCAGTCAAGCTGGAATGATCACGGATGCTACGCACGGCGCTGCGCGCATTGTGGATGTCACACCGGTTCGACTGCGTGAAGCCCTCGATGAAGGCGCGATCGTCATTGTCGCCGGGTTTCAGGGATTCAACCGCGATACTCGCGACATCACGACGCTTGGACGCGGTGGGTCCGACACCACCGCCGTGGCCCTTGCTGCGGCGCTCAACGCAGACGTCTGCGAGATCTACAGCGACGTCGACGGCATCTTCACTGCCGACCCGCGAGTCGTCGCGAAGGCGCGAAAGCTCGGTGTCGTTTCGGCAGAGGAAATGCTCGAACTCGCGGCAAACGGCGCGAAAGTGCTGTACATCAGGGCCGTTGAATACGCCCGTCGTCACGGCGTGCTGATTCACGCGCGTTCTACATTCAGTTCAAGCACCGGCACGTACGTGCTCGGCGAGGGAATGTCGCTTCCCGATGGCGTAGAGGGAGAAAAGATGGAAGAGCCAGTTGTCGCGGGAGTTGCGACCGATATGAGTCAGGCCAAGATCACGGTTATCGGAGTTCCCGATGTGCCGGGCAAGGCCGCTGAGATCTTCAAGATCGTCGCCAAGTCGGGCGCGAACGTCGACATGATCGTGCAGAACGTCTCGGTGTCCACCAGCGGGCGGACCGACATTTCGTTCACCCTGCCGAAGACCGACTCAGCAACAGCCATGAAGGCCCTCGCCGCAGAGCAAGATGAGGTCGGCTTCGCGAGTTTGGTGCACGACGACCAGATCGGAAAGCTGTCTGTTGTCGGCGCTGGAATGCGCACCCACTCCGGTGTTTCCGCAACGCTGTTCGAAGCGCTGAGCGTCTCGGGGATCAACATCGAGATGATCTCGACCTCAGAAATCCGCATTTCGGTGGTGCTGCGCGGTGACGACCTCGCCGAAGCAGCGCGGCTCGTGCACACGGCGTACGGGCTCGACGGTGACGTCGACGTCGTCGTCCACGCCGGTACCGGCCGGTAGAATCAGCATTTCGCACATCCATATTCGCAAGGAACCATCATGACCCGCATCTCTGAATCAGGAATCTCGGTCGCCATCGTCGGCGCCACCGGCCAGGTCGGGACAGTCATGCTCGAGATTCTGGCTGAGCGTAGCTTTCCCATTCGCGAGCTTCGGTTGTTCGCTACCTCCCGCTCCGCGGGCACAGCGGTCAACTTTGCCGGGGAAACGATCATCATCGAAGACGTTGCGACTGCAGACCCGGCAGGTATTGACGTTGCGCTGTTCAGCGCTGGCGCGACAGGCAGCCGCGCCCACGCTCCTCGTTTTGCCGCGGCGGGCGCGACAGTCATCGACAACTCCAGCGCGTGGCGCATGGATCCCGAGGTGCCGCTCGTGGTCAGCGAGGTCAACCCACACGCAATCGTGAACCCGCCCAAGGGAATCATCGCGAATCCCAACTGCACCACGATGGCCGCGATGCCGGTGCTCAAGCCGTTGCATGTTGAAGCAGGCCTGTCTCGTCTCATCGTCTCGACGTACCAGGCGGTGTCGGGCTCGGGTCTTGCCGGTGCCCAGGAACTGCTCGGGCAGGTAGAAGGCGTGCTCGCTCAGGGACACACGCTTGACCTCGTGCACAACGGGTCAGCGGTCGACTTTCCTGAACCAGAGAAATACGTTGCGCCCATTGCGTTCGACGTGATTCCGCTCGCCGGGAACCTCGTCGACGATGGGCTCAACGAGACCGACGAAGAGAAGAAACTGCGGAACGAAAGCCGCAAGATTCTCGAGCTGCCCGATCTGCTCGTTGCCGGAACCTGCGTGCGCGTGCCTGTATTCACCGGCCATTCGCTCTCGATTCACGCTGAGTTCGATCGAGACATCACGCCCGATCGTGCGCGCGAGGTGCTCGCAAAAGCCCCGGGTGTTGTCCTTGACGAGGTGCCAACCCCACTGCAGGCAGCGGGCAAAGACCCGAGCTTCGTGGGTCGCATTCGCGCAGACCAGTCCGCGCCCGAAGGTAAAGGCCTCGTAGTCTTCATCTCCAACGACAACCTGCGCAAGGGTGCCGCCCTGAACGCCGTGCAGATCGCCGAGCTAGTCGCGGCGAATTTGTCGGCTCCCGCTACAGTCTGAAGTTCGGTTGTCGAATAAGAATCGACAACCTTTCCTCGTCTGAGTGCGTATTGCGGTCAGTGAGTGTTGTGAGCGCGCCTAGAATTGTTCGGTGACCGATACTCCTGTGAACAGCACCCACGGGCGTGACGAGACGGTGGACGTCGTTCTCATTGGTGGCGGCATCATGAGCGCCACGCTGGGAACACTCCTCGCGGAACTTCAGCCAGACTGGAAGATCGCCGTCTACGAACGTCTGCACGACGTCGCGCTCGAAAGTTCGAACGCCTGGAATAACGCGGGCACCGGTCACGCTGCCCTGTGCGAGCTCAACTACATGCCGGCCGGCAAAGACGGTTCAGTCGATGCTGCGAAGGCAATCTCGATCAATGAGCAATTCCAGCTGAGTCGTCAGCTGTGGTCGACGCTCGTTGACGAAGGTGTGCTCGATGCGCCGACGACGTTCATCAACTCGACTCCCCACATGACGTTCGTCCGTGGCGAGAAAGATGTGGCATACCTCAAGAAGCGTTACGAAGCGCTCAAAAAGGAGCCGTTGTTCGCCGGAATCGAATACTCCGAAGATTCGCGGGTCATCAACCAATGGGCGCCATTGCTGATGCAGAAGCGTCGCAAGGCTGATGAGCCCTTCGCAGCCACACGCGTGCCGGCAGGAACCGACGTTGACTTCGGGGCGCTCACCCGCCAACTCTTCACGAACCTTCAGGCGAAGGGCGCCGACGTTGTCACCAACCGCGAGGTGCGAAAGCTCAAGCGGCTGAAGGACGGCACGTGGGACATTCACTGGCGCAATTCGCTGGGCCGCACTCCCGGCAAGACGAATGCGCGTTTCGTGTTCGTGGGAGCCGGCGGCTGGGCGATCAAACTGCTGCAGAGCTCGGGAATTCCTGAGATCTCGGGCTATGGCGTATTCCCCATCGGCGGGCAGTGGCTCAAGACGTCGAATCCCGAGCTTGTCGCTCAACACCAAGCCAAGGTCTATTCGCAGGCCTCAGTCGGTGCTCCGCCTATGTCAGTTCCTCATCTCGACACCCGCGTGGTGGATGGCGAAACTTCGCTGCTGTTCGGACCTTTTGCGACGTTCAGCCCGAAGTTCTTGAAGAATGGCTCGATACTCGACATAGTCACGCAGGTGCGCCCAGGCAACCTGTGGCCCATGCTGAAGGTCGCCATCGATAACCCGAGCCTCATCACCTATCTCGTGAGCGAGCTCGCCAAGAACCACAAAGCCAAAGTCGACAGCCTCCGCACTTTTGTGCCCACGGCAAAGGACGAGGACTGGGAGCTTCTTCAGGCGGGCCAGCGCGCGCAGGTGATGAAGAAGGACAAAGCCAAGGGCGGTGTGCTGCAGTTCGGTACCGAGGTCATCACCGGAGCCGATGGCTCGATCGCGGGTCTGCTCGGTGCTTCACCGGGCGCGTCGACGGCGGTGTCGATCATGCTGAACCTGCTGAGCACGTGCTTCCCTGATCGGATCGAGGAGTGGAAGCCTCGGCTGCGAGAGCTCATTCCCCACTTCGGCGAGTCGCTCAATCCGCAACCCGCCGTAGCGAAGAAGGTGCTTGGCGCGACCGCGGAGACGCTTTCGCTCACCGCCTAGGTTCGCCAGATTCGGCGGAGGCTGACACAAGTGCTCCGACGGTTCCGTAGACTCTGCGAGTGGCCAAACTGTACTTTCGCTACGGAGCGATGAACTCCGGCAAGTCGACATCACTTCTTCAGGCCGCGTACAACTACGAAGAGCGCGGACAGCACGTGTTGCTGGCGAAGCCCGAGATTGATACCAAAGGCGCCGATCAGATCGACAGTCGCCTGGGCGTGAAGCGCACGGTGGACTTTCTGATTCGTCCTGGCGACGATCTGCGAGCATTGTTCAACGAGCACCGAGCGCGGGCGCGGCAAGCAGCGTCAGAAACATTGATACCGGAAGAAGGGGAGCAAGCCTTGCAGGCAGATATCGCCTGCTTTCTCGTCGATGAAGCGCAGTTCTTGACGCGCGCGCAGGTGGATGACCTGCTGCGGATCGTGGTCTTAGACGGCGTCCCTGCCTTGGCTTACGGTATTCGCACCGACTTTCAAACTCAGGCATTCCCTGGGTCACGTCGTTTGCTCGAGCTGGCGCACAGTCTCGAAGAACTGAAGACCATCTGTCGTTGCGGAAGTAAGGCGCTGTTCAATGCTCGGCTTGTCGGTGGACGGTTTGTCTTCGATGGGGATCAGGTGGCCATTGACGAGTTGACGGCCGACCGAGTGACATACGAGTCGATGTGCGCGGACTGCTATTTGCGGGAGTCTGGCGGCCTCCTCGGCTGACTAGGCTGGGACCATGCGCGTTCTTCTTGCCGGCGGTGCCGGTTATATCGGTACCCACACCGCGATCTCCCTTCTCAGCAACGGGCATGAAGCAGTGCTTCTCGACGACCTCTCGGGCACTCACGCGGTCGCGGCCGAGCGCGTCGAGCAGATTAGCGGCAAGAAAGTTCCGCTGGTCATCGGAGACGCAGCTGACGACGAGGTCGTGTCGACAACATTTGATGAGCACGGACCCTTTGACGCGATCATTCACCTTGCGGCCTTCAAAGCGGTGGGGGAGTCAACGCAGAAGCCGCTGGAGTACTACTCGAACAATCTGGACACGACCTACGCTCTATTGCGCGTAGGGCTTAGTCGAGGCATCCGGTCATTTGTGTTCTCGAGCACGGGAACCGTGTATTCCGACCCGGAAGACCTCCCTTTCACCGAGGATTCGACGACAAGCGTTGATCTGTCCAACCCCTACAGCAAGTCCAAGCGCATGAACGAGGTGGTCATCGAAGACGTCGCGAGAGTCAATCCTGACGTGAACTTCACGGTGCTGCGATACTTCAACCCGGTCGGCGCTCACTCCAGTGGCCTAATCGGCGAAGACCCCGCAGGCATCCCGAACAACCTCATGCCCTTCGTGTCACGAGTGGCTGTGGGTTCGCTCGAGCGCGTGGGAATCTTCGGCGATGACTATGACACTCCAGACGGCACCGGACTTCGCGACTACATCCATGTCGTTGATCTGGCCGAAGGTCACGTCGTCGCGCTAGAGCAAGCAGCTCCCGGGTATTGCGTGTACAACCTCGGTACGGGCACCCCGGTGAGCGTAAGAGAACTTGTCGCGTCGTTTGAGAAGGCTGCCGGGCGGGAACTGCCCCAGGTCATTCTCGATCGGCGCCCGGGCGATGTGGCGGCCACGTATTGCGACCCTGCGAAGGCAAAGAGTGATTTCGGTTGGGTGGCCAAGCTCGGCATTGACGACGCCTGCCGCGACTACTGGAACTGGCAGACGCGAAACCCGAGCGGCTACGCGGGCTCATAGGATTTGAGTGTGGTCTGACCACCCGCTAGTGTGGTCATACCATTACGAAGGAGTCTGTGTGCCCACCACTGTGCGCGCGTGGCAGGTTGTTCTCGAGAAAATCGAGTCGGACCTGCTCGAAGGTCGACTTTCGCCGGGTGATCGCCTACCCCCCGAGCGAGAACTGTCGACCTCCCTTGGCGTCGGTCGCTCAAGTGTGCGTGAGGCTTTGCGCGTGCTCGAAGTCATGGGGCTCATCCGTACCGGAACAGGCTCAGGCCCCTCCTCCGGCGCCATCATTATCGCGACCCCGCAGGGCGGCATGGCTGCGCTACTCAGACTGCAAGTAGCGGCACAGGGCTTTCCCCTCGATGACGTTGTGCAGACACGACTTGTGCTCGAATCTGCGGTTGCGCGCGCACTGGCCACGAGCAAGGACGCTGACATTGGGGCAGTGCATGCTGTCGTTGCGGCGATGGACAGCGAGACACTCACCACTGCCGAATTTCTCGTGCTCGATGCTCAGCTGCACCTCGCGCTCGCCGAAGCATCCGGAAACGTTGTCATCGCCGCCATGATGGCCGGCTTGCGCGTAGCGATTGAGTCATACGTGCAGGCCGGGGCGGCCGCAATCTCAGACTGGGATGCGACCGCCAGCCGCCTGCGCGAAGAGCATCACGCCATTCTCAACGCCATCGACGCGCACGACTCTGATCGTGCTGTCACTCTCATCCACGATCACATCACCGGCTACTACGCGCACGCGGGCTTAGCGCGCGACGTGCAGTGAACCCTCGCATCGAAAGGCACCACATGGTCACCCGGCAAGTTCCCAACCCCAAAGAGCTTCTTGAACTGATGCAGTTCAAAAAGCCCGAACTCGATGGCCGCAAGCGCCGGCTCGATTCCGCGCTGACGATCGCCGACCTGCGCAGCATCGCAAAGCGTCGCACGCCCAAGGCTGCGTTTGACTACACCGATGGCGCCGCCGAAGGCGAGCTTTCACTTGCTCGTGCGCGCCAGGCATTTGAAGACATCGAGTTTCACCCTGGCATTCTTCGCCCCGCACCCGACGTTGACACCTCGGTAGAGATCCTGGGTGGCCGTAGCGCTCTTCCATTCGGAATCGCGCCCACGGGCTTCACACGGCTCATGCAGACCGAGGGCGAGATCGCCGGTGCTGGAGCTGCTGCCGCGGCAGGAATTCCGTTCACCCTCTCAACGCTCGGTACGACGTCGATCGAAGACGTGAAAGCGGCAAATCCGCACGGGCGCAACTGGTTCCAGCTCTACGTGATGCGCGACCGTGAGATCTCGTATGGCCTGGTGCGCCGCGCCGCTGAGGCTGGTTTCGATACCTTGCAGTTCACCGTCGACACTCCGGTCGCTGGAGCGCGACTTCGTGACAAGCGCAACGGATTCTCCATCCCGCCGCAGCTGACTTTGGGAACCATCGTCAATGCGATTCCGCGTCCGTGGTGGTGGATCGACTTCCTCACCACGCCATCACTCGAGTTCGCCTCGCTCAGCACCACCGGTGGCACCGTCGGCGAGCTGCTTGACTCTGCGATGGACCCGACCATCAGCTATGACGACCTCGCCGTTATTCGCGAGATGTGGCCGGGCAAGCTGGTCGTCAAGGGCGTGCAGAACGTCGAAGACTCCAAGCGACTCATCGACGCTGGCGTCGACGGCATCATTCTGTCGAACCACGGCGGTCGCCAACTCGATCGCGCACCGATCCCGTTCCACTTGCTACCCCAGGTCGTGCGCGAAGTCGGCAAGGACGCAACCGTCATGGTCGATACCGGCATCATGAACGGTGCCGATATCGTGGCATCCATTGCTCTGGGCGCCAAATTCACCCTGATTGGCCGCGCATACCTGTATGGCCTGATGGCTGGCGGTCGTCAGGGCGTTGACCGCACTATCGACATTCTGCGCAGCGAGATCGAGCGCACGATGCGCTTGCTTGGTGTGGCGTCACTCGATGAGCTTGAGCCCAAGCACGTGACGCAGCTACAGCGTCTCGCGCCCGTGAGCAAGCCCGCAGCGCGCCGCACGCCCCGCGCGACAGCCGCGGCGAAGAAGGCTTAACCACTGCTGAACGCCATCGCGCCCTGTGCCGTCTCACTTCGAGGCGGCACAGGGCGCGGTGGTCTCAGCGGGCGGGCAGCGTCGGAAGCAGCGCGTCGAGGTATGTGGCGGTGTCTTCCCAACCTTCGACTGCGTGACAGGGAACGCCCATCGCGAGCACGGGATAGTCGTTGCCGTCCGGATCGAGGCGGTCGCCGATGAACAGCATGTCGTCGAGCGGGATGCCTGTTGCTTCAGACAGCTGGTTCATCCCGTAGGCCTTGTCGATGCCCCGGTGCGTGATATCGACAGAGGTTGAGCCACCAGAGCGAACTTCGAGGTCAGGGATGGCGGCAGCGACGGCGGTGCGCAGAGTGTTCTTCTTCTCGCCGGTGGGATCCCACGCGGTCTTAGCTTCGAGCGGAGCTTTTTGGCCCAGCGCCGAGAAGGTGATCTGCGAGCCGCGGTCTTCAAGAATGGCGCCCCACGTCTCTTCTGCCCACAGTCCCAGTCGACGGGCTTCGCTTTCGACGGCGGCAAGTGCGCGCGACTTCTCATCGTCGGTCAGCGAGTGCGCGTAGACGGTGTGGATTCCGGCCTCGTTGAGCAAGTAGTACTGGGTGCCACATGTGGGAAGCAGGTGGATGTGTGCAAGAACATTTGGGGTGGTGTTCGGAAGCATGTCGACAACCTGGGCAGTGAACTGCGCGAGCTGCCCGCCCGAGATGATTGCTACTTCGACGCGTTCGGCGAGTGCGATCAGCTGAGCGCCGATGCGAGGGTCGATCGCGCTTTTGGATGGTGCAAGGGTGTCGTCCAGATCGAATGCGACGAGGCGAGGGATGGTGCCGGCGGTCATCAGAACTCCTGCGTGTCGGGGAGAATAAAGGGCCCCACCTTGCGGTAGGGCCCTGTTGTTGTGTCGGGGTGACAGGATTTGAACCTGCGGCCTCTTCGTCCCGAACGAAGCGCGCTACCAAGCTGCGCCACACCCCGTGGCAACCCTGCGAGTCTACCCGATCACGCGGGCTGCGCCGAACCGATGCCCCGACCCGAGACGCTCGTGCGCGGTAGCAGCGTGATAAGAGATGCCTCTGGCCGACACGCGAATCGGACCGGGGCAAAGATCGAGTGCCCTAGTCCCGCGCTGACGTTGAGGGGGACCGAACGGCCGCCGTGAGACCAAGTACTGAGACCGCGTGCCTGACCGAGCGGAATGTCACAGTTTGCGACGAGCGCGCCATAGCCCGGCAGGCGCACCTGTCCGCCGTGGGTATGGCCTGCGAACAGCGCGTCCGCGCCAAGATCGGTGAACTCGTCGAGTACAGCGCGGTAGGGCGCGTGAGTGACCCCGAGCGTCAGCTTCGCGTCAGAGGTGGCGCGCATCTTTTCGAGCGCGTCAGGGAGCAGATCGAGGCGGTCCCAACCGCGGTGCGCGTCGCTGATACCGAAGGTGTCGATGACCGTGTCATTGACAGTGATCGTGTGGGCCGCGTTGTTCAGCGGGAGCCAGCCGAGCTCATCGGTGAAATAGGCGTCGAGCGCACCGGTATCGAGAGGTTCTTCGGCGACGGTCACCTTTGAAGGCCCGGTGAAGTACTTGAACGGGTTGCGCGGTGACGGCGCGGCGTGGTCATTCGATCCGTGCACGTAGACACCGGGAATTCCCTGCAATGTCGCGAACGCAGTACGAATACCGTACAAGCCCTCGGAATGGCCCAGATTGTCGCCCGTGTTGACAATCAAGTCGGGCTTCAACGCGGCAAGCCGTGAGATCCACCGTTGCTTATGGTGCTGCCATGGTGCCATGTGCGCGTCCGAGAGATGCAGCACACGGATCGGCGAAGCGCCCACCGGGAGGATTCGTACATCGTGCTCGCGCACCGTGAACAGGTACCGTTCGATGCCGATGCCCCACACCGCAGCACCCGCGCCGACCGCCCCCACTGCGCCAAGCGCGGTGAGGGCGGTACGGGCGGGGCTCATCGCTTAGCCATTGTCTTCATCGTCTTCATCGTCTTCATCGTTTTGACCGCCGCCGTTGCCATCGCAATCAGGCGAAACGTAGTTGATGGTGATGCTCGTGTTCTGGGTCACAGCTTCGCCAGCGGCGGGCGACGTACCCGTGACCGACTCACCGTTCGCATTCGAATCTTCAGAACACGACGAGCTGATTCGACTGAAACCGGCCGCGCGCAGTGCGGACTCCGCGTTTGAGACTGTTCCGCTGACACTCGGCACGGTCGCGCCTTGCCCGTTGCTCGGATTGATGGTCACTACGGAACCACCAGCGACACGACCAGCGCCGGGGTTCTGCTCGGCGACAAGGCCCTCTGGCTCGGCCGAATCAACCTCGTCACCGACGCTTACCGAGAATCCCGCGGCCTCCAGCGTGCTTGTGGCATCTTCGATCGACATGCCGACCACACTGGGCAGGGTCGTGTAGACGGTGCGCGTCAGGTTGCTGTCTGGTGACGGGAACGCAGTTCCCGGGTAGAGACGGTTCGCAACGCTGGCGACGTCCTTGGTGATCAAGTAGCGAGCTTGCGACAGCTGGAATCCGTCGTACCAGGCGTTGAAAACATCCGCCTTTCCGTCGGCGTTACCCACCCAGACCGCCGTGGCGACCGCCGTCGATGACGACACCAACCAGGTCTGCAGGTTCTCGTGGGTACCTGTCTTTCCGAGCATTGCCGTGCCATCGAACGGGTTTCCCTGCGCGCCGGTGCCGCCGTAGGCCATAACACCTTCAAGTGCATACGCTGCGGTTGCCGCGACGGCGGGATCAAGCACCTGCTCACAGGTGCGCTCTGGCAACGCGATATCGTTGCCGTTGGAATCGGTCACCTTGTCAATTGCGCGAGGCTCGCAGTAGATACCGTTGTTCGCGACGGTGCCGTACGCGCTCGCCATAGCCAACGGCGACACGGCGTTCGAGCCGATGATCGAGAACTGAGTATCGACCTTGACCTCTTCACCGTTGCCCAGCGTCACGCCCATCTTCGTGGCATCGTTCTTGATATCGCAGAGGTCAAGCTGCTCTGCCATGGCGAAGAATCCAGAGTTCAGCGAATCTTTCGTGAAGCTCATCGGGGTGCCCACATAGCCGGATTGCTTGTTGAAGTTCAAGATGGTGTCGCCGCTGTAGTTGACCCAGTCGCCGCCGCACGAGTTGGTCAAGCTGTCGATCTCTCGCACCTGTCCGTTGAGCACTTCGTTGACGGAACGGCCCTGCTCAAGCCAGTCGATCAGCGTGAAGATTTTAAAGGTTGAACCGACGCTGAACCCGGCCGATCCACCAAACTCCGTGTCGCCGGCATACACGATCGACGTGTACTCAGGATCGTCGGTGATCGACTCGCTGAACTTCGTGTTCTGAGCGATGCTCAGAATGCGTCCGGTACTGGGCTCGACGTTGGTAGCCACCGCGCCGAACTTCGTGTCGCTGAGCGATGTGGGGGTCCACGTCGACACGCTGGTCTGGGCAGCGTTCTGAAGCTCCCAGTCAAGCGTCGTGTAAACGTTGAGACCGCCACGACGCAGCAACTCGGTGCGCTCTTCGTCCGTCTCGCCGAACGCAGGATCGGCTTCGATCACATACCGCACGTACTGGCAGAAGTATTCCGCGCCTGTTGCAGCGGTGCAGCCGGTTTTCGGGGTCGTGATGTTGGGCACGATCGCCGCGTCGTAGGCCTCGTCATGTTGCTCCTGCGTGATCTTCCCATCCTCGAGCATGCGGTCAAGCACGTACTGCTGACGCTGCTTGGTCAGCGCGTAGCCGTCTTCTTCAGAGTTGAGTGCAACGCCTTCAGAGTTGGTGATGGTTCCACCGGCCATGTCGATGCGGTACGTGTTCGGGTTCTGCACCATGCCGGCGAGAGTGGCTGCCTGCGCGTAGTCGAGGTCGGCTGCTGAGACCCCGAAGTAATACTGGGCGGCGGCATCGATGCCGTAGGTGGTGCCACCGAAGTTTGCAATGTTCAGATACCCGAGAAGAATCTCGTTCTTCGAATACTTCTGCTCGAGGGCGATGGCATAGCGCATCTCCTGGAGTTTGCGCTCGATGCCATCACTGCCGGCGGCGGTTGTCGCTTCACTCCAGCAGTTGTATTTCTCTTCTTCCGTGCTCGCTTCGGCCTCACAGCGCTGCACGAGAATGTTCTTCACGTACTGCTGGCTGATCGTCGATCCGCCCTGGGTCTCGCCGCCGCCCTGGATGTTGCTCAGCAACGCGCGGCTGGTGCCGATGAGGTCAACGCCACCGTGCTGGTAGTAGCGAGGGTCTTCGCTCGAGAGCACGGCGTCGTACATCGCGGGCGCTACCTCGTCGTACTCGACGGGGGAGCGGTTCTGGTCGTAGAACTGCGTGAGCACCTTGTCGTTGCCCTCGGAGTCCTTCGCGTAGATGGTTGTCGGCAGCATCAGCTCGTCGATCTCCAGCACGCTGGGGAGATTGTCGAAGAGCGTGATAGCGCTTGATGCTGCGTTGCCAGAGAGCGCGATGGCAGGGGTCACTGTCGCGCTAATAAGAATTCCGGCTACGGCGCTGAGGCCGATGATTCCGGCAAGGCCTCCGAGCACACCACTAGCTGTTCGTTTGGTTCCAGGCATAGGCTTGATCGTAGGGGAGAACCCTGGGCGATCCCTTTACAGGAAAGCGCTCACGGGCTGATTCCCAGCGTTTACCGGCCTGATATTCAAAGTCTTCGACAGGAGTCGCAATGACGACGTGGGAATACCTCACAACACCTCTACTCATTCACAACACCGCTGCCATTCTCAACAACTGGGGAAAGCAAGGGTGGGAGCTCGTGCAGGTGGTGCCCGGTCCCGAAGGTGGGTTGGTGGCGTACTTCAAACGTCCGACCGGTGGCGGGGAGGCCAACGCTGGACTCGGTGCCGCGGCAGAGGCTGCAAAGCAGTTCGGTGAGAGCTGATGTCGGTGAGCGTTTCTGAACGACTGGCTGAGCTCGGTATCGAGATCCCGAATGTGGTGCCACCTGTGGCCGCATACATCCCCGCTAGGGTCCACGGCGATCTGGTGTTCACCTCTGGTCAGCTTCCTATGATTGCAGGCGCGCTTCCCGCGACCGGGAAGGTTGGCGAGAGCGATGCGCTTGTGTCGCCGGCAGACGCCAAGAGCTACGCCCGCCAGTGTGCGCTGAACGCCATCGCGGCCGCCGCCGCTGTCGCCGACGGTGTTGACGAGCTCACGGGTGTGCTCAAGGTGGTGGGTTTTGTCTCGTCGGTTCCGGAGTTCACCGGTCAGCCAGGCGTCATAAACGGTGCGAGCGAGATCCTCGCCGAGATCTTTGGTGACGCCGGTGTTCACGCTCGTTCGGCTGTCGGTGTGCCGGTATTGCCGCTTGATTCACCGGTCGAGGTTGAGGTCATCTTCACTCGCGCTTGATCGACAAGAAGAGGGATGCTGCAACGCGTATTGCGCCGCAGCATCCCTCTTTCGTCTTTGTGAGTGACTACTTCACCTGAGCCGAGATGACGCTCATGACAGCGGTGTCGGCGAGCGTCGTCGTGTCTCCGACCTCGCGCCCCTCGGCGACATCGCGCAGCAGGCGCCGCATGATCTTTCCCGAACGCGTCTTCGGCAGCTCGTTGACGATGTACACATCGCGAGGTCGTGCGATCGGACCGATCTGCTCTCCCACCCAGCTACGAATCGAGTGGCCGAGTCCCTCGGGGGTATGAGCGTCTAGGTACGACTGCTTGATGATGACAAACGCCACAACAGCCTGGCCGGTGGTCTCGTCGGCGGCGCCCACGACTGCGGCTTCTGCGGTCGCCTCGTGCCCCACGATCGCCGACTCGATCTCGGTGGTCGACAGCCGGTGTCCCGACACGTTCATGACATCGTCAACGCGGCCGAGGAACCACACGTCTCCGTCTTCGTCGAGGCGCGCACCGTCGCCTGCGAAATAGAAACCCTGCTTTTGGAATTTCTCCCAGTATGTTTCAACGAAGCGATCGGGGTCGCCCCAGATTCCGCGCAACATCGCCGGCCACGGCTCGGTGACGACGAGCAAACCGCCGTTTCCGTTGCCGACGTGGGTGCCGTCTTCGTTGACCACGTCGATGCTGATTCCGGGCACCGGCACCTGAGCGCTGCCTGGTTTCGTCTCTGTGACACCCGGCAGCGCCGAGATCATCATCGCGCCGGTTTCGGTTTGCCACCAGGTGTCGATGATGGGTGTCAGGTTGTTGCCGATGATCTCTCGGTACCACATCCATGCTTCAGGGTTGATCGGTTCACCGACCGAACCGAGCAGACGCAATGACGAAAGATCGAACTTGTTCGGAATGGCGCGGCCGAGCTTCATGAACGAACGAATCGCCGTCGGCGCGGTGTACAAGATCGTCACGCCATACTTTTCGACGAGCTCCCACCAGCGGCCCGGGTGTGGCGAGTCGGGGGTGCCTTCGAACAACACCTGTGTGGCGCCGTTCGAGAGGGGGCCGTAGGTCACATAGCTGTGGCCAGTCACCCACCCGATATCGGCTGTGCACCAGAACACGTCGGTCTCTGGGTGCAGATCGTGAACGACCTTGTTGGTGAACGTCGCCTGGGTAAGGTAGCCGCCTGAGGTATGCAGAATTCCCTTGGGCTTGCCCGTGGTTCCCGACGTATAGAGGATGAACAGCGGGTTTTCTGCCGGGAACGGCTGCGCTGCGTGATCTTTGGATGCTGCAGGCACGACGTCGTGCCACCACAGATCGCGACCCTCAACCCAATCGACGTCGTTTCCGCCACGTTTCACGACCAGCACGTTCTCGACGCTCTCTTGGGCCCCTGAACCGTTTCGATCGGCGAGTGCCATGTCGACAGCCGGCTTCAGCGCCGAGACTTTGCCCTTGCGGTAGCCGCCATCGGCGGTGATGACCAGTTTCGCTCCGGCATCATCGATCCGCGAGCGCAGGCTGTCGGCAGAGAAACCGCCGAAGACGACCGAATGGATCGCCCCGATGCGAGCAACCGCGAGCATCGAGGCAACTGCCTCGGGGATCATCGGGAGGTAGATCGCCACACGGTCGCCCTGGCCGATGCCGAGGCCGGTGAGTACATTCGCAAGGCGCCTCACCTCGTCGGTGAGTTCTGCGTAGGTGATGCGACGCTCATCGCCGGGCTCGCCCTCCCACAACAGCGCGACACGGTCGCCGTTTCCGGCGTCGACGTGCCGGTCGAGGCAGTTGTAAGCGACGTTCAGTTCTCCGTCGTTGAACCACTTTGCGAAAGGAGGGTTGGACCAGTCCAATACCTCGGTGAACGGCTTGTGCCAGTGCAGGTCTCGGGCTTGTTCTGCCCAGAAGGCTTCTCGGTCAGCGCTGGCGCGCTCGTAGAGCTCGGTAGTGCCGATGGCATTGGCAACGAAAGATTCCGAGGGCGCGAACTTGCGGTTTTCGTTCAGGAGGTGGTCAATCTGGCTACTCATGTGAGCGCGCTCCTTTGCGGGCTGTAAGTGAAGCACCGGGGTGCCGGTGAGCTTGTGTGAAATCTACATTCGAGCGGAGCTTGTGACTACCTCCGTTAGTAGGGAGCGTGGAAATCTCGGTCTGAAGCCGACTTAGGAACGCGCAACGCGAGCGATTTATTGGTTACCGACCCTGTTGTCGCCTAGGCTCATGATCGTCCGAACTTTGATTCGTGCAATCGCAGCGTCCACCTCACCCCCGATTAGCGACGCTGCGCGTGGCGGCATCCCAATCCCCCCTTGGGATGCCGCCCCCGTTTCTTGGTAGCGCTCTCAGCCCGAGCGCTGCGCCTCCTCCCCAACAGCTACGCAGACGGTGCTGTCTGCTTGTCAGATGGTGGCGAGGTGCCGGCACGGCTGTGAGCCTTAGCGTCGCTGCATGCCTGAAGCGTTTGTCGTTCGTCCGCGAGCGGCTTTGTCTGGCGGCGCGTCTACGGTCGCGGCGCCGTCTGCTGCGCGCAGGGTGGCAACACTGCCGCCGGCGATGCAGCCATTGGCTGAGTTTCTCGACGACCCCGACACCACAGACGTGTTCATCAATCCCGACCAGCGGCTATTCGTCGACAAAGGCTCTGGGCCTTGCGGGGTCGACGGGTGGCACGCGACGGAACAAGAAGTTCGCGCCCTCGCCATAGACCTGATCGCGTTGGGCGATCGTCACATAGATGACGCGCACCCGTGTGTCGATGTTCGGCTCGAGGGTGGCATTCGTGTGCACGCGGTGTTGCCACCTGTCTGCGTCGGAGGCACGGCAGTGTCGATACGAATTCCACGGCTGGATCGACCAAGTCTCGCCGATCTACAGCAATCGGAGATGTTCTCGCAAGCGCTTCGTGGGCATTTGCACCGATTGGTCGAGCGCCGGGAGAACGTGCTGATCACTGGAGCCGCAGGAGCAGGAAAAACGACTCTCTTGGGGGCAATGCTCTCCGCGGTGAGTACCACAGAGCGCATCATCACCATTGAGGACGTTGCCGAATTGCGTCTCAATCATCCGCACCATGTGCGGCTCGAGTCTCGGCAGGCAAATCTCGAGGGTGCGGGCAAGGTTGCAATGGCTCAGCTGGTGCGAGAGGCCCTGCGCATGCGTCCTGACCGACTCGTGGTCGGAGAGTGCCGGGGACCAGAGATCCGGGAGCTGCTCTCGGCACTGAACACAGGCCACGACGGTGGCGCAGGCACAGTGCATGCAAACAGCCTTGACGATGTCAGCGCGCGGCTCGAAGCACTGGGCGCTCTTGCCGGTCTCGACGACGTGTCGCTCGCCCGCCAAGTGACGAGCGCGATCGGTTGTGTGATTCATGTTCGTCGCGGCGACGACGGGCATCGCCGCGTCGACGGCATCGGACGGCCCGTGCTCGCCGCGTCAGGTCGTCTCTCAATTAAGAAGGTGCCATGGGCAGACGAGTGAGCGTCGACGTCGCGGCCGACTCCGCTGAAGTAGTCCTGCACTTGGCCGTGCTCCTCGAAGCGGGGTTGCCGCCGTTACGGGCGTGGCAGTACCTCGCTTCCTCGGGTCAGCGCGAGGCAGTCACGGTTTTCGTTGCCTGCCAGCAGGGGGAGAAGCTTGTTGACGCGATTGCGGGCGCGGGTGGTAACGCTGGCCAGCAGTCGTGGGGTGAAGTGTCGGTAGCCTGGTCTATCGCCACCACGGTGGGTGCGCCCCTTGCGCAGAGTCTGCGCAACATTGCGGTTGCAATGCGTGACACCCGTGATGTCGCTGATGAGGTGCGGGTCGCGCTCGCTGAGCCTGCGGGCACTGCCAAGCTCATGGGCTGGCTTCCGCTCGTCGCAATTGGGCTCGGATTCGCGCTCGGCGTTGACACCGTCGGCGTCTTGTTCACCAATCCCATCGGCATTGCATGTCTGGTGGGAGGAATTGTTCTCGTGCTGGCTGCACGAAGATGGACCGTGACTCTCGCGCGAGCGGCTGCCGCTGATGTTGCGTTACCTGGTCTCGGTGCCGAACTGGTCGCTATCGCGCTCAGCGGGGGCGTAGCGATTGAACGGGCACGATCGATTGTCAACGAAGCAGGGTTTGCGATCGACGACGACACCAACTCGCTCCTCGCCCTCTCGCGCACGGCCGGCGTCCCCGCGCTTGAACTGCTTCGAGCGTCGGCTGTGCTTGCTCGTCATCGTGCTCGAACTGACGGCAGGCTTCGGGCCGCGCGCTTGTCGACGAGATTGCTGTTGCCTCTTGGCGTGTGCACCCTGCCAGCCTTTCTGCTGCTGGGGGTTGCGCCGATGCTGCTTGGCGTGCTGTCTAGCGTCAGTATTCGCCTCTGACCGTGCCCACTTCACCCACCGATAGGAGAACACCTATGACAATCCCTACCCTCACTCGCCGTCGGGCTGAGCGGCTCTTCGCCGACAGGCTCGCAGACGATGCCGGTGCAGCGACCGCGGAGTACACGATCGCGACAATGGCTGCGGTCGCATTCGCCGGGCTGCTCGTGGTGATTATGCGCAGCGATGAGGTGCGTGGAATTCTGACCGACCTGGTGCGCCGCGCACTGAGCGTTCAATGAATGCCCGCGGACTCGGCGGTCGACGTTTCGCGGATCGCGGATCAGTGACCGCTGAGTTCGCGGTCTCGCTGCCCGCAATTGTCGTTGTCATCATGTTGGCGGCGGGCGCGCTGAATGTCTGCGCACGTCAGGTGCGACTGCAAGACGCCACTGCCGATGCAGCACGCTTGGCAGCACGCGGTGAGAGCGCCCAGCGCGTTGACGCTGCGCTTTCCGCGGCGGCGGCGACGGGCGGCATCGATCGTCGCGGCGATGGACTCGTCTGTGTCAACGCGACAGCGCCGGCCCTGTTTGTCGAACTCACCGCCACCGGCTGTGCGCTCGAAGGAGGGTGGTGATGGCTGGCGCAGTGGCTGCGACGGGCGTCGTCGCATTGACAGCTGCGCTGTCTGTAGCGCTCGTGACAGCGGGGTCTGCGCACGTGGTGTCACAACGCGTCGCGGCAGCTGCTGACTCCGCAGCGCTCGCCGCCGCCGATGCGGCTTCAGGCGCCGCGACCGGCCTTCCGTGCGAGCGCGCAAGCCAGATCGGGCAGGCGCTCGGAGTTGAGATTTCTCAGTGTCAACTCGATGAACTGGTTGCCACGGTGACCGTGGTGACCACGTTTGCTGGTCTGCCCGCGGAGGCCTCTGCGCGGGCAGGTCCGCCACGCTGAGCGTCGGTCACAAAGATCACGTCCGGTTCTGACGTGTATGGTTTGCGACGAAGGAAGGACGCCCCCGTTGGCAGAAGGCAAGAAGCTCGTCATCGTTGAGTCACCCACCAAGATGAAGTCGATCCAGGGTTATCTCGGCGACGGCTATGAAGTTCTCAGCTCGGTTGGACACATTCGAGATCTCGCGGATAAGAAGAGTATCCCTGCGGATAAGAAGCAGGCCTACGGCAAATACTCGATCGATGTCGACAACGGATTTGATCCGTACTACGTCGAGAGTGACCGCGGCAAGAAGACCGTCACCGAACTGAAGCGCGCGCTGAAAGGTGCAGACGAACTTCTGCTCGCGACTGATGAGGACCGCGAGGGCGAAGCCATCGCGTGGCACCTGCTCGAGACGTTGAAGCCCAAAGTTCCGGTCAAACGGATGGTGTTCCACGAGATCACCAAGGACGCCATTGAAGCAGCGGTGCAGAACACTCGCGAGCTTGATCTGGCACTGGTGGATGCTCAAGAGACCCGTCGCATTCTCGACCGGCTTTACGGCTGGGACGTCAGCCCCGTGCTGTGGTTCAAGGTTCAGCAAGGCACCTCTGCAGGCCGCGTGCAGTCAGCCGCGACTCGCATGGTCGTTGAGCGCGAGCGCGAGCGGATGGCTTTCGTATCAGCGTCGTACTGGGGCATCGATACCGTCGCAGCCAAAGCGACCGATTCGTTTGGCGCACGTCTGGTGCGCGTCGATGGTGCGCCTCTGGCGCGGGGTACCGACTTCGACGACATGGGTGTGCTCAAAAAAGCCGTTCTGGTGCTGGACGAAGCAGCAGCTCGCGAACTCGCCGCTGCTATTGAGAACACGGGCACCGCGACAGTCTCGGGCGTAGAAGCCAAGCCGGGCACGCGCAGCCCCCGAGCTCCCTTCACCACCTCGACTCTTCAGCAAGAAGCCGGCCGCAAGCTTTCGATGAGCGCGAAGCACGCCATGAGCGTGGCGCAGCGCTTGTACGAAAAGGGCTTTATTACATATATGCGAACCGACTCGACTGCGCTGTCAAAGCAAGCTGTTGAAGCGGCACGAGAGCAGGCCGTCGCTCTCTACGGCGACAAGGCCGTCCCGGCGACGCCTCGGGTATACCGCAGCAAGTCGAAGAACGCGCAAGAGGCGCACGAAGCGATCCGTCCCTCGGGCGACACCTTCCGCACTCCTTCCTCGGTGTCGAGCGAGCTTGACCGCGATGAGCTTCGCGTCTATGACCTGATCTGGAAGCGCACCATGGCCAGCCAGATGTCTGATGCCAAGTATGAAACGACGACGGTCACACTTGAGGCAGACGCAGCTGGCAAGCGCGCAGAGTTCACCGCATCCGGCACTGTTTACACCTTCAAGGGCTTTCTTGAAGCGTATGAAGAGGGCCGTGATGAAAAGCGCAGTGATGACGACAAGAACGAAGATCAGTCGTTGCCTGCTGTTGTCGCCGGCGACGTACTGCACCTGAGCGATATTGAGCCCAAGGGCCACTCGACGAGCCCGAAGCCTCGATACACCGAAGCGAGTTTGGTGAAGGCGCTCGAAGAAAAGGGCATTGGTCGCCCATCGACCTTCGCCAGCATCATCGACGTCATTTTGAACCGTGGCTACGTCACAAAACGCGGTCAAGCACTGATTCCGACATGGCTCGCTTTTAGCGTTATTCGTCTCCTCGAAGAGCACTTCGCTGATCTCGTCGACTATGACTTCACCGCGGCGCTCGAAGATGATCTCGATGCGATCGCGAGAGGCGAGCAGCAACGTGTTGACTGGTTGAAAGACTTCTACTTCGGCTCTGAAGATCACGTCGGTCTGCGCAACATCGTCGAGAATCTGGGCGAAATCGATGCCCGTGCGCTTAACTCGACACCGATCGGCGGCGTGGCGACCCTTCGGTTCGGCAAATACGGTGCGTATCTAGAGATCCCCAACGCTGAAAACCCCGAGGGTGACCCGCGACGAATCAACATTCCTGAAGACCTCGCACCAGATGAGCTCACTGTGGCCAAGGCGCAGGAACTCATCGACGCTCCTGTCGCGGGCGATCGAGTGCTGGGTGAGAACCCAGAGACTCACAAGCTCGTTGTCGTGAAGGACGGCCGGTTCGGTCCCTATGTGCAAGAAGTGGACCCGCCTGCGGAAGAGTCTGTCGACGAAGCAACTGGCGAAGTCGTCGAGGCGGCGCCCGTAGAAAAACCCAAGCGTGGTGCTAAGAAGACCGCCGCTCCGAAGCCGCGCACGGCGTCGCTGTTCAAATCGATGTCGGTGGATACTGTCGATCTTGAGACCGCACTTCGTCTGCTCGATCTTCCCCGCACGGTCGGAATCGACCCTGAGACCGAAACGCCGATCACAGCTCAAAACGGTCGCTACGGCCCGTATCTCAAAAAGGGCACCGATTCGCGAACGTTGCAGAACGAGCAACAGCTCTTCGACATCACCCTCGAAGAAGCGCTCGCGGTATATGCGCAACCGAAGTACGGTGCACGCGCGGCAGCCAGTGCGCTGAAGGAGTTCGAAGCAGACCCGGTGAGCGAGAAGCCGATCAAGGTGAAAGACGGCCGGTTCGGACCGTATGTCACTGACGGCGTGACCAACGTGACTATTCCTCGGGGCCAGACTCCCGACGACATCACCTACGAGATCGCCGTACAAATGCTTGCTGACAAGCGCGCGAAGGGTCCTGCTCAGAAGCGCACGACTACTCGCAAGGCGCCGGCAAAGAAGGCACCCGCGAAGAAGGCACCTGCAAAGAAATCAGCTCCCACGAAAGCAACCGCTACGAAAACCGCTGCTGCAAAGAGCACCGCATCGAAGTCAACCGCAGCAAAATCGGCTGCTACGAAGACCGCTGCGACTAAGACCACGGCAAAGCGGGCGCCCGCTAAGAAGGCCCCGGAAGCGAAGTGACCTCGAGCGCGCCCCGAGGACTGTGGATCACGTTCGAGGGTGGGGACGGCGCGGGAAAGACCACGCAGTCGACTCTTCTCGAAGAATGGCTACAGTCGCAGGGTCGAACCGTGTTGCGAACTCGCGAGCCTGGTGGCACTGAAGTCGGCAACCTGATTCGCGACATCGTTCTTCACCACCGTGGTGACGTGGCGCCACGCGCGGAGGCCCTGTTATACGCCGCTGATCGCGCGCACCATATCGAAACTTTGGTGCGGCCTGCGCTTTCTCGGGGTGAGGTGGTCATCCAAGACCGCTATTTAGACTCATCCGTCGCCTACCAAGGCGCGGGCCGAGTGCTCGACCCGAACGAGGTGCGCAACTTGTCACTTTGGGCCGCGGATGACGCGCTGCCCGATGTGACGGTGCTCCTCGACCTCGATCCAGTCCGCGCGCGCGAGCGGCTAGATGCGGATGACAAACCGTTTGATCGACTTGAAGCCGAGAAGCTCGACTTCCACACGCGCGTGCGCACAGCATTCCTTGCTCTCGCCGAGGCTGAGCCTGAGCGGTTTCTGGTGTTGGACGCCACCCTGCCAGCAAGCGAACTGACCGCGGCCGTCCGCGATCGAGTGAGTACGCTCATCGGTGACGTCCGCGCCCCGCATTAGGCTGGGCCGTATGGATGCCACGGCATCGGCTGAGGCCGACCTCAATACGTTGCCCTGGGGCAACGTATGGGGCCAAGATGTCGCAGTGTCAACGCTGCAAGCAGCAGCATCCGACCCCAGTTCGATGACCCACGCTTGGCTCATTACCGGACCGCCGGGCTCTGGGCGCTCTACGCTCGCCTACGCATTCGCCGCGGCGTTGATCGCAGAGCCCGGCGATACCCACGTGATGCGGCAGGTGCTCGCCGGCACACATCCTGACCTCGCGGCGTTGCGCACTGAGGGCGTGATCATTTCGATCAAAGACGCGCGAGCGCTCGTGGAGCGTTCGTACTTTTCTCCCTCGTTGGGCCGCTATCGCGTGATCGTGATGGAAGACGCTGATCGCATGGCCGAGCGAACCTCCAATGTTCTGCTGAAAGCGCTCGAAGAGCCGCCCGAGCGCACCGTCTGGGTGCTCTGCGCACCGAGTGATGCAGATTTGCTTCCCACGATCCGCTCGCGAGTGCGCACGCTGCGCCTTCGCGAGCCCGACGTGACTGATGTCGCCCGGCTGATTACCGAGCGCTCCGGCATCGACTATGCGGTGGCAGAGCAGTCTGCCCGGCACGCACAGCGGCACATCGGCATGGCGCAACGCTTGGCGACAGACGACGCCTCGCGGGCGAGGCGAGACGAGACATTACGTGCGGTATTGCACGTGCGCAGCGTCGGAGACGCTGTTGATGTCGCTGGTCGGATCGTGCAGGCAGCGACAGAAGACGCGAAGGCGCTCACGACTGAACGCGACGAAGACGAACGCGCCGCGCTGTTGCGAACCCTCGGCATCGCCGAGGGCCAAGCAGTGCCGCCAGCGGTGCGGTCGCAGGTCTCGGCGCTCCAAGACGATCAGAAGCGGCGCGGCACGCGCAGCCTTCGCGATGGCATTGATCGTGTGCTCACCGATCTTGAGTCGATGTACCGCGACGTGCTGATGATTCAGTTCGGCAATGATCGAGAATTGATCAACCGAGAACTTGAGCCAGATCTGCGCGCGCTCGCGACAGCATGGCAGCCCGAGCGCACGCTGGTGCTTGTGGACCGTATTGCCGAAACTCGGCGCAATATCGAGCAGAACGCTGCGCCGCTGCTGGCGCTTGAGAGCATGCTCGTTACCGTTTCGAACGGAAGGATCCCGTGACCTCGATGGTTGCTCGAACTCCTCGGCGTGTTCTCGCCGCTTTTGCCGGACTGCTGTCCGCTTCGCTCGTCCTTTCAGGATGCTTGTACTCGCAGATTCCCGCTGAGCAACCCCAGTCGTCGGCGAGCCCGACACCCGAAACCGACGGCATCGCCGAAGATCTGTTGCCCTTCTATGAGCAGACGCTTGAATGGGACTCTTGTGAAACCGCCATGGAGTGCGCGATCGTTACCGCGCCGCTGGACTGGGAAAATCCCGGTCTCGGCGAGATCGAGCTGGCGATTATTCGTAGTCGTGCGACCGGTGGTGAAGCCATCGGATCGTTGCTGACCAATCCGGGTGGACCAGGTGCGAGTGGTCTCGGGTTCATTCGCGATTCGATCAGCTACGCCGTGGGTGAAGACGTGCGCCAGAATTTCGACGTGATCGGCTTCGACCCTCGTGGCGTCGGCGAATCCACGGCAGTGACGTGCTTCACAGACACTGCCAACATGGATTCCTATCTCTTTGACATTCCCGAGAACTCGCGCGGATCCGACGCGTGGAGTGACGAGTTGCTCGCTGGCAGCGCGGAGTTCGCAGCAGCCTGCGAAGCAAACAGCGACGGCATCTTGCCGTACATCACCACTGACCAGTCAGCGCGCGATATGGATCTGTTGCGGGGCGTTCTCGGCGATAGCGAGCTGTACTATCTCGGCTACTCGTACGGCACTTTCTTGGGTGCTACGTACGCGAAACTGTTCCCGGAACGTGTCGGGCGGCTCGTTCTCGATGCTGCTATTGACCCTTCAGTCTCGGGACTTGAGGTGGGCACGACTCAGGGCGTCGGATTCGAGTCAGCACTGCGTGCGTACATGGCGGACTGTATCGAAGGAAGCGACTGCCCGTTCCGCGGCACCGTCGACCAAGGGATGGCTGACCTCGGCACGCTGTTGGCAGGAGCCGATCGGTTCCCTCAACAAGGCGCAGACGGGCGCTTGCTGGGAGCAGACACGCTGCTGACCGCGATCATCGCCGCGCTGTATTCCGAAGACAGCTGGCCATACTTGACTGCGGCGTTGACCGACACCCTCGCGGGCGATCCTGAGCTGGCATTTACCCTGGCTGACTTCTACTACAACCGCTCAGGCGGGGTGTATCTCGACAATCAGACAGAAGCGTTCAGCGCCTACAACTGCCTGGACTATCCGAACGACTCCACTCCGGAAGATGAGGCCGCTTCACAGGCGCTTCTCGAGGCCGAAGCGCCGACAGTCGCTCCCTATTGGAGCGGACCCGATGGATGCGACGAATGGCCCTATCCGCCGTCAGGTGTGCGCGAACCTATCTCGGCTGACGGTGCTGCGCCCATTGTTGTTGTGGGCACGACGAACGACCCGGCAACCCCGTATGAGTGGTCCGTTGCGCTTGCCGAGCAACTGTCGTCAGGCGTGCTGGTCACGCGCGTAGGCGAGGGGCACTCCGGATACAACAAGGGCAACGCGTGTGTCGACGGTGCGATCGAGACCTATCTGATCGACGGCACGCCACCCGAAGACGGGCTGCGTTGCGAGTAACGGCCCGTTATCAGTTCGCGCCGCGTCACAGTAGCCTGTAGGATTGATGATCGTGCATCGCTTCGGGGATGTTCGCCGCCTTAGCTCAGATGGCAGAGCGATTCACTCGTAATGAATAGGTCGAGAGTTCGATTCTCTCAGGTGGCTCAGATACCGAAGGCCCGCCTTGTGCGGGCCTTCCCTATATCCGCAGAACGGTGGTGTGGCAGTGTCGGATCGCACCCTCGACGCCGTTCTTGAGATATTCGGATGGGCAGGGTTCGGACTCGGTGCTCTGCTGGCACTGGTTGCGGTGGTGCTGTATCTCGCTGACGGCACCTGGCTGCCGGTTCGCGCACTACTCGAAGACTCGCCCGGTGGTCGAATCGCTAGATGGTTCGATGCTGATGGGGGAGTAGGGTCGGCACACCTTTCTCACGATCTCGATCACGCTCTCGCGGGCAAAGACGAAGCGGATGTGTTCTACAGGCGCGGCACCACGGGCCACGTGCGACTCACGAGGGGCTCACCCATCGTGCGTGGTGTGCTCTTACTCGCTCTTGGCCTGATCAGCTTCGGCATGCTGGCGCTGGTTGCTTCGGGGATCATTCTCTTCGCAAGAGGTTGACCACCGAGCGTTGAGCACCGAGCGTTGAGACCCGAGCGTCGGCTACGCGAGTGCCAGCATCCCGCCAGCGGTCAGCGCGAGCGCGAGTCCGACCCACTGCACCGGCGCGACTCGCTCGCGCAGCACGACGGCAGCGAGCAGAATGGTTCCGGCAGGGTAGAGCGCGGTAAGCGCCGAGACCACTGTGAGGTCGCCCACGCGCAAGCCCAACAAGATAAGGGCGTTCGCCGTGGCATCGAGCACACCGCACCCCACCGCGAGCAAGACGGCGTTGCGTCGTGTGATCGCGATTGCGATCGGCCCGGTGGCGTGCTCCAGATCGACGTGGCCAGTGGGGGTGCCGCCGACGGCGAAACCGCTTGCATCGAGCGCGCTCGAAGCTCTATTGCCCCTGCGCACCGCCATGACGACGATAGCCGCGATGATGACGCCCGTGATGAGGGTGTTAGTGGCGCGTCCGACGATAAGAGGGATAAGCCCGCTCTCAGCACTGGTCTGATCGATGATGATCAAGAATCCGCCGATAGCCAGGCCCGAACCCACTGCCATCACGACACCGCGAATTGAGGGGCGCACGGTCTTTTCGCCCGGGATGAAACCCACCAGTACGACAGCCACGAGGACGACCGCAAGCCCGAGATAGCCCACGACAGACAGCGTCTCGCCTTTGGCAAAGAGGCCAAAGAGCATCGGCGCAATGGCAGAGACTACGGCGGTCAACGGCGAGAGGATGCTCATCGGACCGATGGCCAGGCAGGCATAGAGAAGCATCAGCGCCACGACGCCCACCACTCCTGCCGCGATACCCCATCCGACGTCCGAGGCGGTCCATGCTCCGCCTACGAAGAGCTGCACCACCGCGAAAGCCATGAGCCCGGATGCTGCCGCGATTGCCGTGACGACTATCGATCGAAGTCGACGGGCCGCTAGTCCACCCAGAAAATCAGCGGAACCATAAAAAAGAGCGCCAAGTAGGGCGAGAGAGGCAGAAAACATCGACTCTCAGCATAAAGGTGGTCGCGAGCATCGATTTCGCTAGATAAGCTAGCGACTATGCAAATGCCACATCACGCGAGCAAGCAGCCCACCCGATGGCTACGAGTGGCCATTCCCGCACTTCTCGTTCTCGTGTGGTTGGTGGGCGGATCTGTTGGTGGCATGTACTTCGGCAAGGTCGATGAGGTGTCGTCAAACGATCGATCCTCATTCTTGCCCGAGAGTGCTGACGCAACACAGGTCAACGAACGCCTTCCTGACTTTCTCGGCGATGACAGCATCCCGGCCCTCGTGGTGGTCGCGAGCGACAGCGAACTCTCCGAAGACCAGCTGGCCGACATGCAGACGCTTGCTGACGACATTGCCGACCTCGACGGAGTGAGTGACGGGGTGTCGCCGCCCGTAGTCTCGGACGACGGCGAGGCAGTTCAGATATTCATGCCCATCGATGCAGACGGTGATGTCGGCGACATCGTCGTCGAGATGCGCGAGTTGCTCGAGGCAGAGCTCCCGTCGGACCTCGAAGGATGGGTGACAGGGCCGGCCGGCTTCACCGCTGATCTCAGTGCCGCATTCCTCGGCATTGATGGACTGCTGTTGGGAGTTGCCCTTCTGGCCGTCTTTGTCATTCTCATCATCGTCTATCGCTCCCCGCTGTTGCCGATTCTGGTGCTGATGACATCCCTGTTCGCACTCTGCGTGGCGCTGCTGACAGTGTGGTGGCTGGCCTACGCCGGTGTGGTCGTGCTGAACGGTCAGGTGCAGGGGATTTTGTTCATTCTGGTGATCGGTGCGGCGACTGATTACGCGCTGCTATACGTCGCTCGTTTCAGAGAGTCGATCGCTCGCGGTGAGCGTCGCTGGGCTGCAACCACGCAGGCGTGGCGTGGCTCATTTGAGCCCATTCTGGCTTCAGGCGGAACGGTGATCGCGGGTCTGCTGTGCTTGTTGCTCTCCGACCTTGCGACAAACCGCGCGCTTGGCCCGATCGCCTCCATCGGAATCGCATTCTCGATGCTCTCGGCGCTGACCTTCCTACCTGCCCTCCTGGCGCTGTTCGGCCGCGTGGCGTTCTGGCCATTCATCCCCAAGCACGGCGTCGCTGAAATTCCAGATGACCTTAGCCAACCGGTGAAGGGGCTGTGGCCGCGTCAGGCACGCTTTGTCGCGCGCCACGCTCGCGCGGTATGGATCGTATGCACGATCGTGCTTGTCGGCGGTGCTGTCGGAGTGACACAGCTTCAAGCAGACGGCGTGCCGTCCAGCGACCTTGTACTCGGCGAAAGTCAGGCACGTGACGGTCAAGATGCGCTTGCGGAGCACTTTCCGGCAGGATCGGGCAGCCCTGTCTATGTGGTGGTTCCCGAGGATGACATCGTCGAGACCGTCGACATCATGGAAAACACCTCTGGCATCGATTCGATCGCGCTTTCGAGTGACGACTCACCAACCGGCTCCGTTCAGGTCACCATCGAAGACGGCGAAGCGGTATTCACCGCCATCGGGCCTCCCGGAACGGAAGCGCCCGCGCCGACTGTCGCCGACGGTGACGTCCTCGTTACCGGCACGTTGACCGACGCTTCCGACTCGCTTGACGCGGAAGACACCGTGCGAGAGCTGCGCGCGGACTTCGACGAGCAACTGGGCGCTGGCACGGCGTTTGTGGGCGGCGAGACAGCCACCGACATTGATAGCAATGACACCTCGATTCGAGACCGCACCCTCATCATTCCGGTGATTCTCGTGGTGATTTTGCTCATCCTCATGCTGTTGCTGCGATCGATCTTGGCGCCGGTGATCCTGATTGCCACCGTCATCCTTTCGTTCGGCACCGCCCTGGGCGTGAGCGCGCTTGTCTTCAACAACGTGTTCAACTTCCCGGGCGGAGACCCCGCTGTTCCGCTTTACGGCTTCGTGTTCCTCGTTGCGCTCGGTGTGGACTACAACATCTTCTTGATGTCGCGAGTGCGAGAAGAGTCGCTCGTGCACGGCACCAGACGCGGCATCTTGCGTGGTTTGGTCGCGACCGGAGGTGTCATCACTTCGGCCGGACTGGTGCTGGCAGCAACCTTTGCCGCGCTGGGAGTGATCCCAATCCTGTTCCTCGCCCAGCTGGCATTCATCGTCGCCTTCGGGGTGCTCCTCGACACCTTCGTGGTGCGCTCCTTCCTCGTGCCGGCTCTGTCTTATGACATCGGGCGCGCGATCTGGTGGCCCTCGAAACTGTGGCGTCATGGCGTTGAGACTCAAGAGTCGGCTGAGACGGTGATTCCGGCATCCACCGACCCTGATCTGATCGCAGATGACGGTCACACCCTGACACGAGACGAGTACCGGCGTACCCTCGAGTCATGAGTCGAGCACTGTTCATTGTCGATGTCCAAAACGACTTCACCGAGGGTGGTGCGCTGGCCGTAGTCGGCGGGGATGCGGTCGCGCAGCGGATCAGCGACTACCTCGGTGAGCACGCAGGGGAATACGCGCTGATCATCGCGTCACGCGACTGGCATGACCCTGACAGCGACAATGGCGGTCATATCAGCGAGGCTCCTGACTTCGTTGACACCTGGCCAGTGCACTGCGTTGCGGAGTCGTTCGGGGCGGAGTACGACCCAGGGTTCGACTTCAGCGCGGTCAGCCATCATGTCAAGAAGGGGCAGGGCGTTCCCGCGTATTCACTGTTCGAAGGCACGACAGACGAAGGGCAGTCAGTGGCAGCGCTGCTCGATGAACACGGTGTGCTTTCTGTAGACGTGACTGGTCTCGCGACTGATCACTGTGTACGCGCGTCTGCGATTGACGCGATTGAGCATGGCCGTCGCGTTCGCATTTTCACTGACCTCGTCGCAGGCGTGGCTCCAGCCTCAAGTGAGGCGGCTCTTGCTGAACTTGCTCACGCGGGGGCAGAGCTCGACGAGTCGGGCAGCTCCGAGATCTAGCCAACGCCGGGTTACGCGTGACCGTAGCTGCGCCGTGGCAGGGGCCTAACCTGTCACGGCCAGCAAGGCCGCATCCGGATCAGTGACACCCATCGCGCTCACTGTCGGGGCCTGCTCCGCCACGGACGTGCTCACGGAACGAACACGACTTGCAGTCGCTATTGCGCCTGTGCGAACTGAGTAGTCGATCGAGGCAATGTTCTCGCTCGTGAGCCTCTCGGTAGCGTCGACTGCGGACACTACGAAGTTCACCACTTGCAGGTTCCGGGTCATCGTTCCGTGGAAGCAAGGATTCGCGAAGAGCACCGGCACGAGCTCGTCGATATCAACGGGTTCGCCACAACGGAACACTTCACTGTCGGTCGCTTGGTCTGTAGCCGATGCAACTGACACGAGCTGATCGCCCATAGAGAGAACGTTCAGCCCGCTGGCCGCCGCGATTGCGGTCACTGGAAGGGAGCTGGCGATGGTTGACGGCAGCAGGCTGGTCAGGTCGAGTTCTTGTTCGACGGCGACCGCCGTGACCTCGACATTTGACGGCCAAGGTGCGAGCTGCGCGAGTTCACTTGAGTTTGTGCGGAGCGCCTTCCCTGCTTGGCCAAACATGCCGATCGCAGGCCGTAAGACGTCTGATTGCCAACCACAGGTGTCCCATGAGTCTTGGTAGTTTGCGTCGACACAGGAGTCGATCGTTTTGACGCCCATCCACAGCAGGACGTTGCTGGTGGGCTGTCGCAGCACGTCCATCACCGTTTCTACGGGGGTCGCCAACGTAGCGGCGACGTCAGACCCGGTGTTCGGGGTACCGAGCGTGATGACGTGGTCGACCATCTCTCCGCGGTCGTCTTGCCCGTCTAGGGCGAACCGCAGTGCCAGACCGCCCATGGAGTGAGCGACGACGGTGACCGATTGGTGAGACAGCGTGTACAGGCAGTCGATTGCGCGCATGAGATCGAGCCCGCTCTGCCCTGCCACCCATTGCGCAGATTGTTCGCTGTAGTCGAAGGAAAAGAGGCTCACGCCATCGAGCTCACTGAGACGGTCGACGATAGACGCCTGCTCGGCGGCACCCACGGCAGTCGTCAGATCCGTGCCAACCCATTCCACTTCCTGTTCGAAGACCGCTCCGCTGTCTGCCCAGCCGTGCACGAGCACCACGGGTTTCGCAAGAGGCACGTCCGTCCCGGTCGTCGCGCGTTGCTCGTCAAAGCCGACTCCGCCGATGATCTCGAGCTCGTCGATGTCGTTGATGCAATCTGTCGACGTGGTGTGATGAACGACCTCGATGGCAACCGCGCTGTCAGTGATGGACGGGACTTCGGTGCTTACGCCGCCTAAAAACGCGGTGAGCGGCATTGACACTGCGAGAACCGACGCCCACACATGCTGAAATGCCCCGCCGAGCGTCAACATTTTCGAATGATTTGGAGCGCGGTAGCCTGCGAATGACCATCGATTTGTGGTCGTGAATAGTCAGATCGAACGCGCGATACGCCCGCAAGGTGCACAGACATAGCTGGCTCTCTGCTGGTGGCGTTGTACACGTCTGCGTTCTCCCCGTCGGTTTGCGGGGTAAGGCGCACAGCAACGATTGCGTTGCCGAAACGGCTTGGAGTGCGGTGCACTATGCTCCCCTCTCTACATCATATCTGCGCAAAGTGCCTCGACAGAAATTCCCGCGTCTCGAATGGGGCATCTCGTCGTGAAGCGCACGAGATTGCCTGTTCAGATGTGTCCGACTGCGGACGGCTAAGTGTGAAACACCGCAAATACTGAGTGGGAGTACTGCGGTGTTGGTGGGCCCCGTGGGGCTCGAACCCACGACCAACGGATTAAAAGTCCGATGCTCTACCGACTGAGCTAGAGGCCCTTGTTGTATAAGCCTACTTTGAGATGAGCAGTGCCCGTGCACATAGGGAGGGGCCGCCGTCTCCGCATGACACGGAGACGGCGGCCCCACCGCCCGAGATCGGGTGCCCAGGCTTACGGGAGAAGCACCGTGTCAAGCAGGTAGACAGTTGCGTTGGCCGTCTGAACGCCACCGCAGATGACAGTTGCGCCGTTGACCGTCAGGTCGTCGCCGCTGCCGGTGACCTCAACGTCGGTTCCCTGCACGGTGGTGTGGGTGCCAGGAAGGTCCTCAGGCAGAATCTGGCCGGGAATAACGTGGTAGGTCAAGATCGCGGTCAGCGTCTCGGAGTCGGTCTTGAGTGACTCGATGGTGTCGGCATCGATTGCGGCAAATGCCTCGTCGACGGGTGCGAAGACGGTGAACTCGTCGCCGTTGAGCGTGTCAACCAGATCGACGTCGGGGTTGAGTCCGCCGCTGACAGCTGCGGTCAGGGTGGTAAGGAGCGGGTTATTGGATGCTGCGACCGCTACCGGGTCTTGCGCCATACCGGCGACCGATCCGTCACCATCCGGAACTGCGGCTGCGTAGTCTGCGCATCCCGTACCGACCAAATACGCGGCCGGGTCCATGTCCATGGACTCATCAGCCATGGGCTCTTCAGCTTCTTCGCTCATCGTGGTGTCGGGCTCATCCGACTCGGTTTCGGTGGATGCTGCAGAGCATGCGCTCAATGCAAACGATGCAGCAAGGGCGAGTGCGAGTCCTGCTGAGACGCGCTTCTTGGTGATGCGTGACATGAGTTCCTCCTCTATGGGGTCCGAGTGGACCGTGATCTACAGGTGCCCGGTGGGGCTTGCATCCGCTTGGGCGGTTACAAATAGGCATTCGGAGGAGCGCCGCAATCGGATTGGAAATTGTCAAGTCGGTGTTTCGTCGGTCCCAAAAACCTGGGATTCACGCGACGTGCGGCATGCTGGTACTCATGGTTATTGATGGAGTCGATGTGCCCGAGGGCGGCGCCGATTCTGTTGACCACATAGGAGAGTTGCTGCAACAGATCTCCTCGGGAGACCAAGGCGCGTTCGCGCGCGTGTACGACATGCTCTCGGCGCGCGTGTTCGGTCTTATCTTGCGAGTTCTTGTAGATCGATCGCAGAGCGAGGAAGTGCTACAAGAGGTTTTCCTTGAGGTGTGGCAATCCGCTTCTAAGTTCGTTCCGAATAAGGGTCAAGGCAGATCGTGGGTTCTCACGATCGCTCACCGAAGGGCCGTAGATCGGGTGCGCTCGTCACAAGCGAGCAGCGACCGCGATGTGCGGGTTGGAGTGCGCGATCTTGATGTCGCTCACGATGGAGTATCTGAGCAGGTTGAACTGCGTATTGAGGGGGAGAAAGTGACGACCGCATTGGCGACACTTCCTGACCCGCAGCGCGAGGCGATCACGCTCGCGTACTTCGGTGGTTACAGCCAGAGCGAGATTTCCGCGCTCGTCGGTGCACCACTGGGCACGATCAAAACAAGAATGCGCGATGGACTATCGCGACTACGAACTGAAATGGGGGTGACGGCATGAACGAGAACGAATTCGCTGAACTTGCAGCGGGCTACGCCTTAGGAGCGCTGTCGCCCGAAGACGCAAAGATTTTCAATGACGCACGTGAGCAGCATCCCGAATGGGAGAGGCTTCTCGACGATGACGTCGAGACTGTCGCCGAGCTGGCGGGTGGTGTCGAAGCAACTTCGCCGCCCGCGAGCGTGCGTGCAGCGCTGCTCGCACAGATTGCCGCTACCCCGCAGGGCGAGGCGAAGCCATCAGCCGCGAACGCGGAAGAACCGTCGTTAGACGAAGCGGATGCCGAGATCGACACGATATTTGTCGAGCCCGCGCCTACGACAACAACGGTTCAGGCCATTGAGCGCCGCAACTGGACTCGAGGATTGTTCGGGCTCGCTGCATCTCTGGTGTTCCTCGTCGCCCTCGGTCTAGGCGCCGCGACGATCGGCGAGATGATTGGACCGTCGCCGGCCGTCGTCGCGCTAGAGCAGATTGAAGACGCTCCCGACGCTCAGGAGGCATCAGTCGAGGTCGCCGACGGAGGCGTGGCAACCGTGCACTGGTCGGAGTCCGTGGGCGAAGTTGTTCTCGTCTCTGACGGGCTGCCTTCGATTTCAGAAGATCAGGCGTTCGAGCTGTGGTTTATTCGAGGCGATGAGCCACCGATTGCCGCCGGCACCTTTGACGCAGGCAACGACAACTCAGCGACTGCGCAATTTGAAGGCACCATGCAGCCCGGCGATGTCATTGCGGTCACCATCGAAGAAGAGGGCGGCTCACCCACGGGTGAACCCACCACTGATCCGATCATCGTCATCGCCACAGCCTGAGCGCTGAGTCCGACGCCCCTCGCATCGCTGGACGGTAATCTGTAGCGGATGACTGATGACTCCCGCGACTTTCACAAACCGGTCAAACGCCCGGCCGAGACCTTCGATCGGCTGTTTGCCGCGGAAGACCCCGCCGAGGTGTCGCGGGTTGCGCATTCAACCGCGCACGCGCTCGTAGCGAGGGTCAGAGCGGAGCCCGACGATGCCGTTGTCGAACGGTTGATCGCATTCACCGGCGAGCATGGAATCGATGACGTTGCTGAGTTGTGGTCACGGTCGCCTGCGAAGTCACTGCCCGGTGCGCTGTGGCGGTTGTACCTGTTGCAGTTGATGATCCACGATGACCCACACTCGGCCGCGTTGCTCTACGAGCGAGGCCGTCACGCGCTGGACTCTGTGGATTCCGTCGTCGCCGGGGCACCGGCACCCGCGGGGCCGGCAGAACTCGTCGCGCTGATCAATACGATTCTGCGCGGACTGTTCCAGGGAGACTTTGCGGTCGCCCTCGAGCGCGATGCCGCTTTCTGCAGGGTCGAGGCCGCTGGGTCTACACATCTCGCCGATGACTACGAGTCGACCGAGCCTGACCGCTCCTCCGGCTTCACCACTCGCGCGCTACGACTCTCGACGTATGCGGGCGACCTAGCGGCTTGTGCGGCGCTGTGGCGCCGCGAGGCTCTGAACTGAAGAAGTGCCGTCGGGCCTGCAGCGGGCAAAGAAGTACCGGGCCGCAGAAACGCCTCTCGGCGCGAGGCCGCTCTAAGCGGCAAAATTTGGAGCCCGGGGTTACTGCGGCCCGGCTGAAATAGTGTAACAAGTGCCTCCAGGAGTTTCATTCCCGGATGCAGCGCAATGCGGCTGTGACATGCACTCGCGGCGTAGGCTCAGGGCATGACTTGGCACTTCGCGCTGGTGATTGAGCCCGCAGCATCCGACAGCTCTCAAACCGCTTTTGCCGATACTTTTACCGTCATCGACCCCACAGCGCCAGCTCTCAGCGTCGGAGAGCTCAGCACGCAGCGCGGTGATGGAATCTTCGAATCGGTGGGTGTCGTCGACGGCCACCCGCAAGAAGTGGACGCGCATCTTGACCGGCTCGCGCACTCTGCCAAGATTTGCGATCTGCCAGTGCCGCACCGTGAGCAGTGGCGCCAAGCGGTCATCGCGGCAGCCGAGCACACCCCGCGCAGGGGAGAGGGCGTGATCAAGCTCATCCTAAGCCGCGGCGTCGAGCATGGCCCCGCGCCTACCGCCTGGGTCACCTCTGGCTCAGCACCGGACTTCGCCCTGCCGCGTGCTGACGGCGTGCGCGTCGTCACGCTGGACCGCGGCTACGCTCTCGATGTTCCGAGACGCGCGCCCTGGCTGCTGCTGGGAGCGAAAACGCTCTCGTACGCGGTGAACATGGCGGCGCTGCGCGAGGCCAAGCGTCGCGGTGCGGACGATGCGATCTTCGTGACCTCAGATGGGTTCGTGCTCGAAGCGCCGACCGCGTCGCTCGTGCTGCGCGTTCACGGACGATTTGTGACGCCGGCGCCGAACGGCGGAATTCTGCACGGAACTACTCAGCTGAGTCTGTTCGAGCATCTCGACGCGCAGGGTTTCAAGACTGGCTATGAGGTCGTGCCGGTGTCGCTCATGGCAGAAGCGGATGCCGCTTGGTTACTCTCAAGCGTTCGACTTGCCGCGCCCATCACGTCAATCGATGGCGAGGAGGTTCCCGTCGACCGGGAGCTGACAGCATCCATCAACGAATACCTGCTGAGTCCGCGCGACTAGCACGAGCGCGCCCGTCGACGAGCGTTCGGAAACGAACAACCGGCCGCCGCACGAAGGCGACGACCGGTTGAAGTGGAATCAGAGGCGGATCAGCCGAAGCGACCCGAAACGTAGTCCTCGGTCGCCTGAACCTCAGGCGTGGTGAAGATCGACTTGGTGTCGTTGTACTCGATCAGCTTGCCGGGCTTTCCGGTGCCAGCGATGTTGAAGAAGGCGGTGCGGTCCGAGACACGCGATGCCTGCTGCATGTTGTGCGTCACGATCACGATCGTGTAGTCGTTCTTCAGCTCGCCGATCAGCTCTTCGATCGCGTAGGTCGAAATCGGGTCGAGCGCCGAGCACGGTTCGTCCATCAGCAGCACGTCGGGTGACACGGCGATTGCACGCGCGATGCACAGACGCTGCTGTTGACCGCCGGAGAGGCCCGAGCCCGGACGATCGAGGCGGTCCTTGACCTCGTTCCAAAGGTTGGCGCCGCGCAACGACTCTTCTACCAACGAGTCGGCGTTCGACTTCGACATGCGCTTGTTGTTGAGCTTCACTCCGGCCAAAACGTTGTCGCGAATCGACATCGTCGGGAACGGGTTGGGACGCTGGAACACCATGCCGACATCGCGGCGCACCGCCACCGGGTCAACACCCGGGCCGTAGAGGTCGTCTCCGTCGAGAAGTACTTCTCCCTCGACGTAGGCGCCCGGAATGACTTCGTGCATGCGGTTAAGCGTGCGAAGGAATGTGGACTTTCCGCAGCCGGAGGGGCCGATGAATGCGGTGACCGAGCGCGGCTCGATCGACAGCGACACTCCCTCTACGGCGAGGAAGTCACCGTAGTAGACGTTGAGGTCGTTGACTTCAATGCTCTTAGACACAAGGGCTCTTTCTTTGGATTGCGCCAGCGCGGGCTAGCGGCGGCCGGTCTTGGGCGAGAAGATCTTCGCGATCATACGGGCCGCGAGGTTCAACACCATGACGATGAGGATGAGGGTAAGCGCGCCTGCCCAGGCACGGGCGACGGCGTCGTCAGGGCTGGTGCCCTGGTTTGCGTACTGGTTGTACACATACACCGGCAACGTCATCATGTCGCCCTCAAACAGGTTGAGGTTGAGGCTCTGGGTATAGCCAGCGGTGACGAGCAGCGGGGCTGTTTCGCCAATGACGCGGGCGATGGCCAGCATGACGCCGGTGGTGATACCGGCGATCGACGTCGGCAGTACGACCTTGACGATGGTGAGCCACTTCGGCACACCGAGGGCATACGCCGCTTCACGCAACTCGTTGGGCACGAGTCGCAGCATTTCTTCGGACGAGCGTACGACCACCGGAATCATCAACACGCTGAGCGCGATAGCGCCCATGATTCCCATTGAGATGCCGGGGCCGAAGAACAGCGCGAATGCGGAGTAGGCGAACAGACCCGCAACGATCGAGGGAATGCCCGTCATCACATCGACGAAGAAGGTGATCGATTTGGCGAGCCGGCCACCGCGTGAGTACTCGACCAGGTAGATCGAGGTCATCAGGCCGATGGGCACCGAAATCAGCGTGGTTGCCGCAGTGATGAGCAGCGTTCCATAGATCGCGTGTACCGCGCCGCCTCCTGCGCCCACGACGTTGCGCATGCTCATCGAGAAGAAGTCGATGTCAAAACGTGCGAGGCCCTGGGAGACCACCGTGTACAGCAATGAGATCAGGGGGAGCAGCGCGACGATGAACGCCGCTGACACGACTGCGGTGACAACACGGTCGGCCGCTTTGCGCCCGCCTTCGACGGTTCTAGAGACGAATCCGATGGTGAACACGAACAGCACAGCGCCGAGGAACACCGCGGCGACGATATTGAAGTCGCCGATCGGCTGACCGAGGTTCAGGACCGCGAACACGATGAACATGATGACCATCGAGCCGGCCAACATGAGCCACGGCACGGAGCGGGGCAGCTTGCCGCTGGTGAGGGCGTTGACCCTCACCGGAGGGGATGTGGTAGTCGACATCAGTTGGCTCCCGAGAATTCCGAACGGCGGCTGACAATCCAACGCGCCAGTGCGTTGACGGCGAAGGTGAGAACGAACAAGACCAAACCTGTGGCGATGAGCACGCTCACGCCGTCGCCATATGCCTCAGGGAAGGACAGCGCAATGTTCGCGGGAATCGTCGTGGGGTTCGTTGCGGTGAGCAGCTCGAAAGTAACCACACCAGACACTGACAAGACCATCGTGACCGCCATCGTTTCGCCGAGCGCTCGACCGAGTGCGAGCATGGCGGACGACACCATGCCACCACGCGCGAAAGGCAGCACAGCCATGCGGATCATCTCCCAGCGCGTGGCGCCGAGCGCGAGCGCTGCTTCTTCGTGCAGCTTCGGAGTCTGCAGGAATATCTCTCGGCAGATAGCCGTCATGATCGGCAGCACCATGATCGCCAAGACCATGGCTGCGGTGAGGATCGTGCGCCCAGTGGCTGAAACCTGACCGCTGAAGAGGGGGATCCACGAGAAGTACTCGTTGAGCCAGGCGTAGAACGGCTGCACCATCCCGGCGAATGTAACGCCACCCCACAAACCGAAGACCACCGAAGGAACCGCCGCAAGCAGGTCGATGATGTAGCCGAGGAACGAAGCAATCCGCTTCGGGGCGTAGTGCGAGATGAAGAGTGCGATGCCGATAGCAAGCGGAGCCGCCATCAGCAACGCCAGCAGCGATGCCCAGATTGTTCCGAACACGAGCGGGCCGACGTAGGCCCAGAAGGATTCACCTTTGAGGATCGGGTTTTCGGCAGGCTCCCCCGTGAAGGCAGGGATGCTCTCGATGGCGAGGAAGATTGCGACCGCGGCCAAAACGACCAGGATCGTGATTCCCGCCGCCAGTGCGGTGCCAGAGAACGCGAGGTCACCCGGTCGCCGGGGCACTTTGCGTTTGCTTGCCACGGGCCTGACGGTGTCAGTCGTAGTCGCCATTCATGTGTCCTTTGTGTCGGGCGGTAAGGCTCAGCAGAAGCTCGGGTATCAGGTGTTCCCGTTCCCCTGCTGAACCTTGCCCCGCTCGTGGTCTGTTGACTGCGAGCGGGGCAAGGTGTCAGAGAGAGAAGTCTCAGCCGATCAGTGCGATCGCCGCCTCAACCTCGGTGCGCAGCTCGTCAGATATCGGAGCCGAGCCAGCGTTCGCTGCTGCGTCTTCCTGGCCCTCGGGGCTGGCGATGTAGCTGAAGTACGAAGAGACGAGCTCTGCCGTGTCTGCATCTTCGTACTCGACGCAGCCGATGAGGTAGCTCACGAGAGCGATGGGGTAGACGCCAGCCTCTTCGGTGGAGTAATCCACGTCGAGTGCGAGGTCACCCTCGCCGCGGCCCTCGACCTGCGGTGCCGAGTCAACGATCATCGCGGCAGCCTCAGCCGAGTAGGGAACGAACTCGCCACCGACGCCGACTGCGACGGTTCCGAGGTCGCCGACCTGCGATGCATCTGCGTACGTGACTGTGCCGTTTCCACCGGTTGTCGCGGCGACAACACCCGAGGTGCCCTGTGCGGCTTCGCCCGAGTCAAGCGGCCACTCGCCGTCAGCTTCCCACTCCCAGACGCTCGGGGCTGCAGCCTCGAGGTAGGAGGTGAAGGTCTCGGTGGTGCCCGAGTCGTCCGAGCGGTGTACGGGCGAGATAGCGAGGTCGGGAAGGTCGACTCCGTCGTTCTCTGCCGCGATTGCGTCGTCGCTCCAGTTGGTGATCGTGCCAGCGAAGACGCCGGCAACGACGTCTGCCGACATGTTGAGGCTGTCGACACCCTCGATGTTGAAGGCAACAGCGACGGGCGAGATGTAAAGCGGCAGCTCGACGATGCCTGCGGCGCCGTCTTCTGCACATGCGCCGAAGCCGCCAGCGGCGACCTCTTCATCGTTGAACGCACGGTCAGAGCCGATGAAGTTGCTCGCGCCGGCGATGAAGTTCTCGCGACCGGTGCCCGAACCGGTGGGCTCGTAGTTGACGGTCACGTCAGGGTTTGCGGTCTGGAAGGTGGCGACCCATGCTTCCTGAGCGGCCGTCTGCGACGAGGCTCCGGTAGCCGAAAGCGTGCCGGACAGGCCCATTGAGTCGTCGGTGCTGTCCGACGAGGTGTCTTCGTTAGCGGCGCAGCCAGCAAGGGTAAGAGCTGCGATGGCAGCTACAGCGCCCACCTGGGCGATGCGGGAGATCTTCACTATGTGAATCCTTCACGTGTCAGGGATAAGAGGCCCGAGAATTCGGGCTTCGGGAAATGCCCGGTGCGGGGCACGCACTGAAACGTAGGCGTGAACCCTTAAGAGAGTGGGGGTCGTTGGTAAACGGCAAGTGAACGGCGCACCGACATCTGCGTGGTTCCGGGCTCGATGCAGGAAAACGTTCCGCGTCATCGAGCAACATTTACGCGTTCTGTTTACCTTTGGGCTGTATGGTCTGTGGCCATGGCTAAGACAACGAAGGCCGAGCGCAAGGCGCTCGAAGCGATCGATGAGGCCGCAGCAGCGGCTAAGCAGGGCAAGAAGGTAGCGAAGCAGTTGCCGAAGAAATCCGCCAAACAGTTGCGTGAGCTTGTAGAAGACGCACGCGAAGCCGCGGACGTATCGAAGAAGGCCGTTCGCAAGCACCCCGCGAAGGTGGCTAAGCGTGCCTCTCGCGCGACGGATGCACTGGTCAAGGCCACTGCGCGCGCGCTCGAGAAGGCCGAGAAGAAGGTGCGTCTGCGCGCCAAGGCTGATCGCGCCGCCGAAGAAGCTCGGCAGATGGCTGAAGTAGCAGCGTCACAAGCGCGCGAAGCGAAGGCATTGAAGAAAGAAGCAGCCAAGGCTGAAAAAGCCGCTGCTCGGGCTGAGAAAGAGTCTGTCGACGCTCAGTCGAACTTGGATGCTGAACTGGGTACGACTCCGGCCAAGCCAGCTGACTCGGCGGAACCCTCGGCACCGGGTGAGTCCTCTAGTGCAGATGAGGTCGAGTCGGCTGATGAAGCTGACTCAACCGACCTGACCGCCCTCACGGTGGTCGCGCTGCGCCAGCGCGCGCGCGAAGAAGGAAAGACCGGATACTCACGCCTGTTGAAGGCGCAGCTCGTTGAACTCCTCTCCTGAGTTGATCCCGGAGGGCAACATTCAGCTCGAGCTGGATGGTTCGCCGCGAACCCCGCCCGAACGCACGCTCGTTGACATTCTTCGCGAGACCACCAAGCTGCATCCCGAAGCATCTGCAATTGATGACGGTTCGGGAGCGCTGAGTTACCGCGAACTGATGGCCCGCGTGGGTCAAACCGCGGCAGCGCTGCATGAAGCAGGGGTGCGTCGTGGTGACCGGGTCGGTGTGCGTGTGGCGTCCGGCTCCAAAGAGCTGTACGTGTCGATTCTGGCTATCCTCGCCGCTGGCGCCGCTTACGTGCCGGTCGACGTCGATGACCCCGATGAGCGCGCCCGACTGGTGTTCGGAGAGGCAGACGTCGTCGGGATCATCAATGACCCGGGTATCTACACGCCTGCGGCAGCCGCCGAGCCTTTGTCAGGGTCGGGGCTGTTCGAGGGCGCGGCCGCCCACCCGAGCACGCACGCCATCGTCACAGTGCCGCCGCCTGATCTCACCGACGATGCTTGGATCATTTTCACTTCGGGTTCTACCGGAGTGCCCAAGGGCGTGGCCGTCTCGCATCGTTCGGCTGCCGCTTTCGTCGATGCTGAAGCGCAGCTCTTTTTGCAGCCCGAGCCTCTTGGTCCACAGGATCGTGTGCTTGCAGGGCTCTCGGTTGCTTTCGACGCATCGTGTGAAGAGATGTGGCTCGCCTGGCGACACGGTGCGTGCCTGGTGCCCGCGCCACGATCGCTCGTTCGCTCTGGCGCTGACCTCGCCCCGTGGCTGATTCGCCAGGGCATCACGGTGGTATCGACGGTTCCCACGCTGGCAGCGATGTGGCCTGAAGACGCGATTGAGAACGTTCGACTGTTGATCTTCGGCGGCGAAGCGTGCCCGCCCGAGCTTGCTGCTCGCCTCGCGGCTGATGGCCGTGAGGTGTGGAACACCTACGGACCGACCGAAGCGACAGTCGTGGCGTGTGCCGCACCGCTCGGCGCCGGGCCGGTGCGCATTGGGCTTCCTCTCAACGGCTGGGTCTTGGCAGTGGTGGATGCTGAAGGGCGCCGGGTCGCAGAAGGCGAAACTGGCGAGCTCATTATCGGCGGCGTCGGACTCGCCCGCTACCTCGATCCCGCCAAAGACGCAGAAAAGTACGCGCCCATGCCCGCGTTGGGCTGGGACCGCGCCTACCGCTCCGGCGACCTCGTTCGCTATGAGGCCGAAGGGCTGCTCTTCGTCGGCCGCGCCGATGACCAGGTGAAAGTCGGTGGCCGCCGCATCGAGCTCGGTGAGGTCGAGAACGCGCTTCAGGATCTACCCGGCGTCACTGCCGCGGCCGCAGCCGTGCGCACCACTGGTGCGGGTGTGCCCGTGCTGGTGGGCTACCTCGTCGCCAATGAGGTCGGCACCGACTTCGACACTTCGCACGCGCGGGCCCTGCTCTCTGAGAAGCTGCCCGCCGCGATTGTGCCGCTGCTTGCGATCGTTGACGAGTTGCCGGTGCGCACCTCGGGCAAAGTAGACCGAGCCGCGCTTCCGTGGCCGCTGCCCGGCGTAGATTCGCCCATTGAAGGACTATCGCCCACTGAGACCTGGCTGGCGGAGCAGTGGCAGACAGTGCTCGGGCTTGCCGTGCCCAGTCGCAGAGCGGACTTCTTCGACTTGGGTGGCGGATCACTTGCGGCCGCACAGCTCGTCTCGCGTATCCGCGCGAGAGTTCCGGAGTTCTCCGTCGCTGACGTCTACGACGTGCCACGGTTGAGCACGATGGCCAAAGCGCTGGGGCCGCTCGCCGAAGAAGCTTCTGGGGAATATCACAAGCCGCTGCCGACGCCCCGCTCGACCCAATGGGTGCAAACCCTCTTGGGTGTGCCGCTGTTCATTCTTTCCGGGGTGAGATGGCTGCTCTATCTGTTGACAGCCAGCGCGATACTGCGCCTGTTCCCAGGCTTCGATGCATTGCCGGCCGTCGAGTGGTGGGCACTGCTGCTCGGCCTCCTCGTGTTCGCTACTCCGTTCGGGCGAATGGGCATCGCCGCGCTCAGCGCTCGAATCCTTCTCGCCGGCGTTCGCCCCGGAGATTATCCGCGCGGTGGTTCGGTTCACCTTCGACTCTGGCTAGCCGAGCAGATTGCCGATCAGATTGACGCTGTCGGGCTCGCAGGTGCACCTTGGGTGCTCTCCTATGCGCGCGCCCTCGGCGCGAAGATCGGCAAGGGTGTCGACATGCACACGCTGCCGCCGATCACCGGCATGCTCGAGATCGGTGATGGCGCCGCGGTGGAGCCGGAGGTAGATCTCACCGGCACGTGGATTGACGGCGACGTCGTGCGCATCGGTCAGGTGCGTATCGGCGCAAATGCAACCATCGGAGCGCGCAGCACGCTGGCGCCGGGAACCCGCATCGGCCAACGCGCCGAGGTAGCACCGGGATCAGCCGTCTTCGGACGAGTGCGCGCCGACCAGTCGTGGGCAGGTTCACCGGCCGTGCGAGTGGGAGGTGTCAACTCCGAGTGGCCCACCGAACGCGCGCCCGCTCCTCGGCGATGGTTGTGGGCTTACGCAGCGTCTTCGCTTGCCCTGGCAGTGCTCCCGTTGTTCTCGTTCGCCGTGGGGGCGCTGGTTCTTGCACTGGGAATTCAGGGAGCAGCCGATCTCTCGTCAGCTCTCGGGGCCGCCTTCATCTGGCTCATTCCCGCTGTGCTGACCGTGGGACTCGTGTTTGCCGGGGCGGTTGTGCTCGCGGTCCGGTTGTTGTCGATCGGGCTCCACGCGGGCATGCATCCCGTGCGAAGTCGCGTCGGCTGGCAAGCGTGGACCATCGAACGTCTGCTTGATTCAGCGCGTGGCGTCTTGTTCCCGCTGTACTCGAGCCTGTTCACGCCGGTGTGGCTGAGAATGCTCGGCGCGCGTGTCGGGCGGAGTGTTGAAGCATCCACTGTTCTGCTCATTCCCTCGATGACGCGAATCGACGACGGGGCATTCCTCGCCGATGACACCATGGTCGGCTCGTATGAGCTGCGAGGCGGCTGGCTGCGCCTCGGACCGGTTCGCATCGGCAAGCGCGCGTTCCTCGGAAACTCGGGCATGGCGGCCCCTGGGCACCGTGTGCCGCGCGACGGGCTCGTTGCTGTGCTCTCGGCTGCGCCGGCGAAAGCGAAGCCAGGCTCGTCATGGCTCGGTTCTCCGGCCGTGCGCTTGCGCAGGCTCAACGCTGAGGGTGACCAGAGCCGCACCTACCGTCCTACTGCTGGCTTGCGCATTGCGCGGGCGCTGTGGGAACTCGGGCGCATTGTGCCCGTTATCGTGACGTGCGCGATCGGACTGCTCGTGATCTTCGCTCTCGCCGCCCTGTGGCAGAGCGTTGGTGGCGTGTGGACTATCTTGCTGTCGGGAATTGTGATGCTGATTGCCGGCGCGGTCGCGGCAGGTGTCTCAACCCTCGCGAAGTGGGTGATTGTCGGTGTGATCCGAGCGGGCGAGCAGCCGCTGTGGTCAAGTTTTGTATGGCGCACCGAGGTATCAGATACGTTCACCGAGATGGTGGCAGCACCGTGGTTTGCGCGCGCGGCGTCGGGAACCCCCGCGCTCGCCGTCTGGTTGCGCACGCTGGGCTCGAAGATCGGTCGCGGCGTCTGGTGTGAGAGCTACTGGCTTCCTGAACCAGATCTGGTCACCCTCGGCGACGGATCGACCGTGAACCGCGGCTGCGTTGTGCAGACACACCTCTTCCATGATCGAATCATGAGTATGGATTCTGTGGAACTCGAGCAAGGCGCAACCCTGGGGCCGCACAGCGTGGTTCTTCCAGGGGCGACGGTTGGTGCGAATGCGACAGTCGGCCCGGCCTCGCTCGTGATGCGCGGTGAGACTGTGCCTGTCGGTTCTCGATGGAGCGGAAACCCAATCGGACCGTGGCGCGCGGTCAAGGTGCGTTCGTACCAGTCGACATCGTGACTGACGCTGACGAGTACACCCCGAGCAGCGGCGATCGTTCGTACGACGTGGAGTCGTACGAGCTGGACGTCACCTACCGGGTGCGAACGAATCGGCTCGACGCGCGGGCGACTATCAACGCCGTGGCTGCCACTGCCACGTCATCGATCGCCCTCGATCTGATTGGGTTGCGCGCGACCAAGGTTCGCGCGGATGGCGACCGCCGAACCGCCCACAAGCAAGGTCCGCGAAAGCTGCGGGTAACGCTGCCGCGCCAGATGCAACCGGGGGAGCGGTTCTCTGTCGACGTTACCTATGGCGGCTCACCGGCACCTCGGCGCACCAGGTGGGGCGCTCTTGGGTTCGAAGAGCTTGAAGATGGGGCCCTGGTCGCCTCGCAGCCGATTGGTGCGGGCACCTGGTTTCCCTGCAACGATCGGCCCGACGACCGCGCCCGCTACACCATCACGGTGGCCACCGATGCGGGCTATACCGCAGTGTCGACGGGCGTTCCGGTGAGCACCGAGCGCCGAGGCCAAATGGTGGCTCACACTTTCACCTCGAAAGTGCCAACAGCTACCTATCTGACGGCCTTGCATTTCGGACGCTACGAGACGCGTTCGATGGCTCGAGAAGCTACCGACACCCCCGCGAACGTCACCATCGTGAACCCGCCCGCGCTGCGATCAGCTGTCGACAGCGCATTTACTCCGGTTCCACGAATGCTCTCGGTGTTCACCGAGATGTTCGGCGCGTACCCGCAAGACGCATGCACGCTGGTCGTGACCGCCGATGAGTTAGAGATTCCTCTCGAGGCGCAAGGGATGGCCGTGTTCGGCTCCAACCACCTTGACAGTGTCAGTGAGCGTCTCGTCGCGCACGAGCTTGCCCACCAGTGGTTCGGCAATAGCGTCGGCGTCGGGCACTGGCGTGACATCTGGCTCAACGAGGGCTTCGCCTGCTACGCAGAGTGGCTGTGGTCCGAAGCGTCGGGTGGTCCTTCGGTGCGCTCGAAAGTTCGCCACTATTACGGAAAGCTCGCGGGATCAGCGCAAGACATTGTGTTGGCTGATCCTGGTCCAGAACTCATGTTCGATGACCGCGTCTACAAGCGAGGCGCGGTGACCCTGCATGCACTGCGGCTCGCAGTCGGCGACCAGGCTTTCTTTGCGATGTTGCGCGCGTGGGCGGGCACCCACGCGGAAGAGTCAGTCTCGACGGCAGACTTTAGGCGTCACGTGAGCGCCACGCTCGGAGAATCAGCGAACGAGCTGCTCACACCGTGGCTGGATCAGACCGCACTTCCCGCGTTGCCGCGCTGAGCGCGTAGGCCGCAGCCATCACCACCCCAGCGGGGCCGTCAACATCCCAGCCGCTGATCGCTGGTCTGTCGGGTACGTGCGCCGTCCACCGTCGCGGTGAGAGTTCTTCGAGCGAAACTCTGGCCGGATCTACTCGCAGGCCGCGCCCGTCTGCCTTCAGCGCGGCCTCGACTCGCACCCACTCGTTGATCGTCGCGGTGGTGTCGTCGCGCAATACGCCCTGGAATCCGACGTCATCCCGCAGCGCGCTCTCGCGCAGTTCTGCATCGATCGCGAAGCCATCGAAAGCACCGGTCGCGACCGCGACAATGGCGTAGTCGCCGGCATATGACACGCTGGCGTTCATGAGCGGGTCTGAGAGCTGAACGGCTCCATGAGGTTCGCCGCAGCGCGCGCAAGGATTGGAGATCAGGATGCTGCCGCCCACGGTCCGTCGAATCAGCGACCATGCGACCTCGCGGCGCGATTCGGTGGGCGGAACGCGCTCCCAGCGGATCTGCAGTCCTCCGGGCGGTGGCATCTGACCTACTCCTTGGGCGAGTGAGTTTCGATCGCGATAATGCCCGAACCGGGGTTGCGCGCCGATATGTGCACCACAGAGAAAGCTGCCGGATCCAGCGTCGCGGCGCTCGAGAGATAAGAGCCCGGAAGGGTGCCGGTCGCTAGTGCGATCTCGCTCAGAATCTCGGGCAACACGGGGCGGTGGCTGCAGATCACCGCGGGCGTGCGTGCTCGCACCCGTTCACCGATCACCGTTCTCACATCGGCCTTGCCTCGCCCCCACGCCGCTTGGCTGAGCAGTTCGGTCTTCTCTGCCTTGCGGTCGAGTGCCTTCGCCAACGGGGCAACGGTCTTCGCGCATCGCACGGCGTTGCTGGTGACGATCTTGGCAGCGCCAAAAGCCAGAAGCGGTCCGACGATCGTCTTCGCCTCGCTCTTGCCGCGGGGGTTGAGCGGGCGGTCTGAATCCTCGCCATCCCAGTCGCTGCGCGACACTGCGTGTCCGTGGCGCAACACGACCACCGGGAAGGTCTCCAGGACGCCGTCATCGACGAGGTGGAGGAAGTTCTCGAGGATCTCGACGTCGACGGGGTAACTTAGGCGGCCGAGCGCCTTCTTCGAACTGACCCACTCGATCGCCGCGATCTCGCGGTTGGGCACGAAGGCCGAGGCGCGCACCGCGGTTTCACTGGCTTCTGTCGCCCAGTAGTGCACGATCTTGAGCCGCTTGCTGGGCAGGTGGTAGCGCGACACTCCGATTGGAACGCCGAGCGCGACACGAATGCCGGTCTCTTCGAAGATTTCGCGCACGGCGGTTTCGGCGAGCATCTCGCCGGGGTCGACCTTGCCCTTCGGCAGAGTGACATCACGGTACTTCGTCCGGTGAATGAGCAGCACATACAGCTTGCCGTCAACAAGCCGCCACACCACCCCGCCCGCAGCGTATACCGCTGTGTCGGTCATCGCACCGCCCGTGCACGGCGTCGCCGCTGCACGTTGGTCATGGTGCGATCCTGAATGTCGACGAGCGCTTTGCCTTCAGCATCCAAAGAGTGTCGCACCCATTCACCGTCAGCACCAAGATGCCAAGAACTGGTGCCATCGCTCATCGCGAGATCGAAGAGGTCACGGAGCTCTTTCAGATGTGCGGGAGCAACGACTTTAACGAGCGCCTCGACGCGGCGGTCAAGGTTGCGGTGCATCATGTCGGCGCTGCCGATGTAGGTAATCGGATCGCCGTCGTTCTCGAACGAGAAGATGCGGGAGTGCTCCAGATACCGGCCCAAGATGCTGCGCACGATGATCTTTTCGCTCATGCCCTCAACGCCGGGCCGCAGCGAGCAGATGCCACGCACCCATACCTCAACCGAGACGCCGGCTTGGCTGGCGCGGTAGAGCGCATCGATGATCTGTTCATCGACCATGGAGTTCACCTTGATGCGCACGCGGGCTTTTTTGCCCGCGAGCGCGTTCTGTCGCTCTTTTTCGATGAGCCGCAACAGACCTTTGCGCAGGTGCAGCGGGGCGACGAGAAGGCGCTTGAACTTCTTCTCGATGGCGTAGCCGCTGAGCTCGTTGAACAGACGCGTGAGATCGCGGCCGACCTGATCATCGGCCGTGAACAGTCCGAAATCTTCATAGATGCGGCTGGTTTTGGGGTTGTAGTTGCCCGTGCCGATGTGACTGTAGCTGCGAAGAACGCCGTTCTCTTCCCGAATGACGTGGGCGAGCTTGCAGTGGGTCTTGAGCCCCACGAGCCCGTAGACCACGTGAACGCCAGCTTTCTCGAGCTTGCGCGCCCACACGATGTTGGCCGCTTCGTCAAACCTGGCCTTGATCTCTACGAGGGCAAGTACTTGTTTGCCCGCCTCGGCCGCGTTGATCAGCGCTTCAACGATTGGGCTGTCGCCCGAAGTGCGGTAGAGCGTCTGCTTGATTGCGAGCACGTGCGGGTCTTTGGCCGCGTGTTCAAGAAATGCCTGCACGCTCGTTGCAAATGACTCGTAGGGGTGGTGCACGAGCACGTCGTTCTTGCGAATAGCGCCGAAGATATCGGGACGCTCGTTGTTGTCGCCCGGCTGGAAAGCCAGGTGTGTTGTGGGCACATGCGGCTTGTAACGCAGGTCAGGGCGGTCAATGCGGCCCAGGTCAAAAAGACCCCGAAGGTCAAGCGGACCGGTGAGGCGGTAAACCTCTTGCGCTGTGATCTCAAGCTCCTTGAGCAGAAGATCCAGCGTCACATCGTCCATGTCGTCGGTGATCTCGAGGCGGATCGGCGGCCCGAACCGGCGACGAAGCAACTCGGCTTCAAGCGCTTGGATCAGGTTCTCGGACTCGTCTTCTTCGATGACGACGTCTTCGTTGCGGGTCAGACGGAACGCGTGGTGATCGAGCACCTCCATTCCCGGGAACAGGTCGTCGAGATGGGTGGAGATCACGTCTTCCATCGACATGTAGCGCAGCCGGCCATCGAGTGACGGCAACGGCACGAAGCGCGGGAGCATCGCGGGAACTTTGAGTCGTGCGAACTCCTGGCGTCCGGTGCGCGCATTGCGAATACGGATGGCGAGGTTCAGTGACAGGCCTGAGATGTAGGGGAACGGGTGCGCGGGATCCACGGCCAACGGCATCAAGACCGGGAAAACCTGGGCGTGGAAGTAGTCGTAGATCGTTGTCTTGTCGTCGTCGCTCAGCGAGTCGTACTTGACCAACTCGATTCCCGATTCGGCGAGCGCGGGACGCACTTCGTTCATCCAGACGTCCGCATGGCGCAGCTGCAGCCGGTGTGCTTCGGTCGAGATATCAGCGAGAGCGTCTGCGGGAGCACGGCCGACATTGGTCGGAACAGCCAACCCGGTCAAGATGCGGCGCTTCAGGCCAGCGACGCGCACCATGAAGAACTCATCGAGGTTGCTCGCGAAGATCGCGAGGAAGTTCGCGCGTTCGAGCGCCGGTACCGCTGGGTCTTCAGCCAGTTCAAGAACGCGCTGGTTGAACGCAAGCCAGCTGAGCTCGCGGTCAAGATAACGCTGCTCAGGAAGCTGGGCGTCAAACTCCTCAGTTACGTCGAAGTCGTCGTCGTCGTCTCCGCCGAGTCCAGCGTCGAGTGGCTCATTTTCGATCATCCACTCATCATTGCAGTCGCAGGTGACGCGCACGTGAACGAACCACGGTTTGACGGTTGCAGACCTAGGCTTCTGAGCGCTCGCGCGGCGAGGGAACTTGGTCTTCTTCGTAGACGTTGAAGCGATATCCGACGTTTCTCACAGTTCCGATCAACTGCTCAAGATCACCGAGTTTGGCACGCAGCCGACGCACGTGCACATCAACCGTGCGGGTACCGCCGAAATAGTCGTAGCCCCAGACCTCGCTGAGCAACTGCTCTCGTGTGAATACCCGCGACGGGTGCGTGGCGAAGAAGTGAAGGAGCTGAAACTCCTTGTAGGTGAGATCTAGCGGTTTGCCGTGAACCTTGGCGGAGTACGACGATTCGTCGATCGTGATCCCCGAGGTTTGGATGCGTGTGGAAACCTGCTCAGCCGATTGACGGCCGATAGCGAGGCGAATACGTGCGTCAACTTCAGCGGGTCCGGCAGTGACGAGAATGACGTCATCTACGCCCCAGTCAGGGGAAACTGCCGTGAGCCCGCCTTCGGTGACTATGAGCAGCAGTGGAGCGTCCAGGCCCGTCGTGTTCAGAATCTTGCAGAGCGATTTGGCCCCGACGAGGTCAACGCGCGCGTCAACAAAGATGATGTCTGAGCTCGGAGCGTTGACGAGCTGGGCGGGTTCCGCCGGAATCTGGCGAACACGATGGCTCAGCAGCTCCAGCGACGGCAATACTGGACTGCCGCCGTGCGTGGAGCTCAAAACAAGGAGCTGTGCCAAAGGAGTGCCTTTCCGGCCCGGTCTCGCGCCGTGCTCCCAGTGTAGAGCGTGGCGGCGAATGTTCACACGCACGCTCATCTTGGGTTCACCCGCGCCCCTACCTCTAGGGATTCGTGCACGTGTGGCCGACGTGCGTCACAATGGTGATGTGTCCCAACCAGAACTCGCGCAGCGGCAATCTCTCGGCTCCATTGCGGTCGTGTGGCTTGCGGCGGCGGTTGCAGGTGTAGTCATCGGCATCTTCGTGGGTGCTGACTGGCGTGCTGCATGGCTTGCAGTGGCGCTCGGCGGTTGCCTCATGCTCTCCTTCGTCGTGCAACTCATGATTGGCCGCGCTGACGGATTCATCCTTCGAGTAGCCGGCAGCATGGTCGGATCACTGCTCGTTCTCGGAGTGATCAGTTTGGGATTCGCGCTCGCAGAAGTCGTTCCCGGATAAGGTAGTCACATGGATCTCGTTGCGCTCGAATTGTTCTTCGTCGGACTTCTGGGCCTCGCATCACTTGCGATCGCCTTCGTCTCGATCGTCGTGCTGAAGAACCTGTATCGCGGCCAGCGCTAGAGCAAGGCTGCGCGATGCTGGATTTGCCCACTGACCTTCCCGCCGAGCTGGCTCCGCTTTCTTGGCTGATCGGCGTCTGGGAAGGTACCGGCGTCATCGACTACGAGACCGAGAACCACCATTTCGCGGGTGAGTTCACCCACCGGGTGAGCTTCAGCCACGATGGTGGCAGCTTCTTGAACTACTCCGCCTCAGCGTGGCTGCACGGAGATGATGACGCTCACACCTCGCTGGTTTCTGAAGTCGGCTATTGGCGCTTGGCGCTTCCCGCCGAGGACTCCGACGCGGGGCCCGCGCTGCTCAGCCCGTTGGGCTCGCCCCTCGTGCGCACGGTCGACGACATCGAGAAGCTTCGCAACGATGCGGGAGCATTCGACATCGAAGTCTCGCTGGTGCATTCCAACGGCGTAAGCGAGTTGTATCTCGGCCAGATCGCCGGTCCTCGCGTTGATATCGCAACCGACGCGATCGTGCGCCCGGAGGGTGCGAAACCCTATGGCGCGGCAACTCGTATGTATGGCCTCGTAGACGGTCACCTTCTGTGGGCATGGGACATCGCCGCTCTCGGAAAAGAGCTCAGCTCTCATGCCTCCGCGCGGCTTGCGCGGCTCGAGTGATGGACGCTGTGTTCCACACTCTCGCGGGGGCGGTAGCTGACGAGCGCGGGCTCGTTCATCTGGGCAATCCGCTGGGCGAGCAACGCTCACTCGCTCGCGGTACGTCGATTGCCCCGCTCGCCGATCGCAAGGTCTTGGCGGTATCGGGCGAAGACCGGCTGTCATGGCTTGATTCGTTGACTTCGCAGGCTCTCACTGCACTTGCTCCCGGAACGAGCAGCGAACTGCTCGTTCTTGACCCGCACGGTCATATCGAGCACGCGGCGTCGGTAATCGACGACGGCGTTACAGCGTGGCTCATCGTCGAACGAAGTGGTGCACAGGCGCTGGCATCATGGCTCACCCGCATGCGATTCCGGCTGCGGGTTGAGGTGCGCGACGCGAGTGACGAGTACTGCGTCTTTGGCGCCTCGAGGTCAGGAGCGCAGCTCGTCACCGCGGCGGAGCCTGCGGGAGTGTCTCTGGTGTGGGTCGACCCGTGGCCCACCGTCTCGGTGGGAGGCTGGGCCTACGCTGTTGCCGATCCGCATCCTGGATCAGCCCGAGACTGGGTCGAAGTGATCGCAACTCACGGTGAAGCGAAGAGGCTTGCCGATGCTGCAGCGGCAGGCGATCTTGAGATCTCGGGTCTTGCTGCGGCGGATGCGCTTCGCATAGCTGCTTGGCGGCCGCGCTGGTCGATGGAAACCGACGAGCGGACGCTTCCGCACGAAGTGGACTGGTTGCGAACCGCGGTGCACTTGAGCAAGGGCTGCTACCGCGGGCAAGAAACCGTGGCGAAGGTCCATAACCTCGGTCATCCGCCTCGCCGCCTTGTCGCGTTGCAGCTCGATGGCAGCGGCAGCACACTGCCGACCGTGGGGGCAGACGTGCTGAAGGATGAAACCGTGGTGGGATCCATCACGTCGGTGGCGCTGCACTACGAAGAAGGGCCCATCGCTCTGGCGCTGGTGAAGCGCACGACGCCGATCGAAGAAGTTCTTCTCGTAGAGACCGACAACGGCGCGATTACTGCCGCGCAAGAGATCATTGTGCCGCCCGAGGCGGGAGCTACCGCGGGTGTGCCTCGTATGCCACGTCTCTCGCGGCGTGCTCGCGCCACATGATTGAGGCGGATGCTTCGTCGCCGCTAGGCACCGTCGATGACTGATCCGCAGACGACGACAATCCCCACCCGCTGGCATTCACGCTTTGACCCGCGACCGGGATTGCGGCGCGTACGCGACTCTGCCATCGCGATTACACAGATCGTGGTGGCAGCGTCTTGCGCATATTGGTTTGCGTCCGAGGTGCTGGGGCACCCCACCCCGCTTCTGGCAGCCACTGTGACCGTGTCGAGCCTCGGGCTGGTGCGTGATGCTCGCCCGATCCGCGTGGTTGAGACGATTGTGGGAATGCTCGTGGGCATTCTCGTAGCAGAGTTGCTGTTGATCCTCGCAGGCTCTGGTGTGTGGCAGCTTGGGCTGTCGGTGGCTGTCGCGCTCATCGTGGCTCGTTTCATCTCGCCGAAGGCGAGCTTCGCGATCGCAGCAGCCATTCAGGCGATTATCGTCATGGCTCTGCCGGTCGGGGTGCCGTTCGTGCGGCTGCTCGATGGGCTCATTGGCGGCATCGCCGCCGTCTTGGTGACGTCTCTCATTCCACGCAATCCCTTGCGCGCGACGTTGCGCGACGGCGCCGCAGCATTCGCGGCAGTTCAGGATGCTGCAGCTACCCTCAGTCAGGCGCTGCGTCGTGGCGACCGCATGCGTGCGGCCCGCGCGCTGGAAAAGGCCCGCGGGCTGCAGCCGGTGATGGAGAACTGGGGAGAGTCTCTCGAGTCGGGGCTTGCGATCTCGCGGATCTCACCCTTCACGCGCCGCCGCCGATTCGAACTCGAAAGGCAGTCCCGCATTTACAGCTCTTTGGACCTCGTCGTGAGAACGCTGCGGGTGGTGGCGCGCCGTGCGGTCTATTTGTCAGACGATGCGCTTGCGCGGCCGCTCGCCGCAGATCTGGTGAGCGACATTTTTCGGGGTGCAGCCGTCGTCAGCGCCTCGCTGACCGACATCTCGGTTGAACCCGAGGCGCGCGCACAACTGTTCGCCGTAGCGGCGCACCTTGACCCGCGCACGCTCGCCCCCGATGCATCTTTGGGGGATCAGAACCTCATCGCCTCTCTTCGGCCGATTGTGGTCGATCTTCTGGTTGCTGCTGGGGTGAACCCGAACGAAGCGCGTGAGGCTGTGCCGCGTTTGTAGAACGACGTGTCGTCGAGGGGATGAGGGTCGATGGTGTGCAGAACTATGGATGAGACCCAAGCCGATATCATTGGGCACATGACCGCCCCGCATACGCTGATCCTCCTCCGCCACGGCCAGAGCGAGTGGAACGAACTCAACCTCTTCACCGGTTGGGTCGACGTCCGCCTTACTGAGAAGGGCAAAGCTGAAGCTGCCCGCGGCGGCGAACTGCTCGCCGCAGCTGGCATCCTGCCTGATGTCCTGCACACCTCGCTGCTGAGCCGCGCGATTCAAACCGCCAACCTCGCACTCGATACGGCCGACCGACTGTGGATTCCCGTCAAGCGCTCCTGGCGCCTGAACGAGCGCCACTACGGCGCGCTCCAGGGAAAAGACAAAGCGCAAACGCTCGAAGAGTTCGGCCAGGAACAGTTCATGCTGTGGCGTCGTTCGTTCGACGTGCCGCCGCCCGAGCTTGATGCTGACTCAGAGTTCAGCCAGGTGAACGATCCCCGCTACGCGGGCATCGACGGTGACATTCCCCACACCGAGTCGTTGAAGCTTGTCATCGATCGTTTGCTGCCCTACTGGTCGAGTGACATCGTTCCCGACCTCAAGGCAGGAAAGACCGTGATGGTGACCGCGCACGGCAACTCGCTACGCGGATTGGTCAAGCACCTCGACGGCATCAGCGATGACGACATTGCAGAGCTGAACATTCCGACCGGAATTCCGCTCGTCTACCGCCTCGACGAAGACCTCAACCCGCTTGGTCCGGGCGAGTACCTTGACCCCGAGGCCGCTGCCGCTGGCGCTGCAGCCGTGGCTAACCAGGGCAAATAGCGCCTGGTTGCACATACGAAGAGAGCGGATGCCCTAGGGCATCCGCTCTCTTCGTATGTCTAGCCGCTACGGCTGAGTAGTGGTGTCGATATCGGTGACCTCGACGACGTCGCCGACTTCGAGCACATCGACCGAGTCAGCGTTGGTCTGCTGTGCGCCGGAAGCAACGACGATGTCGATCGTGTCGGTTGTAACGACCCAGTCTCCGGTGGTCAGGTAGGCGACCTTCTTCGCTACCGAGACCGCGTGGTCAGCGAAACGCTCGTGGTAGCGGCTCGCCAAGGTCGCATCGACCGTGGCGCCAGCCTCACCCCGCCAGCTGTCGCTCAACACCTTTTCGAACACCGAGGCGTGCAGTTCATCGAGTTTGTCGTCGGCATCGCGCAACTTCTCGATGAGCGACAGGTCACGCGTGCGCAGCAGCTCGGTGAGTGCGCGGGCGACCTCGACGTCGTGCTCGCCCATCTTCCGGAAGGTGCCCTTGAGGCCCTTCGGGATGGCGCGTTCAGGGAATCGCATGCGCGTCAGCTGTGCGATGTGCTCGGCGATGTCGCCCATGCGCTCTAGCGATGCGCTCGTGCGCAATGCGCTCACCACGACGCGCAGATCGCGTGCGACAGGCTGCTGGCGGGCGAGAATCTCAATGGCGAGCTCGTCGAGCGCGATTGCTTTCTCGTCGATGATCGCGTCGGCTTCGATCACTTCTTCAGCGAGAGTTACGTCGCTGGTGCCGAAGGCTCGCGTCGCCTTGTCGATGGCAACGGTAACGAGTTCTGAAATTTCGACGATCCGGTCTTGGACGTCTTCGAGCGACTGATGGAATACTTCGCGCATCTGATGCACCTCTCATGATCTTTGGCAGGCATCCGCCCGCGCGACGCCAGTGATTCTGGCGCGCGAAGGTTAACGAATGGTGCTGCCGCGGTGAATAGTAGCCCGGTCACACCGGTGACGGGACGTTTTCACGTGCACACACCTCCAGGCACCATACGCTGTGAGAATGAACGAAACGCAACTGGCGTTGGTCGCGCTTCTTGCGGGAATCTTCATCGGCGGATCTGTGGCAGCCGTCATTGTCGCATCACTCCGCGCCCGCGACCGAGCTCTCGCAGCTGTTTCCGTGGACGTTCCTGACGGCGTCTCGTCTGTCTTGCACGCTATCGATGATGCGGCAGTAGTCGTCGACTCTTCAATGCGAATCGTGGCAGCATCTCGGCCGGCCGTGCCCTTCGGGTTGGAAGAAGGGGAGATTCTCGCCAACGACGAATTGCGGCAGGTTGTTCGCAACGTTCGCACCGTCGACACCGCGACGACCGAGACATTGCGCATCCGTAAGGGAGCGTTGCCCGCAGAACCCAGACTTGTCGTCGTTCGTGCGACGCGAATTTCAACACGGCTGACGTTGCTGGTGATGCGCGACATCACAGAGAACGAGCGCGTGGAACAGATGAGGCGCGATTTTGTCGCGAACACCAGCCATGAGCTGAAGACTCCGGTCGGCGCCGTGAGCTTGCTAGCGGAAGCGATTGAGTCTGCTGCTGACGACCCGCCACAGGTGCGGGTTTTCGCTACGCGGCTTCTTGCTGAGGCGGGGCGCTTGTCGAACCTCACCGCGCGAATCATGAGTCTCTCGCGCCTTCAATCGGGCGACGTGATCAACGCTCAACGTGACGTGTCGGTCGACGAAGTTGTCGCGGGCGCGATTGAAGCGCACGCGTTGCAGGCAGAAGCTGCGGGCATCAAGATTACGCGTGGCGGCGAGCGCGGGTTGTACGTGCGTGGCGATCCGCAGATCCTCAGCGAAGCTGTCGCGAATCTCATTTCCAACGCAATTGTGTACTCCTCGCGAGACTCGAGTGTTGGTGTGGGCGTGAAGGCCGTCGAGAACGTGGTTGAGGTTGCGATCACAGACCGTGGCATCGGCATCGCTGAAGGGGACCAGGCGCGTGTCTTTGAGCGCTTCTACCGTGCTGATCCCGCACGCGCTCGGCGCACGGGCGGCAGCGGGCTCGGGCTCGCCATCGTCAAGCACGCGATCCAACTGCACGGTGGTGAAGTCGCACTCTGGTCTCGACCTGGGCGGGGATCGACGTTCACGATCCGGCTGCCGCAGATCGCCGCGCCTGATCACGAAGCCCCGAAGCAGCGCAAGAAGAAAAAAAAGAACAAGAAGGACAAGGGTGGCGAGGCCACCGCACGTCCCACGAATGGAGACATCAAATGACCCGCGTCTTAATCGTCGAGGACGAACCAGATCTGTCCGACCCGCTCGCCTACCTGCTCAGACGTGAGGGCTACGAAGTCGAGATCGCGGAGGACGGTCCCGCCGCATTGGCTGCGTACAACGCCGACGGCGCCGACATCGTCTTGCTCGACCTGATGTTGCCCGGAATGCCTGGAACCGAAGTCTGCCGGCAGATTCGCACCACCTCTGCGGTGCCGATCATCATGCTCACCGCCAAGGACTCCGAGGTTGACATCGTGGTGGGCCTTGAGCTGGGCGCCGACGATTACATGACCAAGCCGTACTCGGCGCGGGAGCTTCTCGCTCGCATGCGCGCGGTCCTGCGGCGATTGGCTGTGCCTGATTCTGACCTCGAGGATCGGGTGCTTGACGGTGGTCGCGTGGTGCTCGACATCGACCGGCACTCGGTGACTGTCGCGGGCAACGAGATCAGCATGCCGCTGAAGGAATTCGAACTGCTCGAGGTGCTGATGCGCAATTCCGGGAGGGTGCTCACTCGCGGTCAGCTGATTGACCGGGTGTGGGGGAGTGACTACTTCGGCGACACCAAGACACTTGACGTGCACATCAAGCGGATCCGTTCACGCATTGAGGCAGACCCCGCCGTACCGGCCAAGCTCGTGACCGTCCGCGGCCTGGGCTACCGTTTCGAAGACTGAACCAAAAACGAATCGCGCCCCGTGATCATCACGGGGCGCGATTGTTGTTCTGAGGCTGTCTAGCTACGGAACCAGAGGTGCGAGGTAGTCGAGCTCTCCGTCAAGAACGGGAACATCGACGATGGGGCTTCCGGTGCCATCTGATTCGAAGTAGCCAAGAACGACGGTGCCAGGAAGCGCATCGAGATCGGTGAGCAACAGCGGCTCATCATCGGCACCAAGACTCAGGGTGGTGCGTGCGGGAACGCGCACGGTTTCGGTGATCTTCGTCGCGCCTTCACCCAGCTGAATGCTCAACGTGTGCGAAAGGTCGGTGTCATTGATGAGCGCGGCGATGAAGTTTCCCTCTGAGCCGTCATCGGTAGCAACGATGAAGGCGTTTCGTACCTCAATCGGTCCGGAGTCCGGAACGTTCACGCCCTCTGCGGCGGCGTATTGAATAGTGGTCGCCTGCGGAGCGATCATGCTGCAGCCCGTTGTAGTGACAACGAGGGCAGCGCCTACGGCGAGCGACGCGATGAGGCGCGATTTCACGGATCCTCCAAGTGCGGGTGACAACGACTCTTGCATTCTATGGTCTCCGCGTAACGCCCGTGGTGTCGGCATGGCATCTCGCGCTGCAGAAGGGGTGTGTGCGAGTAGGCGGCGTACCTTAGCGTATGTTGCCTGTGTTATCCTGGAGGTTGCCGAAGGGACATAACTCCATGCTTTTTGAGGTTGGCGAGACGGTCGTTTACCCCCACCACGGTGCAGCAACGATCATCGAGGTCAAAGACCGGATCATCCGGGGTGAGACGAAGAAATATCTGAAGCTCAACGTCACCCAGGGTGACCTGATTATTGAGGTTCCTGCAGAGAACGTCGATTTGGTCGGCGTTCGCGATGTCATTGGCAAAGAAGGCCTTGACCAGGTTTTCGATGTGTTGCGTGCGCCGTTCACTGAAGAACCGACCAACTGGTCGCGTCGATACAAGGCAAACCTTGAGAAGCTCGCCTCGGGCGACGTCATCAAGGTCAGCGAGGTCGTTCGTGACCTGTGGCGTCGCGATCAAGATCGCGGACTCTCCGCTGGCGAGAAGCGAATGCTCGCCAAGGCGAAGCAGATTCTCATCTCGGAGCTCGCTCTTGCAGAGAAGACTGACGAAGAAAAAGCCAGTGTTCTGCTCGACGAGGTTCTCGCAAGCTAGATTTCTCGGGTGAGCATTACACCCGTACCGCGCGTCGCTGTCATCGTCGTCGCTGCCGGTTCTGGCACGCGTCTGGGAGCTGGTGCTCCGAAGGCGTTTGTCGGAATCGACAGCCACAGCATTCTCTGGCACTGCCTTCATGGCGTTTTTGGCGCGCCGAACGCGCAGGTCGTGATCGTTGCACCCGAATCGCGCTCGGGTGACGCCCTTACCGACGCTCTGGCTGTGGCGCCAGACAAGGCGGATGTCACTTCCGTCGTGGTCGGTGGCCCCACCAGACAGGGGTCTGTGGCCGCAGGGCTCGCCGCGCTGTGGGCTGATATCGACATCGTTCTTGTGCACGATGCCGCCAGGGCACTCACGCCCCCGGCAGTGTTTGAACGAGTGATCGCCGAGATCGACGCGGGTGCTGTCGCAGTGATCCCGGTGCTGCCCGTCGTCGACACCATCAAGCGTGTCGACGAATCTACGATTACCGGGCACGTCGATCGTTCGCATCTCGCGGCGGCGCAAACTCCGCAAGGGTTCCGTCGCGATGTACTCGACGCCGCGTACCACGCGGCGACCGCCGAGTTCACCGATGACGCAGCGCTCGTTGCCGAGGCCGGCCACCGGGTAGCAACGGTCGCTGGCGATGCGCGTTCGTTCAAGATCACCACCCGTGACGACCTGGAACGCGCTCAGAGCCTCATCACGCCATCTGCTATCGAACAGCCTGATCGGGTCATGAACGACCTGCACGTCATCCCACGAGTGGGCGTCGGCACCGATGTGCACGCGTTCGGTGGTGAAGGCAACCTTTGGCTTGCCGGGTTGGAATGGCCTGGCGAGCGGGCTCTGTCTGGTCATTCCGATGGCGATGCTGTTGCGCATGCAATCGTCGATGCACTGCTCGCCGCGGCAGGTCTCGGTGATATCGGCACCCATTTCGGAACCGACTATCCCGAATATGCAGGTGCACACGCCGAAGCGTTTCTGAGCCGCACCCGCGCGCTGCTGGTTGAAGCTGGCTGGCGGATCGGGAACGTCTCGGTGCAGGTGCAAGCGAATCGCCCCCGGTTTTCGGCGCGCCGTGTAGACGCGCAAGCAGTGCTGTCGGCGGCTCTCGGCGGCGCGCCCGTGTCAGTCACGGCAACCACGACTGACGGGCTCGGTTTCACGGGCCACGGCGAAGGCGTCTCGGCGTTCGCCGTCGCACTCATTGTTCCGGCGTAAACAGGCTCAGCACCCGTAACGGCGCAGCAGGGCTCTTTGGCTCAGCTGCGACGCTCAACCTTCCACGGCGTATGGACCAGGGTCGCGCTGTGTTCGTGAGCCCCACGCGAGCAGTGCCAAGCCGCCGGTGAGAATCATGAGGCCCACAATGGCGAGCGGCGACAGCTGTTCTCCCAACACGGTGATGCCGAGAATCGTCGCAGTGAGGGGCTCGCCAAGGGTCAATGTGGCGGCGGTGGCCGCCGTCAAACCGCTCAGCCCCCACGTGAAGAGCACATAAGCGACGGAGATTGCTGCCAGCCCCACCCAGAGCGCCATGAATAGGCCACTCGGCGTTCTCAGCCACTCCAGATCAACGAATGGCACGCACAGCACCGACAGCGCGGCAGAGCTTGCTCCCATCGCCCCGACGACTGTGAAAGGGTCCCATCCAGCGTCAAGCAGCGTGCGCTGCGAATTAGCGATCACGGCGAAGCATGCGCCGGCGGCGACCGAGCTGGCGAGACCGGCAGGGTCGGTGCCGACGGTGCCCGATTCGCCACCGACTCCGAGCATCGCCACGCCGACAGTTGCCAGCACCGTGGCCGAGACCCAGGTGAACGACGGCATGCGCCGGGTGAGCGCCCACTCCAACAACCCGGCGAGAATCGGAGCCGAGCCCAGTGCGATCACGGTGCCGATGGCGACGCCATTGCGCTCGGTGCCGAGAAAGAACAGCGGTTGGTAGAGCGCAAGACATACACCGGTCAGGAGCATGAGCGAGAGGGGTCGAGCGCCGAGACGCGGACGCGGCGCTGCATCTACTCGCCGCCTCGACATTCGCGCTGCCAGGGTGAAGGCGATCAGAGCAAGGCCGGTACCGCCGAACACCATTCGCATCACCCCCAGTGCAAGAGGCGTGGCGCTGTCAGGCCCGAGCGCCTGCGCCGTGCCGGTGGTGCCGAATAGCAGGGCAGCGGCAAGAACGGCGAGAACATAGGGCACCATATAGTTTTACCGGCTGGTCGCTCCGGGTGTTGACACAGGCCCCGCGGGTAGGCTGGTGCGGTGACGGTACGGCTCTATGACACCAAGGCGCAGGCATTGCGCGATTTCGTACCCATCGACCCCGAAAACATCACAATCTATGTCTGCGGACCGACGGTGCAGTCGGGTCCTCACATCGGTCATCTGCGTGGCGCGCTGGGCTTTGACATCCTTCGCCGTTGGCTTGCGTATCGCTATACGCGAGTGACGTTTGTGCGCAACGTGACAGACATTGATGACAAGGTGCTGGCCAATGCCACCGACAGTGAGCCGTGGTGGGCTCTCGCGTACCGCATGGAACGTGAGTTCACTCATGCCTACGAGGCGATCGGCGTTCAGGCGCCGACCTACGAACCACGAGCCACGGCGTCGATAGCTCAGATGCACGAGCTCATTCAACGACTGATCGACGCGGGTCACGCCTACGCGGTGTCGGGCGACGTGTATTTCGACGTGCGTTCGTGGCCCGCCTACGGTGAGCTCACGCGCCAATCACTCGATGCGATGGAGCCTGCCAGCGACGCGGATGCGCGGGGCAAGCGCAATCCGCAAGACTTTGCGCTGTGGAAGAGCAGTAAACCCGAAGAGCCCGCTTCGGCTGTCTGGAGCTCGCCATGGGGGAGCGGCCGTCCCGGCTGGCACATTGAGTGCTCGGCAATGGCGCGACGCTACCTCGGCGCGGAGTTCGACATTCACGGCGGTGGCCTTGACTTGCGCTTTCCTCACCATGAGAACGAGCTCGCCCAATCGACGGCGGCCGGCGATGCGTTCGCGCGCTACTGGGTGCACAACGGTCTCGTCACTGTTGACGGGCAGAAGATGTCGAAGTCGCTGTTCAACTTCGTGCTCGCGGGCGATCTGCTCGCTGCTCACGATCCGCTGGTGGTGCGATACGCGCTTGCCGCCGCCCATTACCGCTCGAGCCTCGACATTTCAGACAAGACTTTTGAAGAAGCGGATGCTGCGCTCGAACGACTGCGCACGTTCCTCGAACGCGCCCGTCGCGTTGCTGTGCTCGATGACGCTGCCGCGCCAGCGCTCCCCGAGGCATTCGCTGTCGCGATGGACGACGATCTGAGTGTGCCCCAGGCGCTCGCCTGCGTGCACGAGGCTGTGCGCGCAGGCAACTCAGCTTTCGACTCGGGCGACACCGCCACGGCTCACGCGTTGGCAGTGCAGGTGCATGAGATGCTTCAGATTCTCGGACTCAACCCATTGAATGCTCAATGGGCCGCGACGAATGGCACAGCTGAAGCGACTGCGCTCGACACGCTCGTGCAGACGATGATCACGCAACGCGCCGAGGCGCGGGCAAACAAAGACTGGGCTGGGGCCGATCGCATCCGCGATGCGATCGCCGCGGCAGGAATCTCGCTGGAAGACAGCGCAAACGGAACACATTGGAGTCTCGATGGCTAAGCAAGGACGCCCCGGCGCAAGCAAGGGCAATAAGAAAGGCCCTACTAAGGGCACCGGCGGCAAGAACAAGCGGTCGCTCGAAGGTCGCGGGCCGACGCCCAAGGCCGAAGACCGCGCATGGCATCCTGCCGGCAAGCGCAAGGCTGCTGCGGATCGCTACGCGGCAGCTGGCGGCAAGCCGAAGCCTTCCGGCCAGAGTGGATCACGTCAGCGCTCGGCGAAGAAAGAAGACGACACCGAAACGGTGACCGGTCGTAATTCGGTGCTTGAGGCTCTTCGCGCGAAGATCCCCGCGAGCGCGTTCTACATCGCGCAGCGCGTCGAGATGGATGACCGCGTGAAAGAGATGCTCTCGCTGGCGACGAACCGCAGCATCCCCGTGCTTGAGGTTACCCGCCCCGAGCTTGACCGCATGGCCGGGTTCGATGGCGTGCACCAGGGAGTGGCGCTCAAGGTGCCGCCCTACGAGTACGCGCACCCGCAAGATCTGCTCGAGCAGATCATCGATAGAGACCAGGTTCCGCTGCTCGTCGCTCTCGATGGCATTACCGATCCGCGAAACCTCGGTGCGATCATCCGCTCGACGGCCGCCTTCGGCGGACACGGCGTGATCGTGCCACAGCGCCGTTCGGCGAGCGTGAACTCCGCTGCATGGAAAACCAGTGCCGGTGCCGCTGCACGCACGCCGGTTGCTCTTGCGCCGAACCTGACGACCACGCTCAAGGAGTTCAAGAAGCAGGGAGTGTTCATCCTTGGTCTTGACGGTGACGGTGACGTCTCATTGCCCGCTCTGGGGCTTGCTGACCGACCGGTTGTGATCGTCGTGGGCTCCGAAGGCAAGGGGCTCTCGCGTCTGGTCACCGAAACCTGCGACCAGATTGTCTCGATTCCCATCTCGGGTGCGACCGAGTCGTTGAACGCCGGGATCGCCGCATCTGTGGCCCTGTACCAGGTGTCAACGATGCGTTCAGAGCTCACGAAGTAGGGCGCGGCATGGCACGCATCGCGGTCATCGGAGGAACTGGCTACGCAGGCGGTCATATCGTGGCCGAAGCGGTGAGTCGAGGCCATACCGTGGTCTCGGTGGCACGCTCGCTGCCGTCAGAGCGCGTGGCTGGCGCCACCTATCTCGAGGGCACACTGCTCGACGTGCCGTGGCTCGTCAACGAGCTCGAAGGCGTCGACGTGGTGATTTCTGCGGTGGCGGCCCGTGGCGCCATGCTTGGGCGACTGCGCGTGAACCTCGCCGAGCTGGCCGCCGAGTTGCCCCGCGCGGTTCGTCTCGGGGTGATCGGCGGCGCCGGTGGCAGCCTTATCGCTCCTGGCGGTGAGCGCCTTGTTGACCAAGAGTCTTTCAGCGACGAGTACAAGCCCGAGGCTCTTGAAGCCATCGGCGTGCTCGAAGACTTGCAAGCGGGCCCTGCCGCTCGCGATTGGTTCTATGTGCACCCCGCCGGGGGCTTCGGTGCGTGGAACCCTGGAGAGCGCACGGGTAGCTACCGCGACGGTGGCGATGTGATCGTGACGGATGCTGCCGGAGAGTCGTCTCTCTCGGGCGCCGACCTCGCGGTTGCCGTGATCGACGAGGTCGAACAGCCGAAGCACTCGCGCGAGCGTTTCAGCGTCGGGTACTAAAGCACTCGCGCGACACGAGACTCCGCAGTAACAGACTCCTGGCTGAACTAGACCAGGTCTCGCCAGTCGACGCCGTCGTCTTCATCGATGATCGCGTGCGTGTCTGTGATGATCGGCAACGACAGAGTTTCGGTCAGCGGCGCCATCAGGGTAGCTTCGTCGCGGCGGTGACGCAGCACGTCATCGATGTAGCTCGAGAGCACCTCAGCGAGAGGCACCGAGCGTCCGGTGCGCTGTGACACGTACCAGCGGTGCTCAAGCACCTGGTGGAACACCTCAGCGGGTTCGAGTTTGGAGCGCAGATCCCACGGGATCGACTTCACAACTGGCTCGAACACACGAGTGATCCACTCGTGTGCAGCCATCTCTTCATCTTCAGAGAAGCGCGAACTGCGCGCGCGAAACTCGTCGAGGTCGTTCAGCAGTCGGCGGGCTTGGTTCTCTTCGACATCGAGACCGGTGAGCCGAATGAGGCGACGCTGATGGTGACCGGCGTCGACGACCTTCGGCTGGATCGATACCTTCGTGCCGTCGGACTTGGTTTCGATCGACATCTCGCCGATGTCAAAGCCCAAATCGTTAAGTCGGCGCACCCGTTCGGTGAGTCGCCATGACTCATCGGCTCGGAATGTCTCTTTGTCGGTGAGCGCCGCCCAGAGTGCGTGATAGGACGACATGATGCCGTCGGCGATTGAGATCGCATCGACGCCGCCTTCGAGCCTGCCACCAGCCTCGAGGTCCATGATCTCGCCAGCGATATTCGTGCGTGCAACGTCGAGGTCATGGGCTCGTTGCCCGGGCGTCAGACCACTCTCATGCAGTTCGCCGGTCTCAGCATCCACCAAGTAGGCGGCGAACGCGCCCGCGTCGCGCCGGAACAGAGTGTTGGACAGCGAGACATCGCCCCAAAAGAATCCGATGTTGTGCAGATGCACGAGCAGCGCCGCGAGGGCATCGACGAGGCGCGTGGCCGTATCGGGACGCAAGATCTGGGTGAACAGGGCGCGATAGGGGAGCGAGAACTTGAGGTGCTCGGTGACCAGGGCCGCCGGCAGCTGCTGGCCTGACGCATCGGTGCGTCCGGCGATCACGGCAATGCGGTTCACACAGGGAACATCGAGGCGATCGAGATTGCCCAGCATGTCGTACTCGCGGCGTGCCATTGCTTCGGTGGTCTCTTTGATCGCAACCACACGACCCGAGAGGTTCGCGAACCTCACAAGGTGTCGTGAAATGCCCTTGGGGAGAAAAACGATATGGCTGGATGGCCACTCAGCCAGCGGGGTCGACCATGGCAACTCAAGCAACGCAGGGTCAACTCTGCTCGCTGTAATGCTCAATGCCTCAGACATTCAACTCTCCCGGGAATGAGCAACGGCGCGGTGGGAGTGATCCCGCCGCGCCGTTGCTGATGGCGATGCTTACGCCGCAGCGATTGCCTTGTCGTTGAGACGCTCGCCGGTCTCAGCGTCGAATGCGTGCACGTGACCTGCGGTCGCCGCGAGGGTAACCTTCTCGCCCGCGTTCGGGTGGTTGCGGCCGTCGACACGAGCAACGAAGTCCGTGCGCGTGCCAGCGACATCAGCGTGACCGTAGAGGTAGCCGTCAGCACCCAGTTCTTCGACGAGGTCGACGGTCACCGAGAGGCCCTTGCCGTCGGCGGGGCCGACGACGATGTCTTCGGGGCGAACACCGATGGTGACCTGGCTGCCGTTCGCGCGGCCGACCGTGTCGCGGTCGAGCGGAACGATCTCAGTGCCGAATTCGACGCCACCTTCAGCAAGGTTCGAGGTGAACAGGTTCATCGCGGGCGAACCGATGAAGCCAGCAACAAACACGTTGTTGGGCTTCTCGTACAGGTCGCGCGGCGTGCCGACCTGCTGCAGCAGGCCATCCTTGAGCACCGCGATGCGGTCACCCATGGTGAGTGCCTCAGTCTGGTCGTGTGTGACGTAGACGGTGGTGACACCAAGGCGACGCTGAAGCGACGCGATCTGGGTACGGGTCTGCACACGGAGCTTGGCGTCAAGGTTCGACAGCGGCTCGTCCATGAGGAACACCTGCGGCTGACGAACAATTGCGCGACCCATGGCAACACGCTGACGCTGACCGCCCGAGAGTGCCTTCGGCTTGCGGGTGAGGTAGTCCTCAAGATCGAGCAACTTTGCGGCTTCGAGCACGCGAGCAGCACGCTCGTCTTTGTTGACACCAGCGATCTTGAGCGCGAAGCCCATGTTCTCAGCAACCGTCATGTGCGGGTACAGCGCGTAGTTCTGGAAGACCATCGCGATGTCGCGATCCTTGGGGGGAACATCGGTGACGTCGCGGTCGCCGATCATGATGCGGCCCGAGTTGACCTCTTCGAGGCCAGCGAGCATGCGCAAAGACGTGGACTTGCCGCAACCCGAGGGGCCAACGAGTACGAGGAACTCGCCGTCTGCAACCTCAAGGTTCAGCTTGTCGACAGCGGCACGGGTGCCGCCGGGGTAGACGCGCGAGGCGTTATCGAACGTGACTGTCGCCATGTTTTCTTCTCCTTCACCGGCAGGTACGTGCCGGACGATCCGTAGTGATGGATGTGGGAACTCCCACACGCCCGCCATTGGGCGCTCATCTAGTATGACACGGCGTTCGCAAAGCTCCCCATGGCACGGCATAAGTGGAGCCTCTGTCTGGTCATTTCCCAGACTGCCTGGTTAGCATCGTCAACGGCCTTCCCCCGGAGTCCACGCCATTTTCTGCCACGTCAGCACCGAGAGGTTCCATGTCGAGCGACGAGACACCGAACGCTTCCGCACCTAGCGAGCGCCGCGATGCGGTCCGCGAAAAGGCGCAGCAGGTTCGTGCACGCCAGTCGCGATCACGCCTGATTCGCGCGTCGGCGATAGCGGTTGCCGCCATCGCCGTTGTGGTGGCTGGCGCAATGGCGATCACGATGACGGTGTCTTCTGAAGCATCCAAACCGACACTCAAGCCCGCCAATGCCACCGACGATGGCTTTGCCGTGACCGGTGTACAAGGCGTCGGATTGGCTTCTGCCGAAGACGGCGTGACCGCAGATGAAGAAGTCGAAGAAACAGACGACGCTGAGGCGACGGCTACTCCTGAGGCATCGGAGACTGCCGTCGATCTGCCCGCAATTGAAGTGCGGGTGTACGTCGACTACCTCGCAGCCGGGGCTCGTGACTTCCAGCTTGCAAATGTTCAACAGCTTTCGAACTGGGTCACTGAAGAAGCCGCGACCGTGACGTACTATCCGGTTGCGATGCTGACTTCGAAGTCGAACGGCACCAAGTACTCGCAGCGCGCTGCCGGCGCAGCCGCATGCGTGGGCACATATGCACCTGATTCGTTCTTCGCTTTCACGAACGCCTTGCTCGCGCAGCAGCCCGAGATGGATTCAGACGGAATGGCCAATGAAGATCTCGCAGCGCTCGCGATTGCGACCGGCGCGGAGAACCCCAAAGTTGTGCGCGCCTGCATTGAAGACCAGGACTACTCGGCCTGGGCAAAAGACGCGACCGAGCGTGCGCTCCAGGAGATTCCCGACACAGATGGTCTCGCGTTGACCGGAACACCTATGGTGCTTGTCAACGGTGAGCCCTACGTGGGAGAGCTCACCGACCCGAAAGAATTTGCGCAATTTGTGCTGACGATCGCGAGCGACACGTACTACGAAGAAGCGCCGACGCCGACCCCAACACCGACGCCGAGCTCTTAATGCACAGCACCATCCCCGCGAATCGGTAAGATGGTCTTTCTGCCGACTTGGCGCAATTGGTAGCGCACCATACTTGTAATATGGGGGTTACGGGTTCAAGTCCCGTAGTCGGCTCAATGATGAAGCATCCGCGGATCCTGCCCGCTTGGGTAGCGATTTGCGGTGCGATCAGTGTGGGCGTGCTCACCGCCATGCAAGCGCGCGTTAACGGGCAGCTCGGCGTCGCGTTGGGCGACGGCTTCGTCGCCGCGGTCATTTCCTTCGGCTCCGGGCTCATTATTCTGATCGTGCTGAGCGCGTTGTTTCCCGCCGGTCGCAGGGGAGTGGGCCGCCTCATTGCCGGTGTGCGCGCCGCGACGATTCCGTGGTGGATGCTGCTGGGCGGCGCCGCCGGGGCCTTCGCCGTTGCCACCCAAGGCCTGGCGGTGGGCATCATCGGTGTGGGTCTGTTCACCGTCGGAATGGTCGCCGGGCAAACCGTAAACGGCCTCGTCTTGGACCGCACCGGCTATGGTCCCGGTGGCGTGGTTGCCGTGACAATGCCGCGAGTGATCGGGGCGGGGATCGCTCTCGTTGCCGTGGGTTCGGTGTTCGTGGGCGACACGGTGCAAGGCATTCCGGTGTGGATGCTGATTCTGCCGTTCTTTGCCGGTGCCGGTATCGCCTGGCAGCAAGCCACCAACGGCCGTCTGCGTCAGCAGGTGGGCACGCCGCTGACGGCGACCCTGGTCAACTTTGCCGGCGGCACAACGTTTCTAGCTATCGCAGCAGTGATCGACGTTGCCATCGTCGGCATGCCCGAGACGTTTCCCCCTGACGCATGGATCTATGCCGGCGGCGCGCTCGGCGTCATCTACATTTTCTTATCTGCAGCGCTCGTACAGCACACGGGTGTGCTGTTGCTTGGACTCGGCTCGGTGGTCGGGCTGCTTGTCACGGCCGTGACCCTGGATGCCATCTGGCCAGCGGCATCAAGCCCGCCATTGCTCACTCAGATAGTGATCGTCGCCATCGCGCTGCTGTCAGTGGTCGTTGCGGCGGCACCGTGGCGGCTGCGACGCTCCTAGAGCCTCACTGCTTCTTCGGGGACTTCGACTTTGACTTCGGCTTGGGCAGACGCGAGAGATGCTTGCGCGCTTCAATCGGCTTGCGGCGACCGATGCGAGCGCGCGCTGGCTTTCCACCGACGTAGAGCCAGCCGAGCAACTCTTCGTTCGACTCGAGACCGTGCAGCTTGGCAACAGCTTTCGAGCGGGTGTAGTGACCGGTGCGCCACAGCACGCCCCAGCCCGCTTCGTCGAGCAACAGACTGAGCATGTGGGCAACGCCCGAGGCGACGGCCTGTTGTTCCCACCGCGGAACCTTGTCGCTCTTGCGGTACGTCGCCACGACGGCGATCAGCAAAGGTGCTCGCAACGGTTTGGTTGACGCGCCTTTGCGGCCCTCGGCCTTGTTGATGGCTTTGCCGAGCCGGTCACGGTCGGCGCCGCGCAACTCGATCAGCCGCCATGGTCGCATCGACGAATGGTCGGCGACGCGTCCGGCTGCACTCACCAGCGGCTCGAGCTCAGCGCGCGTGGGCGCGTATTCGGTGACTTTCGACCACGAGCGACGAGCGCGGACTGCTTCGAGCGCCGGGGTTGCCCGCTCGGGCGCGCTGTCGCTCACTAAGAAGCTTCCGGGGTGAAGTTCAGCGACAGCGAGTTCATGCAGTAACGGTCGCCCGTGGGGGTGCCGAATCCGTCGGGAAACACGTGGCCGAGGTGTGAGCCGCAGTTCGCACACCGCACCTCGGTGCGCTGCATGCCGTGGGCGTTGTCTTCGAGCAGTTCGACGGCGTCGGGGCGCACCGATTCGTAGAAGCTCGGCCACCCGCAGTGGGAGTCGAACTTGGTGCCGCTCTTGAACAGTTCCGCGTTGCACGCGGCACAGGTGTAGAAGCCTGAGCGGCTTTCATCGAGAAGCTCGCCCGTCCACGCGCGCTCTGTTCCCGCCTTGCGCAATACTTCGTACTGCTCCTTGGTGAGTTCAGCGCGCCACTCTGCGTCAGTCTTGTTGACGGCGTAGTTCATGAGTCCTCCTTGGGTCTTTGTCCATTCAACCGCACGGTGTGCGCGTATGTTCCGTGGGCGCTGTGCATTCGCCACGAGAATAGGGGAGTGCCTGAATCAGCGGAGTCTGCGGAACAAACCGTCGTGGCGCGGTACGGCCGCTTCGCGCGCGATGAGGCCCCCGGCCGCTCGGCGGTCTATGAAGAGTGGGCGAAGGGTGTCGCGGCGGGTGGTGCGGCTGCTCGCACTATCGCGCGTTTGGCGCCAACGCACCGTCAGCCCCCGCTGGTCTTCGCCGTTGCCCGCATGCTCGGCGCTCCAGAGTCCACATTCGGCGAGTGGTCACGGTGGCTGCGAGAGCACGCCGAAGCATTCGTCACCGAGGCATCTCGGCGCAGCTTGCAGACAAATGAGCCGCTCCGCTGTGCGGCACTGCTGCCCGCACTGAGTGTCATCGAAGGGCCTATCGCGCTGCTTGAGATCGGTGCGAGCGCGGGACTGTGCCTCGTGCCTGACCGCTACTCATATCGATACGGTGCCCTCGCACAGCTCGACCCTCGCGCAGGAGCCTCGACAGTGGTGCTTGATTGCGAACTCGTCGGTCAACCATCGCTGCGACTGCCAGAGATCGTTTGGCGTCGTGGCATTGACCTGCAACCGCTCGACGCGTCGCTTCCCGATGACCGTGGTTTCCTCGCGGCGCTCGTCTGGCCGGGAGAGGTCGGCCGATCCGAGAGGATCTCAGGCGCGCTCGATATTGCCGCACGAGAGAGTCTCATCATCGACACGGGGGATGCGACAGATGCGGAGGTGTTGCAGACGGCCGTCGCGTCGGCTCCGAACGACGCCACGCTCGTGGTGACGACCCCTGGTGTGCTGCCACATATCGCCCACGCTGGCCGCGAGAGGCTTGTCGAGGCGGTTCGAGCGATGGATGCGGAATGGATCAGCATCGATCCGCCGAGCCTCTACTCGCGGCTCGCCAATTCGGCTCTCGACGGCTCGTGGGACCGATTCGTTCTCTCGCGCAATGGTGAAGCGATCGCGAATGTGGATCCCCTTGGCGGCTACGTGGAGTGGCGGGCGGACGAGGGGCATGCTGCGCGTTAGCGTTGTGGCGTGCCCCTGACTGACCGCGAACGCGCCATCCTCGAATTCGAGCGTGAGTGGCATCGGCATGTGGGAGCGAAAGAAGAGGCGATTCGAGCGGAACTTGCCCTATCGCCCGCTCGCTACTATCAGCTGCTCGGACGACTCATCGATACCGTGCCCGCTCAGGAGTTCGACCCGATGCTGGTGAAGCGACTGCGCAGGCAACGCGATACACGCCTTCATAACGTGGGCAGGTAGCATTCTCTGGTGCCGAAAACGTCTGTGCCGAAGGATCGCTTCGACGACCTCCCCGAGTCGGGACGCATTGGCGCGCACCGCGCGGAAAACCCGCACATGCGCGGGTGGGTCGTTCTGCTCTGGGCGGCACTTGCCACGATCGTGCTGATCACTGTCGGTATTTTCGGCACGCTGATCGCCTCCGGCCGAATCGAGCTGGGTGCACCCGAACCAACAGCGACTGTTGAGCCAACCCCTGAGGTTGAAGCGGTAGTCGACACGTCATTCGATGTGGTGATCCTGAACGCAACGCCCGAGAGCGGCCTTGCGACCCAGCTCAAAGACGTTGTCGTCGCCGCGGGATGGGCTGATGAGATGGTCACCGCGAGCGAAGCCGGTTCACAAGACTTCGCCGAGACGACGGTCTACTACTTGAACGACGAAGACGAAGCGGCAGCTTTGGGCCTAGCGAATGTCATTGGCGGTGCAGCGGTCGCGCAGACCGACGTCTACCAACCCGCGACAGCAGATGAGCAGCAACTCACCGTCGTTATCGGTGCGGACCGCACCTCATCCGATACCGCGACGCCCACGCCCTAGTCGGCTCGCGTGTGCGCGTGGCGATGTGTTTCGCCCGCGTAAATACTTTGGTGCGCGCGTGTCAACAGATGCCGATCTGGCGTTGGTCGCGGCCGAACGCTCAATACGATAATCCTGTCGCACCACACACAGGAGATCGCATGGCTCAGGGCACCGTCAAATGGTTCAACGCTGAAAAAGGATTCGGATTCATCACCGTCACCGACGGACAGGACGTTTTCGTTCACTATTCGAATATCGATATGAGCGGCTTCCGGGTGCTCGAAGAGGGGCAGGCCGTCGAATTCACCGTCGGTTCTGGCCAGAAGGGGCCCCAGGCTGAGGCGGTCCGCGTCATCTGACGAGCGGCAACGACTTGAGAAACGCCGGTACCGAAAGGTATCGGCGTTTCTGTGTGTCACGACACCGCGTGCGTGGCTTGCACTCGATGGGGTCGAGTGCCAGAATGGCTTAGCACTCGCATTCGTAGAGTGCCAATAATGCAAGCCCAACGTCCGGGAGGGACGACACACACATGGCAAAGATCATCGCTTTCGACGAGGAGGCCCGCCGTGGCCTCGAGCGCGGCCTCAACATTCTGGCCGACGCCGTCAAGGTGACGCTCGGCCCGCGCGGTCGCAACGTCGTGCTTGAAAAGAAGTGGGGCGCCCCCACGATCACCAACGATGGCGTGTCCATCGCCAAGGAGATCGAACTGGACGACCCGTTCGAAAAGATTGGTGCCGAGCTCGTCAAGGAGGTCGCCAAGAAGACTGACGACGTCGCTGGCGACGGCACCACCACCGCTACCGTTCTTGCGCAGGCGCTCGTTCGCGAAGGTCTGCGCAACGTCGCAGCCGGCGCAGACCCGATCTCGCTCAAGAAGGGCATCGAGAAGGCCGTTCAGGCCATCACCGCTCAGCTTCTCGCCGACGCCAAGGAGGTTGAGACCAAGGAGGAGATCGCTGCCACCGCGTCCATCTCGGCCGGCGACGCTGAGATCGGCGCCCTGATCGCTGAGGCGATCGACAAGGTCGGCAAGGAAGGCGTGGTCACCGTTGAGGAGTCCAACACCTTCGGCACCGAGCTTGAGCTCACCGAGGGTATGCGCTTCGACAAGGGTTACCTGAACCCCTACTTCGTTACCGACCCGGAGCGTCAGGAAGCGGTCTTCGAAGACCCGTACATCCTGATCGCAAACCAGAAGATCTCGAACATCAAGGACCTTCTGCCGATCGTCGACAAGGTCATCCAGGATGGCAAGGAACTCTTGATCATCGCTGAGGACGTCGAGGGCGAAGCACTCGCAACTCTCGTGCTCAACAAGATCCGTGGCATCTTCAAGTCGGTTGCCGTCAAGGCTCCTGGCTTCGGTGACCGCCGCAAGGCTCAGCTGCAGGACATCGCCACCCTCACCGGTGGACAGGTCATCACCGAGGAGGTCGGACTCAAGCTTGAGAACGCCACCCTCGATCTGCTTGGTCGTGCCCGCAAGGTCATCATCACCAAGGACGAGACGACCATCATCGAAGGTTCGGGTGACGCGGAGCAGATTGAAGGCCGCGTTACGCAGATCCGTCGTGAGATCGAGAACACCGACAGCGACTACGACCGCGAGAAGCTCCAGGAGCGCCTCGCGAAGCTTGCTGGTGGCGTTGCAGTCATCAAGGCTGGTGCCGCAACCGAGGTCGAGCTCAAGGAGCGCAAGCACCGCATCGAAGATGCTGTGCGCAACGCGAAGGCAGCCGTCGAAGAGGGCATCATCGCCGGTGGTGGCGTTGCACTCATCCAGGCTGGCAAGACCGCATTCGAGGGCCTTCAGCTTGAGGGTGACGAGGCAACCGGCGCGAACATCGTGCGGGTCGCCATCGACGCTCCGCTCAAGCAGATCGCGCTGAACGCTGGCCTTGAGCCCGGTGTTGTCGCCGAGAAGGTTCGCAACCTGCCTTCGGGTCACGGCCTGAACGCTGCAACTGGCGAATACGTCGACATGCTCGCTGCTGGTATCAACGACCCGGTGAAGGTGACGCGCTCGGCGCTGCAGAACGCAGCATCGATCGCTGGTCTCTTCCTCACCACCGAGGCCGTTGTCGCCGACAAGCCCGAGAAGGTTGCTGCTCCGGCAGGCGACCCCACGGGTGGCATGGACTTCTAAGTCATCTACGAGAGAGGCCCCCGACACCTGCGAAGGTGTCGGGGGCCTTTCTCGTTGAATCGGCGGATGATCGGGTACTCCACCGAATCAGATCACCGAAACAGACTGGTGGTCGCCATCTCAGCGTCGGCGTACTGCCTACCTGCCGCCGCGAGCGAAGCGTTGATGCTGGCAAGTGACTCTTCGACCTGGCGCTGCGTCGCGCGCCACTGTTCGACGACACCATGAAATGCCACGGAAGCAGACCCTGTCCACGTAGATTGCAGCTGGGTGAGCTGAGCGAGCATGGCGTTTGATTCGGCGCTCAGCCTGTCGACGGTTCCCCGCACTGCGGCGGTGGTGGCGAGAACGGCGTCGCTGTCGACGGAGAATACGGCCATGGGTCCTCCTCTGAACCTTCGGCCGGCGGAAGTGCCTGGCCTGCGTGCGCACCAAGCTATGGCGATGTGGCCCGCGCCTGCCTCGCGGTGAGCCCGAGTGTGCACAAGCACGCCCGGGCGACGCGTGTGGAGGAACGGTCAGCTGTTGGTGGCCGAGGGCCGCTCGATGGGTTGCGTTTCAAGCAGCAGGTGCTCAGAGACATCGCGCTTTTGCACCAGTGGGAACTCCACGCGGAAGGTGGCGCCGCCGCCCTCCGTATCGAAGACGCCCACGGTGCCGTGAAGCGCATCGACGATCGACGACACGATCGATAGGCCGAGCCCAGTACCACCGGTCTCTCGAGCGCGGGAGGTGTCAGCACGCCAGAATCGCTGGAAGATCTTGTCTTTGATCTGGTCAGGAATGCCGTCACCATGGTCGACGATCTCGACCCATCCCGTGCGGGCCAGCGCGTTGACGCCGACGCGCAGCTCGATGGGAGAGTCTGTGGCTGAGAAACGACGCGCGTTGCCCAGAAGGTTCGTCACGACCTGGCGAATTCGGTTTTCATCACCTTCGACGATGGGCTCCAGGCGCGAGGCAGACGCGGTGACAATCGGCTCGGTCTCAGCGGCAGGAGTCGGCAGCGCAGGTCCCTCGCCAACTACGGGCACCGCCGGCACTGGCTTCGGCTTGCGCCTGAGTAACGAAAACGATGCTCCTCGCGACGATGAACCGCCACCGTGCTTCGACGTGCGGGTGGTGCCAGTGCGAGTCGAACGTGTAGGCGCAGGGTCGGTGGAAGAGGTCGCGACGGGGATCGCGGCGGTCTCAAGCGTGGTGTCGACCACTGTTACCGGGCGCTGTGGTGAGGCGGCGCGCACATCGAGGGCCGCGTCCCGAGCGATTGGGCGCAGATCAACGGGTGCGATCACGACGTCTCGTCGCTCGTCGAGGCGGGCGAGCGCAAGCAGGTCTTCGACCAGCAGTCCCATGCGGACCGCTTCTTTCTCGATACGGTCCATCGATTTGGCGACTTCTTCTTCGCCGTGCACCGCGCCCATGCGGTAGAGCTCGGCATAGCCGCGCACGGTGACTAGAGGAGTGCGCAGCTCGTGGCTGGCATCGCCGATAAAGCGTCGCATCTGCTGCACGGTCGAATCACGCTGCGAAATTGCAGCATCCACTCGACCCAACATCGCATTGATCGCGGTCTTGAGGCGCCCGACTTCGGTGGTGGCCGATTCGACGTGCGTCATCCTCTGGCTGAAGTCACCGGCGGCAATCGCATCGGCGGTGGATTCGACCTCACCGAGACTGCGGAAGGTGAGTGTCACCAAGAATCGAGTGAGCAGGGCACCGCCGATGATCGTCATGAGCGCCAGCACAGTGTAAATGCCCAAGAATGACGCGATCGTGCGGTTGACGGTTGCAAGGGGCACCGCCACCATCTGCGTGTAATACAGCGAGCCGTTGCCGTACGGCTGCAGCGTCACGGTCGCGCGGTACTCAGCCTCACCATCTTCGGAGATCAGGCTGACGATGCGAAGCTCGTTTGAAATCGCGCGGTCGAGCGGGTAGGTGGTCGGAAAGTCCGGCGGTGGTGCGCCGCGGCCGCCAGCGGTGGCTTCGAGCAGTCCGTCATCAGGCTCATAAACCGCGACGAAGTAGTCGGTCGCGGGTGCCTGGTCTTTCCTCGATGCCTGAAAGTTGCCGTCGGCGTCGATATCGAAGTTCATCAGCGGCGCGCCCACGTCGGTGCGCGCAAGAGCGGCCACCTGCGTGTCGACGCTTGCGATCAGCGTCGTACGAAGAAACGCCATGGTGCCGATGCCCGCGGCGAATAGGCCCACGGCCAAAAGCATGACGGTGACTCCCGTCACCTTCGCGCGCAGGCTGATGCCGCGCCACCAATGGGTGACCGCATCGGGCTTATTACTCACAGCGGGCACCGCACACTAATCCGCCAGATCAGGCGGTTTTGCCCGCCTTCAGCATGTAGCCGAAACCACGCTTGGTCTGGATGAGAGCTTCAGACGAGTGCGGATCGATCTTGCGGCGCAGGTATGAGATGTAGCTTTCGACGATTCCTGCGTCGCCGTTGAAGTCGTACTCCCACACGTGGTCAAGAATCTGAGCCTTCGACAGCACGCGGTTCGGGTTGAGCATCAGATAGCGCAACAGCTTGAACTCGGTGGGGCTGAGGTCGATCGACACCTCGCCGACACGCACGTCGTGCGTGTCTTGATCCATCGTGAGCTCGCCGGCGCGAATAATCGACTCTTCGTCGGCCTGCATGGTGCGGCGCAGAATCGCCTGAATACGCGCCACGATCTCATCGAGGCTGAACGGTTTGGTCACATAGTCGTCACCGCCCGCGTTGAGGCCCGCGATCTTGTCTTCGACTTCGTCTTTTGCCGTCAGAAACAGGATCGGTGCGGTGTAACCGGCGCCGCGAAGGCGCTTGGTGACACTGAAGCCATTCATGTCGGGCAGCATGACGTCGAGCACGATGAGATCGGGCTCCTCCTCCAAGACAGCCGAGATGGTCTGGGCGCCATTTGCGACGACCCTGACCTGGTAACCCGCGAACTTGAGGCTCGTCATGAGCAGGTCGCGGATGTTCGGCTCGTCATCAACTACGAGGATTCGCGGTGCAGTCATGCCTTCATTATGGCGATGTTCTTGATGGACTGCCTGGATATCGTGCGGAAAGCCTTGAGAAGTTGGTGGATGCTGCTAAGCAGCATCCACCCGATCGGCATCCAAAATCGTGTAGGCGTACCCCTGCTCGGCCAAAAAACGCTGCCGGTTCTGAGCGAAATCCTGATCGACGGTGTCGCGCGCAATGAGCGTGTAGAAGCTGGCGGTCTTGCTGGTCTGCTTCGGTCGCAACAGGCGGCCCAGCCGCTGGGCCTCTTCTTGGCGTGAGCCGAACGAGCCCGAGACCTGAATGGCAACGGATGCTTCTGGCAGGTCGATGGAGAAGTTCGCGACCTTCGAGACGACGAGCAGCGAGATCTCGCCGACGCGGAATGCCTGGTACAGCTCTTCACGCTCATCGATGGGGGTGGAGCCGGTGATTTTCGGGGCGTTGAGCGCCTCGGCAAGAACCTCGATCTGGTCGAGATACTGACCGATCACCAGAATGCGCTCGTCGCTGTGCCGTTCGACGAGGCGCTTGACGACATCGATCTTCGCGGGCGCGGTGGCAGCGAGGCGATAGCGCTCGTCATCGGCCGCGGCTGCGTATTCGAGTCGCTCGCCTGAGGGAAGGTCGACGCGCACCTCGTAGCAGACGGCTGGCGAGATGAAGCCCTGCGCTTCGATCTCTTTCCAGGGTGCGTCGAAGCGCTTCGGCCCGATCAGGCTGAACACGTCGCCCTCGCGGCCGTCTTCGCGCACGAGTGTCGCGGTAAGTCCCAGCCTGCGACGCGCCTGCAGGTCGGCGGTGAGTTTGAACACGGGTGCGGGCAGCAGGTGCACTTCGTCGTAGACGATGAGCCCCCAATCGAGCGCATCCAGCAATGCGAGGTGGGCGTACTGACCTTTTCGCTTGGCGGTGAGGATCTGGTAGGTCGCGATCGTGACCGGCTTCACCTCTTTGAGCTGTCCCGAGTATTCACCGATCTCGTCGGCAGTGAGCGACGTGCGTTTGATCAGCTCATCGCGCCACTGGCGCGCACTCACAGTGTTGGTGACGAGGATCAGAGTGGTGGTCTTGGTTTCGGCCATCGCTGCCGCCCCGACGAGCGTCTTGCCGGCGCCGCAGGGGAGTACGACCACTCCAGAGCCGCCCTCTGCGAAGATGTCGACCGCGTGCCGCTGGTAGGGGCGCAGCGACCAGCCATCTTCATCGAGCTCGATGGGATGAGGTGTGCCGGGGGTGTAGCCAGCGAGGTCCTCGGCGGGCCAGCCGATCTTGAGCAGCTCTTGCTTGATCTGCCCGCGTGCCCATGCGTCGACGATGTAGGTGTCGGGGGTGGGGTGACCGATCAGCAGCGGTCCGATGCGCTTGTTGCGCGACACTTCTGCCAGCACCGCAGAGTCGGTGGACTTCAGCACGAGCTCGCCGTCATCGTTTCGTTCGATGACGAGGCGGCCGTAACGGCCGACCGTTTCGCGGATGTCAATCGACACCGAGGGAGGCACCGGAAACTTCGACCACCTCTCGAGCGTGGCCATCATGTCTTCGGCGTCGTGGCCCGCGGCGCGCGCGTTCCACAGCCCCAGACGGGTGACACGGTAGGTGTGGATGTGTTCGGGGGCGCGTTCGAGCTCAGCGAAGATCGCCAATTCGTGGCGGGCGCTTTCAGCGTCGGGATGCGCGACTTCGAGCAGAACAGTGCGGTCGCTTTGAACGATCAGGGGGCCATCAGCCATAACGGGTCAGTCTACCGGTACGGAATGAAGCGCCGGTCGCCGAGGCAGGGTATCGAGGCCGTCAACGAGTCAGTGGGACGACATTGACGATGCTTGAGACCGGCAGGGTGCGTTCGATGTCGGCGGCGCGGTCGCGGCCCCGCAAGCGGCCACCGCCGAGCCCGGTGGCTTCAAGAGTCAGCGTGCGTTCCGCGCCATCGGGCATGCGCACGGTGACCTCGATTTCGCCGCGCAGACGCACCGCCTGCTCGAGCTCTCGCTCTAGCCAGCCCGCTTCGCCCTCGGTGCCGTGCCCGCTACGCAACGTTTCGATGAGGCGGGCATAGACGTCGAGGGCCGCAGTGGCTGGCTCTGCGGGGGCACCCACTGATCGCCGGCGCACCGGTTCGGGGGTTCCGTCGCTGTTCACCGCAACGACGGGGTAGCGTGCGTCGGCCAGCGACCAATACACCGCATCGCGGGCCACGCGCGAGCTCAGTGCGTCGGCGTCGGGCAGCAGACCTAGCGGGCGCAGTGCTTGATCGATGGCGATCGTCTCAAGGAGCGCCCGGTCGGTGCTCTCGATCCGAGTACGGTCGCTCGCGTGATCGTCACGCACGCGCACGAGTCCATGACGGCTGGCGGTGCTCTCAATCAGATACTCGAGGGGCTGCGGAATGCCGGTGAGCGAGAGTTCCGTCAGAAATTGACGAATTGATACCGCGCTCTCGCCCTCGGTCATTCCCGCCCCGAGCGAGTCGACCGTAAAGCGATAGGTCGACGCTTGCGCGCGCGATTCGCGTTCGGCGATCGAGCGCAGTCGAAGATCAAGGGCAGGATGCAACGGGCCTGGCGCTATGGCTGTGAGGTCGGCCTGCAGATACACCCGATCGATTTCAGCCACCAGATGTTGCGCCAACTCATCAGGGTCGAGCGGACGGCCTTCGCGCAGTGCAATCGTCCAGGAGGGAACGGCGCCAGAGGCGTCGACAAAACCCCACCGCTCAGCAATACGTCGGTACTGCGCGGCACGCGCGGGCCAGTCGGTGTCGAGAGGGTGCAGTGCGGGCCAGTCTGCGAAGTCGGCGAAACCGCCGGCTGCGGTGCGCAGACCCGCGGGCAACGACGAGCGAATGCCGCTGGCGATGTCAGACCAGCGGCTGACGGTGGTCGCTTCAAGCCACTCTTCGCCGCGGGTCGTTACCGTCCACACTCGATCGTGAGCGTAGGCGAGCCCACCCGCAGCGGCGGCGGTCAGAATCTCGTCGAGGTCTTCTTGCGAACGGATTGCGCCGGAATCGAGCAGGCGCTTTCGATCGGCAGCGCTGACGCTGCCCGCACCCGTCCGGGTGATAGGGGAGTGCAGGCATGCCAGCAGCACGTCGGCAAGAGAACCTGTCGCTTCAAAGGCGCGCTCAGCGGCCGCTGCCGTCTGCTGTGCATCGGCGGGGGTGAAGGATTCGGTCGGGGCGATGCGGTGAAATGCATCGGGCTGCGTGGCGGACAGCGCTTCTACGCGCGCGGTGACCGCTGCGTATGGGCTGCCCGTGTCATCAACGAGCGCGAGCAACTCGAGATGCGGCTGCGACTCGGCGTCATCGCCGTTGGCAAGATGAGACAGCGCGTTTCGGTGCAGGCTCGTCAGCGCGCGATCGATTGCCGCCGCATCAAGCATCGCCTCAGCAGCGTCGAAGAAGTTGTCCCACGAAGCGTGCGGGGAAACATCGCGCGCGGCGAGCGTCTGGGCGAGCTGAGCGTCGTCGCGGGCGGCCAACCACGTCGCGAGACCTCGCTCGTTAGAAACCATCTAGTCGCCTCGGTTCGCCCGAGCCCTCCGCACGAAGCTCGAGATGAGCACCGTCAGCAACAGCACGAACGCAATGATGGGCGCGACGATCACGACAATGCCCACGGCATTCCACAGCGGCGTCGACATATTCGCACCCGCGGAGCTTCCGATCATCACCGCGAGAAACGACAAGATCGACAGGACGATGAGTCCCAGCGACATGAATGCCAGGATCCGATCCACCTTGCGGATCGGAACATCGTTCTCGGGGGTGCGCTCGCTCATCCGCAATAGCCTACCGCGCGCCGTGCGTGCCCTAGTCTTGTAGAGGGATCCGTTGATCCCGCAATCCGTTATGCCCGCCACGCGTGGGCAACAGCTACAGCGAGGTTTCCATGCCCACCGGCAAGGTTAGGTTCTACGACGAGGAGAAGGGGTTCGGCTTCATCGCCACCGATGATGGCCAGGACGTCTTCCTGCACGCCACTGCCCTTCCCGCAGGTGCCGCGGCCCCCAAGCCCGGCACGCGACTTGAGTTCGGCGTTGCCGATGGCAAGCGCGGTCTGCAGGCACTTTCGGTGCGTCTGATCGAGGCTCCGGTGAGCATGTCGAAGCGGTCACGCAAGCCCGCTGACGACATGGCGGTCATCGTCGAAGACCTCGTGAAGTTGCTCGACAACATCGGCGGCGATCTGCGTCATGGCCGTTACCCCAGCGGCAACCACGCTAAAACCGTCGTAGCAGTGCTGCGCAAGGTCGCGGATGAACTTGACGCCTGAGTCTGAGTCCACGCCAGCCGCGCCGATCGAGCCCGATCAGGCGCTGCTGACAGCTCACAATCTGGCGATCGCTGCACTCAGCGAGATCACCGCGGCGTCGACTATCGGCGAGCCCGCCGACTATCGCGTCGAATCAGACGGTGTCGTTTCACTTCGCTTCCGTAACCGCATGCCCGGGTACCCGGGCTGGTTGTGGACGGTCAGTCTTGCGCGGGTTGAAGGCGCCGAGCCTACTGTGCTTGAGGTCGAGCTTCTGCCGAGCGACGGTGCCCTGGTGGCGCCCGAATGGGTGCCGTGGGCGGTACGCCTGGCGGAATACCACGCCGCTCAAGAAGCGCTCGCCGAAGAAGCGCCCGCGGGCGATGACGCTGAGGGCATTGATGAGTCCGAAGATGCAGATCTTGACGACGACATCGATGATTTGGATGCTGCTGACTTCGACAACGACGGTTCACCGATTCTGCACTCGGGCGATCTCGACGGTGTCGACATTGACGAACTCGACGAGGATGCTGACCGATCCGAGGGCGAAGACTCCGACGAGCACGACTCTGCTGAGGATGACTCGGACGACGAGGATGACTCCGACGACGAGGATGACTCGGACGAGGATGACTCGGACGAGGATGATGCTGAGTCCGATGAAGACTCCGACGACGACGAGTCCGACGAAGACGACTCCGCTGAGGACGACTCGGACGACGAGGCTGCTTCCGTCTCAGGCGACAACGAAGAAGTCGCCTCAGCCTCCGACGAAGACTGAGGCGACTGCCGCTCGCGCTGCTTAGAAGCGCTCGATGATGTAGTCGATGCTGCTGATCAGTTTGCGCACGTCTTCGGGCTCGATCGACACGAAGGTGGCCACGCGCAGCTGATTGCGTCCGAGCTTTCGGTAGGGCTCGGTGTCGACGATGCCGTTTGCGCGCAGCGTCTTTGCGATAGCCGCAGCATCCACCGATTCATCGAAATCGATCGTGACCACGACGGGAGAGCGATCGGCCGGGTTCGCGACGAAGGGCGTTGCCACATTCGACTGCTCAGCCCAGGTGTACAGCGCCTGCGACGACTCTGCCGTGCGCGAAGCCGCCCAGCTGAGGCCGCCGTTGTCGAGAATCCAGCGCACTTGCTCGTCAAGCAGGAACAGCGTTGACACGGCCGGGGTGTTCAGCGTCTGGTTGAGACGCGAGTTGTCGACCGCGTTTTTGAGGCTGAGGAACTCAGGAATGTAGCGACCGGATGCAGCGATCTGCTCGATCCGCTCAATGGCAGCGGGCGACACGGCGGCGTACCAGAGTCCACCGTCTGAGCCGAGGTTCTTCTGCGGGGCGAAGTAGTAGACGTCGGCCTGGGTGACGTCGAAGTCGATGCCGCCCGCGGCGCTCGTCGCGTCGATCACGGTCAGCGCGCCCGCATCACCGTTCACACGAGTGACCGGAGAAGCGACTCCGGTCGAGGTTTCGTTGTGCGGCCATGCGTAGACGTCAACACCAGCGACGACTTCAGCCGATGCGCGGCTGCCAGGCTCGGCCTTGCGCACATCGGGAGCTTCGAGCCACGGGGCGCCGGCGGCTGCGGCGAACTTTCCACCGAACTCGCCCGAAACGAGGTTCTGTGCGCGAGTGTTGATCAGGCCGAAGGCGGCAGCATCCCAAAACGCGGTTGAACCACCGTTGCCGAGGATAATCTCGTATCCCTCAGGAATCCGAAACAGCTCAGCAAGCCCCTCGCGGGTCGAGCCGACGAGATTCTTGATGGGGGCCTGGCGGTGCGAAGTGCCGAACAGCGTCGCGCCGCGGGTCGCAAGCGCTTCGAGCTGCGCGGCGCGCACTTTCGAAGGGCCGCAGCCGAAACGTCCATCGGTGGGCAGCAGTTCACGGGGCAACTCAACCTGGGGCATGGGCTAAGTCTAGGCAAGAGGGGGAGTGCTGTTGCTGTCCGTGTCGCGAGTGTGACGTGTGGGCCCGGCGGCAATCCCGTGTCTGTGGGATTCGATAGTCTTGCTGTGCCCCTTTCGACAGGCGAGGACCCCGCAACATGACAGATCTCATCGACACCACCGAGATGTACTTGCGCACGATTCTCGAGCTTGAAGAAGAGAACATCATCCCGCTTCGCGCGCGCATCTCAGAACGCCTCGGGCACTCAGGTCCCACCGTTTCGCAGACCGTGGGTCGCATGGAACGTGATGGGCTCGTCGTTGTCTCAGATGACCGCAGCCTGCAGCTCACCGATGCTGGCCGGCAAAAGGCCGTCGATGTGATGCGCAAGCACCGTCTGGCTGAGCGGCTGCTCTCTGACGTCATCGGCTTGGACTGGGCCTATGTGCACGACGAGGCCTGCCGCTGGGAGCACGTGATGAGCGAGCAGGTTGAGCGTCGTCTCGTCGAACTGCTCGGGCACCCGACCGAGTCGCCCTACGGCAACCCGATTCCCGGCCTTGACCAGCTCGGCGATGTGCCTTCGGCCACCTTTGAGCAGGGAGTTGTGGGCTTGGTGCGCCAAATGAACGCCGTTGGCGGTCCGATCACCGGTACCGTCCGCCGTCTCGCCGAACCAGCACAGGTCGACCCCGAGCTTCTGCAGCAGCTCAAATCGGCCGGCGTGATGCCCGGCGCGCACGGCAGCTTCCGCTACAACGAGGGCTATGTGCTGGTCGAGATGGACGGCAACACCGAGGGTCTCGAGCTGCCAATTGAGCTTGCCTCGCACGTCTTCTTGGTCGCTGAATAGTCCGGTTTCTGAGAAGGCAGGGCGAGAGCGTCAGCTGAGCGTGACATATTCGTTACCTTCGGGTAGCCTCGTAGAGTCCACCAGGTGAGAAGCCCGCCATAGGACCCCGCACGAATTGCCTCCCTGGCTCGTCGTTCGTACGGTGCAACCGCAGATCGTGCCCCGACACGGATTGCCGACGAGTCAGCGCTCCGGCGTAGAGGCGCCGGAGGATAATTTGGCTGACCAGAACGAATCGCCCGCGGGCGAGCAAGAGCAGGATGCTTCGCTGACCCCGCGACGCACGCGCTCCCGTCGCAGCATGACGGTCCGCTCGCAGGCAGTAGTCCCCGCTAAGCCACGCACCCGTCCCGCCGCGACCGCTGGCGGACGAATCGCAAAACCGCTTCGCAGTCTTGTTGTGTTGACGATGGTTGGTGGCCTCGTCGCGACGGTCGCGCTGCCCGCCTTTGCCGCGGTGCGCCCTGACGCAGAGGCCGTCACTGTGCAGCAGATGGCCGTCGAAGACGCACAGTCGCTCGTGGTCGCCTCCGACGTCTCTGGCGACGATCTGGCTCGCGACAGCTACTCCGCGACCACAGAAGAAGAGATCGCCGAGAAGAAAGCGGAAGAAGAAGCCGCCGCAGCCAAGGCTGCTGCTGAGGCCGCTGCAGCCGCCCGAGCCCGCGTTGTTGCAACAACCACCAGCGTCACGACTGAGGAACCTGCCGTCGACGTCACGATGGTTTCACCCGGTAGCGGCGAAGTGCGCTGGCCCATTGTTAACTTCACCCTCGGCCGCGGCCTGTGGGACTCCGGTTACCACCAGGGCGTTGACCTGCTGGCTGATGCGGGTGAGCCGCTCTATGCCGCCGCAGACGGCGTCGTGCGCGTCTCGCAAGAAAGCTACGGTGGCTACGGCGTTGCCGTCACCATCGACCACGTCATCAACGGCCAGACCGTGTCGACCCTTTACGGTCACATGACGTACGGCAGTCGTCAGGTGTCGTCAGGTCAGACTGTCTCTGCCGGTCAGCTCATCGGACTGGTGGGAAGCACCGGAAGCTCGACCGCAAACCACCTGCACTTCGAGGTGCACATCGGTGGTTCGGTTGTCGACCCGTGGGCGTGGCTGCAGGCAAACGCCAGCTAGTTCTTTTCACGAAAGGCGTGTCACAGCATTTGCTGCGACACGCCTTTCGCATTCCTTAGGGTCGCATTCGCCTGCTGTTCGCACACGTGGGTTACCCTGAACCCGACGCTCAATACACGCGGAGGGAAGCCGATGAGCACGACACCACGCATCCGAACCATGGATGCGCTCGGCCGTCTTGTTCTTCGGCATCGTACGATCGACTGCCACGGGTTGACCGTGGATCACTGGCGCTGTCTATAAGACAGCGCCTTTTTTGTACCCCTGCGCATGAGAAGAACGTCTGCATGTCGAAAGAGCCGAGAAGCCGTCTCGGCCGTTCGAGAGGATGATGAATGCGCACTCTGGTGCTGAATGCGGGCTATGAGCCCCTTGCTGTTGTGTCGTTCAAACGGGCCATTGTGCTCGTAATGAACGAGAAGGCCGCCGTTATCGAGCACGTCGATGACAATCCGATCAAGGGAACACAGCAGGCGTATGACCGCCCCGCGGTGATCATTTTGACCAGATATGTGCGCGTACCCGGGGCACGAAATATCCCGGTGACCAGACGCGGCGTACTGCGCCGCGACAGTCAGCGCTGTGCATACTGCAGCAAGTCGGCCTCGACCATCGACCACGTGCTGCCGCGCTCACGCGGGGGAGCAGACACCTGGGAGAACCTGGTCGCGTGTTGCCTGCGCTGCAACAACGTCAAGGGCGATCGCACACCGCAAGAGATGAATTGGTCGTTGCGCATCATTCCTCGCCCGCCGCGCGGCACGCAGTGGACGGTGCGCGGCACTGACCGCACCGATCCCAGCTGGGAGCCCTACCTGGAGCTTGCGGCCTAGTCGCCACTCACGCGTCGATGTGACGCCATTCGCGCACGAACTGCTCTACCGTCAGGCGCGAGAGGTCATCACGCACATTGGCGAGCACGTGAGTGGCCTCTTCGAACTGTCCCACCGGAATGCGCAGCACTTCAGCCCCTGTTTCGAGCCTGATGACAACAAGTTCGAAGCCGGGGAGCGCGCTTTCGCCGCCAAAGCCGAAGGCAGAGAGTGCGAACGCAGCGACGTAGCGCGCAGCGCGCACCAGGGGATTGAATCGGCGCGCGACAAGGTCGGCAGACAGATATTCCACGGCGTTGCCTGAAAACGGCGGTTCAGAAGTGCGGGCATCAGGCATCTTCCTGCCATTTTAGGCGCGAACGCGTGCGGCGTCTGTGTCGCGTGGTCATGATGGATACATGACCCGAGCACTCATCGTGATTGACATGCAACGCGCTTTTGATGACCTGTCGTTCTGGGGCAAGACAACGAACCCCGAGTGCGAGGCGAACGTCGAAGCACTGGTGAAGGCCTGGCAGGCCTCGAGTGAAGAGATCGTGGTCGTGCGCCATGATTCTCGCGCGGCAGGATCGCCGCTGCATCCTGAATCGCCTGGTAATGCTCTGGTGTCGGGTGTGGCCGCTGTCGAGCCTGCGCTCTTTGTCACGAAGAACGTCAACTCGGCGTTTTATGGTGACCCCGATCTTCACGAGTGGTTGAGTGCGCGCGGCATCAGCGAGCTGGTGGTGTGTGGCATCCAGACGAACATGTGTGTGGAGACCACCGCGCGTATGGCAGGCAATCTCGGCTATGAAGTCACGGTGGTGTTGGATGCGACGCGCACCTTCGACCTCAGCGAGAACATTCCTGGGCTGGGCGTTGTCACCCGCACGGCGGCCGAGCTGATGGCGTCGACCGCGGTAACCCTGCAGGGTGGCGGGTTTGCGCGCATCGCGACCACTGCCGACATGCTCGCGGGATCAGCGTAATCTAGAACATAGCTTCTTATTCTTCGGCTTTTGATGTCGGAGGGTGGTTTTAGCGTTGTCGTGAACGTAGATAGATTAGAACATCTGTTCTATCATCACTGAATGGCGGCGATCATGCGCGAACGTGCAGAGAAGGCAGATCTTGCGTCTCTGCGCGCCCAACTTGAGCGTGTGCAGGGTAGAAAACTGGATGCGCCGGTGTTGCCCGTGCATCCGGTGCTGTCAGAGCTGCTTCCCGGTGGCGGGCTGATGCCCGGCGGCGTCTATTCGCTGAGCGGGGCCACGTCGCTGCTGTTCGGGCTGCTCGCGCGGCCGTCTCAAGACGGTTCGTGGTGCGGGGTCATCGGCATGCCTGAGGTCGGCATCGAGGCGGCAGAGCGGCTGGGAGTAGAGCTGGAGCGGCTGGTGCTGGTGCCTGAGCCCGGCAAACGGTGGATTGCTGTCGCGGCGACGCTGGCTGAGGTGTTGCCCGTGGTGGCGGTGCGTCCGCTCTCGCGGGCGGGCAACGCCGAGATCTCGCGGTTGAGCGCGAGACTGCGCGACCGCGGGGGAGTCATGCTCGTGCAGGGCCCCTGGCCGCAGGCAGAGGCGACGCTCGCGGTGAGCGATGCGCGGTGGGAAGGCCTGGGTAAAGGCCACGGCTACCTCGCAACGCGCACGCTGACGGTCACCTCATCGAGCAAACGGTGGCCAGTGCCTCGGCGGCGCACAATGATGTTGCCGAACCTTGACGGCACGATCGTGTCGGCACCCGAAACCGCGACCGTCTCGTCGTGGCATGACAGAGCGCGCGACATGGCTCCCGCACCGATTCGGGCGGTGGGCTGAGGTGGCCGCGGTGCGAACCCTGGTGCTGTGGTTTCCGGATTGGCCGGTGACGGCTCTTTCTCTCGATGGGCCAGACCCGATGAACCTTGAACGCCCGATCGCGGTCGTTGAGAACAACCTCGTGGTCGCGTGCTCCGCAGCAGCGCGTGCCGACGGCGTAAAACGTGGCCAACGTCGCCGCGATGCGCAGGCCCGATGCCCGCGGCTTGTCGTGGTTGCCAGCGATGCGGCGCGTGATCAGCGAGCATTCTCGCCGGTGGTGTCGAGCATCGAAGAGCAAGCGCCAGGGGTGCAGATCATTCGCCCCGGAATGTGCGCGCTGCGCGTGCGGGGGCCCGCGCGATATTACGGCGGCGAGGCAGAGGCGGCGAAGGTGCTGCAAGAAGCGTTGCGAGAGCGCGGCCTTGAGGGAGTGCGCGCCGGCATCGCCGATGGTCCGTTCACTGCCGAGCAGGCGGCACGGCTCACGCGGCCGGCGGATTCCACCTGCATCGTGTTGACGGGCGAGTCCGCGCAGTTCTTGGCACCATTGCCAGTGCGGGTGCTCGGCGGTATGTCAGAGCTGAGTGCGGCGCCGCGCGCCACGCGGGGCGCGACGGCAACGGGCACCGATCTGGTCGGGTTGCTGGCACGGCTGGGCGTGCACACCCTGGGGCAGTTCGCGGCGATGAGTGAAGACCGGGTGCGCGAGCGGTTCGGCGACCGGGGTCTTCGGCTGCACGCGCTCGCCGGGGGCAGCGACTCACGCGCGATCGAACCCCGCACGCCTCCGCCCGAGCTGCACCGTGAAGTGGCGTTCGAGCCGCCGCTTGAGATCGCTGAGCAGGTGGCGTTCGGCATGCGCATCACTGCCGAAGAGTTCATCGGGGGCATCGGTGCGGCAGATCTGGTGTGCACCGAGCTGCGGGTGGAGCTTCTGGGAGACCGGGGTGAGCGCAGCGAACGGGTGTGGTTGCACCCGGCATCGTTTGACGCGGCCGCGGTCGTTGACCGGGTGCGCTGGCAGTTAGGCGAAGACGAGGGACGGCTGCGCAGTGGGGTGGCGCTGGTGCGCATCTCTCCTGAAGCAGTGGATGCTGCCTCGCACCATCGCCCCGCTATTTTCGGCACCGGACCAGAAGAACGCGTGCACCATGCGCTCTCTCGCGTGCAGGCGATGCTGGGGCACCGTGGGGTGCTGATTCCCGCGGTGGGCGGCGGGCGCTGGTTAGCAGAACGCCAGGTGCTGGTGCCCTGGGGTGATCGCACAGTGGTGACTAAAGAACGCGCCAGGCCGTGGCCGGGCAGCCTGCCTGATCCGCTGCCGGCGACGGTGTTCCCCGAGTCGCACGCGGTCGAGGTGACCTCACTCGGTGGCTACCTCGTCGAGGTTGATGAGCGCGGCACCATGTCGGCGGTGCCCGGGCTGCTCATCGAGGGCCGGCGCAAGCGTGCGATCGCCGAGTGGGCGGGGCCGTGGCCGGTGGTGGAGCGAGGGTGGGATGCCGCGCGCACCCGCCGCGCGCACCGCTTTCAAGTGGTGGATGCTGACGGCACCGGCTGGCTGCTCGTATGCGACCGCGGTTCGTGGACGGCCGAGGCGCGCTATGACTGACGTCTCGGGTGGGCGGCGAGCTCTGGCTGAGTGCGCGATGCGGCGGTGCGCTCTGAGTAAGTGCGCGATGCGGCGGTGGCGCTGATGGGCTTCAACAACCCCGCGGTTTCGTGGTCAGAGATGGAGCGGCTGCTCAGCGATCGGCAGCGGCCAGGGGGCGCACCCGCGGGCGCCGATGGCGGAGACAGCCCGGCGTGGTCGCGCAAGCGCGGCCCCTACGTGCCGCCGACGATTGAGCGCCCAGAAGACACGGTGCCCTATGCCGAGTTGCACGCACATTCGTCGTTCTCGTTTCTCGACGGGGCATCGTCACCCGAAGACCTTGCCGAAGAGGCAGAGCGGCTCGGGCTGCACGCACTGGCGATCACCGACCACGACGGTTTCTATGGCATTGTGCGGTTCGCCGAGGCCGCCGAATCACTGCAGCTGAATACCGTGTTCGGCGCCGAGCTGTCGCTGGGGCTTCCCGCGCCGCAGAAGGGCGAAGCTGACCCGGTGGGCTCGCACCTGCTGGTGCTGGCCCGAGGCGAAGAGGGGTATCACCGGCTGGCCAAGGCCATCACGCACGGGCAGCTGCAGGGCGAAGAGAAGGGCAGGCCGCTCTATAACCTCGACGAGTTATCGTCGCAGGGGCGTGATCATTGGGCAGTGCTCACCGGTTGCCGCAAGGGTGCGGTGCGGCGCGCGCTCGCCGATGAGGGGGTTGATGCCGCGGCACGCGAGCTCGACGAGCTGGTGGCGTTGTTCGGGCCTGACGGAGTCTATGTCGAACTCATCGACCACGGCAGCCCACTCGACAGCCGTCACAACGACATGCTGGTGTCGCTCGCGAGAGCGCGCGGTCTGGCCACGGTGGCCACCAACAACGTGCACTACGCCGTTCCCGAGCGGCAGCTGCTCGCGGCTGCGGTGGCCGCGGTGCGCGCCAATCGAGGGCTCGACGAACTCGATGGCTGGTTGCCCGCGCACGCGAGCGCGCATCTGCGCTCTGGTGCCGAAATGGCCGAGCGGTTTGTGCGGCATCCTGATGCCGTGGTGCGCACTGTTTCGCTCGCCGATGAGCTGGCGTTTCCGCTTCGGCGCGCCAAACCTGCGCTGCCGAAACTCGATGTGCCCGCCGGGCACACGCCGATGAGCTGGTTGCGACACCTGGTATGGGAGGCGGTGCCGCGCAAATATCCCGACCTCACCGAAGACAACCGGGCCCGCATCGACAAAGAGCTCGGCGTGATCGAGATGAAGGACTTTCCAGGCTACTTCTTGATCGTGCACGGCATCGTGCAAGAGGCCAGGCGGCGCGGCATCCTCTGCCAAGGCCGTGGCTCTGCCGCCAACAGTGCCATCTGCTATCTGCTCGATATCACTGCCGTTGATGCAATCGCCTACGAGTTGCCGTTCGAGCGGTTTCTGTCATCGCTGCGTGAAGAAGAGCCCGACATCGATGTTGACTTCGACTCAGATCGCCGCGAAGAGATCATCCAGTGGGTGTACCAAACCTATGGACGCGAACGCGCGGCGCAGGTGTCGAACGTGATCCAGTACCGGCCCAAGAACGCGGTGCGCGATATGGCGAAAGCGCTCGGCCATTCGCCGGGCCAGCAAGACGCCTGGTCGAAGCAGATCGAAGGATGGGGGGCTTCGCTTGAACCATCGCCCTCGCACAACATCCCCGCGCAGGTGATCGAGTTCGCGAGTGAGCTACTGAAGGCACCGCGACACCTCGGTATCCACTCGGGTGGCATGGTGCTCACCGATCGTCCTGTGGGCGAGGTGGTGCCGATTGAGCACGCCCGCATGGACAACCGCACGGTCATTCAGTGGGACAAAGACGATGCCGCCTGGATGGGCCTGGTGAAGTTCGACCTGCTGGGGCTCGGAATGCTCGCTGCGCTGCAGTACTGCTTCGACATGATTCATGCCGCGACGGGGGAGCGGTGGGAGCTATCGACCCTGCCGAAAGAAGAAGCCGCGGTCTATGACATGCTCTGCCGTGCTGATTCGATCGGGGTGTTTCAAGTCGAATCGCGCGCGCAGATGGGGTTGCTGCCCCGGCTGCAGCCGCGTCGCTTCTACGACCTGGTGATCGAGATCGCGCTGATTCGCCCCGGGCCCATTCAGGGTGGGGCGGTGCATCCGTTTGTGAAGCGCAAGTTGGGTCTTGAAGAGGTGACCTATGCGCACCCGAAGCTCAAGCCGGTGCTCGAGCGCACCCTGGGCATTCCGGTGTTTCAAGAGCAGCTCATGCAGATGGGCATGGCGATTGGTGGGCTGACGGGTGAGGATGCTGATCTCTTGCGCCGCGCCATGGGCTCCAAGCGCGGGGTGGAGCGCATCGACTCGCTGAAGATCAAGCTGTATGAGGGCATGGCGGGCCACGGTTTGGTCGGCGAGGCAGCCGACGCGATCTACGCCAAGATTCAGGCGTTCGCGAACTTCGGGTTCGCCGAGTCGCACTCGCTGTCGTTCGCGCTGCTCGTGTACGCGTCGTCGTGGATCAAGTTGCACTACCCGGGAGCGTTTCTCGCCGGGCTGCTGCGCGCTCAACCAATGGGTTTCTATTCGCCCGCATCGCTCGTGGCTGATGCCCGTCGCCACGGCGTGGAGGTGCGCCGGCCTGATCTGCTTCGGTCGGGCGTGGAGCCGGTGCTCGAAGCGCTGGACGAGAATGCGCTCGCCGGGCAAGAACCCACGGGATTGGATGCGTGTGCGCAGCGCCTGCAACCTCCGGTGGGTCTGTTCGACATCGATGCGCCAGATGAATATGTCGCGCATCGCCGTGACGGCAACTTCGCGGTGCGGTTGGGACTTGCCGCGGTGAAGGGGATCGGTGCGAAGGTCGCCCAACGCATCGTCGCGTCGCGCGAGGCAGAGGGCGACTTCGTCGATCTGCGTGATCTGGTGCGGCGCACCGATGTAACCGAGGCGCAGATCGAGGCGCTCGCCACTGCCGGAGCCTTCGAGTGCTTGGGGCTCACTCGTCGTGAGGCGATCTGGCTGGCGGGTGCTGCCGCGCAGGATCGTGCGCAGTTTCTGCCTGATTCGCTGGTGTCGGTGCAACCGCCGCTGTTTGCCGATCAGACCAGTTATGAGCAGCTATCGGCGGATCTGTGGGCGACCGGCATCTCGACGGATGATCACCCGCTCACGCACTACCGCTCAGGGCTCGATGCACGAGGTGTGATCACGTCGCGGGGCTTGCGTTCGCATGAGACCGGGCGGCGCGTTGAGGTGGCTGGGCTTGTCACTCACCGGCAGCGGCCGGCGACGGCAGCGGGCGTCACCTTTTTGAACCTCGAAGACGAGCATGGGCTGGTCAATGTGATCTGCTCGACCGGGGTGTGGAATCGCTATCGCCGGGTGGTGCGTGATTCGCCGGCGCTGATCGTGAGGGGAATTCTCGAGCGGTCGGTCGAGGGCGTCACGAATCTGCTGGCTGACCGGTTCGAAGATCTGCGAGTGGGTGTGAAGCACCAGTCGCGGGACTTCCGGTGAACGCGGCAGCGTACCAAACCCCACAATCGATCTCGGTTCGCCACCGTAGAGACGCATTTTGGAGCGAGAAATCGGCCTGTTCGTAGGGTGTCGACAAATCGCAGGGCATGTGGTCAGACCACATTGAGGATTCGCACGGACTTTTCGCAGGTTGCTCACAGTTTGCGCGAAACTTGAGGCATCCGAAGGCGACAGCCACACCGGATCCGACGCAACCTAACAAAGAAAGGTCGACATCATGTCCGCCCCCACTGCCGCCCCCGTCCTGCCCGGTGCACGAGCTGCTGACGCTCCGGTCGCAACCCGCACTGGCCTCGCGATTGCCATCGCGGTCGCTCGCATTCTGATGGGGTTCTACTTCTTCTGGGCCTTTGTCGACAAGATGTTCGGTCTGGGTTTCGCGACGCCCGCCGAACGCGCATGGATCAATGGAGGAAACCCGACACTGGGTTACCTGTCCGGCGCAACTGAAAGCCCCCTTGCGAGCGTCTTCGCCGCGATCGCAGGCAACCCGATCGTCAATGTGATCTTCATGGCTGGCCTGCTCGGCGTCGGTGTCGCGCTGATGCTTGGAATCGGCGTTCGCATCGGCACGATCGCTGGTGCCGCGATGCTGTTCTTCATGTATCTCGCCAAGTTCCCGCTGACGCTGACCGGGGCCAATAACCCGATCATGGACAGCCACATCACTGACATCACCGTCATGGCAATCGTGTTCTTCGGTGTCTACGGTCAGCTCTTCAGCCTCGCTCCGAAGTGGCGCGAGATCGTCGGAGACAAGACCTGGCTCTGGTGACCTGCCGAGTGTTTCCGTCCCCTGCGTGTTCCACGCGGGGGACGGTTTTTTGCGCGCCCCGGCCATTTGTCGAGGTTGACGCGCTCGCCCGTGGCTAGCAGTCTGGCTGTGTCACAGAGGAGACAACATGGATCTCGGCAAGTTCTCGGTCAGCCTGGCCGTACAAGACATCGCGGCATCACGAGCGTTCTACGAGAAGCTCGGGTTCGAGCAGGTCGGTGGTGATCAGTCACAGAACTGGTTGGTGCTGCACAACGGCAACGCGACGATCGGACTGTTTCAAGGCATGTTTCCCAAGAACATTCTGACTTTCAATCCGGGGTGGGATGCGGTGGGCAACGAGGTCGATTCGTTCACCGATATTCGTGAGCTGCAGAAGACGCTCGCCGAGCGTGATGTTGCGTTCGAGAGCACGATCGATGCCCCCGATTCGGGCCCGGCGAGTTTCGTGATCGTCGACCCGGATGGCAACCAGATTCTGGTAGATCAGCACCGGTAGCGCTCGCCGGTCGCGTGTGGCCGGCCGGGGACGTGCGGATAGACTGGATGCCGCCAGCCTCTGTAGCTCAATGGAAGAGCAGTTCCGTCCTAAGGAAACGGTTGGGGGTTCGAGTCCCTCCAGGGGCACAGTCGTTTTTTAACTTTGACCAGGGATTTTTTCGGAGACGTGACCTGTTTTGGTCATAATTCGTGAGCTCTCGGCTCTCGGCTCTCGCTCTCGGCTCTCAGATTGAGCACTGACATTCCGTGCCTCGACATCGGTATCGCGACCGGTACGGCCGCGTGGCGCAGGTCATGTGCAGCGCCGCGGGCTGGCTCGCTCGCGTGCTTCGGGCATTCTGCCGTGGTGAACCAACCTCGTTCCTCGCCTGCGCGTGGCCTCGGTATTGGGACATGCCCAATCATCGTGCGCGCTGAGCGTTAGAGGAATGGGTGAAGGGAGACGCTTCTCATTAGAGTGTTCTCATCTTAGAAATCTATTGGGGAGATCAATGTCGAACTCGCAGCCCGGGTGGTTCCCGGATCCGGCCGACCACAGCAGGTTGAGATGGTGGGACGGCGCACATTGGTCCGCTGGGGTAGCCCGGGACGGATCTGTCTGGGAAGAGCCTCTACTCACAGTTGAGCCCGCCGCGAGTCGGCGTCGGTTGCCCATCTGGGGTTGGGTGCTGATCGGGCTCTTAATGTTTGTGCCGATACTTCTGCTTTCCCCAGTCATCGCACCGATCGCGCTAGTGGTGACGATCACTGGAATCTTTGGACTGAGCAAGGGGTCGCGCACTTGGTTGCGTCTCAAATCTCGTCGCGCTGCTCTCGGGGTTACCGCCGGTGCGGCGGCGCTCTTTCTTATCACCGGGGGCGTGTCGGCGGCTGCGCTCGCCAATCAAACGGAGAGCCCGGCGGCGGCCGGGTCTTCTCGGTTCGCAGGTTCGGAGAGAACGGACACCGGCACGGCTGCTGCCACGCCAACCGCGAAACGGACGCCTTCGCCGACACCAACGGCGACCCCGAGTCCAACCCCTGTGACGACGACGCATGAGGAAGTCGTCACCGAAGCTATTGCATTCGAGAAGACGTCCGTCGAAGACGCGACCCTCCCGCGAGGTCAATCGTCTATCTCTGTTGCCGGCCAACTAGGAGAGCGCGCACTCACCTACGTGATTACGCAGGTTGACGGTGTCGAAACTGGTCGAGAGCTTAAGGCTGAAGTCGTGACCGTCGATCCGGTCACGGAGGTCACTGTGATCGGTACTTACGAGGCCCCGGCGGCCCCGGCGGCCCCGGCGGCGCCTGCTGCGTCGGACTGCGATTCGAATTATGCCGAGGCATGCGTGCCAGTTTCCAGCGACGTCGACTGCGCCTGGGGCAGCGGAAATGGTCCAGCGTATTTCGATGGCGTTGCTCGGGTGGTTGGCACCGATATTTATGGCCTAGACCGAGACGGCGATGGATGGGCGTGCGAGCGGTAAGGCGGCTGCCTCGAAGTCCCGGAATCAAATCCGGATCGGTACGCGATTCTTCTGGTCGAGTTAAAAGATCAGTTGCACGATTCGGTCATCTAACTCGCCGCCGCGCGCGCGAATCCAACCGTTGACGCCAGGTGCCGGCGCATTTTGAAACTGCGGAGTCGAAGCGGCGCGCCCAAGTGCGAGCACTGAATTGGCAAGGCGCAAGCTGATACGGTCGCAACTGTGACGAGTGAGCGCGTTCGGGAAGCCTTGACGGAGTTCGTGCGAGAGCGAGACTAGGCTCAGTTCCATACCCCAGCCAACCTCGCGAAGAGCATTTCTATTGAGGCCGGCGAGTTGCTGGAGTGCTTCCAATGGAGCGACGACGCTGATCCGGAGCATGTTCGAGCCGAGCTCGCAGATGTGGTGACCTACTGCACGATTCTCGCCGAACGCTTAGGCGTTGACCTAGACGACATCGTGCTTGAGAAGCTGGCTGTTACCAAAGAAAAGTATCCCGTCGAAAGCACGAAGGGGCGGAGCACAAGGTATGACGCCCTCTGAGATCGAGCGGTTTGATTTCACCAAGCCAGGAGTCGATCGATGGGCTGCGCAGGATGAACGCCGTCGGAACTGGCCCGTTGTGTATGTGCTGGACGGAGCGGCCGTACCGGGCACAGCAGCCGTGTATGTCGGTGAAACGATCCAGGCAGCAACGCGCATCCACAATCACCTCGCGAACGACGAAAAGCGAAACAGCTTTCGTCGGGTGCGTGTCGTGATGGATGAGACCTTCAATAAATCTGCATGCCTAGATCTGGAGTCGCACCTCATCCGGTGGCTCGCGGGGGACGGCCAGTACACGGTGATGAACGTCCTCGCGGGGGTCACCGACTCCGGCTACTACGAGCGCAATGTTTACCGTGAGGGATTCCGCGAGATATTCGAGAAGCTACGCGCCGATGGAGTCTTTCAACGCAGCATCCCCGAAATAGAGAACAGTGACCTTTTCAAGCTCTCGCCGTTCAAAGTACTCACGCGAGAACAAGCGATTTCGGTGGATGGCATCGTGGAGGGTCTGCTTGAAGCTCTCGCAACCGGCGCGCCGTCGACGAGCGTGATCGAGGGGAATCCGGGGACAGGCAAGACCATCGTCGCCATCTATTTGATGAAAATGCTGGCCGACATACGTGACCATGACGATGCCGATGAGGTCGAGCCTGACTCGATGTTCGCTGAGTTCTTTGTGCCTGAGAATCGTGAACTCCTTAGCGGCCTGCGGATTGGATTCGTCGTGCCGCAACAATCGCTGCGAGAGTCGATCAAGCGCGTATTCAAGAAGACTCCGAAGCTTGCGGAGGCGCAGATCCTCACGCCTTTCGATGTCGGGGCTTCCGATGAGCCGTGGGACGTGCTCGTTGTGGATGAGACGCACAGGTTGAACCAGCGAGCGAACCAATCGTCCGGCGTGAACAACAAGCGTTTCGTGACAATCAACGAGAAACTGTTTGGCGTCGACGATCCATCGAAGACTCAACTTGATTGGATTCGTGCGCAGAGCACACACCAGATCTATCTGTTGGATGCTGAGCAGACGGTGCGGCCAGCGGACCTTCCCCAAACGATCATGCGCAGGCTTGTTAGCGATGCTCGTGCAGCGCATCGGCACCATCCCTTGGTGACTCAAATGCGCGTGCGCGCGGGCACCGACTATGTGGCGTTCGTGCGGGCGATGCTCCGAGGCGAGCTCGGTGCAGTAGCTCGACCGGACTTCGGTGAGTACGACCTGCGGGTGTTCGATGACCTTTCTGAAATGCGGCGCGAGATTCTCGACAGAAACGTCGAGCATGGCCTCGCGCGGCTGGTCGCTGGATACGCGTGGGAGTGGAAGAGTAGTCGCGACAAAGAAGCGTTTGATATCGAAATCGAGGGGCTGCAGCTGCGCTGGAACAGCCAAGCGAAAGACTGGATCAACTCCGCAGGCTCGATCCAAGAGGTCGGCTCCATCCACACTGTGCAGGGATACGACCTCAACTACGCTGGCGTCATCATCGGCAACGACTTGCGTTATGACCCCGCGACGCGTCGCCTGTTCATCGACCGCACCTCATACCGTGATGCCAAGGGCAAAGAGAACAACAAGAAGCGCGGCATTTCCTACTCCGATGAGGACTTGCTCGAATTCATCCGCAACATTTACGGAGTCCTACTGACGCGCGGAATACGCGGCACATACATCTATGTCTGCGATCCTGAGCTGCGCAAATACATTGCGGAAGCAGTCGGTGTACGCGCAGGCGACGCCTTTCCGGTGCTCCGCTAGTTCATGACTGCGGGATGGAAGTAGTCGTACACCGCGTGGTCAATCGGCGCGTCAAAACGAAGGTGCATTCGAACGACCGATAGGCCGTCGAGCATCCGCGTTTCTTCTGCGTTGGAGGCGGTAGCTTCGCCCAGGAAATAGTGACCTGCACCATCGGCGTCTTGCTTCTTTGAAAACACGAATGTCCGAACTTTGTTCGCGGCGATCGGTGCAACGTCTGGGCTTGCGAGGTTTCTTTTGCTCTTCGAGAACCACTCCATCGTTTGACGGTCGAGCAGCTTGTCTTCGTACGCAGTACTCGAGGATACGTCGGAGGCCTTGTCGTACGTAACGAAAATCGGGCATGTTGCGGTCTGCTGATCAACTTTGTAGCCGTAGATCGTGGAGGCAGCACCGCTGCTCTCCCAGCACAGCAACCGACAAGCATCCTTTCGGGAGTACTGGCGACCTGCTGTGAACGGCTTGTCTGCCTGATAGCGGTCTCGAATCAGGTCAAGGCCCGTCTCGACGATGTCATCGACCGATTCCCTAAATTTGGGGGAGCCTGAGTAGGCGGCGCGGAATGCATCAGCAAGCACGACTTTGCCGGCAGCGTTGGACTCTGCGATTGGATGCTTGTACTTGCGGCGTTCTGCTTCGTTGTGAAATTCCAGAGTCAACGTGCGGATAGCGCTGCTCACGTGCCTTGCGGAGGACAAGACCCCGGCTTCCTGGAACGAGCTTTGAATTTGCTCGCGCGACCGTGCGCCATCAGCCAGTAGAGACCGCAGGAGGAGCAACTCGTGAGGACGCTTTGCTGCGAGCGCTTCCTTCGACAGAAAAGTGAGTGCGGAAAGCTCGCGATCGGACAGAGCGGGGCTCACCTTGAACAGCTTCTCGAGCAAGGTGGGGTAGTTGTCGGCATCTGTTGCGAGGATGACCGGATCGACTGACTCAAACCGGAGGAAGTCGTGCAGCATCGGCATCTTGCCCAGGCGATTTCGAAGTAGCTCGATCGCAGCCTTCAACCGCTGTCTGCTGCTGATGTCTGTGTCGACGATTGAGCGAAGCACTCGCTCCTGAGATATGCGGTCAAATCGGACACTTGAGAGACCCGCGATGACGCCGGTCTCTTCAGCAGCGATGAGATTCTTGCGCAGCGATTCTTTGTTCAACGAGTCGTCACCGAACAGTGCAATTGGGATGAGGTAGTTGTTTGTGTAGTTCCCGATGAAATCGATGACGACGAGGTATTCCTTGCCAGGATGCTTCCGCAGTCCACGTCCCAGCTGCTGAACGAAGACAATGCTCGACTGCGTCTGCCGAAGCATGATCACCTGGTTGACAGAGGGAATGTCCACTCCCTCGTTGAAAATGTCCACTGTCAGGACGTAGTCCAGTTCGCCAGTTTCAAGCTGGTGAACGACTCGCTCCCGGTGCTCGATGGAGTCGTCGCCTGTCAGAGCAATCGTGCGCAACTGATGCCCGCGAATGGAAGAGGTATTCAGTTTCGCACTCAACGAATGAGCCTCATCCTTGCGGCTGCAGAAGATGAGGCCGCGCGCTTTAAGCCCCGCCTGTCCGTAGACCTTGATCGCATTGAGAATGTGTTCCACCCGCACCTGGGAGCTCAGATACGAGAGATCCGTGTCCTTCGAGGTGGTGCTGCCGTCTTCATAGGTGGCGTCCGCGACGCCGTAGTAGTGGAAGGGCACGAGCATGTCGTCCTCAAGGGCACGGTTCAGGCGAATCTCGTACGGAACGTTGAAATCGAAGAGCTCGAAGATATTGAACGCGTCAGGGCGCTCGGGCGTAGCGGTCATCCCGAGAAGAAACTCTGGCGATAGGTAGTCCAACACGCGGCCGTATGACTTCGCGCCGGCACGGTGCACCTCGTCGATCAGGACATAGTCGAACTCGTCTCGCGTGAAGGACGCGAGAACGTCGGGTTGGGAGAGCGTCTGAATCGTGGCGAAGAGATACCGCCGGTCGCGCTCCTTGCGGCTCCCGGTCAGCTTTCCGAAGTCTGACGTTGGCGCCCCGAGAACGTGTTGAAACTCCTGGATGGCGCGATCAAGAATTTGCTCGCGGTGCACGACGAACAACATCCTTCGAGGGTTGACTGCGCGCACGTCGAGTGCCGACAAGATGGTCTTACCTGTTCCCGTCGCCGAAATGACGACGGCCTTTCGCTTTCCATCGCGACGCATCTCATCGATGGCGATCAGAGCATCCCGCTGCATGTCATTGGGCACCAAAAGGGCGGATCTTGGAACGGCTTTTGTCTGAGGTGATGCATCATCGACGGGCGTTGGGGCGTCTGCACCGATCGATGCGCCGTCAGGGTCCGGCATAGCTGTGGTTCGTGGTCCCGATGGCGGCGAGTAGGTGCGGGAGTAATCCTCGATCCACTCTGCCGAGAGCGGTATCGATTCTTGCCACTGCGAGTCGGTGAGTTGCACGAACTGCGTTCCAAGATCGCTGTCTCGCGTAGCCGAGACCTTGAGGTTCCATTCATGGTTCCGCACGAGGGCGTTCTCCGTGAGATTGGAACTTCCGAGAATTCCCGTCAGGCGGTCGCGATGGCCGAAAATATAACCTTTTGGGTGAAAGGCCTTTGAGGGATGGAGTCGCGTGCTAATGCCGATGGTCTGAAGGTTCAACAGCTCAGCGAATGCCGCCGGTGAATTGAACCCGAGATAGTTGGACGTAATGATCGTTCCCGAGCCCGAATAGTCGACTAGCTCCTGCTTGAGCAACGCGATGGCGCGAGGAGACACGAAAGCTACGGAGAAGCTGAAACTCTCGCAGTGCCGCAACTCTTCGCGAATAGTTCGGAGCATTGTCGCAGAGTCATCGTTCAGCACGACCTGAGGATTCAGCTGTTTCGGCGCGTCGATCGATCGATTGAGATAGCCGTACTCGATGTCCGGTCGGAGTGCGGCGGCCCAAGGGTAGTCAACTGGCATGTGAGAGGTCAGCCACAATGCGCTTGACGGCGGGGATATCGGCCGGCGCCCAGTCGAGGGCGTGCAGCGCGCCCGGCGCAAGCCACCGTACTTCCGCGTGCTCCGTCAATCTCGGTGTGCCCGCTACCAACTTGCAGTAGAACGTTGTCAGCGTGACGATGCCAAATTCGTACTCGTGTCGGGTCGTCGTGACTTCGTCGCCGACGGCGACCTCGCATTCGAGCTCTTCGACGATCTCACGTTGCAGCGCGTCGTGGGCAGTCTCCCCGGGTTCGATCTTTCCGCCTGGGAATTCCCACATTCCAGCAAGGCTGCCTGCGGGTCCCCGCTGCGCACAAAGTACTTCGTCGTCTCTGACAATGACAGCGCCCACGACGTTAATCTGCTTCTTCACATGCCCTCCCCGGTTCCACAGCAGCCTATTGCCGGCGAGACCGCGGATTCGGCGAACACTCCGTGGGCCGCGCTGTGTAGCGGGAGTCGGACGCGACCGGGCCATATCCACAAACTGGCATTCGGGTTTCGTCGAACACATGGTGGGCCTTCGTAACGATCACCACCGTCGGTTATGGTGACTGTTTTCCGCTTACCGTCAACGGGCGATTCGTCGCAGCGGGTCTGATGGTCGGCGGCATTGCGCTCGTCCGGGTAGTGACGGCCACGCTTGCCTCGTGGATCGTCGAGAAGGTTGCAGGCCGTGCAGAAGTTGAAGAGAACGCTGTTGCTGCGACCGAGCAGCAGGTCGAAGCGCTACGTAGCGAAGTCGCGGAACTGAAAGACATGATTCGTGCGCTCGCTCCCGCGGGAGGTTCCGCACCCGACGACTTCTCCGGGGGAAGCAGCGGGTGAACTCGTCGCGCACCTAGGAATGTCGCGCGTGTATTCCGATACGCTCGCATTCATTCGCGCACATTGAATGAACAATGGGGGAAACGATGGAGTTTGCGGACCGCCTCGCAGCGCTGGCAACAAAAGTAGAGAACCAGGCTTCGGCAATTGGAACCGAAGAGGCCACGAAGAATGCTTTCGTCATGCCTTTCATCTCGACGATTCTCGGCTACGACGTATTTGACCCACTCGAAGTGGTCCCGGAGTTCACTGCAGATGTCGGTACCAAAAAGGGCGAAAAGGTCGACTACGCGATTGTGCGCAATGGTGAGGTGCAGATCTTAATCGAGTGCAAAGCTTCGCTCGGCAAATTGTCGCTCGAGCATGCATCTCAGCTGTACCGCTATTTCGCGGTCACAAACGCGCGACTCGCTGTGCTCACCAACGGTGTCGTCTGGCAGTTCTACACCGATCTTGACGCGCCGAATCGTATGGACTCGAAACCTTTCCTCGTGCTCGATCTGCTCGACATCGACGAGACACTCATCCCTGAAATCCAGAAACTGAGCAGAGACACCTTCGACCTTGAATCGATAATTAACGCCGCGGAAGAGCTGAAGTATCTCGGAGCCCTCAAACGCGAGATTGCGGCTCAATTTAAGGAGCCGTCGGATGAGTGGATCAAGTTCTTCACCGCTCGTGTGTACGAAGGAGCTTTCACGCAGAAAGTTCGAGCACAATTCACATCGCTTGTGGGCAAGGCCTCGAAGCAGTTTCTCACCGAAAGCGTGAACGACAGACTCAAGAGTGCGCTGGGGGCAGCGACTGCACAGGTCGACAGTGAGACAGTCACGAGTGAGCCCGTGGTTGCCGAAGACCTTGATCGTGATACAGAAATCGAGACCACTCTCGAAGAACTTGAGGGGTATCAGATTGTGAAGGCGATCGCGTGCGGAGAGGTGAAACCTCAACGAATAACGCAACGCGATGCGAAGAGCTATTTCGCGGTCTTGCTCGATGACAACAACCGAAAGCCAATTGCGCGGCTCCACTTCAACGGGAAGCTAAAGTACCTGGGCCTTCTTGACGAGGCGAAGGTCGAAACACGGCACCCGCTGACGACGCTAGATGAGATTTACGAGCATGCTGATGCCATTCGGGTCGCTGTGCAGCGATACAGCTGATGGCGCACCGGGAAGCGCATACTTCGGTGGAACGCCTCGTCTGAACGACGCGACGGCCTCGACGCATTGCCGGAACAATGACTGAGGTGCAACGCCTCGTTTGACGTGCCGCCAACTACAGCGACCCGCTCTTCTGCGTCGATCAGGTCACGAAATGGCTGGTCAAGACGATTCACTGGTAGACATGCCCTAGGCGCATACGCTGTTGAACACGTTGACCTTGGATGCCCCTCCTATCAGGAAGGGATCGACCTTGTTCAAGGCATCCTCAAAAGTCCGCTTCTCCGCCGCCATTATTGCCGCAATGCTCGCCGTGGCCCTCGTCCCGAGCACAGCCGCTTACGCCGCCACCGAGCTTGATCTCGGAACCGCCGCACCATTCGGTGTTCTTGGCGCCTCTGCCGTCACCAACACGGGCCCGACCGTGATCAACGGAAACCTCGGTGTCAGCCCGGGAACCTCGATCACCGGCTTTCCGCCCGGCATTGTCAACGGAGTCACTGAAGCAACCACCGCTGTGGCGACCCAAGCTCAAGCAGACGCCCTCGTCGCATACAACGATGCAGCCAGCCAGACGCCCACCCCGCTCAGCGGCGACGAGCTCAACGGTCTTTCACTCACACCGGGCGTGTATTCGGGTGGCGCGATCTCGCTGAACGGCTCGCTTGTACTTGAAGGCACCGCCGAATCGGTCTGGATCTTTCAAGCCGCGTCAACCTTGCTCGCAGCATCCAATTCAGAAATCACCGTTACTGGCGGGGCGAGTGTCTGCAACGTGTTCTGGCAGGTGGGCAGCTCGGCAACCCTCGGCACTAACGCGACCTTTGTCGGCACTGTGCTGGCCTACACCTCGATCACAGCCAACACCGGCGCAACCATCGACGGGCGCCTTCTCGCGCTCAACGGTGCTGTCACTCTCGACACGAACGTGATCAGCGTCGATGAAACCTGCGACACCACCACGCCGGTCGAGGCGACGAGCCCAGAGATCACTTCTGACGCTCCGGGTGAAGGCGAGACTGGCACACCCTACGCGCACACGATCGTCGCGTCGGGCACACCCGCACCGACCTACAGCGCCAGCGGAACGCTGCCGACTGGCACCACGTTGAACCCGACAAGCGGTGTGATCTCAGGAACCCCGACAGCAGCCGGAACGTTCGTTTTCGCAATTACGGCGAGCAATGGAACAGCACCAGACGACACCGTCGAATACTCGGTCGCGATCTCATCGCCCGCGACATCAACACCAGTTGACGCTTCTGAGCAGGGCGATACCGAGACCGACACCAGCGCTGCAGCGGTCGACTCGACGAATGTGTCGGGCGTCGATGACACAGCGGCGGCTTCACTGGCAGAGTCGGGAGTGAATCCGACTTCGGCTCTACTCGCAGCCACTGTGCTGCTGCTGCTCGGTGCGGCAATCACAATCGCGGTCGGTCGGCGCCGAACTGCCTAGCAAGCATCGCGACTGGGGTGTATCGCCCCGCTCGGATGCTGCCCGGTGAGGGTTGGTGTGAGAAGCGGCGTTCGCGTTGCTCGCCGCTGGCGCGGCATTCTCGCGCCCAATCTCAACCAACCCACATCGACATTCGAACAAATGTCCGAGGCCCCTGTCATCATTGCGGTATGTCCCGCACCGCTGCTGCTCCCGCTGAGCGAGCAACCGCACGCCTCGCTTCGGTGGTGCGCGACGTGGTCGAGATTCGACGCCAGATCGCGGGGCTGCAGGCACGCGAGGCTCGTGCGCTCGCCGAGGCGGGGGCGATTGCAAAAGAGTGGGCGGATGCTGAAGCCTCCCAATCTGACGCAGATTTCGCACACCGCAGTGTGGCGGCAGAACTGGCTGCCGCATTGCGAGTTTCTGACCGCACCGTGCAACGACAGATCGGTGAATCAGAGCGCATGGTCGAGGTGTTTCCCGAAACCACCACTGCGCTTGCGGCGGGGCGTGTCACTTTGGCACACGCGAAGGCGATCGTTGAAGCCGGCGACCGCATCACTGAACCAGAGTTGATCGCGGAGTACGAATCGAGCATTCTGCCGTACGCCGAAGCCGAGACGGTGACCCGGTTGCGCCCGGTCGCGAAGCGGCGTGCGCAGTGGTTTCTGAACGAGACGATCCGCGAACGCCACGTCGCGGCGGCTGTATCTCGGGCGGTGCAGGTGCGTGATCTTGACGACGGCATGGCCGAGTTGCAGGTGACGGGGCCGGCGGTCATCATCCACGGTATCCACGACCGCCTCACCCAGATGGCACGCGAGGTGGCTGACGCCGATGCGCAGGCGATTCGCGACGCACGCGATGCTGCACGCCTTGCGAAGCAAGAAGCTACGCACGCTACGAAGCAAGAAGCTACGCACGCTGCGAAGCAAGAAGCTGCGCATGCTGCGACGAAAGAGGCATCCGCGGGTGGAGTGCAACGTGCAACGGCTTACGTCGATGAACTCCGCAGCGCGCGCCGCAGCCTCGACGCGATCCGCGCTGACCTTCTCGCCGACCTCCTCCTCGCTTCTGACCCTGTTGCGCACATCGGCACCCGCGACACAGGGCTTGGCAGCATCCGCGCTACCGTGCAAGTCACCGTTCCGGTTCTCACCCTGTTGGATTCACCGGTCGATGACCCGTTCGACTCGATCGCTCTTGCCGGTCACGGGCCAATCGACCCAGACACCGCGCGCGAACTCGCGAGACACGCCCCCGCATGGGACCGAATACTCACCCATCCGATCTCCGCCGCGGTTCTCGCCGTTGACCGATACCAACCGACGAAGAAGATGCGAAGACTCCTGGCAGTTCGTGACCAACACTGTCGATTCCCCGGATGCAGGCAATCCACCGCACGCAGCGATGTCGATCACACCGTCGACTGGGCGCATGGCGGAAAGACCGCTGTCTCGAACCTTGCGCATCTGTGTCGGCGCCATCACACCCTGAAACATCACACCCCGTGGCGGGTCACGCAAAAGCCCGACGGAATCATGGAGTGGACCAGTCCCACCGGCCGCGTCTATCCCGACCATTCGTCGAGCGGTGTGCACTTCGCCACCGACGCTGAATGTGACCCCGCGCCGTTCTAACAGTTCGATCCCGAGCCGTTCTGACGGCAGCTTTCAATCCTCGTCGACGGGCGCCTCTGGCTCCGCTGGCTCCTCAGGCTCCACGAGCGGTGCCCCCACGACGCCAATACCTACTGCCTGGTGACTGGGCTCGGGCTGGCTGGGCTTCTCCGCCTTGGGTTCGTCGCCAGGCTCCTTCTCGGTGCTGGGCTCTTGCACGTCTTCGTCGGCGGGCATCTCGTCGGCCGACTCTGCGTTAGTCGATTCTGCGTTAGTCGATTCTGTGTTAGTCGATTCTGCGTTAGTCGACTCTGTATCGGCCTGCTCTGCGTCGACCTGCTCTGCGTCAGCGGGCATCTTCTCGTCGCTCGGTTCAGTAGCCATGCGTCCTCCTCTGCTTGTGGGTATACATCAGCATCCACTTCTTCTATTCGGTCAACAACGGGCTTGACCGCGGGACGGAACCGGCCTACCGGCAACCGCAGATCCGACAACATCCCTGTTCGTCCACAATTTCGTAGTGTTCCGTCGACCGGAGCGATACGATCACGAGCGATGCGGGCATCACTCTGCACTGCAGCCACCCCACAGATCTGAAACTGATCCATCCGAGGAGATCGACATGGCAGACAGCACCGCAGCCGACATCGTTAAAGGTGTCGGCGGCTCGGGCAACATCGAGAGCCTCACACACTGCGCAACACGACTCAGATTTCAGCTCGTCGACTCGGGCAAAGTCGACCAAAACGCGGTGGAAGCAATCCCCGGCGTAATGGGCGCGGTGCCGCAAGCGGGCAACCGTTTTCAGGTCGTCATCGGTGGCGCTGTGCAATCTGTCTACAACGACATCAAAGCGCTCCCCGACATCGATGGGGGCGCAGCGCCTTCGGACGGCGGCGGCGACGACATCGCATCGATCAAAGAACGTGAACGCTCGAAGGGCGTGCGCGGCAAGGTCGCCTGGATCGACTCGTTCTTCGAGTTCCTCTCCGACTCGTTCCGCCCGGTGCTCGGCGCACTGCTCGGCGCCTCGTTCTTCATCACCTTCATGGCCCTCATGGCCACGCTCGACGTCATTCCTGACTGGAACTCACCCGGTGTGACCCTCGATCCGTCGTGGGCCTTCATCAACCTCATGTGGCAATGTGTGTTCATTTTCTTGCCGCTGATGGTCGCCTACAACGCCTCGAAGAAGATCGGCGCAGACCCTTGGGTGGGCTTCGCCATCATGGCCGTGCTGATGCTCCCGGGCTTCCTTGCCCTCGGTGATGGCGTCGAGCCGACCGTGGTATTCGGGGTTGACGTGACGATCGTGCCGATCTTCGGGTTCCCGCTCACCGTATTCGACTACAGCTCGCAGGTGTTCCCGCCGCTACTCATGGCGGCTGTGCTGGGCCTGGTCTATAAGGGCCTGCGCAAGATCATCCCGCCGAACCTGCAGCTGATCTTCGTGCCGTTCCTTGCCATGCTGGTGATGATCCCGATGACCGCGTTTATCATCGGCCCGATCGGTGTCTACGCCGGTGCCGCGCTCGCCAACCTGCTCGCCGCGATCAACAGCTTCTCACCGTTCATCTTCGCAATCGTCATTCCGCTCGCATACCCGTTCATGGTGCCGCTCGGCCTGCACTGGCCCATCAACGCGGTCATGCTGCTGAACATCCAGACCCTCGGCTACGACTACATCCAGGGCCCGATGGGCGCATGGAACTTCGCCTGCTTCGGCGCCACTGCTGGTGTGCTCGTACTCGCCATTCGCCACCGCGACCACCAGATGAGGCAGACCTCGACCGGTGCGCTCGCCGCCGGCTTGCTCGGAGGTATTTCAGAACCGTCGCTCTACGGAATCCATCTGCGGTTCAAGCGCATCTATCCACGCCTCCTCGTCGGCTGCTTCGTCGGCGGCCTGATCATCGGCGTCGGCAGTCTCGTTCTCGGACTCGAGAACGGCATCACCACACAGGCGTTCGTGTTCACCTCGCTGCTGACGATCCCCGCGTTCAACCCGATCGGGCTCTACGCGATCGCAATCGCCGGTGCGTTCTTCACGTCGATGTTCCTCGTGATCGGCTCGAACTTCCGCACGCCAGAGCAGCAGGCGGAGTTCGAAGTAGCCCGCGACGCTGCCGAGGCAGAAGCCGCGGCTGAGAAGGTCTCGCCCGCATCGGTTGAAGCGGCTGAACCGCGCGTCATTGACGCATCGGATGCTGCACCGGCAGCCGCAGTCGCCACGGTCGCCACGGCCACCGCGGTTGCGGAGCGGATCGCGCTCGACATCGCCGCCCCGCTCGCGGGTCGCGTGGTGCCGCTCAGCGAAGTTCCTGACCCCGTCTTCGCCGGCGGAGTGATGGGGCCGGGCGCTGCGATCGAGCCCTCTGGCGACACCGTCTACTCGCCCGGAGCAGGAACCGTCGCCGCCGCGCAGCCAACCGGTCACGCGTTCGGCCTCGTGCTCGATGGCGGGCTCGAAGTGCTCATCCACGTGGGCATCGACACGGTCAACCTCAAGGGTGAAGGCTTCGACGTGAAGGTCAAGAACGGCGACCGCATCGAACTCGGCACCCCGCTGGTGACCTTCGACCGATCCGTCATCGAAAAGGCTGGCTATCCGATGGTCACGCCCGTCATCGTGCTCAACGCCGATGACTTCGGCGAGGTCGTCCCGGTCACCGAAGGAACGGTCGAGCCCGGTGCATCGCTGATCACGGTCGACCCCAAGTAATACGCAAGAGACAACGGGTGGGATGCTGACGCGTGCAGCATCCCACCCGTTGTCTTCGCGCTACTTCGCTGCGCCGGGCGAGAATGGACTGGTGAGCGATGCGAAGAAGACCGAAATCGTCGACGGCTACACGATCAAATACCACGCCAACGGGGTCACCCGCTGGTCAAAGGGCAAGACAGAGAGTGGTCAGCCAGTGGGGTACTGGGAGTGGTATCGCCTCGACGGCACTATCAAGCGCTCCGGTTACTTCGAAGCGGGCGAACCGGTCGGTGAATGGACGACCTACGACCAGCAGGGGGAGGTCTACAAGGTCACGCAGCGCAAGGGCTGATGTCGCGAGCGGGGGAGTTTCACCCCAACAATGTGACGATCGCAGGCGCCGCCGCCGCTAGCGTGAAAGCATGAGCACTTCAGCAGACGTTCCTGCCGGTTACAACACGCCGATTCCGAGCAAGATCATGACGCCCGACCGGGTCGAGACCCGCATCGGCACCCTCGAGTTCACTGACGGTTTTCCCAGCGAAGACACCGCTGCAAAGGTCTTCGACCAGCTCGACTTCGCCCGCGGCGTCGAAGTGTTCTTGCAGAGCATTCCGGCAGCATCGCTCGAGGGCCTGCGTGCGGGCCTCGCAGAGATCGGCTGCGATGCAGCGCACAAGATGGCGATCGCCGATCAGCTGCTCGATTCGACCCCACTCTTTCTGACGGGCAACACCGACACGGTGTATGCGCTCGCCATGCTCGATCTGCACCGTGACGGACCCACCGTCGTCGAGATCCCGCCGGGCTGCGGTCCTGGCACGGTCAACGACGCATGGTTCCGGTTTGTGACCGACATGGGTGCACCAGGACCCGACCGCGGAGCAGGTGGCAGCTATCTGCTCGTTCCTCCGGGATACGAGGGTGACATTCCCGACGGCTACTACGTGTCGCACTCGCGAAGCTACACAAACCTGTTGGCACTGCGCGGGTTTCTCGTCGACGGCAAGACCGACGCGGCGAAGGCGATGTTCGAGGGTGGCGTCAAGATCTACCCGCTCAACGCGGCGGGCGCACGCCCCGCGATGGAGTTCATCTCGATCTCGGGCAAAGAGTTCAACACCATCCACGCCAACGATCGCTCGTTCTACGAAGAAGTTGCTGACGTGATCACGCGTGAGCCTATCGAGCTGATTGACCCAGAAACTCGGGGACTGCTCGCTGCCATCGGCATCCACAAAGACCACCCCTTCGCACCCGATGAGCGCATGGTGGGCCTGCTGACAGAGGCCGCGGCGGTCGGAAACGCCACCGCCCGAGCGATCTGCTTCAAAACCGGCGACCCGCGTGCCTACTACTACGACGACCGCAAGTGGAAGACCGGCTTCGTCGGTGGCGACTACCGCTGGCTTGACAAAGACGGCCGCGGCGGCCGCAACATGGACGCCCGCACGCTGTTTTTCTACCAGGCCACACTCAACACTCCGGCGATGGCACTCGAGATGGTCGGTGTCGGCTCGCAGTACGCGCTGGCGGAGCACGACTCAGCAGGAAACTACCTGCAGGGCGACAAGACATATCGACTCACTTTGCCCGCCGGCATTCCTGCCAAGGATTTCTGGTCGGTCATCGCCTACGACCCGCAGACCCGCTCGGAGCTGCAGACAGGCCAGGCGCTTCCCAGCCGCAGCAGCGAGAAGGACCGTGACGAACTCGTCTACAACGAAGACGGCTCGATCGACCTCTACTTCGGTCCCGAGCGGCCCAACGAGCACGGTGGAAACTGGATTCAGACCATTCCGTCGAAGAGCTGGTACGGCATTCTTCGTCTCTACGGCCCGTTGGGCTCGTGGTTCGACAAGACCTGGATTCCGAACGACATTGAGCAGATCTGATGAGCTGATTGCCTAGAGTGTTGGTCACACGAACTGACGGGTGACCAATGCTCAGGCACAAGGTTTTTCAAGCGAGTCTGTTGAGCGCATTGCTCGACGGCGTCTACGACGGCAACCTCAGTGTGGGGGAGCTGCTTGAACACGGTGACTTCGGGCTTGGCACGTTCAACGGGCTTGATGGCGAAATGCTGGTGCTCGACGGCATCTGCTATCGACTTCGCGCAGATGGCACGGTCTCTGAAGTGGATGCTGCCGAGCTCACCCCGTTCGCGGTGATCACCGAGTTCACCCCCGAGATCACGCTGCCGATCGATCACGCAATGACCAGAGACGAAGTCGTCGCGATGATCGAGTCGGCCGTCGGCACCGCAAACTACTTGTTCGCGGTGCGTGTGCGCGGACGGTTCTCTGAGGTGGAAACCCGCACGGTCGTCAAACAGACCAAGCCGTATGTCGGAATGCGAGAGGCCGTGCGCGACATTCCTGCCCTTACCTTCGCCGATACCACCGGCACCCTGGCAGGATTTCGCACTCCGCTCTATGAGCGCGGCATCAGTGTTCCCGGCGGCCACGTGCACTACGTCGATGATGCGCACACGCACGGCGGGCACGTGATCGATTTCACCATCGAGTCCGGCGCCGTCGAAATCTGTCGCGGCACAGATCTTGAGCTGCGGCTACCGCTCACCGATGCGTTCAAGAACGCTCAGCTGAGCCCTGACGACCTCGACGAGCAGACTCAGGTCACCGAGAGCCCCGGCTGAGCGCGATCACTCCGTGCGCGCGGTGTCTTCGTGCGCGGTGGTTTCGTGCGCGGTGTTTTCGGGCGACGCGTTCTCGGGCTGAACTTTAGTGCGCGGTCGTCCGCCCTTGCGGCTTCGTGCTTCGACGATGGGGGCGATCGCTTCGATCTCAGAGGTCATCCACACCACACCGCGCGCCAGGGGAGCCGGCAACACCGACGGTACGCCGCCCGTCGCGCCGGCATCACGGTGGGTAAGCCAGACGCGCACGGTCGACTCTGAGACGCCGAATCGAACAGCCACGTCGGCGACGGTCATGAGGTCAGGGTGCTCGTCGGTCATGATCGGATGCTACCCGAGCCCGCCGCTTATCGACCGTTGCTCATCCACCGCCGGGTGTTGCGCGAGTGATACGACCGGTGCGAATCATCTCGCGCAGTAGCGACTCTTCAAAGTCGTCGGCCTCATCCCAAAACTCTTCATCGATGGGAATAGGCCTGTCAGGTTCCTCGGGAGCGAGGCTCCCCGCGGCGCGTGTCATCGCGTAAGAAGGGGCGGGCGGTGGGGAATCGGAGCGGGCTTGTGCGGACCGCTGGTTCCCGAAGCATTCAGCAACGCGCTCGCTGCTCGAAGTACATCGGTGACAGAGTCATAGATCTCGCGGTGCCGGGCAATTGCCACCCAGGTGATCTCGTAGGGGCCATCGCGCAGCTGCTCGACATAGGCGATCAAGCAGCCTGGATCATTCGGTGAGAGCGAGTGATCGCACAGCCGCCAACTGCCCTCACCGAGAGGTTCGAGTCGAAGTTGGTGCACTGTGTGAGTTTTCATATCGACATAGTGCAGGTGGCGCCCGAAATCAGTATGGGGGTTGACACCGCCGCAACGGCGGGCTACAGCTCGGTTGTCGGCACCGTGCCGAGTCCATCCCACTCTTCTGTGTCGCCCGACGGCTCTTGCTGGGGAACCGGGATCAACGCGAGCGGAACGCCGGGGCTGATCGACAGGTAGGCACTGCGAAAGTCGCCCTCGCCATCATTCACAACCAGCCAGTGGTGACCGGTCGCGAGGCCCGCGCGGATCTCTTGCTTCAACGTCTCCAGGTCGCGGTCGCCAATGCTGAAGCGTTCGCCGCCATAGACGATTTCGATGCGTTTCATGTTGGTCCTGGCTCCTTTTCATCAGAACTGGTCGGTTCAGGCACGAGGTAGAGCCCGCTTGGTGAGTTAGCGGTGAACGCGAGCGCGTCAACCCAGCGCGGATTCAGCGTCGGGCGGCGACTGCCGTAATACTTGTAGATCAGCGAACATCGCGGATGCATCCACACTGAGGTTCGGCCATTGCCGAGACTCGTGTCGTCTTTCCACGTGAAGTGAAACGCTTCGCCTCGACGCAGCTTGGTTCCAATCACCATCTGAAGGTGTGCCAGCGTGCGGTCATCGAAGTCCACCTTCAGGGTTCCGTCATAGATGAACTTGCCCATGTGCTCCAGCGTCACAGCCGCCGCGCGCGCATCACACCCACTTGACAGAGGTAGTGTCTGGCGTTATTCACGCGCGAAAAACGTCAGCCACGCGCGAAAAAGGGGCCCCGCAGGCGGGACCCCTCTTTCTCAAGAACTACGGCTGCTATGCAGCAGAGAGCGCGAAACGCACCGAACCGTCGCCGGCAAGTTCCGCGTCTAGCACTCGATCGTCCAAGGCAACAGCGGCCTTCGAGTCAAGAAAGACGCGGGCGCCGTCAGTGACAACAACGGTGTCTTCGGTTTCAGGCGTGGGCGTGACGCTCAGTTCGAAACCGGATTCGCCACCCGTGTCGCGAATGCGAACGCCGCCATCATCGATCTGCGGAACGCGCGACACGATGTTCTTTACGGCCTCGGCCGCCGTCGGGGTAAGGGTGAGCATGGCTTTCTCCTTCTGTTGCGGACTGCGGACCGGCCACGATTCCGAGAAAACCCGATGGACGCAACCCTGCGGTGCATATACGGGCGTTCTCACACGCGATACTGAGGTTCGCGGTTCGATATGCCCGAAATGCTCAGGGCAGAATGCCCGCGATGCGAGCGTTTGCGACCGCAGAGTGGCGCGTCGTCGCATCCAATTTCGACATGGCGGTCTGCAAGTACGACTTCACCGTGGCTTCTTTTAAACCCAAGCTGGTGCCGATCTCTGAGTTGGTGGCACCGACTGCCACGCAAGAGAGCACATCGATTTCGCGAGGCGATAGGCGCACCGTTGACACTGACGCGGTGCTCGGGCATTCCGACGACAGCGCAGCCAGGCGGGTCTCGAGCTGAGCGAGCTGGGCGCGCACACCGCTGTCTGCGACCGAGGCGCCGATGCGCCGCAGCTCGGCATAGCTCTGTCGCAGCTCTTCACGCACTGACGCAGACATGTCGACTTCGGGGTAGCCCGACGCGCTCGCGGCAGGCACACCGCCGATGCGGCGCTGCACTTCTTCGCAGATGCGCAACTCGGTGGCAAGCTCGTGGGCGACGTCGAGAGCGGGCTTGGCGACGATGTCACCGACCGATGACTGCCCCCACGACCCGCAGTAGAGCACGCCTCGCGCGCGGCCCTGCACCATCAGGGGAACGGCGAACAGCGTGGCGATGCCCTCACCCAGCACATTCGTGTCGTAGTCGTGGGTGATCGAGCGCGAAGAGCGGTAGTCCATCGCGAGGCGCGGACGATGCTCGACGAACGCTTTACCGCCCAATCCGCGCGCTGCGCGCACGACAAGACCTTCGAGGTTCTTGGTGCGAGCGCCGAACACCGATGTCACGTGAATAGCCCCCGCTGTTTCGAGGCCACCGAAGGCGACGGGAAACCGGGTGCGACGTGCCAACTCGCTCACCGCGTTATCAACGAGGTGAGGAGCGTTCTCGATCGAAGATTGCGTGCTCACACGCATTACCTACTTCCGGGGGTAACGGCAACGGTGCCGCTTTCGTAGCGTCGACCATACCACCGGGCACGTCGTTTTTGCTTCTGACCCGGTATCCCTGAGCGCAATGCCGCGCTTGACCATGAGGCAAGGAGGCCACATGTCAGACACCGAATCAGCCCCGCCCGGCAGCATCGATTACGTCGCAGTTGAACAGTCACCGCAGTTTGTCGAGTTGAAGAAGCGGCACCGCAGCTTCGTCTTTCCGATGGCGGTCGCGTTCTTGCTCTGGTACTTCGCGTATGTGCTGCTGTCTTCGTTTGCGCCCGACTTCATGGCGCAGCGCGTCTCGGGCGACATCACCCTGGGTCTGCTCCTCGGCCTCGGTCAGTTCGTCACGACGTTTGTGATCACGATGACCTACGTCGCATTCGCCAACCGCAAGCTCGATCCACTCTCGAGCGAGATCCGCGGCGAGCTTGAAGCGCAGGAGGCGAGCAAGTGAACGTCGTACTGAGCAGCATCCAGGCCTCTGCCGAGACGGTAGAGAACAACCCAATCCTGAACATCTCGATCTTCGGCGCCTTCGTCGCGATCACGCTGTTCATCGTCATTCGCGCCAGCCGCAACAACAAGACGGCCGCCGATTACTACGCAGCCGGACGCTCGTTCACCGGCCCGCAGAACGGGTTCGCGATCGCCGGCGACTACCTCTCAGCGGCGTCATTCCTGGGTATCGTCGGTGCCATCGCCATCAACGGCTATGACGGCTTCTTGTACTCGATCGGCTTCTTGGTCGCGTGGCTGGTGGCACTGCTGCTGGTGGCAGAGCTCATGCGCAACACCGGCAAGTTCACCATGGCCGATGTGCTGTCGTTCCGCCTTAAACAGGGCCCGGTGCGCATGGCAGCGGCTCTCACCACCTTGGCCGTCTGCTTCTTCTACCTGCTCGCGCAGATGGCGGGTGCCGGTGGTCTGGTGTCACTGTTGCTCGGCATCAATGATGAACTCGGTCAGTCGATCGTGGTGGCCGTGGTCGGCGTTTTGATGATCGTCTACGTGCTGATCGGTGGCATGAAGGGCACCACGTGGGTGCAGATCGTCAAGGCGTTCCTGCTGATCGGTGGCGCGATCGTCATGACGATCTGGGTGCTGGCCATCAACGGCTTCAGTCTCAATACGCTGCTCGAGAGCGCGGTCGCTGCCTCTGTCACCGACCCGAAAGACGCGATTCTCGGACCGGGCGTGCAGTACGGCTCGAACCCGTGGGACTTCATCTCGCTGGCACTTGCCCTCGTGCTCGGCACCGCGGGTCTGCCGCACGTGCTGATGCGCTTTTACACGGTTCCGACCGCGAAAGAAGCGCGACGCTCGGTCGTGTGGGCCATCTGGCTCATCGGCATGTTCTACCTGCTCACGCTTGTTCTGGGCTACGGCGCTGCATCGCTTGTGGGCTCTGACGTGATCAAGTCCGCGCCCGGAGGGGTCAACTCCGCGGCGCCGTTGCTCGCCTTCGAACTCGGTGGTCCGCTGTTGCTGGGCTTCATCTCGGCGGTGGCGTTCGCGACGATCCTCGCGGTGGTCGCCGGACTCACCATCACGGCGGCAGCGTCGTTTGCTCACGACATCTACGCGAACGTGTGGAAGAAGAACAACGTGCCCGCCGACGGCGAAGTCAAGGTTGCCCGTCGCACGGTGATCGTGATCGGTGTGCTCGCCGTTCTCGGCGGCATCGGCGTGCAAGGACAGAACGTGGCGTTCCTTGTCGCGCTCGCGTTCGCTGTGGCCGCATCGGCCAACCTGCCGACCATCCTCTACTCGCTGTTCTGGCGCAAGTTCACCACGCGCGGCGCAGTGTGGAGCATGTACGGCGGGCTCAGCTCTGCGATCATTCTGATCGTTCTCTCGCCGGTCTTCTGGGGCACGCCCACCAGCGTCTTCACAGATGTCGGAACCGCAATCTGGCCGCTGAACAACCCTGGAATCGTGTCGATCCTGCTCGGGTTCTTCCTCGGCTGGCTCGGATCGGTCACCTCGAAGAAGGCAGAGGATCCGAAGAAGGCGGCTGAGATGGACGTACGTTCGCTCACCGGTTATGGGGCAGAGAACGCTACGGAGCACTAGGCAGAATCAGGGGGATGACGGCCCGGGTGGAGCAATCCGCCCGGGCCGTCTCGTTCTCAAGCGAAGCGGCGGCCTACGCGCTGGTTCCCCGCTCGAGATCTATCAGGTACTTCTTGACCTCGGGGTGTCCGCCGTATTCTCCGAGCGAACCGTCAGAGCGCACTACTCGATGCACCGGAACCACAATCGAAAACGGCGTGTGTGCGCAGGCGGTGCCCACCGCCCGAGCGGCACGCGGGCTGCCCGCGGCAATGGCCACTTCGCCATAGCCAGCCGTTTCGCCATAGGGAATCTCACACACCGCCTGCAGCGCATCACGCGTGAACCCTTGCACCGTGCTCCAGTCAAGTGGCAGATCGAAACCCTCGCGATCGCCGGCAAAGTACTCCTCGAGTTGAACGATGGTGTCGCTGATCACACCGGTTTCGCTCTCGGGATGCTGCTGCACCGCCGCTCGTAGCCACATCGACAGCCGCGCCACCTCGGCATAGACCGGGCCGTCGAAGGGGTGAACGGTCACGAGACTGCCCTCGCGCTCGACGATGACGATGTCGCCGATGGGGGACGGGCAAACCCGGTAGCGGGGCGTTTCGGGCGATGTCATGTGTTCATTTTGCTGTGTGCACCACGCAGCCGCTGAACCGCGGCGGCAACGGTAGCGACGCGACAAATGGTGACATTGGGGAGGGAGGGATGACGATAGGGCATCCAATACCGCGAAACTCGCCCTCACTGCAAGTAGGTTCCGCGTGTCGCGCCTAGTCTGGCTCGTGTGTGGCGAGCAGAAGAGAGCGTCGTGGCCGGCGCAAAAGGCGCGGGAGTCGGGCATTTGGTGACCCCAAGCGACCTTGGCGTTGCCGACCCCGATGCAACCGTGGTGCATATCGCGGCGTCTGAACGCGATCGCCTGCGTGACGAGTCCGCGGAGCTCGGTGGACGCTCCACTCTGCTGCATTTCTCTGACACGCAGGATTCGGCGATTGAGATCACCAAAGCGCACCCCGGCAGCCTGCCGCAGTTCATCACTGGGCGCTCCACACTGCTTTCTGGGCTCTTCCGTGACGAGGTAGCCCTGCGCAACGCACGCCTGGCGGCGGAGCGCATCACGGCGAAGAACGTGGAGCTGCGCACCACACGTGGTCTGGAATCTGTGCGACTGGGCGTCGGGCTCGCGTCGTGGAGCATCGGCGGTATGAAGTGCACGGCACCCGTGCTGCTGCGCCCGCTCGCCATTCGGCGCCACCTGTCAGATTTCGAACTCGCACTGCAGGGAAAGTTCTTCGTCAACCCCGAACTCGTGCGTGCCATGCGCGTGCACTTCGGCATCGACATCGATGGCGGTGCGCTTGCCGCGCTCGCCTATGACGACGGGATCTTCAAGCCGCAGCCCGTCATCGACCACATTCGGGCGCTCACCCGCTCGATCCACAGCTTTGTTGTCGCACCGCGGCTGCTCGTGTCGTGCTTCGTCGATGTTGCCGCAGCGATGTCACGTGACGCCGGCGATCTCGACCACCCGATTCTCAACGCGCTCGCCGGTCACCCCGACGACCGCGAAATGCTCACCATGGTGCGTGATGTGCCCGAGGTCGCGCCACTCGACGAACGTCCACCCGCTGCCGACACCCTGCTACTTGACGCTGATTCTGAGCAAGAGCGCGTTTTGGGTCGCATCATTGCCGGCCAATCGATGGCTGTACACACGCTGCCGGGCACCGGCGGCACGCAAACGGTTATCAACGCCGTGGGCGCTCTCGTGCGCGACGGCAAGCGCGTGCTCGTCGTGAGCGCTCGCCGATCGACCCTCGAGGGCGTGCGGCACCGTCTTTCTGGCATCGGTCTGCCCGGGCTGGCCGTCTCGCCAGCACACCTGCAGCGCGACCTGATTCGCGCGATTGGCCGCAACGAGAAGGCGCAGGCGCCAAAGGTCGCCGACATCGACGATGCGCTGGTGCGGCTACGTGGAGTGCTCCGTGACTATCGCGGCTCGGTAACGGCGCAGCATCCCAGCCTCGGCGTTTCAGTTCTTGACATTCTGCGTGCGCTCGCCCAGCTCGCCCGGCGGCCAAACCCGCCGTCGACTCCGGCTCGTTTTGAGATCGACACGCTGGAAAAGCTCGCAAACGCCCGCACTGCTGCGGCCGACACGCTGGCGGCGACTGCCCGACTGGGGGAGTTCCGCTTCGGACCACACGACTCGCCCTGGTACGGCGTCACTTTCGAGACCACCGAGCAAGCACGGGCAGCCCACGCGCTGGCAGGAAAACTGCACCGAAGTGAAGTTCCCTCGTTGCTCGAGCGCGGCTACGCGTTGATCTCCCGCACCCACATGCGGCCGTTCGACACGGTCGCCGATATGGGCGCTTACCTGACGTTGCTGCAGGGCATTCGCGACTCGCTCGACCGGTTCAGCCTCACAGTTTTTGAGCGCCCGCTCGGCGAACTGATTCTGGCGCACGGACCGCGGCGTGACTCTCCCTCGATGAGCAGTGCGAATCGTCGTCGTCTTCGTCGTCTGTCGCGCGAATACATTCGTCCCGGCGTGCACGTGCCCGATATGCACGAAGCCCTTGTGCGCATTCAGCATCAGCGCACTGAATGGCAGCGCTATGTGGATGCTGGAGTGGTGCCCGAGGTTCCCACCGGTCTGGCCGACACCCAGGTTGCCTGGCAGCGTGTGGGTGCTGATCTGGCTGAGCTTGACGCGATCGTCGGCCGCAGCGGCTCGGACCGCTTGGCAGCGTTGCCGGTCGCTGAACTGGTGCGAACACTCGCTGCCCTTGCCGCCGAGTCAGACGTCTTTGACAACCTGGTCGAGCGCGCCACTCTGCGCAGCGACCTTGCCGCGCTCGGTCTTGGCCCGCTGCTGCAAGAACTATCGGTGCGGCACGTTCCCGAAGATCGCGTGGCCGACGAGCTCGAGTTCGCGTGGTGGCAGTCCGCCCTTGAGCACCTGCTGCGCACCGATCGGGCTCTGCTCGGTGCGAACACCGCCGTCGTCGACCGACTCGAACGCGACTTCCGCCTCGTTGATGAGGCGCACGCGGCAGCTTCTGGCCACATGCTCGCGAGCCAACTCGCCACTCAGTGGCGGATCGGCATTGTTGATCAGGCACACGAAGCATCCGCACTGAAATCCGCGTTGAAAGCAGGCAACGCCACGCCGGCGGTTCTCCACGACGTGGCGCCCACACTGCTGCGCACCCTCGCACCGGTCTGGCTGGCCTCACCCTACGAAGTGCCCGCGCTGCCAGCCACCGAGAAGTTTGATGTCGTCATCATCGCCGACGCCACTTCGCTGTGCCTGGCGGAAGCGACCCCCGCGCTCAAGCGCGCGGGGCAGATCGTCGTTTTCGGCGATCCGGTGACGCAGAAGCCGACGCCGTTCCGCGTTGCCGCGGGATCCGCTCAGGATGATCTTGAACCGGCGACCCCGTTCGACTCGGTGAGCGTGTTCGAGCGGCTCGCAGAGCTGCTGCCCGTTGAGACTCTGACGCGCAGCTACCGGGCGGGAGGCGAAGACCTCGCCGAACTGGTCAACGATGCCTTCTATGGTGGCGAGCTGGTTTCTTACCCGTGGGCGGGGTCATATCTCGGCCGTGGCAGCCTCACCGTCGACTACGTCGAGGGCGGCACTGGTGCGCCTGATCCTGTCAGCGGCGCGGTGGAAAGCCCCAACGCTGAAGTGGCGCGAGTCGTCACCCTTGTGGTTGAGCACGCGGTGAACCGTGGCAACGAGTCGCTGATGGTTGTCACCGCCAGCAGGCGTCACGCCGAGCGTGTGCGGGCCGCTGTCGAAAAGGCATTCGCGGGCCGCAGTGATGTCGCCGGTTTTGTGTCGCGCGAAACAGCCGAGCCGCTTGCCGTCCTCACCCTCGAAGAATCTGTCGCAGAGAGCCGTGACCGTGTCATCTTCTCGCTCGGTTTCGGCCTGACCAAGCACGGGCGAGTGCTGAGTGACTTCGGCGACCTGTCGACGCCCGACGGGGAACGACTGCTGACCGTGGGAATGACGCGTGCTCGCCGTTCGATGGTGATCATCTCGTCGATTAGGCCTTCCGCCTTCGATGACGGACGACTCGAGCACGGCGCAGCGACGCTGATGTCGATTCTCGGCAATATCGCCGCGCGGTCACGCCACGCCCGCCTTGAAGACCTGGCCGATCCGCTCACGCTCGCGCTCGCGCGCGAACTGCGCCGTCTGGGTCTCGCGGTTGACGTTGACTACCGCGGACTGTTGCCGCTCGTCGCCCAGCACGCTGGCAAGGCGGTCGTGGTCGAGAGCGACCCTGAAACGGTGGGGGAGTCGCTGCGTGAATCGTTGCGACTGCGCCCGCAGATTCTGCGCCGGCTCGGTTGGCACTACGTGCGCGTGCACTCCTTCGATCTGTACACCGACCCGGCGGGCGTGGCATCGCGTATCGCTACGCTGCTCGGCGTCGCACCCGAAACGCCTCGGGCAGAAAATGACACGCAGCCCATCGATGCCTTCGAATGATGATCGGCAGCGCATCACCCGTGTGCCGGGAACTCGCCGTGCGAAGCTGACCCCCGCACCAGGCACCACAGCAGAACCCGTGCCCGGCGATGAGCGCGCACGCGATGCACCCGGCGACTCAGCAGCATCCACCGCCCCGCGGGGGCCCAACGACGATCAGTTGCGCCGCGACGTTCCGCCGCACTACTGAGTCAGGACTTTGCGGGTGTGTCGTCCTTCGCGAGCAGGTCGCGGATCTGGATGAGCAGTTCCTGCTCGGTGGGGATGTCAGCTGCCTCTTCTTCGGCAACCCCGGCCTCGGCGGCGGCGCGCTCTTTGAACTTGTTCATCGGCACCACGAAGACGAAATAGACCACAATCGCGACGGCGAGAAAACTGATGATGGCGTTGATCAGGTCGCCGACAGGGAACGTGACGGTTCCGCCATACAGGTCGGGAACTTCAAAGCCCGCGACGCCCTCTTCGTCGGGCTGCCACACGATCTCAATCAGCGGGGTGACGATGCTCGCGACAATCGCGTTCACAACGGCGGTGAATGCAGCGCCGATGACGACGGCAACAGCGAGATCGATCACGTTTCCGCGGGTGATGAACTCTTTGAATCCCTTGATCATGAGTGAACCTTTCGCTCGTAACGTCAGCAGTGCTGCCGGTCAGTTCGTGTTGCTTGCCGGTGTGGTCGTTGTGGTAGTCGGCTTCGACTCCGACTTCGCCGGGGTCGCCGCGGGCTTGGCGGCAGCATCCGACGACTTTGACGCTCCTGCTCGCGAGTCCGTGCGGTAAAAGCCCGATCCGTTGAAGGTCACGCCGATCGAACCGTACTGCTTGCGCAGCGCGCCGCCACACTCGGGGCATTGAGTGAGGGTGGCGTCGGCAAAAGACTGCACCGCGTCGAATTTGTGGCCGCATTCTTTGCAGGCGTAGGCGTATGTAGGCATGGCTTCTTTCGGGCGGTTAGCGCGCTGCGGGCGCGAGGGTAAGTGTGCGGGTCGGTGTGACGACTCCGGTTACTGGCTGATCGTGGAGGTCTTGGGGTACTTCGTCGAGCACTTCAGTGTCGAAGACGACGGCATAGACCGGCGGGCAACCCTCCATCGAGCCAAGCGTCTTGTCGAAGTAGCCGCGCCCCCACCCGAGGCGCATACCCGAGGCGTCGACCGCCGCGGCGGGAATCACCAGCAGGTCGACGTCGTTGACCGCGATCGGTCCGAGCAGCTCGCCAGTTGGCTCTGTCAGGCCGAAAAGCCCCTCGGCGACGTCGCCGTCGTCGGTGGCGACAGCCCAGTCAAGCAGGCCGTCCGCGCGGGTGACGGGCAGAAGCACCCGGATGCCGCGCCGAACCGCTTCCACCACGAACTCGCGCGTGTCAGGCTCCGTCTGAATCGACAGGTAACACGACATCGAGCGCACCTCGAGTCTTTCGACGAGAGCGTCTAGCTGTTCGCGTATTCCCGTGCCCGCCGTCTCGAGCGCGGCTTCTGAGAGCAGATGGCGGCGCTCGCGAAGCTCGGCACGCAACGCGCGCTTCGCATCGGCGATGGCATCAGACATGCCCTGAGTCTAAACGCTGTGGCTAAGTGCCCGATTAGGTGGCGAAGTTAGGTGGCGAAGTGTTGCGCAGGAAACATGAGCGTCTTCTGAAATCGATAGAGTGTTATCTATGACTTCACCGCGATTCAAGGCAGTTATTCCAGCAGCTGGCCTGGGAACACGTTTCTTGCCCGCCACCAAGGCGATGCCGAAGGAAATGCTTCCCGTTGTTGACAAGCCCGCTATTCAGTACGTGGTGGAAGAGGCGACACAGGCTGGAATCGATGACATTCTGATCATCATCGGTCGCAACAAGAACAACCTTTCAAACCACTTCGACTCGGTGCCCGAGCTTGAGCGAACCCTTGAGAAGAAGGGCGACCACGCGAAGCTGCAGAAGGTTCAGCACTCGAGCGATCTCGCTGACATCCACTTCGTCCGTCAGGGTGAGCCCAAGGGTCTTGGTCACGCGGTGTTGCGCGCCAAGGCACACGTCGGAGATTCGCCTTTTGCAGTTCTTCTGGGTGACGATCTCATCGATGAGCGCGACGTGCTGCTCACCACCATGCTTGAGCAGCAGGCGCGCACCGGTGCAGCCATCATCGCGCTGATGGAGGTCGACCCCGACGCGATTCACCTTTACGGTGCCGCCGACGTCGAATCGACCGACACCGAAGGCTTCGTCAAGGTCAAGGGCCTCGTCGAAAAGCCCGCGAAAGAAGACGCGCCCTCGAACCTCGCGATTATCGGTCGCTACGTCTTGCCCGCATCGATCTTCGACATTCTCGAGCACACCGAACCGGGCAAGGGCGGCGAGATTCAGCTCACCGATGCTCTTGAAGAGATGGCAGCAGACCCCGAGGGCCCCGGCGTGTACGGCGTCGTGTTCGGCGGGCGTCGCTATGACACCGGCGATAGAGTGGACTACATCAAAGCCATCGTGCAGCTCGCCTCAGATCGTGAAGATCTCGGCCCCGAGCTGCGACCCTGGTTCAAGGAGTTCGCGGCCACGCTCTAGCGCCGCGCTGTCGAAGGGGTCGTTGTGGATCTGACAGCACCCCGCGCTCACGGACCAGTCTCGATTCGCCTGGTTCGCTCGCGTGATGCCCGCGTGCTGCAGCAAGAGCTGCTGTCGAACCGACAGTGGTTGCGTCCGTGGGAAGCAACCAATCCCGACGGGGCAGTGTCGTTCGACATGCGCCTGGGCGTAAAGCGCCTGCTGCAGCAGTACCGTGAAGGCTCAGGCATCCCCTTTGTCATGGAGCACAACGGGGAAATCGCCGGCCAGCTGAACGTATGGGGCATCGCTCGCGGTTCGCTTAGCTCAGCGACGATTGGCTACTGGGTGAGTCAGAGATTCGCGGGCAAGGGCATCACACCGGCCGCCGTCGCGATGGCGACCGACATTTGCTTCAACGAGATGCGCCTGCACCGCATGGAGATCTGCATCCGCCCCGAGAACGTGGCCAGTCTGCGCGTGGTCGAAAAGTTGGGCTTCCGCTATGAGGGGCTGCGGCGGCGATTCATTCACATCAACGGCGACTGGCGCGACCACTACTGCTTTGCGCTGGTGCGTGAAGATGTGCCTGGTGGGGTGCTCAATCGATGGGTTTCAGGCCAGGTGCCGCAGGACGTGGCAGCCATACCGCCTTCAGACCTGGTGCAGCCTTAAAACGACACGCGCCAGGTTGCCACGACTACGCTGCGCCGTCGCCTACGGTTTAGATCATGGGTGGGCAGGTATTAGGCGGAGGAGTCATCGTTCTCGTTGCCGTGCTCTTGTGGCTCGTCTACCTGGTGCCGTCTTGGTACGGTCGCCGTCAATACGACGCGGCGGAGCGCAACGCAGTGCGGCTGAACCAGGCATTGCGCATTCTCGCCGAGACCAGCGAGACGCCCGAAGAAGTACGTCTCGAACTCAACGCTCGCACGGCGGCCGCTCAGCAGCGATTGGCCAAGCGTGCGTCTGCTCAGCGTGAGCAGTCGGCGCTCGAACAGGCCAGGATCGAACTTGAAGAAGCTCGTCTGCAGCGTATTGCCGCATCGCAGACTCCTCGTGCCCGGCAAGCGCGTGCACGTCGACGTTTTCGCCTTGCACTGACGTCGATCAGCCTCGTGGCGGTCGGAGTTGCCGCGTGGGGTGCGGTTCAGGTCGTGATGACCGGCTCGCAGTTGCTCCTTTGGGCAGGTCTCTCACTCGCCGGCACCGCAGCACTCTTGCTGCAGCGGATGTCTCGCGTGGGCGCTCGCGAAGTCACCCGAACCATGGATGCTGCCGCGCGCCCCGCCGTGTCATTGCAAGATGTTGCGCTTGAGACCGCTCCGCAGCGTCAGTGGGCACCGCGCACCATGCCTAGGCCGCTGACCGCCTCTGCGGGTTCGCAGGCGGCATCAATGCTCGATGCTGAGGCGGCACGCACCGCGCTGAAGCAAGCCGCGCTCGAAGAAGATCTTCGCCAGCGCGCAGAGGCGCAGCGGCCACCGTCGATTGCTGTCGCCCGCACTGCTCATGCCGCCCACGCGCCGAGCGAATACTCGCGGATGGGCTACGTGGACGACGCTGAGATTGAGGCTCACGTGCGTGATTTGCTGAGCAAGCGCGCGGCGGGGCAATAGCGTCCGAACGGATTCAAGGCCTCATGCGAGCGTGATAATCTTCTTGAGGTTCAGGGCCTGTGGCGCAGCTGGTAGCGCACCTCGTTCGCATCGAGGGGGTCAGGGGTTCGAGTCCCCTCAGGTCCACCGAATGAATAAAGCCTCCGCATGGCGGAGGCTTTATTCATGTGCTGGTGGCTCGGCGTTGCTCAGACGGTAGCGGCGGCCGCGGCCTTCGCGGCAGCGGGAAGTGCGTCGATGATTTGACCCACCGCGGTGTCGTCGTGGGCGGCTGAGGCAAACCACGCCTCGAACACCGACGGCGGCAGCGAGACGCCCTGTTCGAGCATCGCTCGGAAGAACGGTGGGTAGCGGAACGCGTCTTGTGCCTTCACGGTGTCGTAGTCAGTTGGCGCCGTGTCGGTGAACTGAATCGAGAACAGGTTGCCTGAGCGTTGCACCACGTGGGCGACGCCTTCGGCGGCGAGGGCGGATGCTGCCGCATCAGCGATCGTGTGAGATGCCGCGTCGATTCGTTCGTACGCGCTCGCGTCGAGGTGCTGCAACGTCGCAAGCCCTGCGGCCACGGCCAGCGGATTGCCGCTGAGCGTGCCCGCCTGGTACACCGGGCCGAGGGGAGCGAGCAAATCCATGATCGCCGCAGACCCACCCAGAGCTGCGAGGGGGAGTCCGCCGCCGATCACCTTGCCGAACGTGATGAGGTCGGGGGTGAACGACACCGGATCAATGCCGTACCAGCCGGCAGGGCCGACGCGGAATCCCGTAAGCACCTCGTCGAGAATGAGCAGCGAGCCGTTCTCGTGCGCAAGGTCAGCGATCTGCGCATTGAAACCGAGCGCGGGCGGCACAATGCCCATGTTCGCGGGTGCCGCCTCGACGATGATCGCGGCAATGTCATCACCGCGAGCTGCGAAGACCTCACGCAGCGCGTCGAGGTCGTTGTAGGGCACGACGAGTGTCTGAGCGGCGATGGGCGCGGGCACGCCCGCAGAGCCCGGCATCGCGAGTGTTGCCACTCCCGAACCTGCTTCGGCCAGCAGGCCGTCCGAGTGACCGTGATAGTGGCCGGCGAATTTGACGATCAGATCCCGACCCGTGGCGCCGCGCGCAAGACGAATCGCGGTCATCGTTGCCTCGGTGCCTGTCGACACGAGGCGAAGCTTCTCAATCGGGCGCATGCAGTCACGCGCGATGCGCGCTTCAACGAGCTCAGCCAGTTCCGTCTCGCCCGGAGTCGACGCCCCGAAGCCCAGGCCGAGGGTCGCAGCATCCTGAACTGCCTTCACCACGGCGGGGTGTGCGTGCCCGAGAATCGCAGGACCCCACGAGCCCACCAGGTCGACATAGTCGCGTCCTTCGACGTCGGTGACGCGAGGCCCCGACGCTGAAACAAAGAAGCGTGGCGTCGTGCCCACAGAGCCGAAGGCGCGCACGGGGGAGTTCACTCCGCCCGGCATAGCCGCGCGAGCGCGATCAAATTCTGTCGCGTTCGTGCTCATCGGATCCATCCCGCTAGTTCCACTGCCCAATAGGTCAACACTGCATCGGCACCCGCACGGCGGATGCTCACCACCGATTCTTCAATCGCACGGCGCCGATCAATCCAGCCGTTTGCCGCGGCGGCCTCGATCATCGCGTACTCGCCAGAGACTTGATATGCCCACACGGGCACCGGGCTGGATGCGGCCGCGTCGGCCAACACATCGAGGTAGCTCATCGCGGGCTTCACCATCACGATGTCAGCGCCTTCGGCCACATCAAGATCGATCTCGCGCAGTCCTTCGCGACGGTTCCCGGGGTCAAGCTGGTAACTGCGGCGGTCGCCTTCGAGAGACGACTGCACGGCCTCACGGAAGGGTCCATAGAAGGCGGAGGCGTACTTGGCGGCGTAGCCGAGCAGAGCGAGATTGGCGTAGCCGGCGGCATCCAATTCATCGCGTACTTCGGCGACCTGACCGTCCATCATTCCGCTCAGGCCGAGCAGCTGCGAGCCGGCCTCGGCCTGTGCCACCGCCATCTCGCGGTAGCGCTGGTTGGTGGCATCGTTGTCGACGTACCCACTCGCGTCGAGCACTCCGCAGTGACCGTGATCGGTGAACTCGTCGAGGCACAGATCGGTCTGCACGACGAGCGCGTCACCGGCTTCGGCGACCGCAATTCTCGTGGCGACGTTCAAAATTCCGTTCGGGTCGGTCGCACCAGAACCGGTGGCATCTTTGTGCTCGGGAACCCCGAACAGCATGATTCCGCCCACACCAGCGGCGGCAGCCTCGGCGATCGCCGGGCGCAGCGACTCGGTGGTGTGCTGCACGACACCCGGCATCGACGAGATCGCGACGGGCTCGCTCGCGCCCTCGCGCACAAACATCGGCAACACGAGGTCAGCCGGGTGCAGGCGTGTTTCGCTCACCAGCCGCCGCATCGCGGGGCTTGAACGCAGCCGACGAGGACGTTCGATCATGACGATGCTCCCGTCAGCTCCGCTGCGCCCGCGGCGAGAAGCTCGTGGGCCACACCATCGGCGACATCACGGGATGCTGATTCATCGGGCCAGACGGCGCCGTGCGACGAGGTGAGCACGGTGGCGCCGTCGAGGCTGTACACACTGACCGAGAGCAGCAGCAGCCCAGCGTCGACGACAGCGCGCGCACCCACGGGCGCTGAGCACCCGGCTTCGAGGGCCGCAAGAACGTAGCGTTCCGCTTCCACAGCAGCGCGGGTCTCGGGGTGATCGAGAGCCTCCACGAGGTGCTCTTCGCCGTTTCGCACCTCAACTGCCAGCGCACCCTGACCGGGAGCGGTCGGCCACGCGTCGGCGTCGAGATATTCGGTGATGACCTCTTTGCGGCCGAGACGCTCGAGCCCTGCGGCGGCCAGAACAACGGCATCAAGGTCGCCTTCGGTGACCCGGGCAAGGCGGGTATCGACGTTGCCGCGAATGTCGATCACCTCGAGGTCGGGACGTTTTGCTTTGAGTTGGGCCATGCGGCGTGGTGAGCCGGTTCCGACGCGCGCACCCTGCGGCAGCGTGTCGAGGGTGAGACCGTCGCGCGCGCACACGGCGTCGCGGGGGTCAACGCGCGTGGTGATCGCGGCGATCGTCAACTGGTCGTGCGGGGCGGTGGGCAGATCTTTCAGCGAGTGCACGATGAGGTCGCACTCGCCCGCAAGAAGAGCATCGCGCAGTGCGCCGGTGAACAGCCCGACCCCGCCCGCGCGAGACAGCGGCTCTTTCGAGCGGTCGCCCGCGGTGGTGATGGTCACCAGTTCGGTCTTCGCTCCGGTGGCGGCGCTGAGATCGTCGGCGACCATTCCGGTCTGCGTAAGCGCGAGCGCGCTGCCTCGGGTGCCGATTCGCAGTACAACGGCGCTCAAGAAAGCACCTCGTTGATCTCTGGGATGCTGATGCGACGGCCCGTGAAGAAGGGCACCTCCTCGCGCACGTGGCGTCGTGCTTCGGTCTGGCGCAGGTGGCGCATGAGATCGACCAGATCGACGAGTTCAGGAGCTTCCAGGGCGAGAATCCACTCGTAGTCGCCGAGAGCGAAAGACGCAACGGTGTTGGCGAGCACCTGGCGGTACTCCGAACCCTTGCGCCCATGGTCGGCGAGCATTGCGCGCCGCTCGTCGTCGGGCAAGATGTACCAGTCGTACGAGCGCACGAACGGGTAGACGGTGACCCACGCTTCGGGGTCTTTGCCGCGCATGAACGCCGGTAGGTGGCTGGCCGTGAACTCAGCGTCACGGTGCACGCCCATGGCGTTCCACACCGGCAGCAGCGACGAGAGGGGCTGCGCCCTGCGCAGGATGCGAAGCGCGGACTGCAATACCTCGGGCTCGGCGCCGTGCAGCCACACCATCAGATCGGCATCGGCACGAAGGCCCGACACGTCGTACCAACCGCGCACGGTGACGCCCATTGCTTCGACCTCGGCGACCGCCGCGGCAAGGTCGTTCTCGAGTGCGGCGTGGGCGCCATCTCGGGCAAACACTGCCCAGAGGGTGTAGCCGATGGTTTCAGTGGCTGCGGGGGTGACAGCCGGGTCAGACGCATTGCTCATGCATCTATCCTCGCCGCTATTTGACCATCTGGCTAACCGCGAGCCGGAATCATCTGGCACGCAGTGCGCTCTGCATGCGCGACGATTCCGGCGAGCCCAGAACCCGCGACCGTTTCGCCCACCACGGTCATGCCAGCGGGCGCTGTCGCCGGCATGGGACGAGTCCAGGTGACGACGGCAGAGTCGATGATGTCGGGGATCGCGACGCCCAGCAGTGACTCAGCGTCGCGGCGCGCAGTGTCCACTCCGTCGGGGGGTGGGGCGTCGAAAGAAAGCCGTAGCACGTGGCGCCCGGCCGCAGCTTTTTGCAGCCATTCCCATTTCGCTGTTGCGTGGGTGAGAGCGCGCGCAGACACATCAGCGCCGTCGGCGACGAGCAGGCCGCTGCCCCTCGGTGCAGCGTCGAGCTCGGGCTGATCAACGACGAGCGTGATGAGCGTGACCTCTCGCCCGGCCGTACCAGGCCTCGCAACGTCTGTGGCCGAAAAGCCCGGCGATGCGACGATCACTCTGCCCGGCAGTGAAACGAGATCGGTCACCCGGTGGTTGAGCACGATTTGCACGCCACGCGCGGTGAGATCGTCGGTGAGCGCTGTGACCAGACGGTTGATGCCGCCGCGGATTCCCGCGACCGCTGACCCGGGCGGCGCCGCGGCGCGCAGTTGTGTGACTGCTGCGGCCAGCGAACCGGTATCAGCGAGCGCGTCGCGAAGGCGTGGGTGCGCGCGATCGATCGGAAGGTCGTCGGGGTGAATCGAGTGAACGCCTCGCACCACTGGTGCCACTAGCCCCGTCAACACGGCATCGCCCATGCGCTCACGGACGAGCCGTCCCAGCGCCATGTCAGCGCGGGGGGATTGCATATCGGCCTGATCGAGTGCAGCGGCGCGGGTGGCAGCATCCATCCCAATGATCGAGACCACGTCATCGGCAAGTAGGTCGCCGGGAACACCCAACAGGCTCGTCGCCGGAAGCGGAATCGCGGTGTCATTTGCGCGTTGCAGCCACGCCGGGCCTGGGCGCGGTGACACGATGTCGTCGGCGAGCCCGAGTTCGTGGGCCAGCGCGCTGACGGCGCCCCCTCGCACCGCGAAGCTTTCCGCTCCCGCATCGAGTCTGATGCCGCCGACCTCGTGCGCAGACACGGTGCCGCCCAGACGATCGGAGGCTTCGCACACGGTGACGGTCGCACCCAGCGCGGCCAGCCGGCGGGCCGCGACGAGACCCGCAACGCCACCGCCGACGACCGAGAACTCACTCATACGAGTGAACGAACTCCACAATGCGCGTCAGCACAGTCGGGTCAGTGTCGGGCGGCACGCCGTGACCGAGGTTCACGACGTGGGCCGGGGCGGCGCGGCCGCGATCGAGCACGTCGCGCACGTGTGCCTCAAGCACCGACCAAGGCGCCGTCAGCAGGGCCGGGTCGATGTTTCCCTGCAGTGGCACGTCGCCCCCCAGACGCTGAGAAGCATCGTCGAGAGGCACGCGCCAGTCGACTCCCATCACGTCGACGCCGACGGCTTTCATAGCGGGCAGCAAGGGTCCCGTTCCGACGCCGAAGTGCACGAGAGGCACGTCAAGGGCGCGCACCGGTTCGAGTGCGAGTGACGAATACGGCGCCACACGCTCGGTGTAGTCAGCAACGCTCAGCGAACCCGCCCACGAGTCGAAGAGCTGCCCCGCCGACGCGCCCGCTTCAATCTGAGCGGCCAGGAATACGCCCGTGATCTGGGCGCACCAGGTCAGCAGCGCTGCCCATGATTCGGGGTCGGAGTGCATCATCGAGCGTGTGATGAGCTGCTCTTTAGAGGGACCGCCCTCGACGAGGTAAGACGCGAGGGTGTACGGCGCACCGGCGAAACCAATGAGCGGGGTGTCACCCAGTTGGGCCACGGTGAGCGCGACCGCCTCGCGAATCGGATCCAGAGCGGTGGGATCAAGCGGAGGAAGATTGGCCACGTCGGCAGCGCTGCGAACAGCGTGCTCTAGCACGGGACCGCGCCCGGCTACGATCTGCACCCCGACTCCTGCGAGGCGCACCGGAATGACGATGTCGCTGAAGAAGATGCCGGCGTCAACTCCGTGACGGCGCACCGGCTGCAGGGTGATCTCGCTCGCGAGCTCGGGAGTCAGGCAGGCATCGAGCATGTCGGTGCCCACGCGCAACTCCCGATACTCCGGCAGCGATCGGCCTGCTTGGCGCATGAACCACACCGGAGTCACCTCGGGGCGTTCGCCGCGGAACGCTCGAATCAATGACGGGGGAGTATTGCGACGAACTACGGCGGGATGGGCAGAATGAAGAGACACAGGGTTAACATTATGCTTGTGCTCCTTTGTCTTACCGCGAATCATCGCAACGCGAGCCTAGACATTTTGGAACGTCTCTCAATCGGGGCGCCCCAAGCTACTCGCGCGCTCGTCGACGACGAGCTTTTTGTCGCGGGTGCCGTCGTGCTCGCCACGTGCAACCGTTTCGAGGCCTACCTCGACATCGAAGAACCGCTCACGGGCGCCGACGTGGTCGCGGTCGAGTCGGTTGTTGACGCTATGGCCACGGCCAGCGACATTCCCGTTGACCACCTTCGCGCCTCGCTTGAGGTTCACCACGGGTCAGACGCTGTCGCGCACCTTTTCGCCGTGACCAGCGGGCTCGAATCGATCGTCGTCGGCGAAGACGAGATCTCGGGTCAGGTGCGCCGCGCACTCGATGCCGCGCGTGAAGAAGGCACCACGAGCGGCGAACTCGAAAGCCTGTTCCAGAAGGCCACGCACACCAGCCGCGGCGTAAGAAACCGCATCGGCTTGCGCGGCAAGCACCGTTCGCTGGTGCGTCTCGCGCTCGAAATGGCCTCTACACGGGTCGCGGACTGGTCGCAGGCAAACGTGCTCGTCGTCGGCACCGGAAAGTACGCGGCAGTGACTGTCGACGCGGTGCGCGCACGCGGCGCAATCAACATCGGGGTGTTCTCGCCGAGCGGACGGGCCGCTGCCTTCGCCGCTCGCTACGCGCTCGCCCCGCGTGAAGACTTCGCCGAGGCAGCGGCGCTCGCCGACATCGTCATCACCTGCACCACAGATGCTGTTGTGCACGCTGACGCATTCGTGCCGGGCAGGCGCGTGCTGGTCATCGACCTCGGTCTGCCCCGCAACGTCGATCCCGACGTCGGCCAGGTAGACGGTGTCGACCTGCTCGACCTTGAGACCATCCGCCTGCACGCCCCGCTCGAGCAGTTCCGCGCTCACGACGACGCTCGGGCGCTCGTGGGCGACGCCGCCACGGAGTTCACCGCCGACCGTTTGGCGGGTCCGGCAATCACCGCTCTGCGCCAAGAGGTGCTGGGAGTTCTCGACAACGAGATCGCCCGCGCGCATAAGCGGGGCGCAAGCGAAGAGGTCGAATCTGCGCTGCGTCACTTCGCCGGTGTGCTGTTGCACTCGCCGTCGGTGCGCATTCGTGAGCTTGCTGTCGAGGGCCGCCTCGAAGAGGTGCGCATGGCTCTCCAGGTGCTCCACGGCCGCACCGTCGAAGAGCCTGACGTCGCCGACGCTGTCTGGCATCACGCGGGGTGAACGCGAAAAGTGGCGGACGAATGGCCCGCCACGTGATCGCTCATTCCGCCCGTCGCGGCTAGGCGCTCGCCGTTTCGCGGGCGCGCAGGTCTTTGCGCAGAATCTTGCCGGCCGTCGACTTCGGAACCGTTTCGATGAACTCGACCCGACGAATCTTCTTGTGCGGGGCGACGTTCTCGGCAACGAACGCCATCACCTCGTCTTCGGTCAGCCCCGACTCTGGCGCCGCGACAATGAATGCCTTCGGAATCTCCTGCTTGTCATCGTCGAGTACACCGATCACCGCAGCATCCATCACCTTGGGGTGCCCGAGCAGCAGCGCCTCAAGCTCAGCAGGCGCGATCTGGTAGCCCTTGTACTTGATGAGCTCCTTCACCCGGTCGACAATCGAGAAGTAGCCGCCCTCGTGGTACACCCCGATATCTCCGGTGTGCAAGAACCCGTCGGAGTCGAGCATCTCCGCGGTGGCATCCGGCTTGTTGAGATAGCCGAGCATCACGTTCGGGCCCTTCACCCAGATCTCGCCCGGCAGCGTCTTGCCGTCGGACTCGAACTCGGTGATCTCGTTTCCGCTCTCTGTGTCGACGAGCTTGCACTGCTGGTTGGGCAACAGCACTCCCACCGAACTGACCGGAATGTCATCGCGGTCCGACGGCATGGCGTGTGAGACGGGGCTGAGCTCACTCATGCCATAGCCCTGCATCATGCGCGCACCAATGCGGCGGCCCGCAGCATTCGCGGTGTCACCGTCGAGAGGAGCCGCGCCCGAGAAGATGGTGTGCACGCTCGAGATGTCGAACTGATCGACGACGGGATGTTTCGCCAGCGCGACCGCGATCGGCGGCGCGATGTAGAGGTAGGTGCACGAGTACTTCTGAATGTTGGTGAGAAACTCGACCAGGTCGAACTTGGGCATCGTGACGAGACTGGCGCGCTGGCGCAACGCGAGATTGAGCAGCACCGTCATGCCATAAATGTGGAAGAACGGCAGCACGGCCAACACCCGATCGCTCGCTTGCAGATCGATGCCCGAGCGGCACTGCTGCACATTGGCCACCAGGTTGCGGTGGGTGAGCATCACGCCCTTCGGAATGCCGGTCGTTCCCGACGAGTAGGGCAGCACCGCGACTTGGGTCGCCGCGTCGATGTTGACTTGTGGAGCGGCCGCGCCCGAGGTGAGAAGTTCGCGCAGGTCGGGGTGGCCGTCTGCGCCGTCAAGCACGATGAGGTTCTCATTGGCGATGCCAGCCGCCGCGGCCGCCTGCTTGGCACCCACGAGCAGCGGACTGACGGTGATCAGCCAAGTAGCCTCGGCATCTTTCAGCTGCTTCTCAATCTCACCAGCCGTGTACAGGGAGTTGATGGTGGTTACCGTCGCGCCAGCGCGCAGAATGCCATGGAACACGGTGGCGAACGCGGGCACGTTGGGGCACAGCAGTGCGACAACGGTGCCTGGCGCAACGCCGCGCGCGGCGATTGCGCCGGCGAACGCCACAATCTGCTCGCGCAGTGCACCGTAGCTGGTCTCAGCGCCGGTCGCCGGATCAACCAGCGCGGTCGTCGCCGCCTCGTCGTCGGTCAGAGAGCCGAACAGGTAGTCGAACACGCTCTCATCGGGAATGCTGACTTCAGACAGGGGGCTCTCGAACACGAGGCATCTCCTTCGCTTGCTCACCGCGACATTGCGGGTCCGACGACGTTGCCGGGTGAGGCCCATCCTGCCATTGCACGAGTCGTTTTGGGCCACAGTTTCAAAGATTCGGAAACTGGATGCCGCGGCGATGATTCGTGTGAGAGGGGACCTCTAGACTCCGAGGATGCGCTTCGGAATCTGCATCTTGCCGCAAGAGGACTGGCCGGCCGCGGCGGCGCTGTGGCGTGGCGCTGAAGAGTACGGCTTCGACCACGCGTGGACCTACGACCATCTCTCGTGGCGTGGGCTTGCCAGCGAGCGCTGGCACGCGACTATCCCCACGCTGACGGCTGCCGCTATGGTCACCGAGCGCATCAAGCTGGGCACGTTTGTGGCATCGCCCAACTATCGGCATCCGGTGCCGTTCGCGAAAGACATCGCCACCGTCGACCAGATCGCGAGCGGACGCCTGCTGCTCGGGCTGGGGTCGGGTGGCACGGGTTTTGACGCTCGCGTACTGGGCGGGGCGCAGTTGACGCCGCGCGATCGGCTCGCGCGTTTCATCGAGTTCACCGAAATGCTCGACGAGCTGCTGCGGTTCGAGCAAAGCGAGTCATCGGCTTCAGGCTTCTCGCGCGACGGCACCTGGTACTCCGCCGTCGATGCGCGCATGGTGGGTGCGCCTGCACAGCTGCCACGGATGCCGTTGCATCTCGCCGCAGAGGGACCCAAGGCGCTTGCGTTTGCCGCGCGCGCCGGTGACGGCTGGGTCACAACAGCCGGCACCATCGAAGACGACGACGCGTGGTGGGCGCACGTGGGTGATTTGTCGCGTCGCCTCGACGACGCGTGTGTCACCGCCGGCAGAGACCCGGCGAGCATTCAGCGCACGTTGCTGCTGGATTCCGACCCGCGCTACAGCCTCTCTAGCGTCGCAGCCTTCGAAGATGCCGTCGGCCGAGCCGCGCAGCGCGGGTTCACCGACGTTGTCACTCATTGGCCCCGTGCACACGGTCTGTATGCGGGCGATCGAGCGGTGCTTGACGAGGTGGCATCTCGATTGCCGTCGATGCGCTGAGCGGGAAGGCTCACTGAGAATCCACAAGCTGCTGCGAGAAACGGCATAGGGCCGGTGCGTATCCATGAAGCATGGATACTTCAACCGATACCGTTCACAGCACACGGCGCCAGCGCCGCGCGCCGCAACGCAAGCGGTTGCGCAACGGGCTCGTCGCTGGGGGCCTGGTCGTTGTCCTCAGCGTGGGTGGCACCGTCGCGTGGGCAGCGGATCGCTTTCTCATCGAGCACGTTGAGATTGCGGATGTCTCGGCGTACGAAGCGGAAAACTCCACGGTAGACACCGAAGCGGTTGCCGATGTCAGCGACAGCGAGTCCGCGGTGCTCACCGACACCTCGTACACCGACGGTGACTCTGAGATCACGATCTCGACGGTCGTCACCGGTTCGGGTGACGACACACTGACTTATTACGTTGCCGACGTCGTCGTATCGGATGCGACCCAGCTGCGATCGGCGTTCGCAAAAGACCAGTTCGGTGAGAACATCATCGAAACGACGAGCGAGATCGCCGAAGAGCATGACGCTGTCTTGGCCATCAACGGCGATTACTACGGATTTCGTGACACCGGGATCGTGGTGCGCAACGGGGTTGCCTACCGTGATGAGGGCGCGCGCGAGGGTTTGGCTTTCTATACCGATGGGCACGTCGAGGTATATGACGAAACCACCACGACTGCGCAGGAGCTGCTTGACGCGGGCGTGTGGAACACACTGTCGTTCGGGCCCGCAATCGTCGAAGACGGTGACGTCGTGGATGGCATCGAAGACGTCGAGATCGACACCAACGTCGGCAACCACTCCATCCAAGGTGAGCAGCCACGCACTGCCGTGGGCGTCCTCGACGACAACCACTACGTGTTCGTCGTCGTCGATGGACGCGACCCCGGCTACAGCCGCGGAGCAACGCTCACCGAGCTTGCCGAGATCATGACCGGACTCGGCGCAGAAACCGCCTACAACCTCGACGGTGGCGGGTCTTCAACCATGTACTTCAACTCAGAAGTGATCAATCAGCCGTCAAACGACGGCGAACGAGCGACCAGCGACATTCTTTATGTCGCCTACTGAGAAAGCGACGGCATCACGATGATCGTTCTCATTCCTGCGTTCGAGCCCGGCGCCCAACTCGCGCCACTCACCCGGCAGCTGCGCGAAAGCGACGTCACGCTCGACGTGCTTGTCGTCGACGACGGCAGCGGCCCGGCGTTCGCCTCGGTGTTCGACGAAGTGCGCCGCGCCGGTGCCCACGTGGTGCACTGCGCCCACAACCGTGGCAAGGGCGCGGCCATGAAAACGGGCTTTCGTGACGTGCTCGAACAGTGGCCGGGTCATGATGTGATCACCGCCGACGCCGACGGGCAACACACCGTGGCTGACATTCTGCGCGTCGCAGACGGGCTCCGTGTCGACCGAGCGGCAGGCGAGAGCACGCTTCTGCTCGGCTGTCGCGACTTCGTCGGCGATGTGCCGCTGCGCAGCCGCGTGGGCAACGATGTGTCGCGCGGACTGTTCCGGGTGGCGGCTGGCTGGTCAGCATCCGACACCCAGACCGGCCTTCGTGGTTTGCCCAGCGACATGCTGCCGTGGCTTCTCGAAGTGCCCGGCGACCGCTTCGAATACGAGACCGAGATGCTGTTGCGCTTGCGTGGCGCAGGCTACCGCGCCCGTGAGATCGCCATCGAGACGGTGTATCTCGAGCAGAACGAGTCGAGCCATTTTCGACCGGTTGCTGATTCGCTGCGCGTCACCCTGCCGATGTTGTTGTTTGCGGGCTCTTCGCTGATTGCGTTCGCGATCGATACTGTCGCACTGCTGATCTTTGCCGCATTGCTGTCGCCGTGGCTCGGCAGCTGGCTCGCGGTGTCGATCGTTGGGGCGCGAGTGTTGAGCGCCACCGCAAACTTTTTGGTGAACCGCCGGTTCGTCTTCGCGCAACGAGGTCGCCCGCACGCGGGCAGACACGCGACGCGCTATGCGATTCTTGCGATCGCGCTGCTCGCGTCAAACCTCGTGTGGATGAGTGCGCTCACCGAACTGGGCATGAGTCTGATCGTGGCCAAGATCATCACCGAGACGGTCCTGTTCATCACCAGCTACCAGGTGCAGCGTCGTTTCGTCTTCGGCGGCAAAATGGGCGTGAGCGCGTCGGACCCCACAGCCTCGCGCGAGGAGCAACCGACTGCTCAGCAACCGACCGGTCCCGAGCAACTCGCCGCGCCGTCATTGCAGAACGTGCGCTGATGGGAAGCGGATCGGGACTTAGAGACGTTCCGGCACCGCCGTGGCTGCTGGATCGCTCTGGGAAGCCTCATCCAGCCCGCTGGTCGGACCGCTGAGTGCCCGTAGCGCATAAAGGATGGTGGCCAGGTCGACGAGCTCTTGCACCAGCGCGCCAACGACCGCGGGAATGACGCCGGTCGTTGCGACGAGCATGAGCGCGATGCTGATGGCGATGCCGATCCAGATCGCGGTGAACGCCACGCGCAACGTGTGCGATCCGATCGCCACGGCATCGGCGACTTTCGCCAGCGAGTCTTTGAGGATCACCGCGTCTGCTGCATCACCCGCAGCGGTCGCGCCCTTGGCCCCCATCGCAATCCCGACATCTGCAGCGGCGAGCACCGGAGCGTCATTCACTCCATCGCCCACCATAAGCACCGGGCGCGGTTGCATGTGCGTTGCCAGCTGCACCTTCTCACCGGGCAGCAGATCGGCGCGCACCTCGGTGATGCCGACTTCGCGCGCCACCGCGTCGGCGGTCGATTGAGCATCGCCGGTGAGCATCGCGACGCGTTCGATCCCGTGCTCGCGCAGCCAGTTGATGACCGCTCGCGATTCGGGCCTCGGATCGTCGGCAAGCACAAGCACACCGGCGAAGCGGCCATCGATGGCGACAGAGGCTGCCGCCTGGCCGGGGGCAAGATCAATCGTGTGCGCATCGGGTGCCAGTGATGTGATGTAAACGAGTTTGCCGACGACCACGGTGTGCGAGCCGATCAGCGCAGAGACCCCGTTGGTGGCGACCTCGTTGGCGCTCGCACCTGTCGACAGGGCGAGGCCTCGTGCGCTCGCGGCGTTGCGGATGCCTTCTGCGAGCACGTGACTCGAGTACTGCTCGGCAGACGCCGCCAGTTGCAGCACCTCATCGTCGTCGAACTCGTCGGGCGTGTGCACCGCGACGAGCGCCGGCCGGCCCTGGGTCAACGTCCCGGTTTTATCGAACGCGGCCGAGCGCACCCCCGCAAGCTGTTCGATCACCGCGCCGCTCTTGATGATGATGCCGGCTTTGGCGGCGCGAGAGAGTCCTCCCAAGAAAGCAACCGGGGCAGCGATGAGTAAAGGGCATGGAGTGGCGAGAACCAAAACCTCGGCGAAGCGTGACGGATCACCCGAGATCGCCCATGCGGCGCCCGCGATGATCAGAGACACCGCGGTGAACGGAATAGCGAAACGATCGGCAAGGCGCACGACCGGAGCACGTGACTCTTGTGCCTCACGAACCAGCGCAACGATCTGCTGATACTGGCTGTCGGCGCTGCGGCGGATGGCGCGAACACGCACAGCCTGTGATCCGTTGAGGGCTCCCGAGAGCACTTCTTCTCCAGCGACATGCGTCACCGGCATGCTTTCACCGGTCAACGACGATTCGTCGAAAGACGCTGTGTCAGTCACCAGTACGGCATCTGCTGGCACCACTTCTGATGGGCGCACCAGCAGCACATCGCCGACCTGCACGTCGTCGGCTGCGACGTCGGTGATGGCATCCGAACCAGACGCGTCTGCACTGCCGACGATATGTGCGATCTGAGGTGCCCGATCAAGCAGCGACGTCAGCTCTTTCTTCGCGCGGCGCGCGGCGTAGTCTTCGAGCGCTTCGCCGCCCGACAGCATCAGCACGATGATCAGCGATGCCACATATTCGCCGACGGCCAGCGTGGCGATCATCGCGATTACGGCCAACACATCGAGGCCGAGGTGGCCGCGTAGCACGTCGCGCACCATGCCCACGAGCGTCCATACGATGATCGCCGAGACGTAGATGGTGGCGAACCAACGACTCGTCTCAGCCAGTCCCGCGATGCCGAGAACAAGCACGACGACCGCGACGATCGCCGTCATCGTGATGACGGGATAGCGAGTGAGAGCGTGCATGAGCTGTCGCACCTCTTCAGCTTCGCGCACTGCGGCCGTGCACGCCAGCAAGGAGGCTGTGCTGAGTCGTCATCGCTCCTGAGCGCCAATAGGCTGGAGGCCATGACCGCCGAGCTTCCCGCACGCAGCAGAATCGTGGCCGATCGACTGACCGAGGCCGGGATCACCGGCCAGATCGTGATGCTCCCCGATGCGGCTGCGACCGCCGCCGCAGCAGCCGCAGCGCTCGAGATCGAAGTGGGTGCTATCGCCAACAGTCTCGTTTTCATTTCAGACGGCGAGCCGTTGCTCGTGATGACCAGCGGTGCTCATCGCGTCGACACGGTGGCGCTCGCCAAGAGGCTGGGGCGCGCTTCGATCGATCGGGCGAGCGCCGCGCAAGTGAGGGAAGCGACGGGTCAGGCAATCGGCGGCGTCGCGCCGACAGGGCACCCCACGCAGCTGACCACGATCGTGGATGAGGATCTCGCTCAGCACGCTGAGATCTGGGCGGCAGGCGGCACCCCCCACACACTGTTTCCCCTGACGTTCGACGAGCTCGTCGCTCTCACGGCCGGAACCGTCGCCATCGTCGCCTGAGCGTCAACGAATGCGTCGGCTCAGCTCGTCGGCCGAGATGCGGATGATGCTCGCCAGCGCTGCGGCGTCTTTCGTGGTGTCTTCTGGGTATGTCACCGCGATCGCCGCGATCGGCCAGGCGGTGTGGTTCGTCACGACAACCCCCACCGAACGCAATCCGAGCGTGACTTCACCGTCTTCCGTGGCGTAGTCCTGCTTGCGCGTGACACGCAGCAGTTCCCGAAGTTCGCGGGGCGTTCGCGGTCCTCGCCCCGTGCGATCGGCGAAAGATGCGGTGTCGGGATAAAGTGCCCGCACCTGCTCGCGGGGTAGCCCCGCCAGCATCGCGCGCCCGGTGGCGGTGAGGTGGGCAGGCAAGCGCACGCCGACATCGGTGATAAGCGCTGGCCTGCGGGGTGCGCGTTCCTCGACGATGTAGAGAACATTCCGTCCCGTCATCACCGCGAGGTGAGCGCTCTCGCCGGTGCGGTCAGCGAGTGTGGCGATGAGCGTTCTGCCGAGCCTCGCAAGCGGCTGCTGGCGGGTGTAGCCTCCGGCCAATTCGAACGCTGCCGTGCCGAGGCCCCAACGACGTTCGGAGGCGATATGAACCACGAACCCGTGCTCTTCCAGCGTGGCGAGCAGGTGGTAGACGCTCGAGCGCGGAATCTCGAGCTGCGTGGCGATCATGCTGGCTGCGATCGGGCCGCGTTGCCGCGCGAGCAGGCCGAGTATGCGCAGTGTCTGGTCTGCGGCGGGTACTTGTACGCGTGCTGTTTTGTCTGGCATCCCAGACACAGGATGCCACGAAGCACGGTGAAACACGACCGGCGCGGTGTGGAATCGTCCTATGACCACCGACACCGATCTCACCGTTCTCGTAGGAGCGTCGCCGCTGCGCGCTGAAGAGGTGGTCGCGGTGGCCCGCCATGGAGCGAAGGTTGAACTCGATAGCGCCGCGATGGCTCGAGTGTCGAGCAGTCGCATGCTCGTCGAGCAACTCGCTGATGACCCCCAGCCGCACTACGGCATCTCGACGGGCTTCGGCGCTCTGGCCACCACGTTCATCGCACCCGAGCGTCGGCACCAGCTGCAGGCGAGCCTGATTCGCTCCCACGCCGCCGGCACCGGTCAGGAGGTAGAGCGAGAGGTCGTTCGGGCACTCCAGCTGCTGCGTCTGCAGACCCTCGCCAGCGGGCACACCGGGGTGCGCCCCGTTGTCGTTGAGACCTATGCCGCCATGCTCAACGCCGGTGTCACCCCGATTGTCCGAGAGTATGGTTCGCTCGGTTGTTCGGGCGACCTTGCGCCGCTGTCGCACGTGGCTCTTGCCGCGCTCGGCGAGGGTTCGGTGCGCGATGCGAGCGGCGCCGAGGTATCAGCATCCATCGCCCTTGCTCAGGCGGGAATCACGCCGCTAGTGCTGCGCGAAAAAGAGGGGCTCGCCCTCATCAACGGCACCGATGGAATGCTCGGGATGCTGCTGCTCGCCCTGCACGACCTGCGCGTGCTGCTCGATACCGCTGACGTCTCTGCGGCGATGTCGGTCGAGAGCCAGCTGGGTACTGAAGCGGTGTTCGCCGCAGATCTGCAGGCACTTCGCCCGCAGTATGGCCAATCGGTATCGGCTGCTCACCTGCGAGACCTACTGGCCGGCTCGGGCATCGTCCAGTCACACCGCGACCCGAGCACGTGCACCAGGGTGCAAGACGCTTACTCGCTTCGCTGCTCGCCGCAGGTGCACGGTGCCGCCCGTGACACTGCCGACCACGCGGCAATGGTCGCCTCGCGTGAGCTTGCCTCTGCCGTGGACAACCCCGTGATCACCTTGGACGGTCGCGTTGAGTCGAACGGAAACTTCCACGGCGCGCCGGTCGCCTACGTGCTCGACTTTCTCGCGATTGCGGTGGCAGATGTCGCCTCGATCTCGGAGCGGCGCACCGACCGTGCACTCGATCCCACCCGCAGCCACGGTCTGCCGCCATTTCTCGCACATGAAGTCGGCGTCGACTCGGGACTGATGATCGCGCAATATGCGGCGGCCGGCATCGTCTCGGAGCTCAAGCGCCTCGCCGCTCCCGCTTCGGTGGATTCGATCCCGTCATCAGCGATGCAAGAAGACCATGTCTCGATGGGATGGGCCGCCGCGCGCAAGCTTCGCCGTGGCATCGATGGGCTGTCTCGAGTGCTCGCTATCGAGGTGCTCACCGGAGCACGCGCGATCGACCTGCGCTCGCCGCTGCAGCCCAGCCCTGCGACCGGTGCTGTGCGTAATCTCGTGCGCACCGTTGCCGCAGGCCCCGGCCCCGACCGCTTTCTCAGCCCCGAGCTGGAAGCCGTAACCGGTCTTGTTCTCTCGGGTGCCGTTGCCGAGGCCGCCTATGGCGCCCTTCCCACTCAACCCAAGGAGAACCGATGAACACCGACTCCCGCACGATCCGGGCCGCCCGCGGTGCGGAGCGCACCGCCAAGAGCTGGGGCGCCGAAGCTGCCAAGCGCATGCTGATGAACAACCTCGACCCCGAGGTCGCTGAGCACCCAGAAAACCTCGTCGTGTACGGAGGAACGGGCAAGGCCGCCCGCAGCTGGGAAGCGTATGACGCGATCGTGCGCACCCTCGACGAGTTGGAGCCCGACGAGACGCTGCTGGTGCAGTCCGGCAAGCCCGTGGGCGTATTTCGCACGCACGAATGGGCGCCGCGAGTGCTTATCGCCAACTCGAACCTCGTCGGCGACTGGGCAACCTGGCCCGAATTTCGCAAGCTCGAAGAGCTCGGCCTCACGATGTATGGCCAGATGACCGCCGGGTCATGGATCTACATCGGCACGCAGGGCATTCTGCAGGGAACCTACGAGACCTTTGCCGCCGTCGCTCGCGCTCTCGGACGCGAAGACCTCACCTCCACGCTCACGCTTACCGCTGGGTGCGGCGGCATGGGCGGCGCCCAGCCACTCGCCGTCACACTCAACGGCGGCGCGGCGCTGATCGTTGACGTCGACGAGTCACGGCTGAAGCGGCGTGTCGACCACGGCTACCTCGACCGATACACCACCGACCTCGATGAAGCGCTCACCCTCGTCCTCGCCGCCAAAGACGCCGGCGAGGCACTCTCTGTCGGAGTCGTCGGCAACGCGGCCGAGGTCTTTCCTGAGCTGCTGAGTCGCGGCGTGCCGATTGACGTCGTCACCGACCAGACCAGCGCGCACGATCCGCTCGCGTACTTGCCGGTCGGTATCAGCCACGAAAAGTGGCGCGCCGAGGCAGAGCGCGACCCCGAAGGCTTCACCGTGCGGGCTCGTGAATCGATGGCAGCTCACGTTTCGGCAATGGTGGGCTTTCAAGACGCGGGTGCGGAGGTCTTCGACTACGGCAACTCGATCCGTGCCGAAGCGCAGCTCGGCGGCTTTGACCGTGCGTTCGCGTTCCCCGGCTTCGTGCCCGCCTACATCCGCCCGCAATTCGCTGAGGGACGGGGACCCTTCCGCTGGGTGGCGCTCTCAGGCGACCCCGAAGACATCCGCAAGACCGATGATGCGGTCAAAGCGCTGTTCCCCGATAACGCGGGTCTGGTCCGATGGCTGGAAAAAGCAGCCGACACCGTTCACTTCGAAGGTTTGCCCGCACGCATCTGTTGGCTTGGCTACAAAGAGCGTCACCTCGCAGGATTGAAGTTCAACGAGATGGTCGCGTCGGGCGAACTGACTGGTCCTATTGTGATCGGCCGTGATCACCTGGATGCTGGATCCGTGGCGAGCCCCTACCGCGAGACCGAGGCCATGGCCGATGGCTCAGACGCCATCGCCGACTGGCCGCTGCTCAACGCGCTGCTCAACACCTCAAGCGGCGCGAGCTGGGTATCGATTCACCACGGCGGGGGAGTCGGCATCGGCCGATCGATTCATGCGGGGCAGGTCACGGTCGCTGACGGCACGGCGCTCGCCGCAGAGAAGATCGCGCGCGTGCTGACCAACGATCCCGGCACGGGTGTCATGCGGCACGTTGACGCCGGGTACGACCGTGCGCGCGAGGTGGCGCGCGAACGCGGGCTGAACGTTCCGATGCTCTGATGACCACCACGCTGATCACCAACATCGCAGAGCTGACGACCAACGTCGCGACGCCGGGCGACGCCTGCGGCACCCTCAGCGACGCCGCTATGCTCATCGACGGCGCTGCTATCGCCTGGATCGGTGCGGCCGCCGACGCTCCCGCGGCCGACGAAGTGGTGGATGCTGCCCGACGAGCGGTCATCCCCGGTTTCGTCGATAGCCACACCCACCTGATCTTCGGCGGCGATCGCGCCGACGAGTTCGAGGCGCGCATGACAGGCACCCCGTATGCCGCGGGCGGCATCCGTCGCACGGTCGCGGCGACGCGAGATGCCAGCGATGACGAACTGCGCGACAGGCTCGCCGCGCTCGTCGCTGAGTTGCACGCACAGGGAACCACGGCGTTCGAGATCAAGACCGGCTACGGACTCACCGTTGCCGACGAGACGCGCATGGCACGCCTCGCTGCTGAGGTCACCTCTGAAGTGACCTTTCTCGGTGCGCACGTCGTGCCGGACGAGTATGCCGAACGCCCCGAAGAGTACGTCGAGCTGGTCACCGGCGAGATGCTGCGCGCGTGTGCGCCGCACTCCCGCTGGGTCGATGTGTTCTGCGAACGGGGCGCATTCACCCTCGAAGAGTCGCGGCGCATCCTTGAGGCCGGAATCGCCGAAGGTCTGCTTCCGCGCGTTCATGGCAATCAGCTTGGCCACGGCGACGGTGTGGCATTGGCGGTATCGGTAGCCGCCGCATCCGTCGATCACTGCACATATCTCTCTGATGCCGACATCGCCGCCCTCGCCAGCAGCGACACGGTGGCCACTTTGCTTCCCGGCGTGGAATTCTCGACACGACAGCCTTACCCCGATGCGCGGCGGCTGATCGACGCGGGCGTCACGGTGGCGCTGGCGAGCGACTGCAACCCGGGGTCGAACTTCACCAGTTCTATGCCGCTCATGATCGCGCTCGCTGTGCGCGAGATGGGCATGACCCCGGCTGAAGCGGTATGGGCCGCGACCGCCGGCGGCGCCCGTGCACTGCGGCGCAACGACGTGGGTCATCTCTCACCAGGCGCGCGCGCTGACATCGTTGTTCTCAATGCGCCGACCCGCGTGCACCTGGCCTACCGGCCCGGCGTGCCGCTCATCTCGCAAGTGTGGCGAGGGGGCATCACGCTCTAGCTGGGGCGTTGGCAAGGCGCGGCACGCGTGCTATCGCGGGGTGTTGAATGACCAGTTCACCGGCTCGAGGGCGTCTACCGCGCTCCAGTCGTCTTCATCCCACGCGAAAGTGGCGACCGCGCACGTGGGCATGGCTTGGATGCGCTCTCCCGAGAGATGGCTGGCGAGCACGCTCATTCCCGGGTCATGCGCGACGACCATCACCGAGCAGTGGCCGCTCTTCGCGGCGGCGGTGAGCAATAGCGAGGCAGGTGCGCCGTAGAGCTGTTCCTGAAGCTCGAGGCTCATGCCCAATGCCTCGGCGAAAAAGCCGGCGGTCGTGCAGGCGCGAAGTGCGGTGCTCGACAGGATCACGTCGGGTGTGAAGCGCTCGCGCGCGTACTTGGACGCCATGCTGGGAGCATCGCTTCGGCCGCGATCGTTGAGGGGCCGGTCGTGGTCATCGAGTTCGGGGCTACCCCAGTCCGATTTGGCATGACGTACGAGCGCGAGCTGAATCATTTTTGCGCTGCCTTTCCTGCGAGCAATTCGAGCACACACAGCGCGGCGAGGCGCACCGTGCGTGCGTCGGTGGCGTCTGCTGTCGCATCCACTTCGACGATGTCGGCGCTGACGACGCGCGCATCGCTTGCGATCGCTCGTACGGCCGTGCGCAGCTCCCATGCGGCGAGCCCGCCAGGCACCGATGCCGGACAACCCGGCGCGACGGAGCGGTCGCAGACATCGACGTCGATGTCGAGGTGGATTCTGCCACTGGCGCTGCCCGCGACCTCTAGCCCTCTCGCGACCACCGCTTCGATGCCTTCTCGACGCACGTCGTCCAGGGTGATCACGGCAATACCGAGCTCGGCGGCTCGGCGCGCGTATGCGGCAGAGTTGGCAAAATCGGCAATGCCGATCTGCACGATGCGGTGCGGGTCGAGCCCGTCTTCTACTAGGCGGCGCACCGGCGAACCGTTCGATTCCCCGTCGCGTAGATCGAAGTGGGCATCCAGGGTTATGAGTCCGTGGGCATCTGCGCCCTGCGCCACCGCATAGGTGATGGAGTTGTCGCCGCCGAGAGCGATGATAAGTTCCGTGCGGCGTTGAAGCTCGCGCACCCGTTCGCGAAGCGCAGCTTCACCGTCGGGGCCGTCGGGCGAGCTCACATCACCTGCATCGGCGATCCGCAGTACTTCGTTCAGATCAACCGGCGGGTTGCCCATGAGAGTCGGACTGTAGCGCTGCAGTGCGTCACGCACCGCGGCTGGCGTGGCGTGGGCACCCGTGGGCGAGAGCGACGTTCGAAAAGCCGGAGCGCCCAACAGTGCGGCATCCCACGGGCCTGGAGCGTCATCGAAGCTCGCCCACAGACCCGCCCGAGGCCAGAGTTCATCGCGTGAAAGAGTCACGCTCTCGACGCTATCGCTACGCCTTGATGTCGTGCTGTCACGACGACACGTAGGCCCACGCCTCGCGACCACTCGCCAGACGCACCTGAATGCGGCGAAACAGAGCGACTTCGTATTCGTCGCAGGCGTCTACCTCGTCTTCGGTGAGTCGAAGCGCTCGTCCCACGACCTTGTCGAGAGAGTTGCCCGTCGGGCGCGCAACCGCGTGAATCGATTGCCCTGAGATATCAACGAGTCGGTGGTCGTCGATTCGTGCGTAGTCCATCGTGTATCCGGGAAGCGCGTCAGGTTCGCCCGCGAGCAGTCGGCCGAACGTGTCAAGCTGAATCTCGGGACGCGAAAGCGTCCCGTAGCTGAAAAGAAGATGGTCGGCGGCCACGCGCCCAGGCTACTCGCCATGCTCACCTAACGCACGGGTGATTTTTCAATGTGTCAGCGGAAGAAGGCGTGAGCGATGGTGTAGATCGCAAGCCCCGCAAGCGCGCCCACAATCGTGCCGTTCAAACGGATGTACTGCAGGTCGCGCCCAACCATCAGTTCGATCTTCTCGGTGGTCTCGTCGGCATCCCACCGCTCCACCGTGTCAGTGATGATCGAGGCGATGTCATGGCGGTAGCGATCCACCAGGAAGACGGCTGCGTCGATGACCCACCCATCGACGCGACGCTGTAGCGCTGCATCCGTCGTCAATCGTTCGCCGATCTCGCTCAGTGCCGCCGCCGCGCGCTGCCGAAGGGCGCTTTGGGGATCTGCCATCGAGGTGAGTAGGCCCGTTTTGGCGGTGTTCCAGGCGTCGCCTGCAAGCTGGCGCACTCGCGGGCTGTCGAAGACTGACACCTTGGCATCTTCGAGCCGACCGATCGTTGTCGGGTCGTGCTGCAGGTTGTCGGCCAGCCTCGCCAGATAGCCATCGATGGCAACACGAGCCGGGTGGTGCGGATCGGCCTGCACAGCGGCGACGAACTTGATTGCCTCGTTGTAGACGGCATCGTCGACGAACCGGTGCGCAAGCGAGGGCACCCAGCCCGGAAGACGACGCGAGAACAGACCGGTGAAGGAGGTGTGGTTCGCTTCCAACCACGTGGCGATGGTGTCGAGTCCGAGATCAACGGCGCTACGGTGCGCATCTGCCGTCACAATTCGATTCAGCCAATCGCCGAGAGGCGGACCCCACTCCGGGTCGATCAGGTGTTCGCGCGCAAGGTCTTCGATGATGCCCTGCACATCGTCGTCGCTGAGGGCTTGCAGCACGCTAGAGGCCATCACCGACCCCTCGGCTGCAATGCGCTCCGCATGCTCGGGCACGGCGAGCCATTCGCCCAGTCGCGCCGCGATCGCGCTCTTCTCGAGCTTGTCTCGCACCACATCGCCGCGGAGAAACTCTGTTTCGACGAAGTCGCCGAGCGTCTGACCGATCTCGTCTTTTCGGCTGGGAATGATTGCGGTGTGAGGAATCGGGATGCCGAGTGGATGCCGAAAAAGTGCCGTCACCGCGAACCAATCGGCGAGCGCTCCCACCATTCCGCCCTCGGCTGCCGCGCGAACGTATGCCAGCGCCGGCACATCCTGTTCGAATGCGAAAGAGACGACGAACACCAGCGCCATGAAAAGCAGTGCGCCTAGCGCCACAGCCTTCATGCGACGAAGGGAATGTCGACGCTGCTGGTCGGCAGGTGTCAGGAGTTCGGTCGGTGTCCGTGCCATGGCGTCATCCTCGCATGCGTAGCGGCGGTGTTCGTCGGGCTAGGCTCGAAAGATGGATGAGTTCGACGAGATGGCGCACCAACTCGAGAAGCTGGTGCGCGATCCGCTGGCCGACGCAGTCAGAGGCAGCGTTTTGGTCATCTCGGTGTCAGAACCGGTCGGGCGCGCGCGCTACCAAGCGTGTCAGCTTGACGTGGTTGCCTCGGCTGAGGGTGTACCCGCGACTCGCGTCACCACCGAGGTGGTCACCTCGCGACAATTCTGGCCCGAAGTTGGGGCGGTGCTGCCCGCGCGGGTCTCGGTGTCAGATCCGCATTGCATTGAGATCGACTGGGACGCACTCGCTAAGAAGTGATCCGGGCTACTCCTGCACCGGACCGAGCCATGCGGCGGCCGCTGTCGAATGTGCAGACTCGGGATCTGACGGGTGAAAGAGCCCGGCAAGCACGTCTCGATAGAGCCGGCTCAGCTCGGCTGCTGCGAAATACGAAGAGCCGCCAGCGACGAGCACCGCGTCGTCGACGATCCCCTTTGCCGCGGTCACTGCGCGGTGCTTCACCCCGCTCAACATCGAGAACCATTTCGGCCCGTGATCTGCCGCTGCTTCCACATCGTTGCAGAGAGCTTCGATCTGTGGCGGCAGCGCGTCGTAGGCGAGCGCCATGTTGGCGATCCGCCACCGAATGTCGGGGTCTTGGCTATACGATTTGCCGGTCTTTTTCGATTGACGTTCTCCCGCGGTGGTCACAGCGACATCGAGCGCACGTCGCGCAATGCCGGTATAAACCGACGCTAAGAACAGCTCAAACACGCTGAAGATCCCAAACACGATCGCGTCGGGGTTAGGGCCAGGGGCGATCCGTCGCACGACGCGGTCGGCGGGCGCGACTGCACCGTGAAGCTCGGTCGTGCGCGACTGTGTGCCGCGCATGCCGAGCGTATTCCAGTCATCGCGCACAACCACGCGACCGGCAGCTTCTTCGGAGCGGGGTATGAACGCGTAGACCATTCGCGGGTCGTCGGGCTCGGACGTGTCGAGGCCGTGGACTCCCAGATGCGTCCAGACCGGAGCGAGTGACGTGAAGATCTTGGTGCCGGAAAAGGCGTATGAGCCGTCTGTATCAGGAGTGGCCTCGGTATTGCTGCCAAACAAGACCAGATCGTTGCCTGCCTCGCTGATTCCGAAGCCGAACACCTCGCCGGCCACGGCGCGCTCCTGCACGAACTGCAACGTGCTGATGTCGCGATCTGCCAGCACTTTCGCCACGCCGGTCCACACCAGGTGCATGTTGATTGCGAGCGCGGTTGCCGGTGCGGCGCCCGCCAGCCGCTGCTGCAAGCGCGAGACCTCGGCAAGGCTCAGCCCAGCGCCCCCGAGGGCCGCGGGGACGAGCAGGGAAAGATACCCGGCGGCTTTCAGCTCCAATAAGTCATCTTGGGGAAAGGTGTTCTCTCGATCGTGGATAGCCGCTCGCTGGCGAATACGCTCGAGCAGCTCATCTGGCAGGTACACGGACGGATCGAAAGATTCGGAGCTCACCCTTCTCATTGTGCCCTCCTGCGGCACGGGCAGACGAGGAAACTCGCGAAAAGGCAGACGCCGTTGTAGGTGTCAGCGCTCGCGCAACGCGAGGTGTAACGCCGCGATCGTGGCTTCCGGCTTGTCGCGATGCGGCGAGTGGCCCGACCCCGGCACGATCGACATGGTGATACGCGGATTCGCCGCGAGCACTTCGGCAGCGAGTTCGCCCGTGAAGATCGAGTAGACCTTCGGGTCTGCGCCGATCACGTGAGTCGGAGTAGTCAGCCGCGCAGCAGCATCCCGAACATCCCATGGCGAATTCTGCTCGCTGGTTTGCTCCACCGCCCACCGACTCACCTGTTGCGCCGATTGGGCTTTCAACTCGACGTCATGCTCATGCCAGTGCGGATGCTCAGCGCGCACCGCCTCGCGCGTGGGGTCTGCGAACGATTGCTCCTGGCTGTTGCGCACGGTCTGTCGGTCGTGGGGCAAGAGGTGTATCGCCGGGTCGATGAGCACTAGCTGCTTAGTCCACGAGGGGTCGGATGCTGCCACCACCGTGGCTGTCGATCCACCAAGCGAATGCCCGATGACCAGATCCCAAGAGCCGCCGCGTGCAGGGCACGTTTCGGCGAGATCCGCGGCGTAAGCGGCGATGGAGTAGTCCAACACTCGCGGCGCCGTGCCATGACCGCGAAGGTCGACCGCCTGGGCATACCAGCCCGCTTCGGCCAGCGCAGTGCCAAAGCGCCACATCAGAGCGCCGTTTGAGCCGAGGCCATGAATCATCAGAGCGCGACGGGGGCTACGGGCAGATCCCCATGACAGACGAGGAAGAACGACGGGAGCGGGCACGACTACAGCATAGAAGCCGCGCTTGCGCTCGATCACGCTCAGGTAATGGTCTGCACCGGTTCGGTATCAGGTATCGGGGTGGAGTCTCGTCCGCGCAGATCGGGAAAACCGCGCACAAACACAATGGCGACGATCGTGCCGAGGGCTGCGAAGCCGGCCGCGGCGGCGATCGCCCCTTCGGGGCCCACGCCATCGATGAGGAAACCTGCCACAGCGGAGCCCGCTGCGGCGCCGATCAGCTGACCGGTGCCGATCCAGCCATAGGCCTCGGCGGTCTCGCTGAATTTGACGCTCACCGACGTCATCGCGAAGAGCACGGCAAAGGCGGGGGCGATTCCGGCGCCGGCGATGATCAGCGTGCCGCTCATCCACCACACGTCGAGTGAGAACATCGCCAGTGTCATTCCGATGGTGACGATTGCGAATCGGCGTGCCATCGCCCAGGGGCCGATGGGAAGATGCCCAAAGCTCAGTCCTCCGGCCAGGCTGCCGACGGCGAACAGAGCCAGCACGATGCCCGCTTCGATGCCGTCGTGACCGAATGTGGCGACAACGCCCGCTTCCACCGCGGCACAGGCGCCGATCAGAAGAAACCCCACCACCGTGGCGAGCATGACGGGTGGCTTCAGCAATACTCTGCCGAGTCGGCGACGACTTCGGGGGATGCGCACACGTCCGACTTCTGGCGAAAGGATGAACCAGGCGCAGCCGCCGATCAAGATGGCAACGATCAGGATGAGCGCTTGCACCGTGCCGACCTGGGTGGCTACGACGGTGATGACCACCGGTGCGAGCACCCAGATCAGCTCTTGCAGCGAAGCATCCAACGAGAAGAGGGGAGTGAGCTGTTTTGACGTCACCATCTTGGGGTAGATGGTGCGCACGGCGGACTGCACTGGGGGAGTGGAGAGCCCAGCGACCAAGCCGACCAGCATGTAGCCGGCGACCACCATGTGAACGAGCGCTATGGCAGTGATCGCAGCGGCACAGATGATGGTCGTCACCGTGAGCACCCGTCTCATGCCCCACACGCCCATCCAGCGGCTCGTGACAGGGCCCGCGACCGCCTGCCCCACAGAAGTGGCCGCCAATACAAGCCCCGCCGCACCGTACGAGCCAGTCACCTGCTCGATATGCAGCAGGACGGCGAGGCTGGTCATTCCGTTGGGAAACCGAGCCGTGAGCTGGGCGGCCATGATGCGCCCGACGCCCGGCGTCTTCAGCAGTTCCCCGTAGCGCGACACCTGACTACGTTAGCGCCACGATGGTGGTCTCAGCGTGCTTCGCCGAGACCCGATCTGGCGACGCGCCGCGACACGCCCAAAACGTTGTCCACAGGCAGATTGCCTGTCTGAGGATCGCTAACTCTTCTTGCCTGTGGACAGATCAATTCGACTCGCCCAACTGCGGCGTGATTCTGGGACTTTTTGCACACCGGACTCTCAGCGCGCCTGTGGATGAATCGGTGGAAAACCTGTGTTGTACATGGGGAGAACGGTGGAAAATGACATTGATGTAACTACTAGTCCTTGTGGTGCTATCGAATGTCGGTACCCATATGTAGTATTGGACTCCCGGTGGGGGCCTGCCGGAACGAACATTAGATTTGAGGGGAGAACGGGGTCACAATGGCGATTACCGTTTACACAAAGCCTGCATGCGTGCAGTGCAACGCGACATACCGTGCGCTGGATTCAAAGGGGATCGAGTACAACATTCTCGACCTGTCAGAAGACGCGGCAGCACTCGAGCAGGTCAAGGCTCTGGGATACCTCCAGGCACCTGTCGTCATCACTGATGAAGACCACTGGTCGGGCTTCCGTCCCGACAAAATCGACGAGCTGGCTTCGCGCCTCGCCTGACGCTCATGGCAACCGTGATCGCAGAGCGTCACGCGGTTGCCAGCCGGGCAGCCGCGGCGCCGCTCGTCGTCTTCTTCTCCAGCCTGTCGGGCAACACGGCACGCTTCGTGGAGAAGCTCGGCGCACGAGCGGTTCGGATCCCGTTGCATTCAACGGATCCGGCTCTCGTCGTCGATGAACCGTACATCCTGATCACCCCCACGTATGGCGGAGGTCAAGGGCGGGGAGTTGAGAAGGGTGCCGTTCCCAAACAGGTCATTCGATTCCTCAATGACGAGCGCAATCGAGACATGATCCGAGGCGTTATCTCGGCGGGAAATACCAACTTTGGCGAGCATTTCGCGCTCGCTGGCACGATCATCAGCCGCAAGTGCAATGTGCCGCACTTGTATCGGCTCGAAGTATTTGGCACGCCTGAAGACGTAGAACGTGTGAGCGAGGGATTAGAACGATGGCAGACACAGTGGTGACCGAATCGACATTCAAGACTGAGGCGCGATTCGAGGGAATGGACTATCACGCCCTTAACGCGATGCTCAATCTGTACGACGCGGATGGCAAGATCCAGTTCGAAGCAGACAAGCGTGCCGCGCGGGAGTACTTCCTGCAGCACGTCAACCAGAACACCGTGTTCTTCCACTCACTCAAAGAGCGTCTGGACTACCTCGTAGAGAAGGAGTACTACGAGCCCACCATCATCGAGAAGTACTCGCTCGACTTCATCCAAGAGCTCAACAACTTCGCGTACTCGAAGAAGTTCCGCTTTGAGACCTTCCTCGGCGCCTTCAAGTACTACACCAGCTACACGCTCAAGACTTTCGACGGCAAGCGTTACCTCGAGCGCTTTGAAGACCGTGTCGTGATGACCGCTCTAGGCCTCGCTGACGGCAACGAGAAGCTCGCGCACGACCTGGTCGAAGAGATCATCTCGGGTCGTTTTCAGCCGGCAACGCCCACCTTCCTCAACTCGGGCAAGGCACAGCGCGGTGAACTCGTTTCCTGCTTCCTGCTGCGTATCGAAGACAACATGGAATCGATCGCTCGCGGCATTAACTCCGCCCTGCAGCTGTCAAAGCGCGGCGGCGGCGTCGCCCTGCTGCTGTCGAACATCCGCGAGTCGGGCGCACCGATCAAGCAGATCGAGAACCAGTCATCGGGCATCATTCCCGTGATGAAGCTTCTCGAAGACAGCTTCAGCTACGCCAATCAGCTCGGCGCTCGCCAGGGCGCAGGTGCCGTGTATCTCAACGCGCACCACCCCGATATCTTCCGCTTCCTCGACACCAAGCGCGAGAACGCTGACGAGAAGATCCGCATCAAAACGCTCTCGCTCGGTGTCGTCATCCCCGACATCACGTTCGAGCTCGCCAAGAATGGCGAAGACATGTACCTCTTCTCGCCCTACGACGTCGAGAAGGTCTACGGCATTCCGTTCGGCGACATCTCGGTTACCGAGAAGTACCGCGAGATGGTCGATGATCCGCGCATCAAGAAGACCAAGATCAACGCGCGCGAGTTCTTCCAGACCCTCGCGGAGATTCAGTTCGAGTCGGGCTACCCCTACATCATGTTCGAAGACACGGTGAACAAGGCCAACCCGATCAAGGGCCGCATCAACATGTCGAACCTCTGCAGTGAAATCCTGCAGGTGAACACGCCCACGACGTACAACGAAGACCTCTCTTACAAAGAGATCGGCAAAGACATCTCGTGCAACCTCGGTTCAATGAATATCGCTTTGTCGATGGATGCTGATGACCTCGGTCAGACGGTCGAAACCGCTATCCGTGCGCTGAGCGCGGTCAGCGAGCAGAGCCACATCGCATCAGTGCGTTCGATCGAAGACGGAAACGACCGTTCGCACGCCATCGGCTTGGGCCAAATGAACCTGCACGGGTACCTCGCCCGCGAGCACGTGTTCTACGGTTCAGAAGAAGGCATCGACTTCACGAACATCTACTTCTACACGGTGCTGTTCCACGCCCTTCGGGCATCGAACAAACTCGCGATCGAAAAGGGCCACGCATTCGACGGATTTGAAGACTCGACCTACGCGAGCGGCGAGTTCTTCGACAAGTACATCGACCGTGCGTGGGTTCCCGAGACCGATAAAGTCACTGAGCTGTTCTCGGGCAAGCACATCCCGACGCAAGAAGACTGGGTAGCGCTGAAGGCATCGATCCAGCAGTACGGAATCTACAACCAGAACCTGCAGGCGGTGCCCCCGACCGGCTCGATCTCCTACATCAACAACTCGACGAGCTCAATCCACCCGATCGCGTCGAAGATCGAGATCCGCAAGGAAGGCAAGCTCGGTCGCGTGTACTACCCGGCGGCGTTCATGACGAACGAGAACCTGGAGTACTACCAGGACGCCTACGAAATCGGCTATGAGAAGGTCATCGACACCTATGCCGCGGCCACGCAGCACGTCGACCAGGGGCTCTCGCTGACGCTGTTCTTCAAAGACACCGCCACTACGCGTGACATCAACAAGGCTCAGATCTACGCATGGCGCAAGGGCATCAAGACGATCTACTACATCCGCCTGCGGCAGATGGCCCTCGAGGGCACCGACATGACCGAGTGCGTCAGCTGCATGCTGTGATCCAGCACTCATTCATCCATAAGTCTGCAAGAGAGAACTGACATGACCGAAAAGCTTCAGCTCCTGAAGCACGTCCAGGCCATCAACTGGAACCGCATCGAAGATGACAAAGACGTAGAGGTCTGGAACCGACTCGTCAACAACTTCTGGTTGCCTGAGAAGATTCCACTGTCCAACGACATCCAATCGTGGAACACCCTTACGCCCGAAGAGCAGTTGCTCACCATGCGGGTGTTCACCGGGTTGACTTTGCTCGACACGATTCAGGGCACCGTGGGCGCGGTTTCGCTCATTCCTGACGCGATCACTCAGCATGAAGAAGCTGTGTACACAAACATCGCGTTCATGGAGTCGGTGCACGCGAAGAGCTACTCGTCGATCTTCTCGACGTTGTGCTCGACGAAAGAGATTGACGAGGCATTCCGCTGGTCGGTGGAGAACCCGAACCTTCAGAAGAAGGCTCAGATTGTCATGGACTACTACCAGGGCGACAATCCGCTCAAGCGCAAGGTCGCTTCGACGCTCCTTGAGAGCTTTCTGTTCTACTCGGGTTTCTACCTGCCGATGCACTGGTCATCGCGCGCCAAGCTCACCAACACCGCCGACCTGATTCGCCTCATCATCCGCGATGAGGCTGTGCACGGCTACTACATCGGCTACAAGTTCCAAAAGGGACTCGAGAAGGTGTCGCAGGCTGAGCGCGACGAGATCAAGGACTACACGTTCTCGCTGTTGTATGAGCTTTACGACAACGAGATTCAGTACACGCAAGACCTCTACGACGGGGTCGGCCTCACCGAAGACGTCAAGAAGTTCTTGCACTACAACGCCAACAAGGCCCTCATGAACCTCGGATATGAGGCGATGTTCCCCGCGGCTACGACAGACGTCAACCCGGCGATCCTGTCGGCGTTGTCGCCGAACTCCGACGAGAACCACGACTTCTTCAGTGGCTCAGGTTCGTCGTACGTCATCGGCAAGGCCGAAGCGACCGAAGACGACGACTGGGACTTCTAGCAGCGCAAGAAGAACCCCCGAGGGCTTGTCGCCTTCGGGGGTTCTCTTTTGCCTGAAGGCTGTCGATCCGACGCATGTCGGCGCCCTTCAGCAGCTTGACCTTGATGTGTCCCGCACGGGTCCAAAGCTCGACTTCCGCGTCTCCGTCGAGCATCCCACCAGCGATCTCTTGCTTTTCGACTAACCGCCGACTGAGGTGGCATGCGGATTGCCCACTAGCGCATCGACACCGATTACCCCGACCACGTCACTTTTGTGGTTCGCTCTTGCTATGAGGACAATCGCACGATGGACGCTGGCCGCAGCAATGGTTTTTGCTGGACTGAGCCACATGTTTTGGGCACGCAAAGAGTTCCAAGCTCAGGTGCCTGACTGGACGACCGAGGCGACTCCGCTCGACAAAGACGCGGTTGTCGTGGCTTCTGGCGTTGTCGAGGTGATGTTGGGTGCGTCACTGGTAGTGCTTCCTGCATCGCGCAGCAGGCTGGGCGTGATTCTCGCAGGCTTTTTTGTCGCGGTGTTTCCCGGCAATATCGAGCAGTACACCAAGCGGCGCGATGGATTCAGCTTGGATTCAGACCGCAAACGCCTGGTGCGATTGTTCTTTCAGCCGGTGCTCGTCGCGTGGGCATACTGGTCGACGCGCACCCCGCGTTGAACGAGCGTGACTAACGCTTCGTCGAGACTGTCACCGTGAATTTGGCGTTTCGGGCCAGCTGACGGGTAGGGCCGACGAGACGCTCCAGAGATGCGCGGTACTTCAGCGCGGAGTTCCACACTGTGTACAGCTCGCCGCCCGGTTGCAACACTCGCGCCGCGTCGGCGAACATTCGTGGCGCTATTTCTTCTGAGATGGCGGCCCCCACATGAAACGGGGGATTGAGCGCAATAAGGGATGCTGCGGCATCCGGTTGGCTCGCCAGCATGTCGTCTTGCACGACAGTCACGGTGTCGCCAACGCCGTTCGCTTGGGCGGTCGCGCGCGCGGACGACACCGCGATGGCGGATTGATCACATGCGATCACCTTTCGGGGCGGAGTTCGCCTCGCAAGCGTCGTAGCCACGATGCCCGTGCCGCAGGCAAGGTCGATCACGGTCCCGTCGTGGGGGAGTGCGGTCGGCAGATGCTCGAGCAGCAGCCGGGTGCCGATGTCGATAGAGGTGCCCGCGAATGCCCCGCCGAAAGCGCAGACCACAAGAGCACCGTGCGTAGCTTGTTGTGGCAACGGCGCGCGGCCAGAGTGCGGACCACGAGCGATGAGCACCCGAGACTTCTGCCGAGCATGGGTCACATCGACCGTTGTGAAGTGGTCACGAAGCACATCGTTCATGGCGACAGTCATGTGTTTGATGCGGCCGCCAGCAAAGACGACGACGTCAGGCGCAGCATCCATCGCGATCACACCCGCGATATCATGCAGTGCTTCCAGCGACCGGGGCAAGCGCAATAGAACCAGTTTCGCGCCACGCACAAGATCAGGGCCGAGCGGCCCGGAAGTGAAAGTCGCGTCGAGACCCAGGCGCGCTGCATTTGCCGCCAGCGCGCGTTCGCCAGTGAGTGCATCTTGATGCACTCGAATCTTTTGCCCCTCCGCGGGGAAGCTGTCGCTCGCGGTGCGGAGAGTGAGCGCACCATAGTTGTCGCCGATAACGACGATGTCCGTCGCGCTCGAGGCGCGGCGGGCGTGTTCGGATTCGTCAAGAAGCAACCGGTCAGCGGCGTCCGACGCTTGCAGGTCTGGCCCCTCAAGATCGGGCCACCGTCGAAGGTCGTCCAGCGAAAGAGTCACGACTCCACGGTAGTGGGCGGGGCCTCGGCTGTGCTGCGCACAGCTGTGGTTGTGGTCGTCGGATCTGCGGCGCCGGGGCGCGGTGGCATCAAAGACGGCAGACTAGTGAGTAACGCGGCGCCGTATTTCGCGGTGGCGCACCGACGATCCAGGAGGCACGAGCCATGGCCACTACCGAAATCACCGCAAACGACCTCGCAAGCGTCGTCGCCGATAACGAGATTGTCTTCTTGGACTTCTGGGCGGAATGGTGCGGCCCGTGCCGGCAGTTCGCACCGGTCTTCGAAGCCGCCTCTGAAGCAAACCCCGACATTTCGTTCGGAAAGATCGACACTGAAGCAGAGCGGGAGCTTGCTTCGGCTTTTCAGATCACATCAATCCCGACGCTGATGGTGTTCCGCGGTGGAATTGTGGTCTTCTCCCAGCCCGGAGCTCTTCCTGCGCCTCAGCTCGATGAGCTGATTGCTGGAGTGCGCGGACTGGATATGGATGAGGTGCGTGCGCAGGTGCAGCAGCAACAAGAAGCGGCGCAGGCCGAACAGCAGTAACCACAATGAGCGACGCCGCATACCGCGGCGTCGCTCGTTGGCTCGAATGATTCCCCCCTACCCAAGGAGAGACGTGTTCCGCACGCCCCTGACCCTTTTTCGTACCCTTGCCATCGCCGAAGCGATCTCATGGACCTTGCTCATCACGGGGTTGATCCTGCGAGCAACCGTCGACTGGGCGTGGGCAGTGTCGATTGGCGGCGGCATCCACGGCTTCGTCTTTCTTGCCTACGGAGTGACGGCCGTACTCGTCGCGAAGAATCAGCGTTGGAAGGCTGGCGCGACGGCGATCGCAATCGTCAGCACGATCATCCCGTATGCAACCATCCCGGCTGAGCTGTGGCTGCATCGCACCGGCCGACTCGAGGGCGCCTGGCGAAGGGAAGAGACGGATGACCCAAGGGATGCTGCGTGGCACGATCGCCTGATGCGCTGGTTCTTGCGCAAGCCATGGATTCTCGGATTGCTGCTTGTCGTAGGCGTGGTCACGGTCTTCGCAGTTCTGCTCATTTTGGGTCCCCCAGGTGGGCGAGACTGAGGCGCATTGCGGCTCTTTCTCGCCGCGATCAGCACTTCGTTTTCTCGTCGGCCACCGGTGCGTGCAACCCGGCTGAGTGCGACACGCCCGGGGGGTAGTTCAGATTTGCCCGATGTTCATCTGGCGCGTAAGTTATTACTTGTTCGCCCCACAGGGACGCGGAAGAGCCGGAAGGCTTTACCCCCCTCAAGCGGAGAACAACCCCCTTCAAAACACCAACTTCGGTTGCGTTTCGATGTTGTAACCCTCGGGTTGCATGGGGTCAGCCACTCCGAATGGAGCTGGTGTGAGCTTCTGCTTGCGCCGGCGAGATTGCGGCCCAGTCGATTTGACTTGGGTGAGAGGGTGTGGCTACGATTGTGAAGTTGCCCTTCTGGCGAGGCTGTGAAGCTGAGTGGGAGGTGCGTCCGATCCTTGAGAACTCAACAGCGTGCACTTGTCAAATGCCAA